>NZ_LR134116.1:2718446-3398058 GCF_900635455.1 Yersinia intermedia | reverse complement strand
CGCTAAATGGCGCACATGAAAGTATTGTGCGCCATTAGGTTATACTCTTTGTACTTGAAGCCGCAGGGTTGTTAGCTGCGTTAGTTACTTGGCCCATCCGTGGGCCTACCTGCAACGCCAATGACTTTGAGTCTATTGGGCGCGCTTATTGCTTCGGTTTAAAGCGCAGCAAACGGTTAGCGTTGCTGACCACGGTAATGGATGACAGCGCCATAGCCGCTCCAGCTACCACCGGGCTAAGTAATGTTCCGGTGAACGGGAACAGAATACCCGCTGCAATCGGAATACCCAATGCGTTGTAGAAAAAAGCACCCAATAGGTTTTGCTTCATATTACGCAATGTTGCTTTGGAAAGTTCAACAGCATCCGCCACCCCATGCAGGCTGTGGCGCATCAACGTGATAGCCGCAGTTTCAATTGCGATATCACTACCACCGCCCATGGCAATTCCAACATCAGCTTGTGCCAGTGCGGGGGCATCATTGATACCATCGCCAATCATGGCCACTTTGTGCCCGGCGGCTTGCAGTTGCTTGATAGCCTCAGCTTTACCCTCCGGCAACACACCCGCGATCACCTGATCAATACCGGCTTCTTTGGCAATGGCATTGGCGGTAATAGGGTTATCACCGGTTAACATCACCAGGCTGTATCCCAGCTTATGCAATCGTTGCAGCGCGCTGACACTGTCGCTGCGCAGTGGGTCGCGGATCGACAGCAATGCCGCGGGTTTACCCATCGCGGTGAGAATAACCGGAGTGGCACCACTTTCGGCTTGCTGCTGCATGAGCGATTGCAACTCACGGGTATCAATGCTCTGCTCCTCCAGCAGACGGTTGTTCCCTAGCAACAGCGGAATGCCGTCAACTTCACCACTGACACCCAAGCCGCGTAAGGTGCGGAACTGACTAACTGTAGCCAGCGTCAGCCCTTCGGCACGTTGCAAAATAGCACGAGCCAATGGGTGATTAGAGCCAGTTTCTAGTGCTGCGGCCCATTCCAGCGCTTGTTGTTCACTGACACCGTTAAAGGTATGAATTGCCACCACTTGCGGGTGACCTTCTGTTAGCGTGCCGGTTTTGTCGAACACCAACGTATCGAGATTACTGGCTTGCTGCAACGCATCGGCATCACGAACCAAAACACCAAACTCGGCCGCCCGCCCGACGCCAGAAATGATAGACATCGGCGTCGCCAGCCCCAGCGCGCAGGGACAAGCAATAATGAGCACCGTGGTAGCGACCACCAGGGTGTACACCAACTGAGGTTGTGGCCCGAGGAAATACCAAATCAGCCCGGCGATAACAGCAATTGCCACCACGGTTGGTACAAATACTGCAGAGATTCGGTCCGCCAATTTGCCGATTTCTGGTTTACTGCTTTGCGCCTGACGAACCAGTTTGATGATACGCGCCAGTGTGGTTTGGCTACCAATGGCATTGGCGCGGAACAGTACTGACCCATCCTGTACTTGGGTACCCGCATGTACCACATCACCTGCTGATTTTTGTTGAGGGATAGGTTCGCCGGTCAGCATGGCTTCGTCCATCCACACTTCGCCTTGCACAATTTCACCATCAACCGGTACACGGTCACCGGTAGTCAGGCGCAAAGTCATGCCTAATTGGACCTCAGCCAAAGGGATCACTTGCTCGCCTTCGTCAGACACCCATCGTGCTGTTGGTGGTGCCAGATCCAGCAATCGCTCCAACGCATTGGATGAGCGCTGTCTGGCACGTTGTTCCATCGCATGACCAAGGTTAATCAAACCGATGATCATGGCACTGGCTTCGTAATAAAGATGGCGCGCTTCCATCGGGAAAACATCTGGCCAGATATTCACCGTGATGGAATAAAGCCATGCCGCCCCAGTACCTAGCGCCACTAAGGTATCCATGGTGGCACTGCCATTTTTCAGGCTGACCCAGGCGTTGCGATAAAAATGTCCACCTGCAAATATCATCACCAGCAGAGTAATAACCCCGACAATAAGCCACGGTGTCTGGGTTTCGGGGGTTAGCGTCATACTGCCGCCAAATAACCCCCATCCCATCAGTGGGATACCCAGCAGCAGGCCCAGCGCTGCTTGCCATTGGAAGCGCTTCATACTGGCTTGGGACATCTGTTGCTGACGTGCGCGGCGCTCGCCTTCGTCTTCAATAATTTCCGCGCCATAACCGGCATTTTTGACGGCTGCGATTAAGGCGTCATTACTTGGGGTACCGGTGACTAACGCGCTACGTTCCGCCAAATTGACACGCGCAACCTCAACCCCATCAACCCCTTCCAGAGCATGTTGTACTTTGGATACACAACTGGCACAGCTCATTCCGGTTAGTAATAACTGGACGCTATCGATATCCGCCACTGTGGTTGGTTTAGCATTAATATCACTTGTTACTGCCGGAATGGTTGAAGAGGCCGCTGCCTGATATTCCGGCTGAGATGGGGCTGAGTGAGTCAGCGGCTCAGTTTTTGGGGATAGGGCACCTGACAGTGCGGCGTGATAACCCGCCTGTTCCACTGCGCTAATTAGCACCTGTGGATCTGCTTTGCCATACACTTTAGCGCTATCCACACTTACCACGGCGGCAATCACACCGGGAACGGCTTCCAGCGCTTTGCGTGTAGCTTCAGTACAATGACCGCAACTTAAGCCTGAGAGCTGTAATTGTGTATCGGGTGTTTGGGCTTCTTCTGCCTGATAACCGGCTTGCTTGACGGTATCAATCAACGTATTGATATCGGCTTCACCGGTCACTTTGGCGTAGTTGACATCGACTTCAGCATGATGAATATCTTCACGGCTTTCTAACGCAGTTTTCACTCGTTTGGCACAATTCATACAGGAAAGGCCATGCAAGGCCAAGACTGTGGTTTGCAACATAATTAACCCCTTATCGAGTAACCACTTATCCGTTAATTTCGTCGGGATAAGTTTAGTTGGTAATCCCAGTCACATCGCTTATCTGCGGTGATAATGGACTGCTCCGCAACTTTACGCTGTACAGATTTTATTCCGCTTGACTGACATCGTTATTTTCACTAATTATGGAGGTTAAACCTTCCAGCAAGGGGAAGGTCAAGGGGAAATATGAACATAAGCGATGTCGCAAAAAAAACCGGCTTAACCAGCAAAGCCATTCGTTTCTACGAAGAAAAAAAACTGGTAACGCCGCCGATCCGCACCGATAACGGTTATCGCAGCTACAGTGCCAAACACATTGAAGAGTTAACACTGTTACGTCAGGCGCGACAGGTTGGTTTTACACTGGATGAATGCCGTGAGCTACTGGCATTATTTCATAATCCGGCCCGCCACAGCGCGGATGTGAAAGCGGCGACGCTGCTAAAGGTAGCGGAAATTGAGCAACATATTGATGATCTTAATCAGATGCGCTTGCGCTTGCTAGCACTGGCAGATGAGTGCCCTGGGGATGATGGCGCTGATTGCCCGATTATCAATAATCTGTCGGGATGTTGCCACTCGGCAGATAAGCAGGTTGTTGATAATAAGAAGAACGTTGCCATTAAACGGAAGGTTGTGAGTAAACAAGAGACAGTTAGTTAACTGACAGGCCGCTCAACTGACGGCCTGCCGGTCAATATGCTACTTATGATGATATAGGTATCAGTGATGGATGGCGCGGACATGCAAGGTATTGCCTTCCACTAATATCACTTCAACTTCGGTACCAATACTTAGCTCGGTCGCGCAATAAATACGCCAACTACTGTCGCCAACCCGCATGCGACCAAAACCATCAATGGTCGGTTCGGTCAATGTTGCCCGCGTACCCAATAACTGATGAGTACGTTGATTCAACATCGCAGGTTGTGGTTTGGTGCGTTTACTCAGCCAGTACCACCACAGGAATGCAGCGACCACTGTCAGGACGGAAAATAGCACGCCTTGCATCTCCCAGCTAAAGGGAAATAGCCAGACTAACGCGCCCACGACTACGGCGGCAACGCCGCTCCACAGCATATAACCACTGGCACCTAGCATCTCAGCGGCCAGTAACAGCCCGCCGAGAGATAGCCAAAACCAACTTGGATTCGCGGCAATTTCCTCCAGCATGGTTATTTACCTCGGCTGTTTTTACTCTCGCCAATCAGTTCGGCAATCCCGCCGATAGCGCCCATCAGGCTGCTAGCTTCTAGCGGCATCATAATGACTTTGCTGTTATTAGCGGAGCCGATGTGTTGCAGTGCGTCGGTATATTTCTGTGCCACAAAGTAGTTAATGGCTTGAATGTCACCGGCAGCAATAGCCTCAGAAACCATTCGGGTGGCTTGGGCTTCAGCTTCAGCGCCACGCTCACGGGCTTCTGCCTGCAAGAATGCGGATTGACGCTCACCTTCAGCTTTCAGAATCTGTGATTGCTTCTCACCTTCAGCACGCAAAATTGCGGCCTGACGAACCCCTTCGGCTTCCAGAATATCAGCACGTTTAGTACGTTCCGCTTTCATCTGAGCATTCATCGCAGAAATCAGTTCAGCCGGTGGGCGCACGTCACGGACTTCAATTCGGGTAACTTTAATGCCCCACGGGTTGGTGGCTTCATCCACAATATGCAGCAGGCGGCCGTTGATGTTGTCACGTTGGGACAACATTTCATCCAGCTCCATGGAACCTAAAACAGTACGGAAGTTGGTCATGGTCAAATTGATGATGGCCGATTCCAAATTGCTGACTTCATACGCTGCTTTTACCGGGTCAATAACCTGGATAAAGCAGACGGCATCAATCGCCACGTTGGCGTTATCGCGGGAAATGATCTCTTGGGATGGGATATCCAAGACTTGTTCCATCATATTGATTTTACGACCAACACGATCCATAAATGGCACAACGATGTTCAAGCCTGGCATCAGGGTTTTGGTATAACGGCCAAAACGCTCGACAGTCCACTGAAAACCTTGTGGAACGATTTTGATTGAGGAAAACACCACAATCAGTGCAACAACGATAAGAACAGGGATGACCGTAAACATATTTAACTTCCTGTCAGCAATAATATTTGTTTCTTAATATTACGTGACGGGGCGCTAAATGCCTAACGAATGGCCGGTAAAAGCATGTAAATGAGGAAAAGTAAGGTTGTCGCAGAGTAAAACTGCGCGAGATGATCCCGCGCAGCAGCAAATAAGGAGATCGCCCCAAAAGCCATGGCGATTAAAATTCGCGGTCAGTACAGCAATGAATAAAGTTGGCGGCGATATTTGGCTGCCAGTGCATCGCCGGTGCCTAATGCGGCCAGAATATCCATGAGTGTCTTACGTGCAGTGCCATTGGCCGCAGCCAGATCTTTCTTCAGATGGCTCAGTAACAGCTCTAAAGCTTCTTCATTGCGGCCAACCTGATGCAGTTGCAGCGCTAATTGAACCGCTAGTTCGACGTTGTCAGGCTGTTCAGTCAGTTGCTGTTGTAACTGTTGGATCTCTGGGGTGTCAGCCGCTTGTTTGAGTAACTCAATCTGAGCAATCAGGCCTTGATAGCGGGTATCACGGTCTTGCAGTGGAATGGTTGCCAGCACCGCTTCAGCATCTTCACTGCGGTTCAACTGGATTTGTACTTCAGCCAGTTGCAGGCCAATTTCACTGTTTTGCCCACTCAGCGCCCAGGCGTCTTTCAACAGTGGCAGCGCTTCTTGTACGTTGCCTTCACTTAACAATTGCACGGCTTCGGCAACTTTCAACTCTTCAGGTTTCGGCAGTACCCGTTGCAACAGTTCGCGGATAACCTCTTCTGGTTGTGGCCCTTGGAAGCCATCAACCGGTTGACCGTCTTTAAACAGATAAACCGCCGGAATTGAGCGTAAACCAAACTGTGATGCCACCATCTGCTCTGCATCGCAGTCGACACGAGCCAGAATAAATTGACCAGCATACTCTGCGGCCAGTTTATCCAGCACTGGCGTCAGTTGCAGGCAATGCTGGCTGCGTTCGGACCAAAAGTAGAACAATACTGGCACGGCCATGGATTGTTCTAAGGTCTGGTGTAGGTTCGCTTCAGTAATATCAATCGTAGTAGGTGCTAGCATGAATTATTTCTCTCATCCGTTTTAACACTAGATGGGGGCAGATTATGTTGCTTCAACCCCAACTATTTTTGGATAGTCAGTTAAGCATTGCCGCGCAGGACTTTATCTAACATTCGCCCCGGTAGGATGCGGCGCAGAATGGTCAAAGCATGGGCCACTAATGTGACAGGATAGCGCAATTGTGGGCGCGGGCTTTCCAGCGCATGGCGTAATTTCGGTAGTATAGCCTGCGGGGGCAGGGTAAAGCGCTTTGCGATACCAGGATTATTGACCGGTTTATCGGCCTCGGCCTGATTTACGTTTTGTGTAAAATGGGTACTGATCGGGCCGGGTTCAATCAGACAAACATGTACACCACTGCCGTGCAGTTCCATCCGTAGTGCATCAGACCACGCTTCCAGTGCATATTTGCTGGCAGCATAAGCGCCGCGACCAGCCGTAGAAACCAACCCCATCACCGAACTGGTTTGAATTATACGCCCTTCGCCGTGGGGCAACATTGCTGGTAGGAGCAATTGCGTGAGCTGGTGGGTGCCGAATAGATTGGTGGAAAACTGCTTTTCCAACTGCTGGCGTGAAATGGTGTGCAACGGGCCATACAGGCCGAAACCACCGTTGTTAAACAGGCCGTATAAGCGCCCGCCAGTCAGTTCGATAACCTGCGCGGCAGCACGTTCCACACTGGCACTGTCATCCAAATCCAGTTCAATACCTTCCAGACCCAATTGTGTCATCTTTGCCACATCATCAGGTTTACGGCAGGCAGCCAGCACGCGATAGCCCCTGTTTTTCAAATCCTGTGCCGCAACCAGACCAATGCCGCTGGAACAACCGGTAATTAAGACTGCTTTTTGCATAACTTTACCTAGTGAGTGGTTCTATTTGTTTGAACAAATGTTATACCGTCATACTTCAAGCTGTATGTGCGTTGGCTGTGCTCAATCACCTGAATCACTTACTGATGTAAGCTCAGCGGGATTTTCTCGCTTGCCGCCTTCCTGCAACTTGAATTATTTAGCGTATATTACTTTTATTGATGTATCGCAACGAGCGGCTTGAGTTGTTGCGCCATCCAATCTGCGATGAAGGGTTGGGCCGCTGCGTTAGGGTGTAAGCCATCATCCTGCATCCACTGCGGTTTCACAGCAACAGCTTCCATAAAGAAAGGGACCAATGGAATGTTAAATTGCTGTGCCAGTTGTGGATACATCGCGGTGAAAGCATCAGTATAACGGCGACCATAGTTAGGCGGAATGCGGATTTGCATCAATAAAGGTTGGGCTTTCGCTTCCAATATCTGATTGATAATTTGTGTCAGGTCCCGTTGAATATCTTGCGTTGGAAAACCACGCAGTCCGTCATTGGCACCCAATTCTATCAGCACCCAGCGTGGCTGATGTTGTTTGAGCAAGGCGGGCAGGCGGGCCAGGCCTTGAGCGGCGGTGTCACCACTGATACTGGCGTTGACTACCTTCGGCAATGACGGTGTTCCCTGCCATGTTTTATCCAGCCGTGAAGGCCATGCTTCGGCAATCGGTAGGCGGTAACCGGCGCTTAAGCTATCGCCAAGAATTAACAGTGTATCGGTTGCGGCGGCTCGCAAACTGAATAATCCCAACAGTAAAAGGAAGGGAAGATGCCAGCGGAAAACGTTCTTGAAGTTCATCATCTTAATAAATACGTCGGCCAGGGTGAGCAACAGCTCTCCATCCTTACCGGAGTTGAGCTGGTTGTCAAACCCGCGCAGACAATTGCGCTGATTGGTGAGTCGGGTTCCGGTAAGTCAACTTTGCTGGGGATTCTGGCAGGGCTTGATGATGGCAGCAGTGGTGAGGTGAGTTTACTCGGCCAGTCTTTGACCGCCATGGATGAAGAAGGGCGCGCGCAATTACGTGCAAAAAACGTCGGCTTTGTGTTTCAGTCATTTATGTTGGTGCCCACACTCAATACGTTGGAGAACGTTCAGCTTCCTGCATTGTTGCGTGGAGAGAGCGAACGCAATAGTAAGGCCCATGCGGTGGAGTTATTAGAGCAACTTGGGTTGGGCAAACGGCTTCATCATCTGCCCGCTCAGCTATCTGGTGGTGAGCAGCAGCGAGTAGCATTGGCACGGGCCTTTAGTGGGCGGCCTAAAGTGTTATTTGCCGATGAGCCGACCGGTAATCTTGACCGCCATACCGGTGACAGAATTGCTGATTTGTTGTTTTCACTCAATCGGGATTATGACACTACACTGATTCTGGTTACCCACGATGTACAACTGGCGGGGCGTTGCCAGCGCCGCTTGCGGCTACGGGACGGCAAATTGTGGGAGGAAGTATGATTTGGCGCTGGTTTTGGCGTGAGTGGCGCTCACCCTCACTGTTAATTGTCTGGCTGGCATTAACGCTGGCGGTGGCCTGTGTGCTGGCGCTGGGTACTATCAGTGACCGTATGGAAAAAGGGCTGAGTCAGCAAAGCCGTGATTTTCTGGCCGGCGATCGGGTGCTGAGTGCAGCGCATCCGGTTCCTGACGCGTGGTTGCTGGAAGCTAAACGGCAAGGGTTGACCGTCAGTCGCCAGTTATCATTTATGACCATGACTTTCGCGGGTGATCGCCCACAACTGGCTGATGTGAAAGCCACTGATTTAGCCTATCCGCTGTATGGCAAATTAGATACGCTGCCTGTTGGCGCGGTGCTTGAACCGGGTACGGTGTTGGTGGCTCCAAGGCTGTTGTCGCTACTTGGGGTTAAGGTCGGCGATATGCTGGATGTCGGTGATACTTCACTGAAAATTGTTGGTGAAGTGATTCAGGAGCCTGATTCTGGCTTTAATCCATTCCAAACCGCGCCGCGTATTTTGATCAATCTGGCTGACGTGGAAAAGACCGGTGCGATTCAGCCGGGTAGCCGTCTGACCTATCGTTATATGTTCGCCGGCCAGCCTGATGGCGTCACCCAATTTAGTGACTGGCTCACGCCACAACTGAAACCAGAGCAGCGTTTGTACGGCTTGCAGGAGTCAGGTGGTGCACTGGGGAAATCGCTGCAACGGGCGCAGCAGTTCTTGCTGTTATCGGCACTATTGACGTTACTACTTTCGATTGCTGCCGTTGCGGTGGCGATGGGCCACTATTGCCGCAGCCGCTATGATTTAGTTGCGGTCCTGAAAACATTAGGTGCAGGGCGCAGCGCGCTGCGGCGGTTGATTATCGGTCAGTGGTTGTCAGTACTGGTGTTGGCAGGCCTGTGTGGCAGTGTGATTGGCCTCTTATTCGAGAAAGTTTTAGTTCGCTTATTGTCACCGGTATTACCGGCTGCATTGCCAGCAGCCGGTTTATGGCCATGGGTATGGTCAATGGGTTCGCTGGTATTGATTTCGTTGCTGGTGGGTGTTCGCCCCTATCGGCAATTGCTAGCGACCCAGCCGCTACGGGTTTTGCGCCGTGATGTTTCCGCGAATGTTTGGCCGCTGCGTTACTTTATTCCTGCAATGCTGGTTATCGTGATTGGCTTATTGGCATTGCTGATGGGAGGAAACGCGTTATTGTGGGCCATTCTGGCTGGCATGGTGGTATTGGCGTTATTACTGGGCGTGATTGGCTGGGGCAGCCTGGTACTGTTGCGCCGCCTGACCGTTACCCGTCTGTCATTGCGGCTGGCAATCAACCGTTTGCTACGTCAACCGTGGATGACATTAACGCAACTGGCGGCATTTTCATTATCCTTCATGCTGTTAGCGTTGTTATTGGTACTGCGTGGGGATCTGTTGGATCGTTGGCAGCAACAATTGCCGCCAGACAGCCCGAATTACTTCTTGCTGAATATGACACCGCAACAGGTGCCACAAGTAACTGAATTTCTGGCGCAACATCAGATAACGCCATCAACGTTCTACCCTATCGTGCGGGTACGGTTATCTGAAATTAACCAGCAACTGGCCACCGAGCGGGTGCGTGAAGATGAACCCGGTGGCGAAGCGGTTAACCGTGAATTGAATCTGACCTGGCAGCAAGACTTACCGGCGCACAATATTTTGACCGCCGGCCAATGGCCGCCTAAAGCCGACGAAGTGTCGATGGAACAAGGCATTGCTGACAGGCTGGGGATTAAAATCGGCGATAAGCTGACATTTAGCGGTGATACACAGTCATTCGAAGCTAAAGTTAGCAGTATTCGTCAGGTGGATTGGGAAAGCCTGCGGCCAAATTTTTATTTTATCTTCCCGCCAGGTGCATTGGATAAACAGCCACAAACCTGGCTGACCAGTTTCCGCTATCAAGGAGACGGGGAGGTGCTGACACAACTGAATCGGCAGTTCCCAACACTCAGTTTGTTGGATATTGGCGCGATGCTTAAACAGGTCGGGCAGGTGTTGCAGCAGGTGAGCCGTGCACTGGAAGTGATGGTAATACTGGTGATCATCTGTGGCACTTTGTTGCTGTTAGCGCAGGTTCAAGTAGGGATGCGTCAGCGCCGTCAGGAGCTGGTGGTTTACCGGACACTAGGCGCAAGTAAACGCTTACTGCGAGGTACCTTGTGGTGGGAGTTTGCCTTACTGGGATTGGTTGCCGGGCTGGCTGCTGCCATCGGAGCAGAGGCGGCACTGTGGGCATTGCAGCGCTTAGTGTTTGATTTCCCATGGCAGCCTAATTGGGTTATGTGGTGGCTGTTGCCGTTGGCTGGCGCGCTATTGTTGTCACTGTGTGGCGGTTGGTTAGGTGCGCGTTTGTTACAGGGAAGGGCGCTGTTCCGCAATTATGACAGTTAGCCCACTAGGGTAATCTGGCGTTGCAGTATTGCTGCAACGCCAACGATTTATGGGGCAGGCCAGATGCGTTACAGCTTATCCTGCGCCCAGATCAGCGCGTTCTGGTATTCCGCTGGTAACAACGGCGCGAGTGCGGCCAGAGCAGCACGTAATTGTGTGCCATCGGGATGGTTCAAATTCAGATGGCCTACTTTACGACCTGCGCGCACTTCTTTTTCATACCAATGCAGATGCACCAACGGCAGAGATAGCCATTTGATGTTCACTGGCGTGCCAATCAGGTTGACCATCGCTGACGGGGTGTTGACCACCGGTGTCGGTAAGGGCAGGTCCAAAATGGCACGCAGATGTAGCTCAAACTGGCTTATAGATGCGCCATTTTGCGTCCAGTGGCCGCTGTTATGCACCCGTGGTGCCAGCTCATTGATCAACAAATTGTCGCCAACGATAAAGCACTCCATGGCCATTACGCCAACATAATTCAGCTCATCCATAATGGCTGACAGCATTTTTTCAGCTTGTTGCTGTAATCTGCTATCGGGCTGTGGCAAAGCCACACTCATGCGCAGGATGCCATCTTCATGCAGATTGTGGGTTAACGGGTAAAACACCGATTTACCTTGGCTGCTGCGTGCGCCGACCAGCGAAACTTCACCGCTGAAGTTAATCCCTTGCTCAACAATACATTCACCGTAAGCATCAGTCGGTAAGGTATCCTGATCACCGGCCCGCAAACGCCACTGTCCGCGGCCGTCATAGCCACCGACTCGGCGTTTGACGATGGCCAACTCACCTAATGTTGCAAAGACCTGTGGCCATTCGCTACTACTTGCTAATAGCTGCCACGGGGCGGTTGGCAGATTCAGGCTATCGAGCAATTGCTTTTGTGTCAGGCGATCGGCCAGACGCGGGAAGATATCGCGGTTAACAAAAGCCGTGTGTGTAGCGAGCTCACGGGTTAACGCCGTTTCTGGCCAGCGCTCAATCTCAGCGGTAATCACACTGTGCTGATAAGGCACGGCTTCAGGTTCCGCATCCAAGCCCACCGGATAAACGGCAATACCCAGTGGTTCGCCAGCCTGACGCAGCATGCGCCCTAGCTGGCCATTACCTAATACGCAAACTGGTTTCATGCCTTCACCTGTAAGTCTGGTACCCGAGGATCTGGATTATCCAGCACTTCGTCAGTTTGGCTTTTGCGCCAATCAGCCAGACGATCGGCTAATTCGGCATCGTGCAATGCCAATATTTGCGCGGCCAGTAAAGCGGCATTGGCGGCACCGGCTTTACCGATAGCCAAGGTCCCCACTGGGATACCACGCGGCATTTGCACAATCGAATACAGGCTGTCGATACCACTCAGCGCAGCACTTTGTACTGGAACACCTAAAACAGGTACTAGCGTTTTTGCCGCAATCATACCCGGCAGATGTGCAGCACCACCGGCACCGGCAATTATCACCTGTAAGCCATTGGTTTGGGCCGACTCGGCAAAACTGAACAGCTTATCGGGGGTGCGGTGTGCGGAGACAACTTCCACATGAAATGGAACATTGAGCGTGGTGAGCACGTCAGCGGCGAACTGCATGGTGGCCCAGTCACTCTTGGACCCCATTACGATAGCGATTTTAACCCCGGCTGTATAAGCCGAATCGAGGTTAGCTCCCATGAGTGTAAAGCTCCTGTGATTGCACAAGCGTCGGCCAGAATGATTTTACTTAAATCGTGACTGGCGAAGAGGGCGTAGAGCATATCATGAGCCAAAGGCGAGGAAAACGGTTGCGTCGCGGCTTTTAGTGGGATTTATCGGTTTTTTATACCCACTCGCCAGATAAACCTGAAGGTCAAAATGGGAATTTAATCAACTCAACACTGTCTGCCGTGACTTTGACCATCGAACCCTCAACATGCCAGGCACCAAGAACCACACGATGGGCGGTTGTGGCGGGGAGTGCTACGGTGTGAACCGCTGGGCGATGCGTATGCCCGTGGATCATCCAACTGACGCCATTACGTTGGAAGCTATCAATCACCGCTTGTGGATTTACATCCATGATCAGCTCAGATTTGCCGCTATTGTTCTGCTGACTTTGGTTACGCATATAAGCCGCAATGCGTAAACGAAAACGCAGAGGTAGCCATAGGAACAGTTTTTGAATCAGTGGATTATGTACTCTACGACGAAAATGCTGATAGTCAGTATCATCGGTACACAGGGTATCGCCATGTAAAATAACAATTTTACGGCCATACAGTTCGACGACTTTCTCTTCCGGCAGCAGGATCATCCCGCTTTCTTGAGCAAAGCGTTTACCGAGCAAAAAATCACGATTACCGTGGATAAAGTAGCAAGGCACACCCCGTTGTTGGAGTGATTTCAGCGCAGCGGCAACTTGCCGGTACAGTGGTTCGGGGTCATCATCGCCAATCCAGGACTCGAACAGATCACCCAGGATATATAACGCATCAGCATGAATAGCTTCACGCTGTATAAAATGCAGGAAACCGGCAGTGATTGCCGGTTCCTGAACGCTAAGATGCAAATCTGCAATAAAAAGCGTGCTCATTAAGCTGTCATTATTCGCTGATAGTGACGCTTTTGATGATCACATCTTCTTTTGGCACATCTTGATGCATGCCGCTACGGCCAGTAGCAACGTTTTTGATTTTATCAACAACGTCCAGACCTTCAGTAACTTCAGCGAATACGCAGTAACCCCAACCATCCGGGCGCTCTGAACGGAAGTTCAGGAAGTCGTTGTCAGCAACGTTAATGAAAAATTGTGCAGTAGCAGAGTGCGGATCGTTGGTACGCGCCATTGCCAGGGTGCCACGGGTATTTTTCAGGCCGTTGTTAGCTTCGTTTTTGATAGTTGCATCAGTGGTTTTCTGGTTCATGCCCGGCTCAAAACCACCGCCTTGAATCATGAAACCGTCGATAACACGGTGGAAGATAGTGTTATCATAAAAGCCTTTACGGCAGTAGTTCAGGAAGTTTTCAACGGTAACCGGCGCTTTATCCGCGAAGGTATTGACGACGATATCGCCGTGATTAGTATGAAACGTGACCATAATAATGTTCCTGCTAGTGTAATAGTGTATTCACAAATGAGTCGTAACTCTTTAGACGGCTCTTATATCATAACTCTGAGATTGAGTCAGCACTCGAAACGCGAGCAAGATGTACGAAAAAGTGCTGAATCAGTGGCTGATTTACCGCATAATCTGATGATATCCTTTTATCTCCTTCGTCCTTGAGGTTGTTTGCGCTCCACCTGCAACGCCAATGACTTTGGGTATAAACCCTGCTTACCGCAAAAACAAAAACCACGGAATGTCCCGATGCTAAAGATTTTTAATACACTGAGTCGCCAAAAAGAGGAATTCAAGCCTATTCATGCCGGTAAAATTGGTATGTACGTATGCGGGATCACTATTTATGACCTGTGTCACATTGGGCATGGGCGTACTTTTGTCGCTTTCGACGTCGTGGCGCGTTATTTGCGTTATTTAGGTTACTCTTTGACGTATGTACGTAATGTTACCGATGTTGACGATAAAATCATCAAGCGTGCACTGGAAAACAATGAAAGCTGTGAGCAACTGACGACACGTATGCTGGCAGAAATGCATAAAGATTTCGATGCACTGAATCTTAAACGCCCTGATTTGGAGCCGCGTGCGACGCACCATATTCCTGAAATTATTGCACTGACCGAGCGCTTGATTGCCCGTGATCACGCTTATGTCGCATCAAATGGCGATGTGATGTTCGCTGTGGACAGTGATCCTGATTACGGTTTGCTGTCCCGTCAGGACTTGGATCAATTACAGGCCGGTGCCCGGGTTGAGGTGGCAGATGTTAAACGCAATCCGATGGATTTTGTCTTGTGGAAAATGTCTAAACCGGGTGAACCAAGTTGGGCATCACCTTGGGGGCCGGGTCGCCCTGGCTGGCATATTGAATGCTCGGCGATGAATGGCAAGCAGTTAGGCGCACATTTTGATATTCACGGCGGTGGTTCTGATTTGATGTTCCCGCACCACGAAAATGAAATTGCACAATCTACCTGTGCCCACGATGGCCCCTATGTGAACTACTGGATGCATTCCGGTATGGTGATGATTGACAAAGAAAAAATGTCTAAATCACTGAATAACTTTTTCACCATTCGTGATGTTTTGGCCTATTACGATGCTGAAACTGTGCGTTACTTCCTGATGTCTGGTCATTATCGCAGTCAGCTTAACTACAGCGAAGAGAACCTCAAACAAGCGCGTGCTTCACTGGAACGCCTGTATACCGCTCTACGTGGGACTGATGCGAATGCGACTCCTGCGGGGGGGGCAGAGTTTGAAGCGCGGTTCCGCGCGGCAATGGATGATGATTTCAATACGCCAGAAGCTTATTCGGCACTGTTTGATATCGCCCGTGAAGTAAACCGCTTAAAAACTGAAGATATTACGGCGGCAAATGGTTTAGCGGCAGAATTGCGTAAACTGGCCCATGTGCTGGGATTATTAGAGCAGGATCCAGAGCTGTTTTTACAAAGCGGCGCGCAGACTAATGATGACGAAGTGGCAAAAATAGAAGCGTTGATTAAGCAACGTAACGATGCCCGTAGCAGTAAAGATTGGGCGCTGGCCGATTCGGCCCGTGATCAGTTGAATGAGCTAGGTATTGTGCTGGAAGATGGCCCACAAGGGACGATATGGCGCCGTAAATAGCATGGTATTGGGTCGATAGATGCAATTTAGCTATCTGCATCTAAAAAAATTGCGGTTCTGGTGCTGACCAGTAACCGCATTTTTTTGCCCTTATCTCGCCATGGCAGCCTTTCGCAATAACCAGCTAGAACTCGCCTTTGCCGAGGTGATTAGGCTTTAACCTGCACTTTCATGCCTTGAAACTCAACAACCTGGTCAGCTAGGATTTTGCAGCGCTTACGCGTTTCTACATTCCCGTCGACTTTCACCTGACCATCTGCGATGGCGGCTTTAGCTGAGGCACCGCTGTCGTTCCAGCCCTGTAACTTTAATAAGTCACACAACTCGACGTGCGGGTGTTTTTCCAAATGAAAAATGTCCATTCCTGTCCTTACAATCAATTTTCGTTGATGTCGTGATATTCCTCGCAGGCTTGCAAGGTATTTTGTATCAGTGTTGCAACGGTCATCGGCCCGACGCCACCGGGAACCGGTGTAATCCAACCCGCACGCTCAACGGCGACATCAAATTCTACATCGCCGACTACTTTACCACTTTCCAGACGGTTAATGCCTACATCAATCACGATAGCACCAGGTTTAATCCATTCACCGGGAATAAAACCGGGTTTACCCACGGCAACCACCAGTAAGTCAGCATTTTCGACATGTTGGCGCAGATTTTTGGTAAAACGATGCGTGACGGTGGTAGTGCAACCGGCTAACAGCAGTTCAAGGCTCATCGGGCGGCCTACAATATTGGATGCACCGACCACAACTGCATTGAGGCCATAAGTCGAGATATTATAACGCTCCAGCAAGGTAACGATGCCGCGTGGGGTACAAGGGCGCAATTTCGGTGCGCGTTGACACAGACGACCCACGTTATACGGGTGGAAGCCATCTACGTCTTTATCAGGGTGGATACGTTCCAGCACTTTGATATTATCAATACCTGCAGGCAGTGGCAGTTGCACCAGAATCCCATCAATTTCACTATCGCCATTCAGTGAATCAATCAATGCCAGCAATTCTGCTTCCGTAGTAGTCATTGGCAGATCATAAGAACGTGAAACAAAACCGACCTCTTCGCATGCCTTACGCTTACTGGCGACATAAATTTGTGAGGCTGGGTTAACACCAACTAATACCACAGCAAGACCGGGAGCACGCTTACCGGCAGCCAAACGTTTCTGTACCAACGCAGCAACTTCATTTCTTACCTGCTGCGCAATCGTTTTACCATCAATAATTTTTGCTGACATCAGTGGAGGGATCCATCAATTAAAAAAGCGGGAATCCGCCTATTTTGTCAGAAGCGGGGCGCGCTGTCAGGCGTATAATAACGATTAATTAACGATTAAATAGCCAGATGGTAAACAGTAAGGCGAAAACCCATTGACTCGAAAGCGACTGCCCGTATAATCCAACCCGCAACTGACTACCGGCAGTGTTCTGTGCTGCGGTAAATATCAAATGCGCCCTTAGCTCAGTTGGATAGAGCAACGGCCTTCTAAGCCGTAGGTCACAGGTTCGAATCCTGTAGGGCGTACCATCTATACCTCTTCTAACGTCTATCTAAGTCTACTAATCCCTTATATAATCAGCCTCTCTGACAATTCCTAGCATCCCAACGTCTACCTACATCCACTGCAATCAACAACAAAGTGGGGGTACTATTGGGGGTATGTCTAGGTTCAATGAAGTGAGATACCCCCACATGAAACTGAACGCCCGACAGGTCGATACTGCAAAGCCAAAAGAGAAGCCCTATAAGCTATCTGATGGAGGTGGATTATTTTTGTTAGTAAAAACTACTGGTTCACGTTGTTGGCGGCTGAAGTATCGGATCGCCGGTAAAGAAAAATTGCTAGCATTTGGGGTCTATCCTGATATCACTCTTGCTGAAGCCAGAGCAAAAAGAGATGAGGCAAAGCGTATACTTGCAGTGGGCGGCGACCCTGGTGAAGAAAAGAAAGTAGAAAAACAAACCAGAAAAGTCAGCATTGATAACACGTTCGAAGCTCTAGCCAGAGAATGGCATGCCTACAAAAGGCCCAATTGGTCCAAAGGTTATGCTGATGATTTAATGGAGTCGTTCGAAAAAGACATCTTCCCTTACGTTGGCAAACGTCCAATTGCCGAAATCAAACCTCTAGAAATTCTCGAAACCCTACGCAAGTTAGAAAAGCGCGGCGTCCTCGATAAAATGCGTAAGATCCGTCAGGCATGCAGCCAAACTTTCCGTTATGCAATCGTAACTGGCAGAGCAGAGAACAATCCAGCAAGTGAACTAGCTGGCGCTCTGGCGGTTCAGAAGCACACACATTACCCCCACCTCTTAGCGAACGAGCTTCCCGCATACCTTAATGCTCTCAACGCCTATAGCGGCAGTACAGTCACTCGAATAGCAACACGACTCCTTATGCTTACCGGTGTTCGTACAACTGAACTACGGGCCGCTGAGTGGCTAGAATTTGACTTGGACAAAGCCGTCTGGGAAGTTCCCACCGCCAGAATGAAAATGCGTCGTCCTCACTTGGTTCCCTTATCAGAGCAAGTTTTGGCATTACTGCGTCAATTACATGAGATTACTGGGCGATTTAAACTGGTATTCCCCGGTCGTAATGACAGCTTAAAGCCAATGAGCGAAGCCAGTATTAATCAGGTTATAAAGCGTATTGGTTATCATGGCAAAGCCACTGGTCACGGTTTCCGGCACACTATGAGTACCATTTTGCATGAGCAGGGGTTTAATACTGCGTGGATAGAAACACAGTTGGCCCACGTCGATAAGAACAGTATTCGTGGCACCTATAATCACGCTCAGTATCTTGATGGCCGCAGGGAAATGCTTCAGTGGTATGCCGACTATATGGATAGTCTGGAACGTCAGTCAAAAGATTAGTTATTGAGTAAAATTCTTCCGTGAGGAATAAAAAAGGGTCGGTTCAGTAGGTTCAGTCGGTTCAATATTTTAGTTTATTGATTTATAAGTTAATTAATTCATTTTTTGAACCGACCCTGAACCGACTTTAGGCCGTTTGAACCGACTCTAATCGCGTTATCTCCCGAAAATCTTGCTTTCTCTCAGCTAAATCACCCTAAATCTGTAATCGATAAGCCGAAATTTTTCACCACAGTGTGATGTGAAAATGTGAAGTGATGCCGTGCATTGGTAATATTAGGTGCTGGACAAGTAAACAGTAGTGTTCTACAGTAAGTAATAGTAGATGTTCTTTAAAAGTTAGCGCTGAAAAGCGTAACTAATCGAGCGCTGAGAAGTGCAAACTCGATAGAGCAGTGAAGATGTGTATTGTTCTTTAAATAATGGACGTCAGTCCTACGTCGCTGCAAAGCGAAACGCTCTTTAAAATTGTGTGAAGCCCCCTAACTCACGAAGTTCCTTTAAATACAATTTATTTGTATATATTGGTAATCAAGCTGGGAGCTTTCACATGTTAGTATTTGTCAGCGAAAGTCGTCGACACCGTAACGTTTTTTAAAGCTATGTTAAGTAATATTCATTAATTCGCATGTTAATGGTACATGCCGCCCATATCGGCTAGTATCAAGTAATGGGTAATACATATATAATATTATTTAGTTAATCTATTTTGCGTGGTTCTATCACCGAGATGTGGCGGATATTGATTTTCAATCGCATGTACTTTAACACTACTAACTGGGATGTTTCGTCCCTTCCAATTAATGTAATACCGCTCTTTAATAAATCCGGCTCGCTCTGCCGCTTGCGGAGCACCTCAAACCATATTAATGGCCTTGCAGGGGTTCGCATTTACCGCAGTAGTGACTCGAAAGCTAACGAAGTTTAGTTAGTCGATAATTAGTAAATATGGTCGTATGCCGAGAGGTGTACAACACTCTAATAAAGTTTGTATCTATTCCAAAAATCTAAAGCTACCTTCATAAACCGCACATGATTTCATGTTGTGGGTTTTGTTGTACCAAAAATTTGAAAAAATAGTCCTTCCAGTCGGTTGGGCTTTTTTTATGTCAAAAATTCATGAATAAGAGGTGAAAATGTCCCAATCATTAATTCGCTTATCAGAAGTCCAACGCCGTACTGGTTACAGTAAGGCTTGGCTTTACCGCCTCATCAGCCAGAATCGTTTTCCTCAATCGATTAAGATCGGTACCCGTTCTATTGCCTTCGTTGAAAGCGAAATTGACGAGTGGATCAATCAACGTATTGCTGAGTCACGCAAGGAGGTCGCCTAATTAAGCATATAGGGTGTGCATTTGTTGCGTGTATTTGCGTTAGGTTTAATCCAGCATTTGATTTCCATCGCTACAACTATCAAGCGATTTAACGAAGAGTAATTAAACATGAAAAAATTAAATGCCTTAATTGGCAGTACCCAAACTCAGCCTAAAATCGTACTCAGCGGTATTAAAGTTAATGGTTTGCCTATCGAGTTTGTTGATCAATGGACAGAGTATTGGACTAAACAAAGTTTCGCTATTTCAGTACCTGCCAATATTCGTCGCCAGTATTACCCCGATGATTCAGCGTTCAGTATCGCCATGCGCAAAGCCGGTTATATTCCGGTTCGTACTCGAAAGCTGACAGGGAGGGATGGGCGTTTCTGGCTGTACCGTGTAACTGGCAAAGATAAGGGGGTTGTCGCACCAGTTTCCGCTAATAGCAAGGATTGCAGCCCATTTGTGCAGGTGTCACACAAGCCACGATATGGTTATAACGAGGTCGCTTTAGATGGAAAGTTACTCCATGTCTATGGCGACCACATCCGTTTACTGACTAAAAAGCGGGTTCGTGTGAATGGTAAGCAGGTTCAGGGCTACACAGCTAAAGGTCTGCGTGTAGAGGTGGTGGCATGATGCCCACAACTCAAGCCGCCACCCTGAACCGACTATCTTTGAGCGAGTCGCATACTAAACACCGCAATCCACCGAGTTTACCGGCACACCGTAACCCGTTGATTAAACTTAATTGTGCTGAAATGGAGCAATCGGCTAACTCATTGATTCTTGCACAAACCTGTCGCGCAGGAAGTGGGGCTAACTTATTGATTCTTTCGAGGAACGCACAGTCCGTTTGTCGGGAAATCAAAGGCGAACAGTGTTCGGGTTCGGCTGAAAATTACCGTTACTCAGGTTCGTCCGAATATAAACATTGCTTAGGTTCGGTAGTCATTCGAAACGGATGTAACAATGAAAATCAGCAAGTTACAGGCAAAGAAAAGGGAGGTACTGAGAATACCGCCCTTTGTGGTTATGGTTTTTTCCATCATGAGGAAAATCAACATGTTGCAGCATGGCATGTTCGTACATGCGAAACTTTCGTAGGTCACAGAGTTACTGTGAGTAAGCCTGTTCAGCCCTCTGGTGCTTCTTTGGCCTTCTTGCGTTGCTCACCCTTGAGTTTGCGGCCACAGGCATCGAGTACCCATGCGGAAAAGTTAACTGTGGGGTTATCTTCTTTTTCTCGTTCTACGCTTGCGTCAATCTGGTCAATAAGTTCATGGGGAAAGCGTATCCCCTTTGTCGCTGACTTATTATTTTTTGCTCTTGTTGCCATTAAACGCTCTCCTTTAAGTGTTATGACACCTTACACTAATCTTGAAAGGAAAAAAAGAGTTGACGTGCCCCAACACTTGGCGCTAATGTGCCCTAACACCTTACTTACTCATGGTGTAAAAAAGGCAACGCCTCAGAGTGCTACCAACACTGCTGAGGCGTCTAACCACAATGTAAATGAGGCTTACACTATGGCATTACAACATAGTACCCAAACTCGCCCTAAATTTCAGTATCTCTTTCTCGCCGTGTGCCGTTCTGACTTGAACGCTAAACCGCACCGTGAATCAGTAACTGCCCATTCTGAACAAGATGCCCGCCGCTCTCTGGCTGGTCAGTTCATACTTTCCTTTGCTGGTCGCATTCCTGCACAGGGGGTATGCAATGCTTAAAAAATACCGTGTTGAATTTAGCGCATTAGACGCTGCTGGTGGTGATCTCAAACTGTCATGGTGTGGTGAAGCTGAAAACCTTGATAAAGCATCAGCCACTGTTCTCTTGGGGGCTACAGAGCGCCGGTTAAGCAACGTTCAGATCACCAGCATCATGCAGCTCCTTGATGAGGATGATATCTACCCACCTTCATACAAAGAAACTCAAGCCCTGATTGCTGAACTGATGGGCAGCCATGGTAAGCCAATCCCTGACACCAGCGAGAATGTATCCCGCACTCGTTTATTACGCGTCAAAGAAGGTCTGCTTCATTTGCTGACAGTTGTTATTCCTCTGATTGAGAACGAGCAGCAACGGTTGCAAGTGTATTGGTGGACTGAGGCGGCACATAACATCGTGCGGTTTGAAGAGCATGACGCGAAAAATGAGCAGGGGGTGTGCAATGACTGAACATTACGAAAGACGTATAGGCAGGCTCTGTCGCAAGCTAGCTCACGCGTATCTTAGCCATCTCCTGAAAGACAGCGGAAGACCGGTGGCTTATGTCAACACTGAAGATGGTCGTCGGGTATCAATCACGCTTGATGTTGACTCAACAGCAATCTGCATCTGGAAAGGTCTGGTTATTCCCGCAGAGAGGCAATATCTAGGGAAGATGGGGAAGTCGTTCGCCATCCATATGCTGACTATTTGTTTTGCTGATGAAGAGATCAGTGCTGAAGGACTGGATGTGATGAAAAACGTCCTTGCTGATGGTGTCGCGTCATTTTATGCCCGGGAGAAAAACTGATATGGCTAATAAAACTGAACTGGCAATGGTTGCGGCCAAAGATTTGCAGGTTATTGAGTATCGTGGGCAGCGCGTGGCAACTACTGAGCAGCTTGCGGCTGGGTATGGCACAACAGCGATCCGTATCCAGCAAAATCACCATGAAAATAAATCCCGTTTTGTTGAGGGTAAACACTTCTTCAAAGTAGTTGGTACTGAACTCAACAATTTGCGACTAGTTTTAAGCGAGCTGCAAATCTCGCCAAAAACACGCTCACTTATGCTCTGGACTGAGCGCGGTGCTGCCAATCACGCGAAGATGTTAGAAACGGATCAGGCGTGGGAATACTACAACGACCTCACCGAGTTTTATTTTACTCGACGTGGTGCGTTACCTGCACCTGCAACGACTCCCGACCTCAGTCGTTTGGAAATTCTTCAGTTGGCTATCGACTCCGAGCAAGGCCGTTTAGCTGAAAAGCAACGCGCCGACAAAGCCATTCGCACCAAAGGTCAGATTAGCCGTAAACGTGAAGCCAGCGCCCTCGGCAAACTAAGTGCAGCCACTCGCAAATGTCGTGTACTGGAAGAGCGGCTGGGGGAAAGTACAAAGCATGCCACGGTGAAAGCTGTAGAAAATGTGACTCATCAGAAGTTTGCGTGGCATCCGTTGCGGAAATGGTGTTTTGAGAATGGCTTTAAACCTGAGATTGTGCCGGATCCACAGTATGGCTCTGTAAAATCATGGCCTCGCGAAGCATGGCTGGCAGTACATAGCATCAATCTGTCCGATGTTATGGGGGTGACTCATGGATAAATTAGCGCCCTGCGAAGTTTCCGATCTTCTCAGTGAAATTGCTTCAATTTTAAAAGTCAGTTCAATGCTAATTGCTAGTGAGGATGGTAACGACACGGGTTATGAACTTCTTTGGATCGCTCAGGAACGCGCTGAAAAAGCGGCGAAAAATATTAAGGGGGTGAATTATGGGCCAGCCACAGCCAAATGATCGTTACAAAGACAGTCATGGCTCATTGGTCACTGTCGATTCCGTTGCCTTTAATCGCGTTACCTTTAGCCGTGACGGATATTCATCGCCCTGCATTATGCCACTGGCGCGGTTCGTTGCTGAATTTACCTTTATTGGGAGAGCATAACCATGAAAGCCAATGAATCAGTACCTCTGGATATTGCCACGCATAAGGCTGGTCAATTAAATGCTCTCTTGCTGTTGATGTTTGAATCCAATGTTGAATTAGATACTACTGACGAAAAGGAATTACTAGGTCTAGCACTGGATCTCGCCGGGCCAGTTGCGGTTCATTTGCTTGAGCGGGAGGCCGGACAAAATGGAGCGCCTTGATAAAGCCAATAGCTAAATGCCCTGTATTTAATTAGTTAGCATTCCAACATCTCAAAAATGACAGCCATCAGGCTGGGGACTCGCTCGGCCTGATGAAAGGAAAGGATATATTTATGACGAACCTGAATCATTCAATCGAATTAAATCGTAAACATATTGCAGTGGCATTTATCGCTTATTGTCAGAAACGAAATAGAGGCGAATCCATTGCCAATGTCATTATTAATTCTAGAAAGGTTGTTGTTCTGGAAAATTTAACTGAGGCAGCAATTTGTAATTGCCTTATTCATTCTTTGGAAGTGCTTTGTTTTCAGGAATTCGGGCGTGATGACGGCTCGCGGATTCTTGTGGAAACCTACACTCAGATGCTGAGTAAGGATAACAGTAAATTGACACCGCACGGCGTCGAGACAATGACGGAAGTCATGAAGGCTACAGTCGTAGAGACTTTGGCTAATCCTCACGATAACCGGCATGGGCTGGTATTCAGTCAGGACGGTGCAGCATGAAGCCATCCATCGACATGATCCGTGAAGTTACGGCTCAGGCTACCAACCGTTGGCGCGATATTCTTGGTTACCTCGGTATTGATGTACCGGAACGACCTCGCGACCATTCTGCTTGTCCGGCATGTGGCGGCAAAGACAGATTCCGATTTGATGATCAGGATGGACGTGGGACCCATTTCTGTAATCAGTGTGGTGCCGGTGATGGGCTTGAGCTGGTACAGAAAGTTAAGCAATGCACCTCCACTGAGGCGGCGGTCATGGTAGCAGATGCACTGGGAATGGATCCCGACTCGCGAGTGTCTGCGACGGTACCTGCTAAATCTGTAAAACAGCCGGTACAACCCAGTATCCCGATAGCGGATAAGGTTGCGGAGCTGGTGGCGAAAACGGTACCTGGCGAATCTCAGTACCTACTTAATAAGGGGCTTCCAAGCCCCCCTCAAGCCTTATTGAGTGACGGTTCTTTGCTGCTGGTACTGCAAACAATGGAGGGCGTAGTAAAGGGTGCGCAGGTGATTAAGCCTGATGGCACCAAACGACTGATATCCGGCACCATCAAGAAAGGTTCGTTCATTCCTGTGAGGCTTCCAACTGCTCTGGATGATGATCCGATTGTCACGGTGTTAATTGCAGAGGGTAACGCAACCGGCGTTACAGTTTCGTTACTGAGTGATGGGGTTGTGCTGGCCGCTATTGATGAAGGGAACCTGATCCATATAGCGAAAGCCAGCCGGGAACGTTGGCCTGATGCGAAAATTATCATTGCTGCTGATAACGATCTTAAACCCGGTGAAAAGAATGTCGGGAAAGAATCTGCTGAGAAAGCGGCTACCGCGGTGAATGGCTGGGTTGCCTTACCACCGACAGACCATAAAGCCGACTGGGATGATTATCGTCAGCAGTATGGACTGGATGCGAGTATTACCGCGTTTGCTGATTCTCTATATCAACCACATATTTTGGCAGAAGAGGAGCCTCCGGTAGCGGAGCCTCAGGATGTCAGGCGTCCATATGTTGATGAGCGTAAAGGGGGCATGTATTGGGTTGAACCCAAACTGGATAAAAGTAACGGCAATATTACGGAAAGAGAAAGCTGGCTGAGTGACCCGATATCAGTTGCGGGGATAGGTGAAGACGATAACGAGCGGTATCTGATCCTCTCCTGGACGCCGGAGGGTAACAGTACCGAACGTTCAGAAGCTTTACCCATGCGTGACATTGGCGAGCGGGAAGGCTGGTCGCGGCTGCGGGCTGGTGGTTTATCTATCACAGCCAAGAGTGGATTACGGGCAATACTGGCGGACTATCTGCAACGCAGTGGAGAACGGCAGCTTTGGACGGTTGCCAATGCTACTGGCTGGCAATGTGGTGCATACATTATGCCCGATGGTTCGGTGATTGGGTCGCCTGCAACCCCTGTACTCTTTAATGGCCGTTCATCGGCGGCAAAAGGCTATACCACTAAAGGCACGCCAGAGAGTTGGCGCAGCAATGTTGCAAAACTTGCTCGAGGAAACCCCTCCATGATGCTGGGTATTGCCTGTGCTTTTGCTGCTCCGCTCATTGGTCTGGCTGGTGCGGATGGTTTTGGTGTTCATTTATTCGGTGGCTCCTCCGCGGGTAAAACCACGACGGGTAACGCGGCTACCACTGTTTATGGTGAACCCGAAGCGCTGAAACTGACGTGGTACTCAACAGCATTGGGCTTGGTAAATGAGGCTGCGGCGCACAATGACGGTTTTATGCCACTGGATGAGATAGGGCAAGGCAGCAATAAACGCGCAGTTGCTGATGCTGCTTACGCTTTGTTTAACGGAGTTGGCAAAATTCAGGGGGCCAAGGAGGGCGGTAATCGGGATGTGAAACGCTGGCGAGCAATGGCATTCAGTACAGGTGAAATCGACCTTGAGAGTTATATCCGAGCTGATGGAGGCAAGGTAAACGCTGGCCAACTGGTTCGGCTCTTAAATGTGCCTATCACCAAAGCAACTGAATACCATGGTTTCAAGGACGGTAAAGCCCATGCAGATGCTATGCGAGATGCTTGTAAAGACCACTACGGTGCGGTAGGGCGGGCATGGATTAAGTGCTTAGCCAGCCAGAAAGAGGTAGCAGCGCAAGCTGTCAGGGATGCGGAACGTCGGTGGATAGCATTATTACCCGATGAAGCCAGTGAGCAGGTACGCCGTGTTGCATCGAGGTTCGCCATACTGGAAGCCGCTTTGCTACTTTCCAAACACCTTACCAGTTGGAATGAACAAGAGTGTCGTGATGCTTTACAACATGGCTTTAATGCATGGGTTAATGATTTTGGTATGGGTAACCGTGAATCAAAAGCATGGGCGGAACAGGCTGAGTCTTTCTTGCAACGCTTCGGTTATAGCCGTTATTTACCACACCCTGAGACGGATCCGCGAGATTTACCAATAAAGGATTTAGCGGGGTATCGGGAGAAAAAGCAGGGACTCGACACATTGGTATTCCATACCTTCCCGTCGGTGTTTCGCGACGAGATAGCCGTAGGTGCTAATGCAGTGGCTTTTGCTCAGGTTCTGGCAGATGCCGGTATGTTGGATAAACCGAGCAAGGGGATCACCAAGAAAACGCTCAGAATTGACGGTAAGCAACCCCGTTTTGTGGTGCTCATGATGCCAGATGATTTGGAGGAATAAGCAGATTCCCTCCATTTGAACTGACCTGAATCGGATTAATCATTCTCTCTGGTGGGGTATTACACCAATGCCCTGACAGAGAGTAAAAGAATACAGGGTATGCATATCATGAGAATGACAAAAGAATTACGTGCTGAGGTATTTCGGCTTAAACAATCAGGCATCGGTTATAAACGGATAGCCGATATGACTAATTTGAATTTGAGCACGGTCAAACGCGCCTGTAAGCGGTCGGGGTTATTTGCTGATAATCCCGAGCATACAGCGATGTTTGAGATACCAGAGAAGCAATACAGCACCGCACTTATAGTGCCAAAGCCGTTACCTGTACAGCGGCGTATTACGGGAGACAGGCAGACCGACGCCTATTTATGGGTGTTGGAAGTTATCAATACCGGTGTGCCTGGACATATTGCAGCGGCAGAGGAAGCTTTGCACAAACTGACTATCTCCCCCAAAGATGCTCGTGATAATTACACTCGTTATTTGGAAGCGAATGGTGCGGGATGGACTGCCAGTTTTTCGACAATGATGATGGGCGACCCACAGCATTATATCGACCGAGCCAGAACACAATATTCCCGCGCAGCAGAGGTCAGGGGTACATTTGGCAGCTATGAGGCAGCACTGGAGCCTACTAGAGCCGAACAACTCATGGAGATGGTCTGTGGTGATATTTATGATAATGATTTTGGCTGGACACCTGAGGAAAAAAAGAAGGGATGTATTGAGGGTAAGCGAGTTACTGATGTATGGGACCTGCGAGCGCAAGCGTCAAAGGGGTTCGCTGGGGTTTTACCAGAACCTCATACACTGTCTGATGTTGTAAGAGAATTTCAGTATTGGCAATGGTTATATACGGTGCGTAATGCTGCTTGCAAAGAAATGGACCCTGGTGGATATGGTTATGATTGTGAGGGGCCTATATCTGACCGTGAAACCTATCTTGATAAGAAGCTTGAAATCATCCGTCCTCGCCATCAACGAGAGGCACTGGAGGTATTGAAATGGTATTTGCAAAGTGAGCGACATCAGAGTTTTTCAGGTTCAGATAATGATGCGGTATATCTGAATTTGATAGGCGTGCATGAGTGCGTATAGGGGATGCAAAAGCAGAAGCATTGGAATAGACGGGGATCTGGTGATGAATGCACCGCTAAGAATTAACTTTGTTAAATAATTCAATTAACGTCGCCTAACGTGCTGCCATCATGGAAGATATTGCCGTTATTTACTCATTTATCGTTACGATTTATGGTAATATATCTACATAGCTAATCAATATAAATAGTGAGTCGTATATTAAATACGGCTCGCTTTTTTATTGGGTAACGTTCAGAGATTCAGAGGGGTATCCATAATATGCGTGATATTCAATTGGTATTAGAACGCTGGGGCGGTTGGGCAGCAAATGAAGATAGTGGCGTAGGTTACTCCCCCATTGCAGCAGGATTTAAAGGTCTGTTACCCAGTACCACAAAATCACGGTTGTCGTGCTGTGATAATGATGGGTTGTTAGTCGATACTGCTATAGGCAGGCTAAAAAAGGCAGGACGCAGCGAAGAGTATAATCTGATAGAGCAGCATTATAAAAAGGGTATATCAAAGTCAGCGATTGCCAGGAAGCATAAATGCTCAGAGGGTAAGATTCGGTTAAAACTCATGCTGGCTGAAACTTTTGTAGATGCCTGTTTGATTATGGCTGGGGCTAAGTTAGAAATGGATGAGTGGACGCATAAATCTGATAGTACAAAACTGTATCAGACCTGTTCTGACAATGCTCTGTAGCAAGGATTGGATAAATATTAGCGTCGGTTAAGGGCGAGAAGTGGACCTTACAATCAGATCGAGTTAACAGGGCGGCACATGGATAGCCAAGTGCCAAACTCAGCTTTCACCATCCTGTTTAGTTTTAGCCGTCAGCTGGTATCTGTCTATCAGCGATGTTTTCGTTCATGTTCGATTAGCCATTCTTTGCGCGCGATGCCCCCGCCGTAACCGGTCATCGAACCATCCTTGCCGATGACTCTGTGGCAAGGAATAACTATAGCTATTCGGTTTGCTCCATTTGCGGCGGCCACCGCTCGTACTGCGTTAGGTTTTCCAATCTGCCCGGAAAGAGCTTGATAGTGTGACGTTTGTCCATAAGGAACAGCACTTAGCCCCTGCCAGACGGAGCGTTGAAAATCACTGCCTGGAGCATCGAGCGTGAGCTCAAACTGTTGTCGCGTTCCGGAAAAATATTCACAAATCTCTTTTTCCGTTTGTCGGGTGTGGCTATTCTCCCCTGACATTATTCGAGCATTCAGCAAACGTTGGAGATCACGGAATTCCGTCTCCAGCATTCGGCGGTCGGTAAACTCCAGCAGGCAAACTCCACGTTCCGTAGCACAGACGAACATTGGGCCTAGGGTCGTGGTAAATCGTTGAATTATAATTATCTGAGTCTGCTCTGTTGGAGCAACACCCGTAAGTCGCTTATAGGTATAAGCAAAACCGCTCAATGATTCGTAGCCATTATCAAAAGCCACATCGGTGGCTGCGGACCCACCTTTTAGCTCCTGAAGTGCGATATTCACCCGCTGCATTCGTTGAAATGCCTGGAAGGTAATACCGTGGTTTTGTAGAAACCAGCGTCGTACCCGCTCGGGGCTGACATCGTGCTTACGTAGCGCAGTGTCGCTTATTCGTGTTTTAGGGTTAGCGCGCACGAGTTCAAGTGCTTGTTCGATAAAAAACGGAGCTGTGTGCGCATTTTCAGTGGGTCGGCACACTTTGCAGGGGCGAAAACCTGCATCTAGAGCAGATTTAAAATCTTTATAGAACTCGACATTCTCACGTTTTGGTTTCCTCGCCCGACATACCGAAATACAAAATACCCCCGTTGTTTTGACACCAACGAAAAACACCCCTGTATACTCCGAAGCGCGCTCAAGTAATGCCTGATACCAGACATTGCACTGGGCATTATCGAGAACTTTCATCAATGAAAACTCCTGCAAATGTTTGCTGCGACTGGATAAGTAGCATTAAATCTTTAAGTTTCGATTGAATGGCTGAATGAACGAAACTTCCCATAGAAATGCGACTTACACCCATTTTCCCCAGCCTTTCGAACGTGGGAAGATCTGGCATACACATGACATTTAATGGAATATTAAGCTCTTTGGAAAAGGTCTCAATATCTTTTTCTGACGTCAGACATGGGACAAAAAGCCCGTTTGCCCCCGATGCTTCATAAAGTCGGCCACGTAAAAGCGTTTCCTGTAAAGCATGTTCATGATTAAGCAGGTATGTATCAGTACGGATATTAAGAAATAGTTGATAACTCTCGTTGTTCAACGCATTGCGAATCTCTTTTAATTGACTGGAAAATGCAACCGCATCATCAAGTTGTCTGACACCGTTAACAATTCTGCTGTCCTCAAGATTTATACCAACAACTCCAAGCTGCGCGAGACGTTTAAGATTGGTCGTTATCTCATCAGTTGTGCCACCAAATCCCGCTTCTACATCAACACTTAATGGTAGGCTACTGACGGATTGGATACGTGTGACAATGTAGAGCAATTCATCAAAAGACATTGCTTCTCCATCTTCGTAACCTAACGTTGCGGCAATCGCTGCACTTGAAGTACCCATGGCCTGATAGCCCGACTGGTGCGCCATAATTGCACTAGCAGCATCCCAGACATTGGCGATGAGTAATGGTTTGTTTTGATGGTGAAGTTCCGTGAAGTTCATGATTATCTCCTTTAATAAAGTACAGGATGAATCTAGAACATCCGATGAAACACTCACAACCGAAAATTAGACGACCATTTTTTTAAACCGCTATAAGAACTGATCTGCTCGTTTTTGATTAACATAGCTGGTGCTAGAACGTCCTCTTCTGGCACAGGCTGTGTGAAAACGTTAGTGATTGCAGAAACGGTCAAGTGCAGAGGCAAAAAATGAGCGCCTACGTAAAATTTGACGTTGTTGACCAGTAGCTCGATTCCAGATTTTGCATAGCCACACGCACTTCAGTTTTTGGTTAGGGTTTTCACACCGCCTGGGCACAGAGCAGACAAAAAGCAAGGTCATAAGGTTCGCTATGAGCGAACAGCGGACGTTGGCCTTTCATATATGTACGATTTACTCGCTGGCCTGCTCTGACGTATATATCATAGATTCAGGGATTCATTAGTATGATCGGAGATTGCATATGTTGATATATAACGTTTTTGGGCGGCATATTGGCGTTCAACGTAAGAATGAACGATGGCTGGTATTTCGTGCTGACCTGACGGAGAGAAAGTTTTCTCGACTCTATGACATCGCTATACCAGACGATATGACGGAAGGCGAGATTGCCGGCTGGCTGGGTGACATTTTCCATGAAGCCGCAACCGAGCGTCATCCAAATGTGGAACGCATTGAATAAGGATTTGATGGATAGCATTACATTGAGTCCGTTCCTGGCACGGAGCGGACGTGTTAACGAAGCTGAAGGTCCGCTGTGAGCGAAAAGCGGAAGATCAGTGCTCGCTGAAGACATAAGCACTTTTGCATCCATAATGGTCATAAAATAATAAATATTATTTAGAGTGTATTGTTTTTAGTATGGGTCCATCTCTTTCATTAACGCCGTCTTGATATATTTTTACAGGAGGTCAACCCATGGCTATCTGCGAGCAACTCGTGTATTTCGTTGGGAGATAGCGAACTGGAAAGAAGTACGCTGACCCAGTGCTCTTTGTTCATGTGATAAGCGGGTAAGATGCCATCTTTTTTACGTAATGAGCCGATGTATTCCGGCCTGACTTTCACTTCGAGTATATCTAACTCATCATCCGTCTTTAGACCCAGCTTAGTACCAGGGACATTCATCACGATACCGAACCATTTCTTTCCATCGTGATGCCGAAGTACTGCATAGCTCGGCAGCTTGCTCCAGAGATATTCGGGCTCAGATTTAAAATGCTCCCGTGCGTAGCTGAATAATTCCTCTCTTTTCATGATTTTTCTCGCATCATTACTTAGTTTATATTTTTCTCTGGAAGTTATAATACCGCGTTCGTGCTTATATTAGTCAACCAATCCGATTCGTAGCTCATGTTCATATTCCCTTCACGAAGGGATTGTTTGTAGCGCGGATGTTAGCGTCAATCTCCCAATCTCGATAAAACGGCTCAGTTTCATGGTTTAGCAGTTCGATTACCAGGCTCATATTATCGCCTTTTTGATACAGGCGAGCCAGATGGCGTGCGCGGCTGTTTTGAAGACCCAACAAGACGCGCAATCGGCGATTTTCGATCATAAGCGGTTCAGTTGCGCGCCGAACATCACCCGACGCCTTAGCTTTTGCAAAAACAGCGTTCATGTACGTCATATAAACGGCGAAGGCGGTAACGAAGCCAATAATCCATAACATATATACTGCGATAAACATGCTTTTTCCTTAGTGGGTAAACATCAACATTGCAAAAATAACGTCTGGTCTCATCCTCACAGGCTGAAGGGCGAGGTTAATTTAGAATGCCAGTTCCTGGCACCGAGCTGACTGAGTCCAGAGTACAATGGGTACCAGAATAAGTATGAAAGAATACAAAAATCGTATAAAAAGCTATTCGTTACGAAATTTACCTATTATTCTGCTAAGAGTGGTTACTTAGTCACGTAGCTTACACAATTCAAAAAACCTCGCTTTTTGCGGGGTTTTGTCGTTTCTGAGGACTCACAATGTCGAAACTGTCCACTGATAGTTTGGTATTTCATCCAGCAGACGAGAAGCCAAAGCCTGATATGGACGGTAAAACAGTTTTACTGCTCAATCCCTGCGATGGTTACCATATTGGCTATGTGCGTGACTCCGATGGCTATGCCGGTATTTATACTTGGCTCATGAGTGAGCTGACTCCGCATGATTTCTATGTCGCATGGGTCTTGCTGCCTGACGACATCGATGTGAGTAATAAATTTGAAGATCAGCGAAAATCTCGCTTATACTAATTTCGAGATATGCTCAGGCTGACATCCAGGGTCATCTGTCCAAAAGAAACTGAGCATATTTCACTTGTACGCAGTGACAGCCGGGAAAGACCGGCAACTATTCAAGTTCTTGAGTTAATAGCTCGAGGGCTTTTTTACATGCGGGATTATCCCCTATGTAGAATTAGCCGAATGTGGTGAATACACGACATTTTACAAATGATTAAAAGGGCATAGAATGATTACTCCTCTAAATTGGAGGTTCTATGTTCAAGAAGATTTTAAACAGTAAGCTGGCGGGCTATATCGTAGGAATATTGATTGCGATTGGCCTTGGCGAAAGCTTCATCACTACTCGCGAAGAAGCTGAGAAATTTGCTAAATAATTCAGTAATCAAGTTTAAGGCTCACTTCGGTGGGCCTTTTCAGTTTTAGCTCGCTAGTCACCCAATCAACTCCACACACACTATTAACAGATGAGTGGCTGCACTGGTGGGCTAAATTCTTCAATTTATCAATGTCGGGCCTCCGCGCTAATACGTGGCCTTTTACTTATACCGCCCGGCGTTCGCTGAGCGAACAAAGGAGCACATATGGCAGAGCCTGTGACTACCACAACGGTGGCGGGCGGGGCGGTAACGGGTGTTGCAGTCATGACGTTTTTCGCTGGGTTACCGGCTGATGTCGTGTTGGGCGCTTTTGCAGGCGCGATCCTGTTTGTTGTTTCCGCCTCAGAGTATGGCATTCGTTCCCGCATAATCTTGGCGATCGGCAGCTTCACGGCAGGCCTGACGATGTACAAACCCGCAGCAGCTTGGATTGTTGATTTCCTTCCGGCTGGTTACGACCGGGGCGCGGATGCTGCGGGTGCATTACTGGCCGCTGGTTGTGTCATTCGCGTGCTGATGATGATCAACAGTGGTGGTGGATTCTTTAAAAAAAGAGGGGGCAGCGATGGTGACTCATGATCCTGAAACGCTAATCAATGCTGTCGTCTGTGCAGTGATTTTTATCCGTGTTTTCTCATTTCGCCGCAATGGCACCGAATACGTTCGCTGGGGCGCATATCTGGCGTGGGGGTTGATGTTTGCTACCGGTTCAGTAGCGATCCGTATCGCGCTTGGAGCTTATGAGGGAACTACGGATCCCGCTGAGCTATTTATCAACATCGTGCTCTGCCTGCTTGTGTTGAGGGCTAAGGGCAACGTAGTGCAGCTATTTAAGGTAAAGAGAGGTGGCAATGTCTAATTTCCGCTTTAGTAAGCGCAGTGAGAAAAACCTCGAAGGGGTAAATGCTGCCCTAGTAAAAGTGGTTCGCCGGGCCATTGAGATTACCACTGTTGATTTTACGGTGATTGAAGGGGTGCGCGCGGTAGAACGGCAAAAAGAGCTGGTGGCCACTGGTAAAAGCCAGACCATGAACAGCCGTCATATTTCCGGCAATGCGGTTGACCTGTTACCTACAGGGGCCGACTGGAATGATTATAAATGCTGGTTGCCGGTATTGGATGCCATGCACCGCGCAGGTAAAGAGTTAGGCGTTAAGCTGCGTTTTGGTATCAGTTGGACAGACAATCCGAATGACAAGCCAGCTAAGTTTCTGGACGCGCCTCATATCGAGATACCCGCATGAAAGAAACCCTATTGAGATTGATAGCCGTCGCACTGACGATTTCAGTTTTAGTCGGAGGCGGGTACTGGTGGGGTAGCGATAGTAAAGATTCGGAATGGTCTCTCAAGTGGACTAAGCGCGATAAATCAGACCTAACGGCAGAGCTAGCCGCCAGAAAGAGCGCCACTGAAAAAGAGGTCCAACTTCAGGCTGCCCAATCAGCAGGATTAAAGGCATATCAACAAGGGGTAGTAGATGCTGAGAACAAAGCAAAAGGCACTATTGCTGCTTACCGTGCTGGCAATATCAGGTTGCAAAAGCGCTTCGAGTGTCTCTCCGCTTCAGTTGGGGGTATGCCCGTTACTCCCGCCAGTGGACAGCTCACTGATGCAGCCAGAGACTGCGGATTTTCAGACGCAGATGTCGGGTTTCTTATTTCAATCGCTGAACGAGCCGACAAGCTAGTTGAGAAGGTCACCGCATTGCAGAAGGTTGTCACTGACGACCGGTTAATCATCAACAGCACCAAGCTTCAATAATGCATGCCTGAGTGGATAGCAAACATGAAAGTCCCCGTTCAGAAGTCAATCAACCCCACAATTTCCGCTGAATATGCTGAAGAAGCCTACAAGGAATACCGCGCACAGTTTGGCAGCAGCCAATCACTTGAGCGCCTGTACGAGCGAGGTGGATTCAGTTATGCAGAAATGGTGATGCTCTTATACAAGCGGATCAAACGCTTAGAGGGAAAAAGTAATGTATAACTTGCCAGGCGCAGGATCATTCATTGTTCTTGGTTGTATCTGTGCTGTTGTTGGCTGGGGAGTGATTGAGTTCATTCTGTGGTTACTAAGTTTCATTCACATCAGCATTGCTTAGGGTCATTCAGATAATAATCATATTAATAAATGGAAGTAACTAATGTTTAAGTTTGAACTAAATTAGCTCGTCGAAATATCTATTAGTGGTGAGACCGGTCATATCAAAGGTCGAGCTGAATATTCTAATCAGGGAATCCTCTACCAAATTCATTACAAAACAGTAGATGGACGAGCGGAGGAAAAGTGGTTCGATGAACAAGACTTATCAGCCATTGAAGATGATGCTCACCCTGGCTGCACAGTATATATTGCAAGAAAAGAAGATCTACCTGATGGCGCGATAATCGAAGAGTAAAAGCATTACAGGTGGCATTCATTGAGTGCCATCGATAATGTTTGTAGTAATATATTCTCGTTATTACTTAATTGACCAGAGGTTGCTATATGCAAGATATAATGCTTTTTGGTGAGGGGTGGAATGGGGAAGTGCGCAGTATTGAGCAGGGATTACGTAGGTTAAATTTAATTCCGCACCGAAAAGACCCACACTTACGTGAAGCCATCTTTGAGGTTATCGACTACTATTCCGATAATGGTGATATGTATCTTGTTGGTTATATTGGCAATGAACCATTAATGGAAGATATTGAAGAAGCAATTATGAGACAGAAGCCAAAACCAATATAAGCCCCGCATATACAGCTAATCACTTAACGAACAATAAGCCACTGACTTTATAAGCCGGTGGCTTTTCTATTTGGAATCAACCATGAAAGAGCCAAGGGTGACATTCATTGAGCGCCATTGATAATGACTACATAGGAGAAATGAAATGACAGAGTTAAACGTAGAAGTCGCTGCTATCACCCCTTCGCAGGCATTGAAGCTACGAGTATTAAAGCTGGTCACAAATGATACTGCTGCGGCTAAAGAGGCCATTGCATTCGTTGGTGATAGTGAGTTGAAGTATGAGATGTTCGCCCATCAGTTTGCAGCGGTTTATACAGAGCAGGGCGTTGTAGCGAAGACATCTAAGGCAATTCAGAACGCAGTAGAAGCACTGTCTCTATTCGAGTAATGGCTTGTTGGGTAAACATGATAACGCGTACCTGGAGCCACTAGCCTTATAAGCCGGTGGCTTTTCTATTTAGAGCCAATCATGTGGATCTGATTACGGAACCCTAAAGGTCAAAATATAAATAGAAATGACAATCAATATCATTTGTAAAGGTACTCCCGGAGGGGGTCCCTACCACGGGGCGGCGAACTCGCGGAAAACGGCTAGTTTTTGGATTTTGATCGCATCATCAGCAGGTGTCCTATCCATATGATTTTAAATTAAAATATTAAAATTGACCTGATGAAATTCAAAATCATATTCATCAGGTTATATGAGGTTAACTATTTGTTTTTAATTGATATATAAGAGGTTGAGCTGGTGGCGAGAGGTGGTGATGGGAAATATTGGCGACCTGGCTGATGCTTTTAATTGGAGTATATCCAAGATATCTGAGGCTTTTTCTGTGGATAGGGCAACGATTAGAAAGCGGCTTGTGGAGAATAATATTCAGGCCACAGGCACCTTCCGTGGCAATCCGACTTATGCCCTTAAAGATGTGGCCCCTGCATTATTCGCCGTTGTCCGTGAGGCGGGTGAAGATATCTCACATGATCCCTCGCACATGATCCCGAAAGAACGTAAGGATTGGTTTCAATCGGAAAACGAGCGCATCAAATTAGAAAAAGAACAACGCAGTTTAATTCCTGTTAATGAGGTCGTAGCCGTTTATTCAGCAATGACAAAATCGGTAGTGCAGGTTCTGGAGACAATTCCAGATATTCTGGAGCGCGACTGCGCTTTATCGCCTCAAGCAGTAACAGTTGTTCAGGCTGCAATAGATGATTTACGTACGACGCTATCTGAACGCTCTTATCAAGCTTGTGCGATTGATCTTATGAGCGATAAAGGGGAGGTGATTGTCGAGGAGGATTAATGGCTTATGCGTCAGCGGAAACTATAGGACGAGATATTTCATTAATCCTACGGCCGCCGCGCCGTATTAAAGTCTCAGCGGCGGTACATAAATACATGAGAGTACCAAAGGGGGCGGGTAATTCGGTTCCCTGGGACCCGAACGTTGCCCCTTATGTTCTTGAACCCATGGACATGCTTGCATCGCGTGAATATGACGCAGTAATTTTTGTCGGTCCAGCCCGAACAGGTAAAACAATTGGTTTGATTGATGGCTGGGCTGTCTACACCATTGTTTGTGATCCTTCCGACATGCTCATCGTTCAAATGACAGAAGATAAGGCAAGGGAGCACAGCAAGAAGCGTCTTGATCGTACTTTCCGAAGTAGCCCTGCAGTAGCAAAAAGGCTTAGTCCGCGCCGAAACGATAATAACGTTCACGATAAAATATTTCGTGATGGGTCATTCCTTAAAATAGGCTGGCCATCCATCAACGTAATGTCATCATCAGATTATAAGTTCGTGGCGCTGACGGATTATGACCGCTTCCCGGAAGATATTGACGGGGAGGGCGACGGGTTCACCCTGGCCTCAAAACGAACCACAACATTTATGTCATCAGGTATGACACTGGTTGAAAGCTCCCCTGGCCGCGCTATCACTGATGCCAAATGGCGGAGAAGCTCACCCCACGAAGCCCCGCCAACTACGGGCATTCTTTCACTGTATAACCGTGGCGACCGACGCCGCTGGTACTGGCCTTGCCCGCACTGCGGCGAGTATTTCCAGCCCTCAAAAGATGTTGTTCAGGGATATCAAAATATTGCAGACCCCGTGGAGGCCAGTGAATCCGCTTATATAGAGTGTCCGCACTGCCAGGGAAAAATAACGGCTAACCAAAAGCGGGACCTTAATCAGAAAGGTATCTGGTTGCGTGATGGCGAGAAAATAGATTGTCATGGAAATATCACTGGTCAGGCGCGCAGATCTCGCATCGCATCATTTTGGATGGAAGGACCCGCCGCTGCTTATCAGACGCTTTCTCAGTTGGTCTATAAGTTACTTTCCGCTCAGAAGGACTATGAAGCGAATCAGAGCGAAGAGACATTGAAAGCGGTCATTAACACTGACTGGGGATTGCCCTACACCCCTCAATCCAGCGTAGAGCAGCGACAATCTGAAACTCTGATGATTCGTGCGGAGGACGTAACGAAGCGTACTGTGCCGGACGGTGTGCATTTCCTTATAGCCACCGTTGATGTGCAGGGGGGGAAAAACCGGCGTTTCGTTGTTCAGGTTATTGGCTATGGTACCCACGGTGAACGGTGGATAGTTGACCGTTACAACATCAAGCAGTCGATGCGTGTCGGGCCTAATGGCGAAAGTCTGCCAATTGATCCCGCCGGTTATCTCGAAGATTGGGACCTGTTGCGTTCCGATGTACTGGATAAAGAATGGCCGCTGGATAGCAACCCCAACGTTTCATTGCCTGTACTTGCAATGGGAGTGGACTCCGGCGGCGAGGATGGCGTAACCGGGAACGCTTACGAGTTTTGGCGGCAATGCCGTCGCGATGGTGTACATAAGCGCGTCTTTCTCTTTAAGGGGGATAGCACGACGCGCAGCAAGCTGATCACCAAAACGCTTCCTGATAATACAGATCGCCCTAATCGTCGGGCTGAGGCCCGAGGGGATGTACCTCTTTATCTTTTGCAGACTAATCAACTGAAAGACCGGATCAGTAACGCGCTTCAGCGTGAAACTCCGGGGGCTAACTACGTGCATTTCCCGGCATGGCTGGGGGAATGGTTCTATGACGAATTGACCTACGAGGAACGAAGCCCTGACGGTAAATGGACAAAACCGGGTAAGGGCGCAAATGAGGCATTTGACCTTATGGTGTATGCCCATGCACTGGTAATACTGCGGGGTTACGAGAAAATCAACTGGGAAAAACCGCCTCCATGGGCACGACCTGTTGAAGCCAAATCACTGTTACCTCCCGCTGAAAGATCGACTTCCCCAACATCCCGTACCAAGTCAACAAAATCTAAAAAATCATCAGCCCAGCAAGAAGGGAATACCTCTGCATGGGCACCATCTACCTCAGGAGGCTGGGTGTGAATCAGGCAGAGATTGAAAACATGATCCAGCGTTATGCCGCAGCCGAAATGGCGGTGCTGGAAGGTAAGTCCATCACCTTTAACGGTCAGTCAATGGCGATGGAAAATTTGAGTGAGATTCGAAAGGGGCGAGACGTATGGGAGCGCCGCCTCGCTAATCTTCTGGCAACCCGGCGTGGACGTCCTATGTATAAAGTGGCGAGGTTTCCATAATGAGCATTTTTGATGATGCTATTGGTTTGCTCTCACCGGGCTGGAAAGCTGCCCGCTTAAAATCTCGCGTGGCTATACGTGCATATGAAGCGGTATTACCCACCCGGACCCATCGCGCTAAGCGTGAAAACCGTAACGCTAACCAGCTCAGTCAAGTAGCGGGCCGTTCTTTGAGGGAACAGGCTCGCTGGCTGGACAACAATCATGACCTAGTGATCGGGCTGCTGGATAAACTGGAAGAGCGCATCATTGGTGCTAAGGGCATCATCGTCGATCCACAGCCTATTCTTCGTACCGGGTTAGTGGCTGATGATCTGGCGAAACAAATCAGGGCAGCATGGGCGGAGTGGTCTGTTTCACCTGATGTGACCGGGCAGTTTACCCGGCCGGTACTCGAACGCCTCATGGCACGCACCTGGTTGCGCGACGGTGAAGTCTTTGGGCAATTTGTCAGTGGATCTGCTCAGGGGTTAGCGGCAACAGCCGACATTCCTTTTTGGATTGAGGCGCTTGAACCTGACTTTGTTCCGTTGGAGATGAACGACGATGGAAAAGGTATTTGTCAGGGTATTTACCTGAATGGCTGGGGACGCCCCACTAAATATGTTGTTTATAAATCCCTGGTCACGACAGGTATTGCGCTGGGTAACACGAAAGAAATCGTGGCTGATGACATGGTGCACCTGAAGTTTATGCGTCGTTTACATCAGGTTCGTGGAAACAGCTTATTGTCTGGCATCCTGATCCGGTTGAGTGCGCTCAAAGAGTACGAGGACTCTGAGTTAACTGCTGCACGTATAGCGGCTGCATTGGGTATGTACATTAAAAAAGGTGACGCTCAAACCTATGATGATTCATCTGCAGACAATAAGCGGGATTTGAACATTGAACCTGGCATTATCTTTGATGACCTGTTGCCAGGTGAAGAAATTGGCATGATCAAGTCAGACCGGCCCAATCCCAACCTTGAAAATTTCCGTAACGGTCAGCTAAGAGCGGTTGCCGCCGGAAGTCGTGGAAGCTATTCCAGTATATCCCGCAACTATGACGGTACATACAGTGCCCAGCGACAGGAGCTGGTGGAATCTTTCGAGGGCTACAGCATCTTGCAGGATACCTTTATTGCAGCGGTCACCCGTCCCATGTACCGCAACTGGCTGAAACAGGCTATTGCCGCTGGCATTATCACCGTCCCACCCGATGTTGACCAAAATACATTGCTGAATGCGGTATACAGCGGCCCCGTTATGCCGTGGATTGACCCGTTAAAAGAGGCAAATTCATGGCGCGTGTTGATTCGGGGTGGCGCGGCCACAGAAGCTGACTGGATCCGCGCTCGCGGTGCTAATCCGGGGGATGTAAAACGCCGTCGTAAGGCGGAAATTGACGAAAATACCGAGCTGGATCTTACCTTTGATACTGATCCGGCTAACGATAAAGGAGATGCCCGTGGGCAAGAGCAGCAGAAAGAAACTGATTAAGGCACCGCAGGCGTCTGGCGGAGATAAAAGCTGGTTCCGCATGAAAGCCAGTGGGGAAAAAAGCGCAGATATTTATATCTATGAGGAGATCGGTTACTGGGGTGTAACCGCCCGCCAGTTTGCCAGCAGCCTGAAAGCGTTGGGTGATATCGACCATATTAACCTGCGCATCCACTCTCCGGGCGGTGATGTGTTTGAAGGTATTGCCATTTACAACCTACTGAATACTCATCCCGCCAGTAAAACGGTTTATATCGACGGCCTTGCCGCCTCTATGGCCTCGGTGATTGCGATGGTCGGCAACCCCGTCATTATGCCGGAAAACGCGATGATGATGATCCACAAGCCTTGGGGCATTACCGGTGGTGATGCCAATGATATGCGCGACTATGCCGATCTGCTCGATAAGGTGGAGGGGGTTCTTATTCCCTCTTATGCCAAAAAGACCGGTAAAACCCCGGAAGAACTGGCTGTCATGCTCGGTGAAGAAACCTGGCTGACGGCACAGGAATGTGTTGAGCACGGTTTTGCCGATCAACTACTCCCGTCGATGCAGGCCATGGCCCGCATCAATTCAAAACGTATCGAGGAATTCGATTCTATGCCAGCCTCTCTGAAAAATATGATTATCAAACCCAAAGCGACCGCGATACAGCCTGTCGCACCCACTCCGCCGGCAGTACCTGCAGCATCTCTGGATGACAATGCCATTCGTGCTCAGGAGCGTGAGGCGCAAAAACAGCGGATCAACGGTATTAAAGATCTGTTTGCTATGTTCGGTGGGCGCTATCAGGAACTGCAATCCGCGTGTGTCGAAGATATTGATTGCACTCTGGAACAGTCCCGAGAAAAGTTGCTGGCATTGATGGGGAAAGATGCCACGCCATCGAATAAAACCCCACCTGCGGGTCAGCACATCTATGCCGGGAACGGTAACTTCACTGGCGATGGTATTCGTCAGGCGTTGATGGTACGTGCAGGCTATGAAGAACGCCAGAAAGACAACGCTTATAACAGCATGACGCTACGTGAATTGGCGCGTATGTCTCTGACCGAGCGGGGTATTGGTGTGGCCTCCTACAACCCTATGCAAATGGTGGGAATGGCCTTTACTCACAGCACCTCAGATTTCGGTAATATTCTGATCGACGTGAGTAATAAATCTATCCTGCAAGGCTGGGAAGAAGCGCCGGAAACGTTCGAAGAATGGACACGCAAAGGGCAACTGTCTGATTTTAAAACTGCACACCGTGTTGGTATGGGTGGTTTTCAATCGCTGCGCAAGGTTCGTGAGGGTGCGGAATATAAGTATGTGACCACCGGTGACAAACAGGCCACCATCGCGCTGGCGACTTACGGTGAATTATTCTCCATCACCCGTCAGGCTATTATTAATGATGACTTGAACATGCTGACCGATATTCCAATGAAGTTGGGGCGGGCAGCGAAAGCCACCATTGCGGATCTGGTTTACCTTATTCTGACGACCAATCCTAAGATGACAACCGATAACACCCCTCTGTTTGATAATAAGCATGGCAACCTTACGAGCGGCGGGATTGACGTGGCCAATCTTGATAAAGCCCGTCAAATGATGCGTACACAAAAAGAAGGCGATCGTCACCTGAATATTCGCCCGGCCTTTATTCTTGTTCCAACCAGCCTGGAATCTGCGACTAACCAGGTCATTCGCTCATCCAGTGTCAAGGGTGCAGACATTAATGCGGGTATCATCAACCCAGTTAAAGATTTTGCCACCGTCATTGCCGAGCCTCGTCTTGATGATGCCAGCGCCAAGGCTTGGTATCTCGCAGCGGCACAGGGAACAGATACGATTGAGGTTGCCTATCTGTCTGGAATGGATACGCCGTACATTGATCAGCAAGAAGGTTTCACCTCGGACGGCGTGACAACCAAAGTGCGTATTGATGCGGGTGTCGCTCCTGTTGATCATCGTGGCTTGGTGAAATCCAGCGGAGAGTAATCCCCGTACTTTACTTCCTCGGCCCTGACGGGCTTTTTTTATACCTGAAATTCGGCCCTTCGGGGCCGTGGAGATAACAACAATGGCTAAGAATTATGTTCAGGAAGGCATGACCATTTCGATCACTAATAGTGGTGATACAGCTATTTTAAGCGGTGATCCGGTGGTCGTTGGCGATTTAATCGCAGTGGCCATCACGGATATCCTCCCCAGTTCTGTCGCTGATGGTTTTGCTGCTGGGGTGTTTTTATTGCCCAAGCTGGAGACTGATGACATAGCCGTAGGCAAAAAAGTGGCACTAAAAGACGGCAAGATTCAGTTAAGTGCGACAGGTGCTGTCGCCGCAGGGCGGGCATGGGATGCCGCACCTGCTGGCAGTTCGTTTGTTGCGGTCAAAATCAATGGCTAACGTCTTTGACCGCCTAACATCCCGAATGGACCGGGTGACCGTGGCGCGAATGGGGGGGCCGGTACTGATTAACGATGTGGAATTTGTCTCCGTAGAAAGTCATCTAATTCCTGAAATGGGTCCCATGACTGGCGATGGCATTTCATTGGTTATTTTCTCCGCTGACTATGTGCCACATCGTAATGACCAGGTGGTTTTGGATGGTCAATCCTACATCGTTACCCGCCATCAGTCTTTTAATGGTAAACCCCAAATCTGGTTGGAGTAACGGGAGATGTCATGACAGTTCAAGGTTTGGATCAGTTGATCAGTAATCTTGCCGCGCTCAGTAAAACGGCGGTACCACGGGCTACCGCGCAAGCCGTGAACCGTGTTGCTGGGCGGGCAATAAGTCGCAGTAGTTCAAAAGTTTCCAAGGGTACCAAAGTGCCGTTAAAACTGGTTCGGGGGCGAGCTAAATTAAAAAAGGCCAGTCCGGGACGCCCAATAGCCACTATCCGCGTTAAACGGGGTGATTTACCCGTTATTAATCTTGGCCCAGTGCGTATGCAGTTATCGCGTCGTAAAGGGAGCAAGGGGGGCGCAGACAGTGTGCTGAAAGTGGGGCGTTTCACATTTCCAGGCGCATTTTTACAACAACTCAGTAATGGACGTTGGCAAGTAATGCGCAGAACGTCAAAAGCCCGTTACCCCATTGAAGTGATTAAGATCCCAATGGCAGCACCACTCACACAGGCATTTGATGATGAAACAAAAGCCCTTCTGATGAGTGATATGCCAAAAGAACTGGCGGCGGCATTGAGCAATCAATTACGACTGGTGATTAAACGATGAACAAACATACCGCAATACGTACAGCAGTACTTGATGCACTGAGAGCTTCCATTGATGATCCGAGTGTCACTTTCTTTGATGGCCGACCGGGATTCCTTGATGTAACAGATTTGCCAGCCGTCGCCGTTTATCTGACTGATTCAGAGTCTACGGGGGAGTATATCGACGGTGACCATTGGCGTTCAGTCTTGCATGTGGAGGTTTTTTTAAAAGCAAAAAGCCCCGACTCGGCACTGGATGAGTGGATGGAAAACAAAATTTATCCTGTCATGGGGGATATACCGCTGTTATATGAACAGGTAGAAAGCATCTCCCCGCTAGGCTATGACTACCGTCGTGATGATGAAGCAGTCACCTGGGGTTCATCGGACATCAGCTACTCTCTGTCGTACTTTAAATAATGCCTTTTCTAATAGCACATACCCGCCACTGAGCGGGTTTTTTTATGTCTGGAGCAAAATATGACCAGTAAGTATGAAAAAACACAAGGTACAGTTTTTAGCGTTTCTGCTGAAGTGGCGACTGAGGCCAATCCGTTAGATGCCGTATGGTTATCCGCATCTTGTTCTACGAAGGAACTTAACTTTTACCGGTGGGCAGAAGGATGACATCGACGTCACCAGCCTTTGCTCTACTGAAAAAGAGATGGTGAACGGGCTGTCGTCACCGGCAGAAATGACCATTAACCGCAACTGGAGTGCCGAAGAAACGGCACAGAGTTCACTGATGGCGGCGTATGAAGACGATACCCGTCGCGCTATCACGGTTGTTTTCCCGTCTGGCAATGGTTTTGCCTACCTTGCTGAAGTGCGGCAGAACAGTTGGAGTGCTGGCCTCTCAGGTGTGGTTTCGGCCTCTTATACACTTCGCATTATCGGTAAGCCGGTAAAAATCACGCCGGTTGTGCCGGAGTCCCGCGCTGCACTTGCAAAAAAAATTACCGTCTAAGAAAGGATCATTCTCATGGCTGTACTGAAAAAATCTCTCAGGGAACTGGCCACTGCGCCTTTATCGGGTTTTCGAACGAAAGTGATCACCGTTTCCGAATGGGAAGGGGCCACCGTTGTTTTGCGTGAGCCTTCACCTGCGGGCTGGGCGCGTTGGCGTGACGTTATGAAACCAGGGGAAGGGGATGGGGAGACTGAAGCCCCCGCACTGTCATTGTCAGAAGAAGCACAAAGGAACATTCGCGCGGATGTGGTGATGCTCATTGATGTGCTGCTGGATGAGGACCGCCAGCCTGTTTTCACGCAGGCAGATGCAGAAGCCATTGTTGAGTTTTATGGGCCGGTACATTCCCGACTGCTGCGACAGGCGCTGGATTTACAAACCACGGCGGCAGACGCTGAAAAAAAGTCCGAGAGCCAGAAACCCGATTCTTAATGACGCTTGCCCTGCGCCTGGGCCGCACCCTAGGCGAACTACGTGAAACGATCAGCATGACTGAATTGCGGATGTGGGTTGAGTATGACCGTCTCAGCCCAATTGGGGATGAGCGCGGTGATTATCATGCTGCACAGATCACTGCCGCGACCTATAACGCGCAGGGTGGCAAGAATCCGCTCAGTATCGCGGATGCTTTGCTGCGCTGGAATGAGCCAGCAGATGAGAGTGGAGAGTCTGGATCAGAACTTGAAGCATTCTTAGGGAAGTTGGCTGAGTAACTTACCCGCTTCGGCGGGTTTTTATCGGGGGAGCTATGACCGTACTGGGTGATCTGATCGTTAATTTGTCGGCTAACTCGAGTTCATTTCAATCTGAGATTGCCCGCGCCACTCGTTTAGGGAGTGATTACCATAGAACCATGGAGTCAGGTTCCCGGCGCAATAACGCGGCCATAAATGAGAGCCAGCAAGCGTTAAAAGCCTTAAACGGTCAATTAGAATCCACCCGCGCTATAGCCTCGCAGGCTACCGGTGTGCTGGCGGGGGTATTTACGATCGGGAGTTTGATAAAAACTGCTGATGAGTGGGGGCAACTTTCCTCACGCGTCAGGATGGCAACAGATTCACAATCGCAGTACATCGATGTTCAGCAGCGGTTAATGCAAATCAGTGACCGCACCTATAAATCAATTGATGAGCAGTCGGAATTGTTTATCCGCAGCGCCAATTCCATGAAGGAACTGGGATTCTCGACGGCCAGTACCATTGATTTTATTGATTCGATTTCCAGCTCATTAACTACCAATGCGGCGAGCACTGAAAAAGGCCAAAGCGCCATTAACGCACTGTCTAAATCGATGGTTATGGGCAAAGTGGCTGGAGATCAGTGGAATACCGTGATGGAGGTGATGCCGACCATTATTGGTGATATTGCCCGGTATTTAGGTACCACGGAGACGGAAGTTAAAAAACTGGCGGCCAGCGGCAAGTTATCGATGGATACCTTTGCAAAAGCCACTATTGCGGCGAAAGACCGCAACGCCGAACTGGCGGAAGCGATGCCGACGACGATCGGTGATGCCATCACCAAACTGTCAAACCACTGGAAAGCCTATATTGGCGATGCTAACGCAGCGCACGGTGTCACTCAAACCGTTTCTGGCTCGATCAGTTTTCTGGCTGATCACATTGATATGCTGGCTATTGCCGGTACAGCCCTGGCGGCGGGCGGTGCTGCAAAATACCTTACCTCAGTAGGGATCAGTGCTGGTGGTGCTGCGCGGGAGTTATTAAAGGCGCAGAAAGAACAAATTAGTCTGGCTGATGCACAGCTTAAAGCTGCACAAGCCGCGCAATATAAAACGACGCTGGAACGCCGTGCGGCGCAGGCGGCTTTAGATGTGGCGACCGATACCGACAAGCAGCGAGCCGCTACACTGGCGCTGGTACAGGCCAGAAAAGTCGAAGAAGCGGCGATAAATGGCGTTGCTGTGGCGCAAACCCGACTGAATGCCATCACCAGTGTGGCCGGACGTATAGGGGCTGGTTTGTTGTCTGCGGTCGGTGGGTTGCCCGGACTTGCCATGATGGCCGTGTCCGCCGCTGCCGGATTCCTGCTGTTACGTGATAACTCAAACGAAGCCTCAAAAAGCCTCGCGGATATGAGCTTGCCGGTTGATGAACTGACAAAAAAATTCAGGGAGCTGGGGGAGGTTCAGCGCCGATCATTTACCGACAGCCTGAGAAATGACATTGCCAACACGGATGCAGAGATCAGGAAATCTGTTGAAGCCATCAAAATTTATGCCACTCAGGCAATTCCCAAGGATTTGGTATCCAATGCGTTTGGTGGCACAGAGCTGGTTATCAATGCAGAAAATCAGCAAGCGTTAGATCGGTTTGTTGCAACACTGCGCGATGTTGACAGCAGCGCCGGCGGGATTAAAAACCTGCAAGGTTATATGCAGTCAAATTTCGATGCCTTTGCAAAAGCGACAAACATGTCGGACGAGCAGCGCCAAGGCTTGCAAGAACTGGCTACTGCCTATGTAGAGAGCAAGGGAAAGCTCGAGGGTTTCACTGAAAGGTTGCAGGCGATTATCGGCGTTACGAAAGAAGCGACAGCGGCTAATAATGGGCTGGCAGCCTCTTTAAATGTCGATTTTTCCAAGCAGTTAACCAGCGCAAAACTGGCGCTAGATGTATCAAAACTGGCAGCAACAGGGGCTAAAAATGAGGCTGAACTGTTGCGTGGGGCCTATGCTGCTGCGGGGGAACAAGCTGAGTTACTGGCACCACAAATACAGAAGATTGTTGCTTCTGGTGGGAAGGTTGATGTCTCTCCGGGGTTAGAAGGGGTGCGCGAATGGGTGCAACTTCAGTCTCAGATCATTGTAAATAATGATGCAGCCCAAAAGTTGACGGCATCCATTAAATCAGGGGCCAGCGAGGCAAAAAAACTCGGTGATGCCTATGACAAAGTACTGCAACAGCAAAACCAGCAAATTGCGATGCACGGGAAAGAGGGCGAACTGGCCAAGATCAGTTATGAGCTGGCGAACGGTGAACTGAGCGCACTCAGCGAGGCCCAAAAGCTCACACTGACCCGTAATGCTGCCGAGCAGGACCGGCTGGCAACACAGGTCAAACTGAAATCCATGTTGGAGCAATTACGCACCCCGGAAGAGCAGGTGCTGGAAACGACCCGCGCCCGCCTCAAGTTACTGAAAGAGGCCGCACCGGCGACGGAAGATTACCAAAAAGCGCTGGAGAAAATCTCAAAGGGCAGCGTAACGGAAGCCCCTAAGTATGCCGGTCTGGATGCCTCAGTGGGTGGTGCTGGCAGTGAACTGAGTCGGGTTGCCGATGCAGAAAAGGAGCTTAAAAAATGGTACGACAAGCAGATCGATATGCAAAAAGAACTGCTGTCTACCAAAGAGGGTAACGAACAAATCTATGCTGACCGTGTGGCTGAAATCAACCAGCAAAACAATGAGCGGCTGGCCGGTATTCAAACCGCTTATGCCTCAGCAACGCTGGGCGTGTTCTCATCAATGACAGGAAGTGCGGCTGATTTACTCGGTGATTTGGTCGGGAAAAGCTCAGCAGCCTACAAAGCGATGTTTGTTGCCAGCAAGGCCGCCTCCATTGCTCAGGCAGTGCTTAATACCGAAGAAGCCGCTACTAAAGCCATGGCGCAAGGCGGGATGATAATGGGTATTCCTATGTCGATGGCGATACGCGCAGTGGGTTACTCCTCTATCGGTTTGATGGCGGGCACCGCGTTAGCGGGCATGGCGCATGATGGTATTGATAACGTCCCGGCAACCGGCACCTGGTTACTTCAGAAAGGGGAGCGTGTCACAACCGCCGCAACCTCGGCAAAGCTCGACGCCACGCTGGGGGCTATTCAGGAGCAGCGTGAAACCACTGGTGGGGAATTTAACTATTCACCGACGATTCAAGTTAACGGCGACCCCGATCAGCGGACATTACAGATGCTGGAAAGTGCCGTTCAGCAAGGGTATGCCCTGATGGTTAATGATCTGGCTAAAGGGCAAGGCAAAGCGTCAAAAGCGATGGGGGCCGGATGGAACACCAAACGGAGGGCAAGATAGTGAGTGATATTAACTATCCGCATGCGTATTTGCCCCTGCCTTTAATGGAGGGTTATGGATTTAAAGCGGTCAGCCCCATTTTGCGCACTCAAATGACTTCTGGACGGGCAAGGCAGCGACGACTTTATACGTCCGTTCCCACTCAGGCATCCGTCAGTTGGATATTCAAAACAGATGCTGAATCTCAGTTATTTGAAGCGTGGTTTAGGGATACCATCAGTGATGGCGTGGCGTGGTTTTTTATGAAGTTGCAAACCCCTCTGGGGGTTGAAGCCTACAAATGCCGATTTATTGATATCTATGAAGGTCCGATTTTGGTAGCCCCTAAATACTGGCGGTTTTCTGCCACGCTGGAACTCTGGGAGCGCCCGTTATTACCTTCAGGGTTAGGTGAGTTCCCCGACTACATTATCAACAGCAGTATTATCGATCTTGCCTTAAATCAGGAGTGGCCAGAAGCATGACCATATTAAATCGACTGTATGCCTCCGGTGGGTCAGAAGTGATTATTCAGACACTTGAGATTGCGGTGGGTGACAAGACCTATTGGCTCACCAAGGGCTGGGAAGACATTACCGCCGTGCTGGAAAGTGGCGAATCAGCGACCTTCACCGCGTGTGGCATTGATATCGCCCTTCCCGCAAGAAACAGTGATGGTACGCAGGATCTGCAATTTGCTATCAGTAATATTGATGGCATTGTCTCCACGGCCATTAGAGGGGCGCTCGATTACCTCAGTACCGCCTTACTGACGTACCGATACTATGTTTCTACCGACTTATCCGCACCTGCAGCAAAGCCCTATACGCTGATAGTGAAATCAGGGTACTGGACAGCTACCGAGGTTCAGATCACGGCGGGCTACATGAACGTGCTCGATACTGCGTGGCCCCGCTACCGTTATACATTGCCGAACTACCCCGGATTGCGCTACCTGTCCTGAGGAAAACCCTATGTTCAACACAGACAAATACCGTTCAGTCACCTGGCTGAAGGGTGGAAGAGTGTACCCGCAACTTGACTGTTTCGGCATTGTGAATGAAATCCGATGCGATCTCGGGCTGCATGAATGGCCCGAGTTTTCAGGTGTCACTAAAGACGATGGCGGACTGAACAGAGAAGCGCGGAATCTGATGATTGATCTGCAACGGTGTGAGCCTTGTGCGGGTGCTGGGGTTGCCTGCTATTCGGGGAGTACGGTGACACATGTTGGCATTGTGGTCAGCCTGTCCGGTGAATTGTACGTTGCCGAGTGCAACCCTAAAAGTAATGTGACGTTCCTGCCGTTGGCGCGGTTCTGCCGTCGCTTTGTCAAAGTGGAGTTCTGGCAATGACCATCAGAATTTATCCCTCACGTCTACCAGGTGAGCCGCTGGAGACTCACGAACACAAACCCATGTCATTGCATCAATGGTTCAGTGTCAACGTAACGAACTACCAACATGATATGTGTCAGCCGGTTGCGGTTGAAGTCAACGGAAAACCGATATCGGTATCAGCGTGGCCACTTTGCTTTATCAGCCCGGAAAGTGACGTTCGGGTGTATCCGGTCCCTTACGGTACAGGTGCAGAATTTGCGTTATGGGCGGCAGTGGCGCTAGCGGTTGCATCGGCAGCTTATTCCATCTACATGATGAGCACGCTGGACACGCCGGGTAATGCTACAGGTTCCACGGGCGATCAGCTCAACTTGTCCCCCGCAAAAGCCAATAACGTGAAACTGGGCGACCCGATCCGTGAGGTGTTTGGTAAATACCGCGTGTATCCAGATTATATCGTGCAACCCACCTCGCGATTCGATTCCAATAACCCCGAGATCTACCGTACAGAGATGATGCTGTGTGTGGGTGTGGGCCATTATTCCATTCCCCAATCTACAATGCGGATTGGCTCTACACCGGTAGTCAGTTTTGGCGACGATGTGAGCTATACCCTTTACAGTCCAGGTGCCACCGTATCGAGTGACCCCCGGTCGCAAAACTGGTGGGCATCGACTGAGGTGGGGGGCACGTCCAGTGGTAGTGGACTGGATATGAATTCCACCGCGCCGGGCAGTATTTACGTTAATGCAGATGCCATCCTCTTTGCCGGTAACACTATCACCCTGATTGGTGTGAGTAATGAAAACGGTAGCGAGGACGCGGATGATCCTAGTGTGCCAGTCTCATGGATTGAGGGAACCGTTATCACGGTGATCGCCCCTGACAGCTACGCTGTCGGCAAAGTGGGTGGGTACAGTGTTATTTATGGCAACTTCACTGAGTTGGGTCCTGTAGTGGGTGATCCGGTTACGCTGACCTTCAACGATACCCGCTACAATCTGTTTATTGCTTCTTACACACCCGCAGTTGATCCGTTGCCTGGTGTCGGGGGCAATGCAGCCAGCATTACCGCCAGTGCAGCCCCTGCAACTTACGATTTCAGCGGATCCAGCTATACGTTCAGCATCACATGGAAAGGGAAAACGTATCCGGTCAGCCTTATCGCTAACTACATCAACATGGTCGGCCTGCTGGGTGCCATTACCAATGCTTTAACAGGTTCAGGCTGTGTCGCCGTAGAGCGTGAGGGCAGGGTTGTTATTCAGGAATCATCCAGTCCCTTTTCGGGTGGAAGCATTACGCATTCATTGCTGCCAGCACCGGTATTTGGCGATAGTCCGGTCAATGTGTCCGGTGTTGCGTCGAGCGGCGGCTCTGCGGGCGTAGATGCGCATATTACGTTGGCCTATAGTTCTGCAACAGGCACCGCATTCAGTGGTATCCCTGCTGGGATGCCGCGACTGTCGCTGATGTATGGGGTGGGGCAGTTCATCATTACCGGTGTTGATGACACAACAATCACTGTTAACCGGCTGAAAGTATCTGGCAGCGCAGATAGCAACTGGGCGGGATTTAATAGCCGAACGCTCCTTGATGCGTCGGTATCCGGTGAGAATGACGCTGAAAACTGGCTGGGGCCATTTCTGGCTTGCCCTGACGGGGAGAAAACAACGGTTATTGAGAATAACTTCTTGTTCCCTAATGGGCATATACAGTACAAGGCCAGCGGTGATTCCCAGCCACATACCGTCAGCATGGTGGTTCAATATCGCAATGTGGCAAGTGGCGGGGCGTGGTCGCAAGTCAGGTATGGCTTCACTAATCAAACGGTGAACGGCCATGGTTACACTCGACGTATCAGTGGACTGGCACCAGCCCAGTACGAGGTGAGAGTCCGGCGAACCACTAAAATAGGCGGATCACGAACTGTCAATAATGTGTACTGGCAGGCGCTGCGGTCGAGGCTGAGCAAATCTCCATCACGATATGCCAACGTGACGACACTAGCGCTGACTATTCGCACCGGTAACCGGCTGGCATCACAGTCAGATCGGCGGGTTAATATGGTAGCGACCCGGATGTATGACGGGTATGCCTCGCGCTCAATGAGCGGTGCAGTGATGCACGTTCTGACCAGTTTGGGCATGACAATGGAGCAGATAGATGTGGATGCCATCCATGCTCTGGAAAACAACTACTGGACACCTCGAGGGGAGACATTCGATTTCGCTACCAGCGATGACAGTACGTCTGCGCTGGATATTCTGCAAAAGATCACTAATGCGGGCATGAGTTATTTTCTGCTGTCTGAAGGATTGGCTTCCGTTGGCAGGGAGGGCGTGAAGAACTGGACCGGCATTATCAGCCCACAGGAAACTACAGAGCCGCTCCGTGTGGCCTTTTCGGCCCCGTCACGGGATGACTTTGATGGTGTGGATGTGACCTACGTCAACGGCACAAGCTGGACCGAAGAAACGGTACAATGCCGAACCCCTGACAACCCCACGCCGACTAAGATTGAGAGTTTTACACTGGATGGGGTTATCAGCGAAGACAGAGCTTATCGAATTGGCATGCGCCGACTGATGAAGTATCGACAGCAACGGCAGACATTCTCAACAAGTACTGAAATGGATGCGCTTTGCTACAACTACGGTGACCGCCTGGTGTTGACCGATGATACGCCTGGCAGCAAAACAATAAGTTGTCTCATCACTCACGCCTCGACTGATGGCGAGCAGATAACACTGAGTGTCAATGAGCCTCTCGACTGGAGCTTCACTCATCCACGTTGCTTAATTCGGCTTCAAAATGGATCAGCAACGGCATTACTCATCCCCTCGCGGATTGATGACTATACGCTTTCGTTACCCGAAAACAGTGAGATTTCGCCCGACGAATGGATTATGAACGACCCGAGCATCGAACCGCCACGGCTGATTTTTTGCTCATCAGAACGCGTGGGATACGATGCCATCGTTGCAGAAATATCACCGGGTAGCGATGGGACGTGCGAGGTGACAGCGAAAGAATACCGTTCAACTTTCTACGATTACGATGATGCCCATTACCCCGGCGACGTCGCCTAAATTTAACCCGCTTCGGCGGGTTTTTTCATTTCTGAGGCCCAAATGACCACATACAATACCGGTAACCCGCTGGGGTCTGCTGCTGCAAAAGATTTGTTCGATAATGCGCAGAATATGGATTTTGCTTTAAACGATATTACTCAGGCCATCTGGACTGACCGACGCGGGAAGAAAAGAAAGACATGGTATGGCTTCGAGCTGGAATCTACGGCTGCAATCAGTCAGTTTAAAAGTGATGCGCATGATGCGGTCGTTTCATTCGGACTTATTCCGTTAAAGTCTTTTCAGGCTGGAGCACCGTTGCCCGGTAATAAGCTCACTTTGGCAAATCAGGCGCTTCAGAATGAAACAGACGGGGAATATTACCGCTGGGATGGCGTACTCCCCAAGGCGGTGCCTCCAGGGTCAACACCTGAAAGTACAGGGGGCGTGGGAATTAATGCGTGGATTAGCGTAGGAGATGCTGCTCTTCGCTCAAATTTACGAAGCAATGCAGTTGGTATGGGGGCGGCGCTAGTTGGGACGGAGAACGGAGATACTGTTCAGCAGTCTTTGAGAAAATTAAATGAAAAATACGCAACAATAAAGAGAGATGATGGCTTTTATCTTTCAACTTTTACTGGTGCAAAAACTTTTAATATCCCCAGCGATTATCCTAACATGCAAGCTGCTGTTGACGATTTACATATACAAACAACTACACAAGGTAAATACATAATATTAAACCTTGAAGCAAACTATAAAGAAAAATATGGACTTAAAGTTCAACATGGTGATTTTTCAAGATTCTATATTAAATCCGCTACAGGGATAGTACAGGTTGCAGATGATTTTATAGGCGTAGTGGGCCTTGATGGCGGGACAACCATTACGTCAGGTACCGTCATCATGGCATATCATGCTCGCGGTCCTGTGTTGGGTTGTATTTTCGACGGACGACAAATCGCCCGGACTTTATACTTTGCTCTTGGTGGTTCATATGGATGGTCTGATAGATCGAGGAGTCCCACAGAGGAACTGCCAAATCAAATAAAAATATCAGGAGGGACAAACTTTAGGCATGCGACATTTGAGGCTCAAGAGGGTAGCGTTATTGTTTGCGAAAATGTAGTTGCCACAGGATGTCTTCTGAATAGCATATATTGCGAGCGGAACAGCACCATTCACGCCGAGTTTTCAGATGCATCTGGCAGTGGGCAGGCTGGGGTTATAGCAACTAGAGGATCAAGAGTTAACGCAGATACGATGAATGTTAGTAACTGTAAAATAGGGGTGTGGGCATCTAGAGGTGCAGTGATTTCAGCTTCGGATACAAAGGCAGATAACTGCTCAATTTATGGTTTCTATGCTGATATGGCTGCCACTATAAACGCGCACAACTCATCTGCATTAAATGCAGGAACAGGGATGCCATCTGACGTGGGAAATTTTGTAAATCCGGGGGCGTCATATCACGCTTACCGTGGTTCAAAGATTAATGCTACAACAGGTAAAGCGACAGGCAGCTTATATGGGGTGTCTGCAATTATTGATTCTGATGTTGCGGCATTTGGATTAGTTGCTAATCAGACAAAAATCATTGGTGTTACAGCAAGATACTCATCGAGAGTGTCAGTAGATAACTGCACAATGACAGGGATCATCGGTAAAGGAATACTGGCAGCAGACGGCGCAACCATCTCTGCTAATAGTGGAAATATTCAGGGAGGAATAACGGTAGCAGGAGCCAGCACTGGGGGCGAGGTTGTCGTGTCTCTCGGACAAGTTAAAGGTGGTGTTACAGGGTGTTATGCCGATACGGGCGGTAAGATAACAGCAACCGGAGCCACAGTAACTGGAAACTCATCTGTTGATATTAGAATTAATACGGGCGGTATCATTGTAGCCAATGGGGCTACGTATGGAACAGCTAACACAACAACTAATACTTTAACTACTTTTGGAATTATATTTTCCTAGTGTGGGATATCTAATTTAGGCGGGAAATGTGAAGATAACCGCCTAAATATTTAATATTTGTCGGCGGGTAGACTTGGCATAGGAATAAGTTCTCTCTGCCATGTAACGCCTTCCTTTAGTATTTTTGCAGGAATTCCAGCTGCAATGCAGTTAGGCTTTATTGGCTTGGTAACAACTGATTTTGCACCAACAATACTATTGTGCCCAACTGTCACGCCTTTGTTTATTGTTACTCCCTCACCTAACCAAACTGAATCTTCAACAACAATGTCTTTTGCAGGATTAATTCTATCGCCAGTTTCCAAGCTGATGATTGAATGCCAGTCTGTAGTTGAAAGTGATACATCTGAAATTAAGCAGTTTTTACCGATTGTAATTGACGCACCCTCCATAGCAGTCATCAACAGATGTCTATTGATGGCAGTTTTATCACCTATGGAAATAGTTGATCCAGAACCAACAAAGTATCTACCACGAATATATGAGAATTTACCGGCTGAGAAAATCGCATCACCTTGCTCAATATTTATTGAGAAATTGTTAAAGACACAACCTTCTTCAAAAATTAACTTTGAATTTTTACCCTTACCATAAGTTAAGGTAAATACTCCTGAAATTCTTGCGGGCCTTCCTACCACTTCATTTCCTGCAGCTACAAAATCTGCTAGCTGTTTTTCAAACACATCGTTCATCAAAAAACCTCAGAAGCTTGAAATCATAAATGATGGGTGATTATAGACGCGTTGTTTCTTTGCGTCGATTTCCTATTGAGTATTTTAGAAATATACTCTGCCACCTTCCCATTTCAGTAGTATCGTCGTAATTGCCCGGTCTATTCTTGCCTATAACGAGTGAAAACACTTTCAATTGTGCTACGTCGATTGTAATTCATAGACGGTGCTCATGGGTTCACCAGAAGATCGACAGTATACGGAGACGTGCAGAGTAGTTGACTTTTTTTTGCCTACATACTTCGCCTTGGGTACTTTTTCATTAAAATTAAGTTAGAGTATTATGCTTTATTATTTGTTTTTTCTGTTTTTTTTGAATTAAAAACCATTAAAATTTAAATAAACGATATGAAAATCTATATTTTTGGCTAAAAAATGCTCAAATATATTTTTTTTATAATATTGTTATCATTATGACATTCTGATTTTGAGTTAGCGTGCCTATCTGGTTTACATTTGCATATAACTGATTTTCATTACGGGGGGATTTAGCTACCCGTCATTATTGACTTTTAAAATTTCCCCTGGAGCGGAAGAATATAGAATGAAGAGTCTAAAGCTACTTACTCTTATGATGATGTTAATAGGGCATTCTGCTTTAGCGGACACAATTACCATTGGTAAAGGCAGTGGCATCGTGTGGGAGGGGATGCCATTTAGCGCCACCAATAGAGTCCCCACCACCACGTCCAGTTTCCCCAACCCAGATTTATATGCCTACGATAGTATATATATTAACCCCACGAGTTTATCGGTAAGTTCGTGTGTGTCGGACAGTTCGCTGACGACCATTGCTGGGTATAAAGTGTTCAAGATAGCCCCGGGGCTTGGGATAATTCCCCGGGCAACCGTCACGGCCGATTATGTGCTGGCGAACAACACGCCAGAGACGCTCAGTGGGACTATTGGGTTGCCGAGTACACAAGCCACGACGTCAAGTGGTGCGGTGATAACGAATCCACTTATGGGCCTCGCCTGGTGTTTAGCCCCCAGAATGTCCAACATCAGTAATTTCTATAAGGCCAGCACGTATATCAATGCGACAACGACAGGAACATGGGTGATTGTGGCTGACGGCACGCAAACTAGCCAGAGTAATATTTTATTATCTAATGTGAACTTCACCACGGTAGGGAATGGTTATAGGGATTTTAAAGCTATCTTTTCAAAGAGCACGACAATACGAGTTTCGACACTGGAGTGTATAGTCAGTACCCCCACTCAGATTGATTTTGGCACGGTCGCTATTAATCTCCAGAGCGGTGCTGAACTCAGTACCCGGACCAATTCATTGATAGCCCAGTGCACGCAAGACAGCTCGGCGGGTATTACGGCCAATATCAACGTGCAGTTCCGGGCACTCACTGGCCTGTACGGAGGTACGCCAAGCCGCCTGGCGCTCAGTCAGGGCGGTGGCTATATTACCGGCGAGATTAATAATGGTGTCACCGGCAGTGGTAGTTGCAGTGCAACCACCGGGCTGCCCTTTGATAACACCCAGCTAAAAGTGGGTAACATCACCAGTACACAAGCAAGCCAGACCACCAGTAATCAGGTAACGTGGCGTTTATGCTCGGGGGGCAGTTCGCTTCCGACTGGGTCAGTAGATGCTGCTGCAGAAATGTTGGTGACGTTTAACTGAGTGTAATATGGAAGGTCGGTTTACTTACTCAATATGAATAAATGCACTCAGTGGAGCGGCTGGTTTTATTAAGCTAACTCGGCCTGATATCTGATGTAATCTCCCAAAGTATAAAATACAAAACCGGGCTTAATGGCCCGGCCTGTTCTTTTCCGCTATTGAGTGAAAACGATGATAGTTGTGCTAAATTTGGTGAAATTGAGATAGGAGCGGCTATGAGCACAAAAGATTCAGACGCGCTATATAACGAAATGTGCCGAGTAGTGGGGAAGGTGGTGCTTGAGATGCGTGATCTTGGTCAGGAGCCAAAGCATGCTGTTATTGTGGGAGTGTTGAGGACATCATTAGCTAATAAAAAGATAAAGCGTTCAGAGACTACAGAAGAGGCGATGAGGGCTGTGGTGGAAGCGCTGGCTAGGAAGTAATAAAACCCGGCTGCGGGGCCGGGTTAGGGGGGCGAAGTATTAATTGAATGATTTCACAAAATAGTTTTTTCTGTGTAACCCAAGGTTATCATTATTAATATCAGTAACTTCAACAACAAGAGATAACTTCTTACCAACCTTGTGTTTTTTCTGTATATTTTCCAGCATATCTACAGGGAATGATGCTCGTATCTTTTCACCATCTACTTCAATTTCAAGCTTGCCATATTTTGATAGTGAAGCTAGCTCACCAACAATAGTTTCTATGACCGGAGAGGAAATAGTTGTGGCAGCTAGGCGGTCACTTAGCATTTTTATCTTTGTGGAATTAACAGAAACCTTACGATTTCCATCACTAAATGGGCCAATCCATGATAAATCAAAATCAATATGATTTTTATCGCACTCTTCTACGATTTTTTTCAAACTTTGGGCCGAGTTGAATCCAATTTCTGCGACCTGATTCATCATTGTAGTAGCGTCAACTGCATCCAGTAAGTTAATGATTTCTTTAATTGCTTTACTAGATACGGTTTCAACTAGTTCACATTGCCCCGTTGAAAATGTAAGTCCAAGCCTAGTGGATCCAGGAGAAAGCTCAGCAAGTCGCATATTTAATGAGCTTTTTATACTATAAGGAACTTTATGTGAATCCCTGCCTGAAGATAGTTTGTGCGTTGCTCGCTGAACCATTGCAGCTAAATTGCTAGTGATTATGCCCATAATTTCAAGTGGCACAGTTCCTAGGTCAACGATTGAACCTTTTAATCGCAATTCCATGAAATCAAGTAGTGGATGACGAATGTCCAACGCGCGTTGCTCTGCTTGGAGGTCGCTCATATAAGCATCCATGTTATTTAACATGATGCGATCTGCAAATGTCATATCCTTGGCAGATGATATCGAGTCGAGTTTATTTTGAACGAACTTAATACGTTTCTTTAGTGAAATCATATCTTTATTATCGTTCATAGTGACAACCTCGCCACCCCTTTAGGGGTATCCTCTCTATCATGGCAAAACACACCACGCCAATGCATTCTATCTTCATCATAATCACTTCGTGGGCAATTTTTATACAACAAAAGAAGGTCAATATGATAGTTATTCTTAATGTACTTCCTGTTGAGTATGCACTCTATTTGCGGATGGAACATTACTGGAATAAGATTCAGTTGGTCGAAATCAATAACTAACAATATATCAATATCGTCAGGCTCGGGCTTTTCCGTTGTGAATGAACCATCTACCCATAGCTCTAAAAAACATTTAAATTGCTGGTTTAAACTCCTAACATCACTCATGAGCTGTATGTAATTACAGTATAGCATACTCCTTCTGGCGGATTTCGGGAATGCATCAACACATAGCGTCTTGATTTCAGCATCATTCAAATCATGAAATCCGGGAGGAAGGAGGGGAGGGAAGCAAAGCTTTTCCATCCTAAATCCTTATTTTTATGCTAGGAAATTATAAATTAACATTTTCGCGTCGATGTAAATCTAACAAAATCACCCACCCCTCTATGGGCTAGCTGAGGTAGTAAGTCATATCACCAATTTTTATCCCATTGCCCAGTAAGGCTATGGTGATAGCTACTACTGCGGAAATAGTTATAACAGTAGCCAAGACTAAGATTCCAGGAACTACATACTCTTTCATCTATCTTCCTTGCCTATCTACAGGCTAGTCGTTAGCTACCTAGTCAACAAATCAAACACCAGAAAGCCAAACGACACAACTGCAACAATGATGGCAGCAGCCGATAAGGTACTATTAATTTTCATATTGCCCCATAGGTTGACTGACCCCTTTTAGTGCCACGGAGCTTTAATTTCCCTTAAGCATCATAGATCAAATAAGTTGTAGCACAAATACTGGGGATATATCAGGGAGATAATGGCCGGTAGGTCACCAGCCTGGCGGGAGTAGTTTAAGGCTGAAACCAATCATCAGCACTTTCCCACGTATCCTTCAAAATCTCTTCGACTGTACCCTCATCCTCGCTGGCCCCACCCAGTACTGTTAACCCATCGGCACCTGCAAACCTGACTTTCACGTCAACATCGCTAAATTTACGACTGAGACGATTCGTTAGCTCTTCAGTAAGTGCGTTGGTGTAGCCAGCCGGAAAACTCTTCGCGTTCAGCTTATCTATCGTTACTTCGACACGCAGCATAAATCCCTCTCAAGATTTAACTTTTATTTAACTGTGTTTGCATGGGTCTTCCCCGATCATAGTGGGTTCACGGATATGTTTTGATCGACCCTGTCTTTTTCAGTTAAGTTATTAGTCCAACTTTTGCTGGAGAAGAATAATGATCGTAAGGACATGGCATGGATGTGTACCGCTTGAACATGCTGAGGATTTCGCTGCACATCTTGATTTAACTGGTGTGAGACATTCTCAGGGGATCGAGGGTAACAAAGGTGCTTTTGTAAAAAGAGTTACCCAAGGAAGCTGGGAACATTTTTTCCTTGCAACATATTGGGAAGATATTGAGGCGGTTAAAGCTTTTGCGGGTAACGACTACCATGTAGCTGTCACCTACCGCGACGATGATAAATTTTGCTTATTGTCGGATCCATATGTTTTTCAGCATGAAGTAGAAGTTATTCATCCACTTTGAGTAAATTAATAAGCAGCCTAGTTTTGGTTGCTTATTCCGCTCGTTCAATACCTCATATCCAACTTTCCATAGTGGAACAGCACTCCCAGTTTGAACCGTTTTTTATTCCTGAAGCCTCTTGATTTGATCCTGATTAGCCGTATTTTACTGTTTAGAGACTCCGCATTGCCGTTCGATACTCGGTTTTTCATTGCATTCAGGATGTCGTAAAGGCGCTTTGCCACCACAACAGGGGAAGACCCGTTTGTATATAGCAATAAATTTCATGGTTGCTGAACCGACTTCCTTGATAGATGAACCTACCGTGGGTCGGTTCAATTTAAAATTAATTTATGTTATATATCAAATAAATAAGTCCGTGAACCGACTGAACCTACCGAACCGACCACTTTCTGGTTATATATAGAGAAATTTTATTTGCGATTATGAATCCATAATCAACTATTAAATTGGTGGTCAAATAACAACCATTAAAATGAAGTGCGATGATATGAAATCATTCTGATAGCAAATACCGTCTTTCACGATTCTTGGTAATTTATTTGTACAGGTTTGGGGAAGGAAAATTATTTGGGGGTATCATTGGGGGTATCTCGAAAATCGAACTTGGTAAATGTATTTATTTAACAGTATGTTATGCGTTTAATCCCACTCCTGTAGGGGCCTATATTTACCCCCTAATTATCAGCAACCTTTTTTAAAAGTGCCAGATTAGTGACATTAATCCCCATTACCTCGTCAATTTTACGCGCATGCTCAGTTACCCAGCGAAACTATCTGTTACTCCTTCAGCTTTACCGATCCGTACGGTATCACCATGACCGGTTGCGCGACAGAATCTGTTAAAGGGGGGCAAATAACCGTGAAATCCGCTGCAAACCCAAGCTTTACTAGGACTTTGACAGTTAATGGATATTTGCCTATTGGACAGGAAAACTCTGTTGCCGCGACTGCAATTTATAGAGTAGATAGCGACAACGTTGGGACGCTAAGAGTTACATTTATTGGTGGCGACTTATCCCGCGACTCGACAAAAGCTAATAATACTGTCCCCATTGTTTCTGGTACTAACGCAAAAGTAGTAATTATCAATGCCGGAGGAGAGGACTGGACTACAACCAGCAGCGGTGTTTTTACTCGTTTAGCTTGAGTAAGGCCCGAAAGGGCCTTTTTTATTTGCAATCTCTGTCCGTGAAAGAGACTACAAGATCTCCTTTGTTAAAATATGTTTTGTATAAACCAGCATCTGTGACTAACTGCATATTACATATCGTCGAAATTATTTCATTTTGACGTGGAGGGGATGGCTGATCTTTACCAGAATATATTTCAGTCATTTTCACAATTCCCCACGCGAGTGGGCCATCAAAATAAGATGGAATAATTTGCTTCAATAGTGGGAATTTTTGTATAGCTTTATCAGCTGCCGCTGAGTAAGGAGAGTTTCCGTCTATAGTTATTGTTTTTACTTCTTTGTTACCAACTTTATTGATGTCATTCGTTATACCGTTGATAATTCTATCTGTGAGCCTATCTTGTGATTTCATTGCATTTGAAAATGTAGCCATATATGAGAAAGAAATAACAATAATAATACAGTAAATGGAATTAAGTTTACTTTGATGCCTTTTTGAAATGAATGATATTAAAGCAAACATTAAAGAAATAGCAAAACCAAACCCTATAAAGACTCGAGGGCCGGTAGGCATTCCCTTTAGGGCTAACCCCGGCCCAGGGATGCACAGCATCATTACTCCAATGCTTAAGATGATAAGCATTAATTTCACGGCTTTATTTGCCAGATTACCCTCTGACTTGTACACCTTTATGATAAGAACCATAAGCCCGAAAAGTGAAAGTAAAAATACAAACAGAAACACTTTTGCAATAAAACCTGCAAAGAAAGATCGTAATATATTTACTGTAATTAAAATATTGCCTTTTAACTCATCCACGTTGCCAATAATTTGGTTGTATCCGTTAGCATAATCACTGGTTACAAATATCGGAATGATTATTTTCAAATAGAATAGATATCCCACAGCCATTCCAGCAGTAGCAACAATAGATTCTAAAATGGTTTTGTAAGAATCCTCTTCTTTTTTGATGGAGAAAATAACATGAAAACATACTACTGCAACAAAAACGCTGAGTGATGCTTGATACAAACATAGAGAAGAAAATACACAAATGGCAGAATATGCAAATAACTTTATCTTTCCAGACTTCATAAAGAATAGAGGAATAGCACTAATTGCCACAGACAGCGACATGGAAAGCGAATCGAAACGAAACGCGAAGTTCTGGATGAAAAATGGGCTAAGAAATATTGGTGTAAAAACAAGCCATCCATATCTATGATCAGGATTAAGATATCTGTGCATTAAATAGCATAAGCTTGTCATTATCAGCATAGATATAATTTGAGGGAAAGGCGATATATCAGTGGCAGGAGCACCTAGATCTAATGTCTTAAATATAAAATCAGAAAGCGGCCTGCCATCAATTCCCCATGAGAAATATCCATAAACAGACCTTCCAATATCATCATAATATGAGCTGTTAGTAAGCAGTATTGGAAGGATGTAAATAATGCCAATTACCCATAGAGGTATCATTGGTTTATAATTAATTTTACTTAACACTTTTTGTCCCTTTCAATAGGTATTTTGGTCTTTGCTTTGTCTCTACATATATTCTACCTATGTACTCACCTAGCACCCCAATACCGATAAGCTGTATGCCACCCAAAAATAATATAGAGACTAAAAGTGACGGGTAGCCTGGAACAGGATTCCCCCAAATAAGCTTATCGACAACCATCCATGCTGCGTATAGAAAAGCAAAGGCAGACACGCCAAGACCTATATATGTCCATATGCGAAGTGGGAATGTTGAGAAGCTAGTTATTCCCTCAAGTGCGAGATTCCATAGTTTCCACCCATTAAATTTAGATTCGCCTGCGCAGCGTTCGGCGCGAGAATATTCAACAACCTCCGTCCGGCCTCCAACCCACGACAAGATACCTTTCATGAATAGGTTGCGTTCTGGAAGTTGTTTAATGTTCTCAACTGTTTCACGCGACATCAAGCGGAAGTCACCCACATTTTCTTCAATTTTCGGCGTGCTGATTTTGTTGTGTAGCTTATAAAACATTTCGGCAGACTTTCTCTTTAAATGCCCATCAGTTGAGCGATCAGTGCGTTTAGCTAATACCATATCCGCACCATCTCTCCACTTCTCAATGAGAAGCTGGATGACTTCAATTGGATCTTGTAAATCAACATCAATAGGGATGATAGCATCGCCAGTGGCATGGTTTAGTCCAGCAAATAGAGCAGGCTCTTTGCCGAAGTTACGGGTAAAACTTAATGGTTTAACTAATTTATCTGAAATAGCTAGCGCATTAATAATATTTTCAGTTGAATCTTTGCTGCCATCATTGATGAACACAATCTCAACTTCATACTCTTTTAGAGGATCGTATTCACGAACGGCTTTATAAAAAATAGGTATCGCATCCTCTTCATTGAAGACAGGAACAACTAACGATATTTTCAATTTTGTTCACTCCGGAAAACGATATATTTAGAATAGAAAAATCCGCAAACTAGACTGATAGCTGAGAATGCTACTAGGGTAAAAATTGGTGGTAGCCCACGCGATTCGGAAGCCCAGCCGGTAGCAGAGCTAAGTGCCCCCATAAACCCGATGTAAAGCATATATCTAATGGTCGTGGTTTGGGCCTTGAATGTGAAGCGAGCATTTGCGAAGAAAGAAAAAGTTACGGCCACACAGAACGCAGTGAAGTTGCTTAACACTTGGTCGTCCCTTACGCCGTAGAAAATGATAGCAAAAACCATCCAGTGAATGGCCGTATTTACAACACCCACAGATATGTATCTGGAAAAGAGCTTAAGCATTTGTCAATAAGAGTGATTTTAAGTGATTGCTGAGTTTAGCACTTGAGAGGCTCCTGATCAGCTATTGATAACATGTTGTCCTATAAGCGCGGGAATGATAGGTGGGGAAGGATGCCTATTGAGGTAGGATGGGGTAATGGGGCAAAAATGGGACGCTGAGTATAATTGACTGTAATCATGTTTAACCAAGTTTGCGCAAGTTGGGACGTGTGATCGACGGCTGGCGCGGTATCTAGTTGATTTTAAAGGTAGATCTAGGAGTTTCTAAGCCATAGGTCACAGGTTTGAATCCTGTTGTTTCCATAAAAATTAATTAGTTACCATCTATTCACCCCCTAATTATCAGCAACCTTTTTTAAAAGTGCCAGATTAGTGACATTAATCCCCATTACTTCGTCAATTTTACGCGCATGCTCAGTTAGGTGGTTTGGCGACAAGTGAGCATATCGACGGACCATTTCGATGCTTTCCCATCCTCCCATTTCCTGAAGTGCTGATAGTGGGACCCCAGCTTGAACTAACCAACTTGCCCAAGTGTGCCGCAAATCGTAAAAACGGAAATCAGTGATTCCTGAGCGCTTTAATCCAGTTCTCCATGCTGTATTATCATCGACACGCATTTTCCTAACCTCATCGGTTTTTGTTCCATCCGACCGGTGCCATGCCGAGGTGTGGACAAACACATATCTTGAGTGTCGGCCTATCTGTTCACGTAATACCTTGCATGACATATCGTTCAGAGCTACGCCAATTGCCTTGCCCGTTTTAGCGTTCTCTGGCATACAATTGATTAAGGTTACAGCCTCATCTTTTGTCAGCCATCGTAGCCCATACACTGAATGACGCCAGGAGGCTGTTTCGCGAAAAGGTGAAATACGCCTACGACAAGTTGCCCGATGAAATCAAAGCAACCAATCCGGCAAGTAATGATTCAGCGGGTGAGTTGGTATTTAACAAAGGCGGCTCGCTCTACATCAGCACTTCATTCCGTGGCGGCACACTGCGTTATCTGCATGTTTCTGAGTTCGGCAAGATATGCGCCAAGTATCCCGATAAGGCACGTGAGATAGTCACTGGGTCGTTTGAGGCAGTAGCATGTCTGTAGCACTTGATAGCCTCAAAGGAACGCAGGATAGGCTTGTGGCTAAAACAGGCTTCAATGAACTGGGGCGTTTTCTAAACCTTGCCAAGTTACGAGCACAGATTCCGTCAGCAGCGGGGCAGATTGTGTTTGTCGCTTCATCTTATAGCACTACAGTAATACAGAAACATACCGCAGGTGGGTTCTTTGAGTCTTTTGATAATACCTCTGCGCTACCAGATGATGGCGGCATTGTCATTAAGCCAGCAACAGGATAGTTAGCCTGGAAGCGCATTAATTTTCACGGCTTATGACATGCAGTTCTGGGGGGTAAGGCTGATGGAATAACTGACAACGCAGAAGCTATTACAAGAGCTACTGACTGTGCGCGTGCAACTCGAATAATTATTGAAGCTCCTGCGGGAGATATTCACAATAGTGAGATGGTGCCATTATATAACAACATGGGTATAAGGGGTCATGGAAAGGCGGAAAGTACAGTATTTTACAAAACAACTAATAATGTTTTTAACTACAAGAAGAATGGAAAACTGTACTTCCTGTAGATGCTCTGGCTGGGTTTGTTCCAAATAATTGGGATCTTAGAGATTCAAGTATGGATAGTTTCACAGCGCACGTAACTTTAACTGGGTGTATGTTCAGGAGGTACAGTCTTACCGCAGATAACGTTGATTCAATACGTCCACATTATGGTCTTTTTTTTGGTAAGGCCGCAGCTCCTGTCGTTCGTCAATGTGCTTTTGACTGTGCCTATATAGGATGCATGTCATATGTTCTATTTTCTGGTGTAATGGAAATGCTTGGCTTCCCGCGATATGTAGGAAAAGGATATTGTGGCGTTCTTTTTGAGGATTATAGGGCGGGGCTGGTTAGGGTGATAGGAACTTCAATGGATATGAGGTTAGTTCAAGTCAGTGGTTATCAGATTGTTTTTCAACTATCAGGAATGCAATATACCACAATGACAAATTGCACAGCTGAAAACTGCACTCCAATGCAGGGAGAAACTACCTGTTGGGCATTTAGTTTTACAAACCCATACTCAATAGTAATAAATACATGTGCAACGGAGTTTAATAAAGGTGGGCAGCTTAGAGCTACTATTCAAGGTGACCCATCATTCAGGCCTTCTCTAGTCGTTAATACATTCCAAACAATTGATCAGCAGAATTCAGTAGTTTTAACTCCCATGATAAGTATAGATAATGGGGTTGTTGAAATGAGCGTAGTATTTATTGGCGGTGACTGGGCGAAACAAAACCTTTCTAACCTAGCTTCTCCGTCAGCTAGTGGTAATGGATTAAAAGTTAGAATGATAGGAGTTAATGGCTCTCAAAAGTCAACATGGACAATTACTAACCTTGCTGACGTACAAGAGCTTTAAACAAACGTAAGTTAAGTGGTTTGACATTGCCGATGAATAAAATTAACCTTCACGGAAATGTCAAACACCGAGACGGATTAATGTCAAAGAAATCATTTATAATTGAAAGTCTTACGTCGCTTAGGTTTTTTGCTGCGTTAGGCGTTTTTCTACACCACCTTGGCTTGCTTGGGACATCAAACATACCAGAAGTGCAATTTGCGGCAAGATATTTTTTTAACGGTTACACTGGTGTTACTTTCTTTTATATTCTATCTGGATTTATAATAAACTATAGTTTTAAGCGGCATATTGAAAGTGGCAGGTTCGACTATAAGGACTTTATTGTATTCAGAGTCTGTAGGCTATTTCCTGTTCATTTGTTAGCGCTATTTCTAGTTCTTAGTCTATTTGGTTACTTTGTTAACTTTGACGCTGTTAATAAGTTATCACTTGTATCAAATATTTTCTTGGTTAATTCATTTATACCTGATACAGCATATTATTTTTCATTTAATCCGGTGTCATGGAGCATATCATGTGAGGTGTTCTTTTATATGGCATTCTGTTTCCTTGTAGGTTTTAGCACAAGTCGATTGTTTATTTTACTTTTGGTTATCCAAGCTTTTAATGTTTATTATATTTTCAACCCTCCTGAGATTGTTTCTGGGCATTGGCTATTTTATGTGAATCCATTATTCAGGATATGCGACTTTATTATTGGTATTCTTTTGTGCAGACTTTTCTTACATAGTGAATTTTTACCTGGCAAAAAATTAGGAACAGTAATGGAAATTTCTTCATTGCTATTTGTTGCGCTAACTATGTACATTTCAACTAATTACATCAGTGATATGAATATTCGTTATGATTTCTTATTTATACCATGCATGGCATTTTTAGTAATGGCGTTTTCTTTCAATTCAGGGGTGTTGTCAAATTTGCTATCTAACAAGCTATTGATTCTTCTCGGAGAGGCTTCATTTTCATTTTACATGCTTCACTGGATGGTTATTGCAAAACTAACTGAGGTTATGAATCCATCAGCTAATAATGTAAGAGAATTATTTTTCTATATAATAGTAGCATTCTGTATTTCACTTTTTTCATCAATAATTATATTTAAATGTTACGAAAAACCAATAAATGCATTCATTCGAAATGCATGGATTAAATATCGTTATCGAGGTAGGGCTAAATCAGAAGCTTTATCACATCAAGTAAGTAAGAACTAGCACCATAACCAGTTATTGATCACATTGTATCCGATATGAGGTGATCGTTCCTGACATTGATTGGCTGGCAGCACCGGAGTGATTTGGAGAGTTTGGCAAGGATGCCTATGGGGGGCGTAATGGGGCAGAAATGGAACGTTGAGTATGATTGACATGTAATCATGTTTAACCAAGTTTGAGCAAGTTGGGACGCGTGATCGACGGCTGGCGCGGTATCTAGTTGGTTTTAAAAGCAGATCTAGGAACTTCCGACATTACTAACTGAGTGTTGTATCTAATCTTGGGGCAGGGTCAGAGTAGCCTGAGCTTTCCCTTATAGACCTGAATAACAGGGGTTTTGCATCATGAAACAATTTTGGTCCGCTAACTTGTTTGTATTTGCTGTATCCGGGGCCGCACTTCTTTGTGGCCTTGGTTTATTCTGGGGGGGCAATCGGGAAATAGCTCATTGGGTTTGGATCGGTGGCTCTGCTCCGGCGTTGGCTCTGTTACTCTATGACACATTGCGAGCACTTGTCAGGCGTGAGGCAGGTGTCGACATGCTGGCTTTAATTTCCATCAGCGGTGCCATTGCTCTTGACGAATACCTTACGGGAGCGGTGATTGCAGTCATGTTAGCCAGTGGCAGAGCCCTGGAGAGTTTTGCGCAGCGTCGTGCCGGGCGAGAAATGTCAGCTTTGCTGGCAAAGGCTCCCAGAACAGCCAACCGGTTTGAGAATGGCGGGTTTGTTCAGATCCTGCTGGAACAAGTGATTCAGGGCGACCGACTTCTGGTGCGCAGTGGAGATACCGTTCCCGTTGATGGCCGTTTATCCTCTGCACTAGCTGTTTTGGATGAATCCATGCTGAGTGGTGAGTCTACACCGGTTGAACGCCGAGAGGGTGATGCTCTGCGCAGTGGCGTATTAAATGCCGGAGCTCCTTTTGAAATGCTTGCGACGGCCAAAGCGGACGAAAGTACCTTCGCCGGTATTATCCGACTTGTTTCTGCAGCTCAAAGCTCCAAGGCACCCGCATCCCGCTTGGCAGACCGCTATGCGTTGTGGTTTGTCCCCCTGTCGCTGGCAGTGGCTGGAGCCGCCTGGTTTTTGAGCGATGATCCGGTGCGTGCGTTGGCGGTGCTCGTGGTAGCAACACCTTGTCCTCTCATCCTCTCTGTCCCGATCGCCATTGTGTCGGGTATGTCGATATGTGCGAAGCGTGGTGTTCTGATCAAGGGCGGTGGTGCTTTGGAGCAACTCGCACAGGCCAGAATATTATTTTTTGACAAGACAGGAACATTAACTGGCGGACGGGCGCGTCTGGTTTCGATCAAAACCAGTAGCAGTGTCAACCCTAATAGCGTGCTGGTTGTCGCGGCATCGATGGATCAGATGTCCGGGCACGTGATTGCTAGCGCAGTAGTCGACGCCGCGCGCGAACGTGGCCTGTCCTTGTCGCTCCCTACAGCAGTTCAGGAGCAAGGGGGATCTGGCCTCAGCGGTATACTCGATGGGAAACAGGTTGCAATCGGCTCTTACGAGTTCGTCTCTGCGCGTGCATCATCCCCCGAATGGGCGTATGCGTTTCTGCAGGAGGTCGCCGAAGACGGCGGTGCAGCGGTATTTGTGGCACTGGATGGAGAAATCGCCGGAGCTCTGCATCTGGCGGACCAGATCCGGGTTGAAACTCCACGCGCTTTGCGTTTGCTGCGTAGGGCTGGAATCAAGCGCATAGTAATGCTCACTGGCGATAATCAGCAAATCGCCGACACTATTGGTGCAGCAGTGGGTGTCGACGAGGTACAAGCTGAGCAGACCCCTGCGGGAAAACAAGTCGCAATCGAGTCGGGCCGTTCCTTGGGGATCACTATGATGGTTGGTGATGGCGTGAATGATGCACCAGCTCTGGCTGCAGCCGATGTGGGTGTCTCCATGGGGGTTCGCGGAGCGGCGGCATCGTCCGAGGCTGCAGATGTCGTGCTTTTGGTGGATCGGCTTGACCGCCTTGCTGAAGCGCTCCATACGGCACGTCTGACACGTTTAATCGCATTACAAAGTGTTATTGCCGGAATGGGGATGTCTGCAGTCGCGATGCTGATTGCAGCATTCGGCTATCTTCCGCCGCTCTACGGCGCATTGCTACAGGAAGTGATTGACGTTGCAGTTATTTTGAACGCGTTACGCGCGCTTAATATTGCGCCACTGCGCGTCAGCCGTCACACTTTATCTGCAACCCAATTACAGACTCTACGGGATGATCACTTGGCTCTCGCTCCAGTGCTAGAGTACCTGACTTATTTCACAACAGAACTGAGTATGATAGCACCAGCCCAAGTCAGACAAGCTGCGGTGGAATTGGATGTAATGTTACAAGAAAAGTTATTTCCTCATGAACGATCCGATGACACCGATGTGTATCCGGTTCTTGCCGAGCTCTTGGGGGGAGACGATCCTATGGCGGCTATGAGTCGTACTCACAGAGAAATCTTTGAGTTGGGCCGACGACTAAAGCGTATCATCAAGGCAATACCGCCGGATAGGAGCCCGAAAGCGGAGACAATAACTGAATTGCAGCGCGTTTTATACGGTTTGGATGCCATTTTGCGCTTGCACTTTGCTCAGGAGGAGGAAATTTATCAAAATCTTGAATGAGTAAGTGAAGTTCCTAATCTTACTCCAGTTCGGAGTGTGGGTCGTCACGCAATTTCTTGGCTTACAGTAAGCATACGGTAAGGGTGGCACTAAAGTGAAGACTTAGGGCGTGAGCCAGATACCAACATAAAAACAGTATATTACTCGACGTGCGTTTAATGATCTCGCCTGAGAGAAGTATGCGTTCCCGGAACTACTGGCGAAGATACCTTTCATGTGGGAATTTCAACGCATTTCAAAGCGTTCTACATGAAAATCATTATCATTTAATCCCATTGCAGTGAACTCACTACGTAACGCTTTAGCAAATCCCGAAGGACCGCAGAACCATACACTGGTACTGGAAATATCCTGAACAACATGCGGGACACTTTTTGGTGATAGCCCCACTAACCTGCTGGCAGGATGACGACAGCATAATATGCTCCAGCCAAATAAATAATAGGAAACACTTTATGCACACTCCGTATCGGCGGGGCTTACGTCACAAACTGATCGGCGGTGATGCTCTTTGTGTTATGCAATATCGCCCTGATCGCCTTGGCTATTAGTGGTACGCCCGTTACCGAAATCCGCAAAAAAGAAAATTAAGGCATTCTGGTACTGAAAGCCAACACCAAATCACATCAAAGATAAACACTCGGCAAATGTAGGTTGTTCACGCCCCGTTCTCGCAGTAATTGAGCAAAGTGCTCGACATCTATTTTTTCAGCTGTCGGCCAGTGTGAGGCATCCCCTGTCACACCGTGGGTTTGAAAGGCATTAATCTTAATTCTCACCGTGTCGGGGAGCGTGATTAAAAATGCTGATAATTCATCAATATGCGCCAGATAGTCCGTGTGTTCTGGAATATACAATAGCCGCACTTCGTACAGTTTATTCGCGGTTGCTAATAACCGGATGCTGTCGATAACCCGTTGGTTATCGCGACCCGTTAAGATGAGTGCACGTTGCGGACGCCACGCTTTTAAATCAATCATCATGCCATCTGCATAAGGCAAAACTTTGTGCCAACCGGTTTCAGAGAGATAGCCATTGCTGTCGATGAAACAGGTTAAATGGCATAGGTCTGTAGACTGTTTTATTGCAGAAAAAAGCGCGCTAATAAACGGTAATTGCAGCGTCGCTTCACCACCGCTGATCGTGATACCGTTTAAAAAAGCCACATAATGGCGGATTATCGCCAGCACAGTATCAACGCTGTAATGCAGTGTCATCGGGCTGGCGTTTTTAGTACAGGTTTGTAAGCATGTATCACACTGCTGACAGTACTCTTTTGCCCACACAACCTTGCCATCATCAGAGAATGACAATGCCCCGTGGGGACAGGTGACAACACAGTCCCCACAATCATCGCACAACCGCATGGTATAGGGGTTGTGGCAATTCTGGCACCACAAATTACACCCTTGTAAAAAGAGCACTAACCGGTTGCCGGGGCCGTCCACACAGGAAAACGGTAGGATTTTATTTATCGTAGCGCATCGATTGTTCACGACTGATAACCCGTGGCTGACGACCCAAAATATTGCAGTTTGCGGCGGCTTCATCCCCTAACCATGTGGTGTTAATCCGTGAACCCGCTTCTTTGAATTTCTGAATATCTGACAAACGCACCATATATCCCGTTACGCGCACTAAATCGTTACTCGCGACGTTCGCTGTAAATTCGCGCATGCCTTGGCTAAATGCACCCTTGCACAATTGCAGCATCGCCAGCGGATTCTGTTTGATAGTTTCGTCTACGGTAAGAATGTCACTGATCCCGGAGGTGTAATAACGGTGATGCGGTGCCACCGCCATAATATGTGAAACAGGATCCGGCTCTTCGCCATAAGGAAGGCGCACGCCCGGCGTAGTATCTTTGTCTGAACTAATGCCCGATTGGGCATGTAACATGGCGCGGTGATTTAAGCCGTATTTCACGGGCGTGCTTATCACATAGTCATCCAACTGCGCACTGATCTGATACGCCAACGCTAGCGCCGGTGATCCCGGTTCATAACTCGCCTCAATGCCGTCTTTTTCCATTAGAATATTCACCGCTTCGGCCATGCCATAAATACCAAACATCGGGGCGAAACGTTCGGGTTTGATCAGCCCTTCTTGCACGAGAAAACTGGTTTGGAAGAACTGAGAATCTTCATACAAAAATTCGGTTCTGCGCTCAATGAGTTCCATTTGGATCCCACAGTATTTAGGTAGCTGGTGTGATAGAAAATCATCCGCGCATTCACTGCGTAGTGCCACTTCGCGTAAATTAATGCGCGATAACGTACTGCCACCACCCGCTATCGGCAATGAGTTATAACAACTCACCACGCCGTAACCGATATCATCAAATGCCGCTGAATGAACAATATCATTCGCAATATGTGGTTTGCTGCATTCGCAGATGTTTTCTATTACCTGTAAAAATAAGGATCCCGGCGTGCGCTCAGGGTGATACATAAAGGTCAGGTTAGGAGCAACCTGTTTCAATTCGGCATCGATGCGTAAAATCAGGCGGCAGATAATATTGTCATCAGGCCCAATGTTGGCGTGCATAAAGGCATCGGGCAAAGTTCTGTCGAGCATGATCCAAAAACGTTTTAATTTCTGATAAAGCTGCTCTTCGCTGTAACCTTCGGTATACGGCATCAATAAACGGTCGAGATACCCCAAGAAGACCGGTAAGCCCGTCACTGATGGTACGTGGTGATACAGGATTGTCAGTTGATTGAGTGCATCATCGAAATCTTCGGCGGGCGCTAACTCCAGATAGGCAGAGCCTTGCTGCAAGAAACGGGCATAATCAGGCAGAACATAACGCGGTTTGTACGGCGCATGGCCTTCGTACATATCACAAATTACGCGCTCGCTGAGCGCTTTTTCGGTTTCGGCGCTGAGAGAGAGATACGGAATGCTGTTTTCCGCTTCAAGCGCCAAAAAATTCGCTTTCTGTTTTGGCGACAGTAAAGTGTCTGTGGCTATCGCCAAATAACGCTCCTGCGACGCGGTTAATTCAGAGTTACGTTTCATCATAATAAAAATCCTATCAGGGCGTTATTCGCGCGTTATTGCGCCAAAAAGAAGCTGGCGAGTGCTGCACTCATTAAATTAGATAGGGTAATCGTACGTTGTGTTTTGATGGGTTGATTAAAATCAAGCAGAGTCGCAACAATGCCAACAAGAGCGATAATTTGTTATGTTGATCGTTTTGACGAGTCGGTATAGTTCATTTGTTTATCCTCTGTCGTGTGTACAAAGGAAGGGGGGAACGTGACGGCTTTTAACGTCTGAATCATCATTTAGTGATTGTCACTCAATTGGTCGTTTGTGTGACAACGCGGTTATTGCTGATCGTAGACAAATCAGGGATTCCGGCGTGGAACCCCTTATACTGAAACTGAATACCCAAGAATAAACGTGGGTGGTTTAACGATTCTGGTACTTAATCACCAGAATCGGTAGGGCGAACAGTAACGTCAGTAGGTTCGCCAGGCTGACGGCCATATTGCTGATCAACACACCATAAATCAGCCATAGCAGCAAACCCGCGACGAACATGCCGTACATCAGCAAAGAGATGCCCTGGGTATTGCGGGTTGAGATCACCTTGATGGCCTGCGGCAGAAAAGAGAGCGTTGTCAGGCTGGCCGCTAGGTAGCCGATAAGCGAAATCCACTCCATGATCATCCCTTTGCCTCAGCTTCAGGCAACAGAATGTGGCCTGTTTCCAGTACAGGTTTATCAGATGTTTGGCTATATTTAGCCTGCAGATGAGTCTGGATTTTGTGCTGAAAATCGCCGTTCAGCTTATAAAGCCGGAAGTAAATAAACAGCGTCACGCAGAAAAAAAGCGCAGGCAGGGCGATCATGATGAACTGCATGCCGACGATCGTCTCTGGTGATTGTGCAGCATTAGGAATATAGCCGACGATGCCTAGCACAATGCTGATAAAAAACACCGACAAGGCCGAACCGGCTTTTACCACCAGCGTTTGCACCGAGTAGGCAATACTCTCGCAGCGCACGTTAAGTTTGTACTCGCCGTAGTCAACGGTATCGGCCACCATGATCACCTGCAACACCCAGAACAGAGCAGTACCGATGTTAAGTAACACCCCCGCCAGTGAGATAAGCCATAGGTTGTGATATCCCGCAGTAGCAATTCCCAGCAGCACCCCACCGCCGAGAATCGGCATGATCGAAGCCCCAGCCCACAGCGCACGGCGTGACAGCGTCTTCACCAAGCGAGGGAACAGGAGCAGGGTGATCAAGTTAGCCGCACCCGCGTAAGACATGTAATAGGGGAAGAGCGCCGCATCGCCAATCACGTAGGTGAAGTAGTAAATCGCAAAACCAGTGATGACGTTGGAAGCGATGTTGTATGCCAGTGCCATACCGAGCAGGCAGGACAGCTGATCGTTTTTGTAGATCAGCCCAATCATGGTTCTCAGGTTGATACGGCTGGTATCCTCCGCTGTGTTATCAGATGAATATACCTCTTTGACGTTACGCAAGGTGACAAACGTTGAGACGACGAAGAAAGCGATCAGTATCAGGGTAAACATTTGAAACCCAAGCCCGCGATCGGCCCCACCCACGTAATTGACGAAGGGCAGCGTCACTCCGGCGGTAATAAAACCAGCCAGGCTGGCGAAGAAGCGCGGGTAAGGCACCAGTTCCTCGCGCTCGCGTTTATCCAGCGTAATCGTCGGCACTAGCGACCAGAAAGGAATATCCATCAGGGTATAAGTCATGCCCCAGAGAATATAGGTGACGATGACAAATATCAGTTGTGATGTGCCCTCAAGGTGGTGGGCGCTGAACAGCAGAAAAAGCACGATAGAGTTAGTGATGGTGCCAATCAGGATCCAGGGTTTGAATTTCCCCCAGCGGGTGCGGGTATTGTTAACAATCCAGCCCATGATCGGGTCGTTGAGGGCGTCCCAGATTCGCGCAATTAGGAATAACGTCCCGACCACGCCCACCGACAATCCGACAATGTCGGTGTAGTAATACATCAGGTACATGTAAACAATGCCAATGGCGAAGTCTTTACCGAAAGCGCCAAAACCGTAGCTGATCTTTGTCGTTATTGAAACACTCATAGGGTACAGGGTCACTGTTGCCAGCGCCCGCCTTCTGTTTTAGTGAAGGGAAGTCGGGCGCTTAGGCACCCGACGATCGCTAGGTGTTATCAGTGCAGCCATGCAGGGAGCCAGTCACCATGAGCGGTGATCAGATCGTCAATCAGCGCATAAATCTCCTCGATACTCAGCACGGCTGCGGTATGAGGGTCCATCATGGCGGCATGGTAAACGTACTCTTTGTTTTCAGTCAGAATGGCTTCGGTCAGCAGCGTCTGCACGTTGATGTTGGTTTGCATCAGCGCGGCCAGATGTGAGGGGAGTTTGCCTACTTTAGTTGGGCGGATCCCGTTGGCATCCACCAGGCAGGCCACTTCCACGCAGCACCCCTGCGGCAGGTTATCGATCAGGCCATCGTTACGCACGTTGCCATAGATGACGTTGGGTTCACCGGTCCACAGTGCGTTCATGATGGTGCTGGCGTATTCGTTGGACTGCTTAATCTCAATACGATCCGCCGTTTTGTACTCCTCAAGCTCCCGCTGCCAGTTCGCCAGTTGTTCCACGCAGCGCTTCGGATATTCATCTAGCGGCACTTTGTAGCGTTCGATCAGGTCAGCACGCCCCGGCTTGATAAACCACGGGGTATATTCAGCAAAGTGCTCTGAAGATTCCGTCACAAAGTAGCCCAGTTTTTTGAACATTTCATAACGCACAATGTTCTGGCAACGCGGGTTACCGTGAATGTTTGCTTTCGGTGCCTGGCCGCTGGCATAGGCATTCAGCAGGTCTGGATAAATGCTGCGGTAGTGGCCGTGGGCATCCTTTTTCTCCAGTTCGAGGTAAAAGGCCATATGATTGATCCCGGCGCTGCGATAGCGTAATTCACTGGCGTCGATATTCAAATCGCGCGCCAGTTCTTCCGCTGTACCCTGAACGGAGTGGCAGAGCCCGACTTGCTTAATCTGCGGATAGCGGGCAAACATCGCCCAGGTGTTCATCGCCATCGGGTTAACGTAGTTGAGCATGGTGGCATTCGGGCACACTTCCGTCATGTCTACGCATATCTGCCACAGGTGTGGAATGGTGCGCAGCGCACGCATAATGCCGCCGGGGCCTAGTGTATCAGCGATAGTCTGTTCCAGACCGTGGCGTTTACACACTTCAAAGTCAGTGACGGTGCAGGGTTCATAACCACCAATCTGAAACGCGACAACCACAAAATCCGCCGCGTCGAGGGCCGCTTTCTGATCGGTATGGCAAGTGATACGCCCATTGGCACCGGCAGAGTCCATCAGTTTACGCACCACAATGTGCGACTCTTCCAAGCGCGTTGCGTCAATGTCCATGAGCGCGATATGGGCTGATTTAAACGCCTGGCGATGAAACACATCGCCGAGGATATTTTTTACAAAAATGGTCGAGCCAGCGCCGATAAAAGTGATTTTTGGGACTGACATGTGTGTTCTCCAGTGGCGTGTTGGGATAACGCCATGGTGGCATGACGCGGAGTGGTAACGCTTCCATGTTCCTGAGTTAGCATTCCCATAAACTCAGATTCTGCGTATCAGCCTTCGGAATCTGAGTTTATGGGATAAAAAGAGGGAAAAAGCAGAGCATATGGGGAAATTAAAGCAATGCTCTAGGCCAGGATGTGGTTTCGATCGCGCCATGTTTCCCTCTGCTGTGCCACTATTCTGATAATTCAGGAACCCCGGAAAACGATCGCTATGGAAAACTCTGTGGTACGTGCTTTAGCGCCCGATCCCGACATGTGCAGTAGTACCGACCCTGTGGCACGCAGCCCGCTGTCGCTCTATTCCGATTATCAGCGGATGGACATTGAGCTTCGTGCTCCGCACGCCATGCCGTCCAGCCACTGGCATGGTCAGGTGGAAGTGAATGTGCCTTTTGACAGCGATGTGGAGTATCTGATTAACGATGAGGTGGTGCGGATTAAGCAGGGGCACATCACGCTGTTCTGGGCTTGTGTACCGCATCAGCTTATCCGTCCCGGCGATTGCCGTAACATGGCAATCCTGAATTTACCGATGCACTTGTTTCTCTCATGGCCGCTGGATCGGGAATTGATCAACCATGTTACGCACGGCATGGTGGTAAAATCGCATACAGCCCATCAAATCAGTGCCTTTGAAGTGCAGCGTTGGCAGGCTGAGCTCACCAGTGACGATGAGCAAATCCGGCAACTGGCGATTGACGAGATCGGTTTGATGCTCAAGCGATTTAGCCTTTCTGGCTGGCAGCCGATTCTGGTCAACAAAACCGCCCGGACCCACAAGAATGGCGTTTCCAGACACGCGCAGTTTTACGTCAGCCAGATGCTGGGATTTATTGCAGACAACTACGATCAGGCGCTGACCATCGACAGCGTGGCTGAGCACGTCAAGCTCAATTCCAATTATGCTATGGGGATTTTCCAGCGCGTGATGCAATTGACCATGAAGCAATACATCACTGCGATGCGTATCAACCATGTAAGGGCACTGCTGAGTGATACGGATAAAACCATACTGGATATCGCTCTGACGGCGGGCTTCCGCTCAAGCAGCCGTTTTTACAGTTCCTTTCACAAATATGTTGGCATGTCGCCACAGAAATACAGGAAGCTCAGCCAGCTACGCAGGCATTTAACCTAATGCCTCGCTGGAAAATCCCGTTAACTACCTGTTGCGAGGCGATCACACCGCTGTCAGCAATACGATCGTAAAGCTATTTGCCATCATGGCGAGCCAGAAGTGATTACTATCGATAAAAGTGGGGTGCTAATACCGCAACTTTGGCTACGCTCAGCGCCGACAAACCCGATGAGGAAGCGATTACCGTCAGGCACAGACCGTGTTGGCGGGCATTGAGCTGGTATAATAATATAAAGAGGCGTATGCCACTCAACAGTGGACATACGCCATTTCTACATAACGGTTACTTATATTGCTAACGCTCATTTACAGTAAGAATTTAATTTCATTACCCAAGATATCACTGATATCTTCATGCATTTTTGTCGTTGTATGCATGTTATCCCAGAAAATAAATGCTCCATTACTATTTTTACACTCGTCTTTAGGTGATGCACCTGCAATATAATCAAGACTGGAATCTCTCAGATTCAGACAAGTATCTTTAGCGTTTACATAATTAAAACTTGCGGGGTTTTTGATTATTTTATCAAAAGCTGCATTTAAATCTGGCATAATCCATTTGACATCAGGATAGGTTGATTTTAAAGAGTTTATTAACAAGTTTAGTTTCGTATTAAACTCAATGGATTTATTTTTTAATTTATCTCTTTCGGACTGGCTCCAGTTCTTAACCGCAGGGATAGTTGAGAAATCAGGGAGAGTAAATATCGCAACCTGCTTGGCACCCAGATTTTTCAATCGAACTAAAGCGGTTTTATAGTTATTAACAATATCATCAGGTAGTTTGTTTCCCGTGATAAAATCATTGCCGCCAAACATAGCAAGAAAAAGAGTTTGACCAATATCATATCCATTAGATTTCTTCATATAAGACTCAAATGAGTCTAATTGCTGACTAAATCCTGAGAATATAAGATTACTGCCACTCTCTGCATTGCCCGTTGCCCATGTGTAGCCAGGCACCTTGATATGCTTTTTACTCAGGTATTCATGCCAAACAAGTCCGTTTGAAAAATGCCCTAAAAACCATGTATTACTATTTGGCACTGTTCCATAAGAACCGTTATAAACATTAATCGTATCAGATAAACTATCGCCGAAAACAACCATTCTATCCAGTTTCGCTTTGCCAACTTCGATTGAGGGAATATTACTCCCTTCATTCCAGAATGAGTAATAATAAGATAGAGTGTAATCAGATGCGTAAGGTATTAAATCACTATAGTTAATGTCTTTCTTATTTAATGTATTAATGCAAACATTTTTTATTTCTTGGTGGCTAGCTTTTGTATAAAACATATTAGCTAGAATGGCGCTGGAATACCAATGACCATTAACTGTAGCATAATTATTGGCTGTATTACCCGCTCGCCCCCATTCCCAGGATGAAGTTGCATCAAACTTTTTATCTTTGTTTTTCCTATAGACACACTTTATATAGGTATAGGTTTCACTGTTCCTCGCAGAATGTTGCATGCTCCTTTCAGGTGGAATATTTGTTTCTGAAATTGAACTCGTTTCTTTCACTGCATAAGCTGAAATGCAAAAAACATATAAAAACAAAGCCAGAGGTATTTTATTCATTTTTACTTTCCTTTTCTAATTAACTTAATATAAAGCTGCAAAATGCAGCTTTATATAGATTAAATTATTTATTTCATTGTTTTTGGTGATAAGAAACACAAATATTTGCAGCTTGACCGACTAGTTCACTTCGATCGCTGGCAATAAAAATACCAGAAATATAGTGCCCATCGAGCGCAAACTTTCTGTAGTTTGTTGAATAGCGTTGACCAACAGTTAAGGTACGTCCGTCGCTTAGGGTAAATTTGGCTTCGTCAATAGCACCATTACCCCAGGTTTCTATTGTCTCAATGACACCCCCATTGAGGTCAATTGAACTAGATTCGCCGGTAACAGTTCCTTGTTGATACTTATTACCATTTTCAAAGATAACTTCTAACCCACCTACCCGTAAAGCGCCTCCGATACGTCGAATAAAACCTTTAACTGACTTTATTTGGTTTATACGGCCATTTACTAATTTTGGCTTAAATGGCTCCGGCATATTAATTTCGTCTTTTAATGCAAGAATTCGTGCCTGACTGGTTGGCCAGCCAAAGAAGGTCGAATAACTCAGTGTTTTTAAATACAGTCCCTTTGTATTGCTTCCATTTTTCTGGATATTTTGAATGATCTCGGTGTACTCCAAACCATGCACCCGACAGTAGCCATGCACATACATAACATTGTTAGCTACAGTATTTGGTGCAGAGTCGTTGTATTGGATCTCTAATTCTGTATCGTAAATCTCTTGAATATAACTCTCGACATGTTTAACCAATAGATCAATATTTCGCTGAAGTTGCCCAACTTCATTACTGTTCAGTCCAATATCGTCTTTACGCTCAATGCCCATAGTCCAGTACATTATTTGCATTAAAGCTGTTGCTGAATACATCGGCAAAATATGATAGTTAGTTTTGTGATCAAAAGTAGTAAACTTGCGTTGTACACTATCCAAATGTACCGATACGCTCATAAATAGACTTTTGGCTTCAGGTGTCCCAGGTTGATCTTGCAAAGCTGCAACTACGGAGGCAATCTTCCCTTTAAGTTCGGCAATATCACCCAATAGAATGCCTTTAATAGCTTTAAGCACATTCTCCTCAATAAGTTGCTGTACCCGTCCCAAAATTTCCTGCCAGATATCCCTCTCTTGGTCTTTCCAAAAGAAACCAATAATAGAGGATAAGTAATCACCGACATAAGGAATGAATGATATGCCTTTAAGCACTGCTTGCTTAAGAATTGCTGATGAGTCCCAGTCGAATTCAAAGGCTGAAGTAGCATATACATTGTAAGGAACAATGGCTGCTGTATTGCTATATTCTGTAATGTTATTCATTTAATATACCTTTAGTTAAAGTTTAAAATAAAAGATAATGTCGTATTTTCTAAGAAATTAATTTATTAATGACAATAAGTGGCCTCACTTCTGCATGAACAGAAGTCCAAAACTAATAGTAAGTATTTGGTCTTCACTGTTGCGAAGGTGAGACCAGTTAATGTTTTATTTTCCTTCTTGATAAAAATAAATTATCTTAGAACAAGGCGGTATTTATTTTTCCTCCGCGGTAACATATGCTTTACGGCTTGTGTTGTTAATCAGAACAACCTTACTGTAATATAGTGAATTAGATGGTGAAACTAATAACTTAGAATCACCGACATTGACGTCAATAGATGTATACAAGAACCATTGACTTGTAAAACTGTGCGACCAATAGTATTGAGCTGTAATGACATTTGCAGCGCCATCATTAGTGATCATTACATTCCGACGACTTTCAGGAATAATTGGTGTGCTGCGATAAAGAACCTCGGTACTTGAGTTGGGAGCAACCTCAGTTGGCACTCTGGCTCTGGCTTGCGCTGCGATCAATGTTAAATTCTCGGTATCAGCCTCAGTTGGGTTTTTAACGTCTACTTCATTTGAATCAGTATTAATAGTGATAGTTACCTTGTTCATATTTTACATCCTCTTTGTTGTACCAACCATAGTGTTGGTGCCAGAAGAATACTCAACATATCACTTATTAAAAAATCAATTTTAGGTTAAAAGCAATGTTATTAGTATTTATATGTTTTTATTTTAATTATTTATTATGTATTTTGCCTTGCTGCTATATCACTTTTAATTATAAATTAGGCATAATTCTGTGGGGGTGATTTTTTATTACAGTTAGTCGCAAGTTAACCAGTTACTAACAGTGTTGACTTGATTAGTTGATAGAACATCTTGCTGTAATCTAATGTGGGCTGCTTTACTCTAATTGGCACAGATAAAACCCCCATAAATAGCCAATGGGCCTCACGCTGAGATTATATTACTGGGTTTACTTTCTGAAATAAATGCAATGAAAAATATAATGTTGATTGCAAATAGGGGCATTGTTGGCTCATGATTATTACGCCTCCAACACTAACTATAGACGGGGAAAATAGTCTGGATAATCGCCTCTGCGCTCAACATAGAATGGTGGTGCATCGCTTCTTTCAAAAATAGAGCGAGGAATAAGCTCGGAAGGATAGTTATTTTGGTTCAATGAGTTCGCGCTGCAACCGGGTAACATCAACAGACTGATTAGCGGGCGTCAAAGCGGCACGAGTTTTTTGACGGAGTAAATCATTGTCTGTCTCGAGTTCAGTTTGGCTTTGAGCTTGTTTAGTTATGACAAAAGCTAAATTTTCAGTCTGACTTTTTAGTTGTAAAAACCGGTTATTTAATAAGCTATTTTGCATTTTCAGTTGCTTATTATCTTGTTGAACTTTGTTATAAGCTCGCTGCTGATAGCATGTCCATAATATACATACAAGTAGTATGACTAGAAATAGTCCGATGCTATACATTTTTGAAATAGGTAATATCATGGGTAGCTCTTTCGTGAGAGTTCAAAATGTGGGCCATCCTTTAACGTCTTCCAATCTCCACCCCATACTATGAGGATATTTAATTTTTCTGCGGAAATTTTCATTGCATCTGCAACTACTTTAAATGCACTCCAGTTATCCCACGGAATAGATTGATTTATCCATGGGGCCAGATCTACAGCATGTCCAGTTAAATGACGGCTATTTAACGTTTGGCTTTTATCGGTTAGTACCATTTGGCGTTGACGTGAAATATCACGGACGCCTTCAATGACACAAAAATCTATATCTGTAATCTCAAGTGCCAAATTCACAATGTCAATAAGGTGGGGATGAACGCCCCGTAAATTATTCTTACTGATGTGGCTAAGAATGAAGTTACTCATTTTACCTCCCTGAAGGATTGAAAAAACGACGCCATATATAGCTCAGAGCTGTGCTGCCCATTGCACCAAACAATCCGGAAAATATGAATGTCATGTAATAGCTAGCACCGCTTTCAAAACTCAATAATCCACCTAATAAACCGGTGAAACTCGATATTATTACTTGGCTAATTACAGCCATCCAACTCCATTTACAGCGGGTTCCTTGTTTATCCATTAGATATCTCACCACCCCTCCCCAGGCAGATAGGACACCGATGATTACCCACGTAATAACTTGTGTTTCTGCTGGGGGCTTTAGTGACATGATGTATCTCCATTTATTAGCCATGCTCAATGGCTGATTTTGAATATCTGTTCATTATATTTCACCATAAAAATCAGTATAAATAATGATCTTAACCTGTAACTGGAGTGGTTTATTTCACTTCAGCGCATGGGCCAAATAATAATCAGACCCATGTCTATATATAAGCATATATTTCTGGATTTATTCTTAGCCCATGCCGAATGGATAAATCTAACTCCTTTTATCATAGTTGCTTTATGTTAATTTCTCGTGCTTATTGGATTTCAAATAATAGATTGCAATCTCGATACTATCCAAGTCATTTGCAATTATTTATGTTTATCGTATTTGTTATTTGTGATCATCTTTGGTTATAATTTAGTCTATCGTTATTGCCAGTGCCTTAAGATTGCTTACCGGCTAACTAACCAAGATTATATGGCGTCATTTTTGTTAATATTCAGTAGTGACTTGAGCAATAAGCACAGAATTCCATTATTTGTTGTGATAATGGTTATCGCGTCTCGGTGTACTTTACAACGTCCGCCACTATTCATAGAAATAGATATCTGGATAGCATCCCCTATGGCGGATAATTTACTTCTTAGCCGATAGGTTAACTGTGAGACATTGCCTTTAACTATAGTATTCTCTCTTCCACTCCAGACATGAGTTATAATTTCATCTATAGGTATGTTATTGTTTTTTCTCTTACTTAGTAGCAATTCGAGCATTAAAAATTCCTTTTCCGTTAACATAATTTTCTTATTATTATAATGCAACGATTTTTGTGCTCCATCGATAAACAAGATTTTCATTATCATTCTCCATATGAGTGAATCATCTATTAACTAAAGATGATAATTCATGGAATGATTAATTAACATGCTAAATTATATTTGAATTTTATTTTTTGAACAAAGTAACAGAACGTGTGATTGGTAATTCTTTCTATTTTTTTGTTATTGTAATCTTGGGTGTTATATTTTTAATTTTTAGAGTTTGGAATGCATCATTAACGTAATTTTTCTGTCGTGATGACACTCCGCGTCAGGTAAGAAATACCGTTGATTTTAATTGGAATTCTCTCACTAAGAACATTGCTAGCGTGATTATTCATACGAAATACTTAAATCCTCCATTCGTTTAGCTCTGGTTTAAGTTTGACGTGAAAATTAAACTACTACGTATTTGTAGATTTTGTCGCATTAACAGAGCGAGGTCGGCAAAATGGCACTGCCTATTTTTCAAGCGGCCAACAGGTAACATTGTTCTGCCGATAACAATATGTCATCAGCAGGATGATGAGGTTGTTCTTTGCATATCATCTGTACCAGCTCAATACTGCGCTCTGTCATCATATCTTCCAGGTTGTGTAAACTCAGTAAGTAAACTTGATACCAGTGGACACACTGAGCAATAATATCGGCGGGATTATGTAGGCGGAAAAGGCGTTCTGGATCAGGAAAATGGGCAGGTAACATCACAAAAAAAACAGCATGTTACCTAGCAACGCCTTAATGCGACAGAGCTTGCTATATCCCAATCCCATTCGCTATCATCAGGCTAAATTTTCACTAAATTGATTGGGACTTTGATAGATAAAGTCGGCGATGATGATAAGTACTCACTATCTTGCTGACTTACCGCTATTAATGCAACACAGCCGTATAACCCTCAATTCGTACTTTTTTGAATAATTAATAAAAGCATTTATTTTTAGTAAAACAATTCAACTTTATATGAATTGTAATCATTTGTTTTAATTGAATATTAAAAATTAAATTTGAATAAATAAAAATAAACGCGATCTACCTTGCATTTTATATTTACCAGCTATAATTAATTTTGCATGACTACTTAGCGAATTATTCATCATGCATGTTCCTTTGTTGGTTAATTCTTCTGAAATATTGCGAAGGTGGATGCCCGTATTTTTTAATTTAATATTAAATTAATTCATCGGCTATGTTCAGTTAAATGACGATTAAGTCCAATTACGTGGAAAATTATCTATGAAAGCAAGTAGTAATAAAGTTGTCGAACAGTTTGATTCCGCGATGGCTCGGAGTGGTTATAATGCAGTAAGCGAGTTTTTTCAGTATCATGCGCGTGGTGAAAACTTAGTGATTAACGGTAAGCCTTCTTACTCCAATGAAGATGCTGGATTACAAATTACTCGCACTGATCAAACGTGGAATGGTAAATACGTTTTTGATCAGCCGGTAAAGCTGACTTATTCATTTTTAGATAGTGTTACTCGAATTCCGGGGGGCGATAAGGGTTTTGTTAAATTTAACCCTGCGCAAATTGCCACTGCTAAATTATCATTACAGTCATGGTCAGATGCTGCCAATATTACATTCACAGAAATCACTCCCAGCCAAAAAGCTAATGTTACATTTGGCAATTTTACACTTTCTCATGACGGGTCACTGGCTGATTCACAGGCTTATGCACTTTTGCCTGGCAGTGGGAGTTCATCTGGTTCTACCTGGTACAATTATAACGTTGATAACATACGTCACCCGGATACCATGGAATATGGACGGCAAACACTAACCCATGAAATAGGACATGCTCTGGGACTTAGCCATCCCGGTAATTATAATGCTGGAGAGGGAACACCGACTTATAAAGATGTGACTTATGCGGAAGATACCCGTCAGTTCAGTATTATGAGTTATTGGAACGAAAAAAATACCGGAGGCGATAACAAAGGGCATTATGCTGCTGCACCGATGTTGGATGATATTGCTGCTATTCAGCACTTGTACGGAGCGAATATGACGACCCGCACCGGTGATACCATCTATGGTTTTCATTCCAATACCCATCGTGATTATTACACTGCTGCAGACAGCAGTAAGGCATTAATTTTTTCGGTCTGGGATGCCGATGGTAACGATACCTTTGATTTTTCCGGTTATAGCAATGACCAACGTATTAACTTGCATGAGGGATCCTTCACTGATGTCGGTGGTCTGAAGGGCAACGTTTCTATTGCGGCCGGTGTGACTATCGAAAATGCGATTGGTGGTTCAGGTAACGATATCATCGTGGGTAACGACGCTCGTAATACCTTAATGGGGGGCGATGGTAATGATATCTTGTTCGGCGATGGCGGTGCTGATGTGTTGTGGGGCGGGGGCGGTAAAGATATTTTTGTATTTGGTAAAGTTAGTGACTCCACCCCACAAGTTGCTGATTGGATAATGGATTTTGAACGTGGCATTGACAAGATTGATCTTTCAGCTTTCAATTTTGCCAACAGTGGCGGCTTCCATTTTGTTAATAGTTTCAGTGGTAAAGCAGGCGAAGCTATGCTGACTTATGATGCTGGAAGCAATGTTAGCGATCTAGCATTAAATAATGTGGCAGGCGACCATTCATTCTCCGATTTTTTAGTGAAAATAATTGGGCAGCCAGCACAAGAAACAGATTTTATTGTCTGATAACCTATATTTATGAAACAAAAATAACGTCTAATGAATTTTGTTAGACGTTATTAGTAAATAAACCCAGTAATGATGAGGTTATATAATGATATTGGCTGTGCTTTATGCACGTAATCAGATGTTTTGGTTTTATTGATTTTAATTACCATTCCTTGATTTTAATAATTCAAAGCATATAATTAGAATGCATCGTGATGATCCGATAATTATTTCCCAGCTATTAATTAGCTGGAAAATTATTTTTATATCATAAGTATATTTTTATGTAATGCCACTACAAAGGATATGACATGGATTCACTTTATTACATGGGGAAAACATCCATCCATTAATTAATGTGGGCTGTCGACGTGGTGGTGAATTTAACTAATTACAAGGAACTTGACGTTGAAATCAATCAATAAAATAGCTAATGATCAGATCGATAACACTATTAGCCAGAGTGGCTATGGTGCTGTCATTGATTTATTCCGTGACTCAGTTCGAGGCGATGGTTTTACTACGTCAAGTGGAAAGGTTAGTTTTGATTTAGGTAAGTCGGCTCTGCAGTTAAACCGTAGCGAACTAAATTGGAATGGAAAAACGACCTTAGGGCACGATGTTGATCTAAATTATTCATTCCTCGATTTACAGTCTCAAAAATCGAATGATGTTCACGGGTTTATTAAATTCAATCCTGAGCAAGTGACACAAACTAAATTTTCACTGCAATCCTGGTCTGATGTCGCTAATATCCACTTCACCGAAGTAGGGCCAACCGAAAAAGCCAATATTACATTGGGTAACTATTCGTTAACGGCTGATGGGCAGCTGGCGGGAGGGCAGGCATATACCAGTTCCAGTTACACTTCTGGTCCTAACGGAAGAATTGCTGATACCAGCACTTGGTATAATTACAATATGGATAATATCCGAGAGCCAGAGAAAATGGAGTATGGCCGCTTGACTCTGGCGCACGAATTGGGACATGCACTTGGTCTGAGTCACCCTGCGAATTATAACGCCGGACAGGGTAATACTTTTGCCAAGGATGCGGTTTATGGTGAAGATACTCGTCAGTTCAGTATCATGAGTTACTGGGATGCTTGGCAATCCGGGGCTGACCATCAGGGGCACTACGCGTCAACGCCACTAGTGGATGATATTTTTGCAATTCAGCGTCTTTACGGTGCGAATATGGATACTCGCACGGAAGATAATATCTATGGTTTCAACTCCAACACTCAGCGTGACTCTTTTACCCTGACAGATAGCAGTGATCAGAAAGTATTCTCTGTGTGGGATGCGGGTGGCATTGATACCTTTGATTTCTCAGGCTATAGCGTTGATCAACGTATCAATCTGGAAGAAGCTGCTTTTTCTGATGTTGGGGGATTAAAAGCTAACGTTTCAATCGCCGCCAACGTGACGATTGAGAATGCCATTGGTGGTTCTGGTAATGATGTTCTGGTGGGTAATGGAGCAGATAACGAACTACATGGTGGTGCAGGTAATGATGTTCTGTTCGGCGGCGGCGGTGCAGATAAACTTTGGGGGGGCAGCGGTAGCGATATTTTCGTATTCGGCCGGACCACGGATTCTTCACCAAGTGCGCCAGACTGGATCATGGATTTTGAGGGCGGTATAGATAAAATCGATTTATCCGTTTTTAATACTGGCAGTGGTGGTATTCACTTTGTTGATCATTTCAGCGGTTCTGCCGGTGAAGCATTATTAACTTATGATCCGCAGACTAATATCAGCGATTTGGCATTAAATGTTGATGGCGAGCAATTATTACCTGATTTCCTTGTGAAAATTGTGGGTCAGCCAACTCAGACAACTGATTTTATTGTTTGATGTGATTGCTATCCAACGTCTGGTTGATTTAATCAGACGTTTTTATCACATATTACAGAAGTAGGAATTAAAAAACTCACAACCGTGTTGGAGATGAAAATAGCATATAAATCAAGAATAATGAGTTTTATAGTTGTATGTAGAGTGGGTTAATTATTGCTGAACGCCTCTTTATATTATGAATTATGGAACAGTCTGATATAAAGATAGCGTTTATCTTATAGGGCTGTGCTGATAAAAGTAAACCAGCGTCCGGGTGATAAGCCAAGCACTGTTTATAAAGGAGTATTTATAGTGAAGAGGTCATTACGTAAACCTTATCGGACACTGTTTGGTGCCATATTGGCGATATCAACTTTAATGAGTTCAGGAGCGATTATGGCGAGCAGTCTGGTGCTACCGAATGCCAGTGATTTAAGTGGTCAATGGCAATTACAGTTAAATAGCTCTGTTGTGAAAGTCTGCGGCATTGAGCTGAAATCCACGGTAATTAAACCCAACTTGACCTGGCATGCCAGCGGGGAATCCTCCTGCCTTAAACAGTTACTGGGTAGTGCTCCGCAGGGCTGGCGTCCAACGCCGGACGGCATTACTTTAACTGATGGGACTGGTAATGCATTGGCATTTTTTGAACGAGCACAAGAAGGTTATGAAATGACTTTGCCGGATAATACCGGAGTGGTCACATTGCGCCGTATACCGAATTAACGCCCATCTACCTCATCTAATGACTTTATTTCTTTCCTTGAGCGGTAAAGTCATAAACATAATATTTCGCTTGTCAGAAAACCATTAAAGGAAAGATATGGTTTCTCATTCAATTCCTAATTATGACCGATTGCGAGAAGCGCTGGGTGCATGTCGGCAGAGTTTCTACGGTGTGGGTGTATTCAGTGCCATTATTAATATACTGATGTTGGCACCTTCCTTGTATATGTTGCAGGTGTATGACCGGGTTTTGGCTTCGGGTAATGAGATGACATTGCTGATGCTAACATTGCTCATGGTTGGCTTATGTTTTTTTATGGGAGCGCTAGAGTGGGTGCGTAGCCTGGTGGTTATCCGTCTTGGTACCCGACTGGATTTGCGTCTCAATCAACAGGTTTTCAATGCGGCTTTTGAGCGTAACTTGCGCGATGGTGATGCTAAAGCAGGGCAGGCGTTAACGGATTTAACTCAATTACGCCAGTTTGTCACCGGTAACGCTCTGTTTGCCTTCTTCGATGCTCCTTGGTTTCCGTTATTTCTCGCTGTGGTTTTCCTATTACATCCGTGGCTGGGTCTGCTGGCGTTGGGCGGTGCTATTTTTCTGATCATCCTCACCTGGTTAAACCAACGTGTTACCCACCACCCATTGGCGCAAGCCAATAAGCTGTCAATGCAAGCAACCCATCAGGCCAATACGCATTTACGCAATGCGGAAGTGATTGAAGCGATGGGAATGTTAGGCAATATGCGTAAGCGCTGGTTAGCGCAGCACTATGGTTTTATCCGCCAGCAGAATCTGGCGAGTGAACGCTCTGCTGCTGTGACTGCTTTATCGAAAAGCTCGCGCATTGTTTTACAATCTTTGATGCTAGGTTTGGGAGCATTACTGGCGGTAAACGGTGAGATTACCGCGGGTATGATGATCGCCGGATCGATTTTGGTCGGGCGAGTGCTTAGTCCTATCGACCAGTTAATTGGGGTCTGGAAGCAATGGGTTGCAGCACGTCAAGCCTGGAACCGCTTGCATTTACTGTTACACAATCATCCCCATCGTGAAGACAGCATGACCTTGCCACCACCGACAGGTGAGCTGAGTGTTGAACACATCACTTTTCGTCCCAATACCAATCAACCTCCACGTTTGCATAATATTCATTTTTCTCTTAATGCGGGGGAAACGCTGGGGATTCTGGGTGCTTCCGGCTCAGGAAAATCTACTTTGGCACGCTTGTTAGTTGCAGTACAAGCGCCGAGTCAAGGAACTGTGCGACTGGATTCAGCCGACATGAATCAGTTAGATAAAGAGGTATCGGGTGCATATATCGGCTACCTTCCACAAGATATTCAATTATTCAGCGGTACTCTGGCAGAGAACATTGCCCGATTCGGTACCACTGACAGTGAGAAAGTGGTTGCCGCTGCAAAGTTAGCCGGGGTTCATGAGCTGATCCTCTCGCTGCCTCAAGGTTATGACACGGAGCTTGGTGAGAGTGGTGCGGGTTTGTCGGGCGGTCAACGCCAACGGATAGCGCTGGCAAGAGCAGTATATGGTGATCCTTGTTTTCTGGTGCTGGATGAGCCGAATGCCAGTCTGGATACAGCCGGGGATCGTGCCCTGTTGACGGCACTGGATGCGCTACAAAAACGCGGTTGTACCTTGGTGCTGATCACTCATCGTCCTGCGTTGACCGCTCGTGCCCATAAGTTATTGATCCTGAACCAGGGGCAACAACAGCGATTTGGTCCGGCAGGCGAAGTGATGGCCGAGCTACAGCGGCTAAATGCGTCCAATCAGCCTGAACTAAAGCGCGCTGCGCAAACAACAGGCATTCCGGGTTGAATGGCAATAAGAAGAGAAGCAAGTCATATGTCCGAACACAATAAAAAAACGGAACAGGCATTTTTGCAGGAAATACAACGCAGTGAGAATCGGGCATTGTATTGGGGATGGGGGTTGGTATTGGCCGGTTTTGGCGGTTTTATCCTTTGGGCTCTATTGGCCCCGTTGGATAAAGGGGTTCCGATTACGGGTACTGTGGTGGTTTCTGGCAACCGAAAAGCCATTCAGCATCCCGAAGGCGGTATTGTTGACCACATTATGGTTCATGATGGCGACAGGGTCGTTGCCGGTGAAGTGCTACTGACTTTAAATGCTGTCAGGGCACGCTCCGTCAGTGATGGACTAACATCGCAGTACTATCAGTTGTTGGCCAACGAAGCTCGTTTACTGGCCGAGCAAAAGGGGGATAAACAGTTGGTAGAGACGCCTCGTTTACAACAGGTGAAGCGGCAGACTGGTATGGATGAAATGCTGGCCTTACAACAACTACTACTTGATAGCCGCCAGCAGGCATTACAGTTGGAAAGTGATGGATTACGCGCCAATATTGCCGGTTTACAGGCCGCGATGGGGGCGCAGAAGCAAGTTCTTGGTAGCAAGAATAGCCAAAAGCAAGCATTGTCCCAACAGTTGGACGGATTGAAATCGTTAGCGGATGAGAACTATGTCCCGCGCAATAAAATGCTGGAAAGTAAGCAGCTTTATGCGCAACTTAATGGCGAAATAGCGCAAATTGTCGGCGAAATCAAACGGGTTGAACGGGAAATACAGGAACAGAATTTCCGTATCCAACTGCGTCAACAAGAATATCGAAAAGAGGTCAACACCCAGATGGCGGAAGTGCAATCCACCATAACTGAAGTGTTCAGCCAGTTGGAAAAAGCGAATTTCGATCTGGCAAATATACAAATGCGGTCGCCGGTAGCCGGTACAGTGGTGGAGATGAAAGTCTTTACCGAAGGTGGTGTTATTGCTGCGGGCCAGTCCCTGATGGAAATTTTGCCTGATGATCAGCCGCTCTTTGTGGATGCGCGAGTACCGGTAGAAATGGTGGATAAAATCCACTCTGGCTTAGCGGTGGAATTGCAGTTCACAGCGTTTAATCAGAGCACTACGCCGAAAGTAGAAGGGACGGTAAAATTGTTGTCGGCTGACCGGATATTAGATGAAAGAACGCAAGAGCCTTATTACAGTTTACGGGTAGAAGTCAGTGAGGCGGCGCGGCAGAAGTTGGATCACTTAGAAATCAAGCCTGGTATGCCGGTTCAAGGATTTGTCCGTACTGGTGAACGCTCAATGATTAATTATCTATTTAAGCCATTGATGGATCGCCTGCACATAGCATTAACGGAAGAGTAGGGAGCATTGGATGCCATTAACTTTACGAATCATATTTCTCATCCTGTTAGTGTTACCTGAGCAGGGAAATGCACTGGGATTACTCGATGCATGGGAATTGGCAGTGCATAATGATCCACAATATCGGGCTGCGGGTTATGAGCGGGATGCAGGGCAAGAGGAGGCCGCTTTGGGTTTATCTGGCTTATTACCCTCCTTGCAATACAGCTATGGGGCAAACACCAATTACTCCACTGTGAGTCAGGCCGATAACCGCAGTAACAGTAAGGTAAAACGGGATTACGATAGCTATGTCTCCATGCTGTCTTTGCGGCAACCATTAATTGATTACGGCGCCTATGCCCGCTATCGCCAAGGCATTGCGCGTAAGTTATTCGCAGATCAACGCTATCGTGATAAAAGCCAGGAATTGATCGTCCGGCTGTATCGGGCTTATAGCAGCGCCTTATTAGCTCAGGAAAAAACATCCCTATTAAATGCCCAATTACGTGCTTATGAGGAACAGATCCAACTGAATCGTCGGTTATTGGTTGCCGGAGAGGGCACACAAACAGATATTGATGAAACTGCTGCACGCCTGACGTTGACCCAGGTACAACTTATTGAGCAACAAGATGTGTTGGACAGCCAATTAACCGAGCTGGAAAATATGATGGGTCGATCGGTTAACTTGGCAGAGTTACGGCCATTAACGTTGGACGCTTTGCCACAGAATATCAGCGATGACCGCACACTGGCGCAGTGGCGCGATCTGGCTATTCGCTATAATGCCCGTCTTGCTGGCCAGCGGGAGAATCTAGATGCCAAACATTATGAAATAGAAAACAGTCGTAGCGGTCATCTGCCGACCTTGCAACTGGTGGCCTCCTCCCGTAATTCTCGCTCTGAAGCGGAATATAATTATAACCAGAAATATGATACGCAAAGCATTGGTCTACAGTTGAATGTACCTATTTATGCTGGGGGGAGTATTTCCAGTGCGACTCGGCAGGCAACGGCACACTATCAACAGTCGCAGGCGGAACTCGATCAAGAAACCAGACAGGTATTGGCGGAACTCAAACGCCAGTTCAATCTCACGAGTAGTGGTGCTGCCAAAATACGTGCGTGGCAAATGACGGTAGACTCAGCGCAAAAGGTACTGTTGGCTACCCGTCGCAGTGTACTGGGTGGTGAACGAATCAATCTGGATGTCTTATTGGCTGAGCAGCAACTGTATAACTCGCGGCGGGATTTGGCAGAAGCGAAATACAGTTGGCTCCAATCATGGCTAGAGCTACGCTACAACGCTGGGACTCTGCAAGAAAATGATATTCTGCAATTAGCTGCATGGTTTGAGCCAGGGAAACGCTAAAACGGCTCTGTCGCACTAAGGTGTTGTTAGGTAACATGCTGTTTTTTGTGATGTTACGTGCATGTTCAGTTAAATAGCTTGGTGATGTATTGAAAAGTGAGTTTAATTAATATCGTTATTTAACAATGTATTAGGTGTTTAATTTTGCGACTGTAGGTACTTGATTCGCCAGTTGGTTGAAAATTCGTTATTATCCACTCCCACTCTCCATCCGGGCAGCCGATGTCTACGATTATTGATACCTTTATTGCCCCTCCGTGCCATGACAAGATAGAGATTCTCTATCAGGACGATCACCTGGTGCTTATCAATAAACCCGCAGGGCTGCTCAGCCTCTCGGGGAAAAATCCACAAAATCTCGATTCGGTACATCATCGGCTGGTACAGATATTCCCCGGCTGTACCCTGGTCCATCGCCTTGATTTCGGTACTTCCGGGCTGATGGTGATTGCCCGCAATAAGGTTATTAACGCTGCCCTCTGCCAACAGTTCAGTCAGCGCACAGTGACTAAGGTGTACAGCGCACTGCTCTGTGGACATCTGGACGACAACGAAGGGGTGATAGACGCTGCGATTGCCAAAGACCCGGCGCTGTTCCCGCTAATGTCTATTTGTTCAATCCACGGTAAGCCCGCTCGTTCCCACTATCAGGTTGTTGAGCGTTTTTATCATGAGTTGGAAGACAGTACGTTACTGCCATTGACGCGGGTACAGCTAACCCCGGAGACCGGGCGCACCCATCAACTACGCATTCACTGCCAGCAGTTGGGCCACCCTATTTTGGGCTGCGACCTGTATGGCGGTCGCCTGCTACCAGGTACCGAACGGGCTCCGCGGCTGATGCTGCACGCCAGTGAGTTACATTTTAATCATCCCATTGGCGAAGAGTGGATCAAAGCCCGTAATACCAGCCCATTCTGAAAGCGAAAGTATCTATAACGATGTCACTGCGAAGGTGCCCGGAGTCGTGCCAAAGTGCATATGGAAATGCTTAATCAAATGACTTTTATCGCCAAACCCGCTATCCGTCGCCGTTAATTCAAACAGCGGCATTAAAAATGAAAATATTATATTTTCTCGTATTCATCCCTTTCGTTGCTTATATCTATAGACGTAATCCAGTCGGATTGATAGCAAAAATGTTGGCAATTGCCCAGAATAACCCTGCGTTTTCCTATGAACTGGCTGGACATAAAATCTTAATGAAAAGCCCTAAGGGGCCTTTCATATATAAGCATCTGCAAGACGTTAATTACCACATCAAATCATCGGGCACTTTAAAATCGGCATACGGATCTTCGCCATCTTGCTCTTCCTGACTAAGCGCACTATTTAATACAATACTGTTCGCATCTCGCTGCGCAATTTTATCGGCTACGCTCGCGGGGATAATAGCGTATTCACTCTCGCTACTGTTATCCACGACCAAACGAGCAATGGCGAGACGGCCACTAATCAACTGAGCTTGAGTAGTCTTATCCACAGTTATTTTTTTAATTAAATTATTATCTGTGAAGTTAAAACCAATATTGCCTTTTGAAATATTGATTCTGTTCATTTCAATGAGCTGTTTCACCTGAGCTTTATACTCTTTAGATAAAGCAGCGTGTTTTTGTTGTTCGCTTAGCTCTTTATCACGCTCAAGTTGTACTTTTTTATTTTCTTCCACAGCCTCTCTTGCCTCACGAGCCTGAACTCGTGATTTTTTAGCTGTTCTTTGGACTTTAGCCATTTTTTTGCTGGTCACTAATCCCGCTTTTAGCATCTGCTCTTGTAAGGTGAGTTTTGTCATTTTCGTCTCTAAACCAATTGAATAATTTGTGGGATTATACCTGTAATTCTTGACGCTGTTCCAGATTACAAAATCTAATCTCTGTGTTGCTTGAGTTTGGCGGGGTCTGGCTATCAGTGCATCAATATGCGTTCACATTCTGCTGCCTCAGTCATCTGGAAGACCCCAAAGCCCAGTAGAGGCATATCAATCCCATTATTCAGTTTTATTGTTTGCATGACCTTACCCTTGAGGGTTGTGCTTGAGATAAGCATAACGCAGAGTGATTTATTTGATAATGGGGTGTAATTAACTAAGATTTATTAGATGTATTCATAAATTCAGCCATTATCTGAATAAATGAAGAATATCAGTTCAGGCCAGCTCTGACACTGTGATAAGTCTGAACGAAATCTAAACGTCGGCATTGTGCCAACTGCGGACGTTATGCTAATCATTGATGAGATGATTCGGTTGGAGCGTACGCTTAGCCAGTTTCTTTTTCAGAATGATAACCATGATTGGGAACCCTGATGCGGAAATTGCACATACCCCCAGCAACGTGTTCATATTTTGTGGTGCTATGGCGTGCCCAGGTAATAGAAAAGCTGACAGAAAAAATGCGACCGTTGTGATCATGTACATTATTGATGACTGCAATGAAGAGAATCCCGCTCGTTGCCTGTCATCAGGAAACTGAATGGTCAGCGCCGAGGAGGAAACCAGACGACTGTATGATGCACCGAGAAATACAGTAATAAATAGCCCCGCATGCGGATAGCCCAGAATGGGTATTAGCAAACTCACTATAAAGACGATGGTTGACCCTGTAGCCAGAACCAAAGCAGAGAAACGGGAAGTTAACGCGCCTGTCATTTTTGTTGACAGGTATCCTGCAATGCCCCCGGCGAAAAACAGCAATGGCAGCAGGTCTTGAGAGGCGCCCAGCAGTTGGGTCATTAATGGTACCAGAACAGGAATGATCAGCATCGGGCTAAATTGTACCAGCGCATTACTGGAAGCGAACAGCAAAGTATTAACGTCGAGTGGCAGTGCGTGGGGTGTGTCGAAAGAGAGTGGATCCTGAGGGATGATGGAAACAATCAGTGGCAATGCCAACAAACACAGCGTACTGATAAACCACAAAGCGACATGCCAGCCGTAATGAGCACACAAAAATAGTATCGCGGGCATTCCGACAATGCTTACCATCGAAAATGATGCAATGACCGTCGCCAACATTTTTCCGCGCAAGTTAGCCGGTGCGAGATTTATCAATATACTGATACCCACCCCCATTGTTGTGCCTCCTACCAGTCCTGCGCAGAATCGTAATGCAAGCAGAAGACTAAAACTGGAGGTGAGTGTCGTCAAAAATGTCAGTATCCCCAGGAGTGCCATATTGACGAAGAGAAAACGTTTCTTATTGAAACGACCAATCCAGTAAAAGGCGATAATTCCCGAGAGGACTGCCCCGGAGGTGTACATGCCGGATACGTAGCCTGAGAATGATACGGGAACGACGAAGTCTGCTGCCATAAAAGCAAAAACAGGGTTGAACATCATATATTCCAGTGCATTCGTGAACTGGATAAAAGCCATGACAACCGCTATCCGGATGAGGGCTTTATGATTAAACGTTGTTGTGACCAGTGACATAACAAGCGACCTGTGGATGAAAGATATCTGAGTTTAACTGCTATCAATGCGGCTCATTAGATGGTAAAACTGACACTTATTGTTATCATTTATGGGATAGTTGATGCGGCCAGCTCTTGATTTTAATACCCTGAAAGTTTTCATTGCGGTGGTTGAAAGAGACAGTTTTGTTGGGGCATCGAAAATCCTTGAAATGCCGACATCAAACGTGAGTCGTTGTATTTCTCAGTTAGAAGACAGACTGAATCTTCAGCTTATTGAGCGCAACACCCGACATATGAAACTCACCCAGGCGGGACACCTGCTCTATACCCGGGCGAAGCCATTACTGGAAGCGCTTGAGCAGACTGAAACAGAATTAACGTTGCGGCAAATGCAGCTCAAGGGGCCACTACGTATCTGTATTCCCAATGAAATAGGTCCTGCACTGCTGGGTTCTGTGGTTGCCGATTTTGCCTGCCAGCACCCGGATCTGGAAATTAGCTGTGTCACAAATTTGTCTGGTTTTGAATCCCTGCGAGACGATCTGGATTTAGCCATCATTGTGAGCCGTGGCCAACTGGATGACAGTGATTACATAGCCCGTCATCTGGTGACAATCCCTTGCACTATCGTTGCAGCCCCCTCCATCATTCAGCGTTATGGCATCCCTTCTCGTATACAGCAATTTGAAGAATTACCCTGTATTACCACGGTAAATGCACTTAAAGGTGCTCCCTGGCAGTTTATGAATAAAAAGGAGGGATTCGAGACGATTAAGGTTAAAGGCCATTACAGGGTAAACAGCGGAGAGATGGCAGGACGCGCGGCGGTAGCGGGTGTTGGTTTCGCCATTCTTTCGAAACAGGCCTGCCAACCCTACATCGACGATGGACGGCTGATCGAGATTAAGTTTGAACAACCGCCAGCCCCACTTCAATTGTTCGCACTTTATTCTGACAGGCGTTATTTGCCAGCTAAAACGCGAGCGCTCATTGATTACATACAGCAGAATTTGAGCAATACATCCTTAGCAACCTAAGGCTACATTAAACAGCCACAGAGAGTCCTGGTGTTACACTAGTCTCTAAATGCACAATGTCTGCTACTCGCTCACAGTGGACCCCCAGCCCAGTTAATTTGTCCGTTTCGTGCCAGCAGCGGATATAGAGAAAGTTATGGCACGAACCGGATAGATAGCTAAAAGCGCACTATCCGCCGTTGTGGGATACTTACAGTATTAGTACCAGCCATTCATATTACTCAGAGGCTGAAGCGAATCTCTACAGACTGTGTACTGCGCTCTGCCTCTCCATGGTAAACAGCCTCGATGTTGTTACCATCAGGATCGAGCACAAAAGCCGCGTAGTACCCTGGATGGTAGCTTCGTTCGCCAGGCGCTCCATTGTCACGCCCACCATGAGAGAGTGCCGCATGGTAAAAAGCATCCACCACTTCACGGTTCTTGGCCTGAAAAGCCAAATGATGGCGTCCTGTCAGCTCACCTGCAGAGGCTGGACTTTTTACTGACGAAACGACAAGTTCATCTGCCCAGATATAATCGTCGTCTGTACTTATTACAGGGATCTCCAGAACAGATAGTACAACTGTGTAAAAAGCTTTGCTTGTTTCGAAGTTGTTTACTACAAGCTGGATATGGTCGATAAGCCTGCCACGATGTAGCCGATAATTTTCGATGGGAAATTTCCTCAGTCAGTCGCATCGACTGGCATTTATCTATTTTCTAAAAAGAACTGATCCACAATTATACCGTTGATCCTGTATTACTTTTTACTCTTGAGCATATTCGGGGTCAGCGAACTTCGCTCACAGCGGAACAAGGTCCAATCATTTGATGCTGTTCTTCCTTAAAGTAAGGTGAGTGAACTCACTCTGTCCCGTAAGGGGCGTGAATAACTTCGTGATAATTGTCTATGTTTCTATCTGCCGTTCCGCGAGAGCATGTCTAGCTGCGCTTGATGCCCATTCATCAGATTGATCAAGGTGTTCAATCTCTGACTCTGCTATCGGCGTTACACGGATCAGCGGAACGGAACCGAAAGGCAAATTATCAATCCTACGGCCATCACGGCTGAGGATGATTCGGGTCATTGGGTTATATTCGTCTGTAAGAGTGCAAAACAGGATTGCGCCATATTTTTCAACATCGGCAGCAACCTGATACCCATCGGCAACGAGATCACCCAGGTTAATCAAGATATGAGCCCAGTCATCAACCTGGTGGCTGAAGATATTCGAAGCGTCAAATTCCATGAAAAGTTCGCATCCTACGCCATTTTCCGGGTCTGCAATGCCAGCCCAGGGAGTCGAAAGGCCATCAGTGGCCAGAGTTAATTTGGTGTTGCTCTTAGTGTTGAGCACTCGACGATGGGGCCCGAACCATTTCGTCTGGTTGTGTACGTTTGCGTCATCTCGTTCAGCCATAAAGCCATCTGAGACGCTGCCATACCTTTCCCAAAAGGCTCGCCTTGCTACAGAAGCTGCCTCATAAATCGGGTCTTGAGGACCGCGCGGCACAATTGTCTCATCGAATAGTGTGTCAACCGTAACGCGCCCCCGTATTAACGGTATTTTAGACCTTGTCCAGTGAACGATAACCTTATTAAAGGGCTGTATCCGTGATGCTTCGAGTTTCTCGACAACCTCCCGGACCTTCTGAAAGGAGTGGTTCCCCCCTGCAACGTGACTCCCGTCTGCATACATGTAGCCTCCGGTTTGTGAGGAGACTCTAGCCTGTTCGGTGATAAAGAACCATTCTCCGTTCACAGCGCCAGCGGGGGCCTTGTCTAAGGCCGAGCGTAAATCCCTTGCCGCATCAGAGTTTGAATATGCTGTCATATCTGTCCTTTAGCTTCACGTCTTATGCATAATACTTAGTTTAACTTTTTCAAAATTATAGTATTAATTATCTTTCGGTCAGACAAACTGAAATACGTCTACCGGGATCAGCTACCCTCTGCCTGCAGACGAGCCTAGCCACTCAACTTTCTCTAATGACGCAGCACCTTACGTACACATCCCCGGTTTTGCGCGCATAAATGCCAATTTCCGCACTTCGCTCATGAGGGACAACCATACTCAAATCTCCCATATTGCAGGGGATTTGAGTATGAACACGTCACCGTGGAACAAAGACCGTATCATCGGACAAAAAAGACCGCTTTAGATATCTCATATCTGGGGGATTCGAATCAGACTTGAACTGGCAGGTAAAACGCGCGATCTGGCCCTGTTCAACATGGCTTTGGACAGTAAGCTACGGGGCTGTGATCTGGTAAAACTCAAAGTATCAGATGTTGCATATGGCAGTTCTGTTTCGAGCAGAGCAACGGTGTTACAACAGAAAACCGGTAGCTCCGTCCAATTTGAGATAACCAAAGGGACGAGAGAAGCAGTTGCAGCGCTAATAAAGCTGGGTAATCTGCACAGTAAAGACTACTTGTTCCAATCTCGGGTCGGTTCTTGCCAACATATCTCAACCCGATAATACAATCGCATTTTTCATGGATGGGCTGCAAAGCCTGGTCTTGATGATTCGCTGTACGGCACACATTCCATGAGAAGAACAAAACCTTACCTGATATACAAGAAAACCAAGAATCTCCGGGTGATCCAACTTCTGTTAGGCCATAAGAAACTGGAAAGCACAGTCCGTTAGAAGGATGATATTTGTCGAACATTCTGGCGATATCATGCAGGGGATCACCTTGCTTATATCTGTCCCAGATAATCGCTTTCTGTTCGGGCGTGAAGTTAATACGCGTTCTTCGTTTCATGGCAACGTCCTCCTTCGATTAAGGATAGCGTTGCATCCATCGGTTGAACTCACAGCGATGAGCGGACGTAACGTCATCGTTCGGCATTAAGGCTGGTGAGCGTATTCATTTCAGCAAGCAACCAGCGTTCAAAACTTTCCAGCGCAGCCTCATTGATTCCTGTTTCCGTCGGTTTTACTAAACAGAATTTTTTGCTCAGGCAGTCCGAGGCTGGCCAGGGCGAAACAAGCATGCCGCAACTCAATTCATTCTCGACATACATACGCGGAACCAATGCTACGCCTTGTCCCGCGATGACGGCAGCGATGGACATTTCATGAAGATCGTACCGCACACCCTGAGCCGGATTATCGAGGCGTATTCCACTTTCCCGGGCATAGTGATGCCATGCATCAGGATTCTGTCGACGGTGAATGCGCGGAAGTTCGTTTAACTGTCGATTGACGTCATTATTTGTTAACAGTGCGGGATTGCAAACAGGCAGCAGAATCTCCTGAAACAGAAATTGCATACGCATACCTGCCCATGCGGAATGTTCAAAATGAATGACCGCGTCAAAGCCACTTCCAGGCAAAATGAACGGATCCGTTCTCGCCGCAATATTTAACGTTATGTCCGGGAACAAAGAGTTAAAGCCGCTCAGGCGGGGAATAAGCCAACGGCTGGAAAAGGTCGGCAGGACGGCGATATCCAGACTCTTACTGCCCTCAGGCATTCCCATTATGTACTGCGTATCTCTTTCGAGCCGATCGAGAGTTTCACGCACGTGATGTGCATAGCGTGCGCCGACAGGGTTAAGCTTTACCCGGCTTCCCATACGGTCAAACAGTTTACAGTTCAGCAACGCTTCAATACGCGCAATCTGACGGCTAATCGCCCCTTCGGTTAACGATAACTCCTCTGCGGCCCGGGCAAAATTACCGTGCCTTGCGGCGGCATCAAAAGCCTGCAGGGACGCACTACTGGGTATTTTTCTGCGCATTCCACCTGTTCCTTGCTCTGTGCTTACAACGTGCTTTCATTGACTTAATATCACTAATCCGTGACATATTATCGTTTTTAAGCGGCATAACCAGCCTGTAGCATGATGAAAAATCATTGAGCGAATGTATTTGCTCGCGTTTATAACTCATGTGAGATGGGCTGATGTTTTATACCGTGGAATGCTCGTATAACAATCCTGAAAGCGAGGCAGAATGGAATGCCTTTTACAGCCAACAAAAACTACCCGCATTGATATCTGTTGCTGGCTTCACTACCTCTCAACGCTTTCGCGCCGTCAAATCCGGCTGCCCTGTTTACCTTGCCATTCATACGATTAATGATGCGGATATTCTCAGCAGTGAGGATTACCGTTTAAAAGGAGGCGGTAACTTCTCTCGTTGGCAGGTCTGCATTACTGACTGGCATCGTAACCTCTATGAAGGTGAAGGCCTTGCTCCAGCCATCTCTTCCGATGAAATTCTGCTATTGAGCGCAAAGCCAATAGACTTTTTAGAGACAGTACTGGGATATCGGGGTCTGGAAATGCATGCGGTGGGGCTGGATAAATCCCCTGACTATCGCGTTGTATATGTCTTGCCTGTTGAGATGGCCTCGCTGTTTACAGATATGTCGGGTGTGTATCTCTATGAGCCTCTGACTCCGCAGTTGCAGAGTGCTGAAAAAGGAAAGCCATAACATCATGCCTAATCTGACTTTTTATATTTCTGAAAATCACTCTGACAAGTTTAAAAGCCTTGGTGATTTTACCCATAAATGCAGCGCCCTCTGCTGTGACATCCTTGGTGCAGAACCCAAAAACGTTCATATCATTTTTGTCGATGTAAAGCCGGGATGCGGGCAACCAGTCTATGCCGAGCTCTTTTATCGTCTGACAACATTGCGAACCCATGAAGTGATGGAGAACTTTATGCGTGAACTGGATTTTGCCACTCAACAGGCCTCTGGTCTGATGACCCGTATTCGCTGTTTTGGCTCCCCAGCAGAACACCTATTCGCCCGCAACTAACCTCGAGGTAGTGATGAGCCATCCCCTTCCGTTCCGTCAGATTGGCGATTTTCAGGTAACTGTGCTGAGTGACGGCAATATGTCAGCGAGTCTGGATTTGCTGTCAGGCATTGAAAAAGCTGATGCGGACGTTATTCAATGCCGTGCCGGAATCGGTGAGCCCGGCGATATCCATATAAACTGTTACCTTATCCGCGGTCTGGGTCGGATCATTTTGGTTGACGCTGGTACAGGCCCGCTGAATAACATGGCGGGACAACTCAACGCAAACCTTGCCGCAGCGGGTGTTAGCCCTGACGACGTCGATACTGTTTTATTGACGCACTGCCATCCGGATCATATTGGAGGCCTGCTGGATTCTGAAAAACAGCCCGTTTTTAAACACGCTGAAATTATTCTTCATCCTCTCGAAGCGCAACACTGGCAGGATGATGAAAAACTCAACATAGCGAATGAGCGCGGGCAACGTAATTTTTGGCTGGTCCGCCAAACCTTAGACGCTTATGCCCAGAAGGTGCGTTTTTTTAACGGCGACAAAATAGCAGAAGGTATTCTGCCGGTATGGCTACCGGGTCATACGCCTGGGCATACCGGTTTTCGCATCGATGCGGATGATAAATGCTTATTAATATGGGGAGACATTGTCCATTATCCTCATATTCAGTCAGCGCAACCGGCTGTTTCTATTTTATTCGACACCGACCCCGCTCAGGCCGAGGAAACAAGAAAGAAAATAATGGAAAAAGCTGTCAGCGAAAAACTGATCATTGCCGGCATGCACTTAAGTCAGGCTGGGTTTGCCAGCGTTCTCAGGGAGGACAGTGGATACCGCATTTCCTACTCTGAAAAATGAATGGGTAGGCCTGACTGGGTTGTTATTGATTAGCACCGTTCAAGGTCATCAGTGTCCGTTTCACACACTGAGGCATTCAACAAGTTTTTTATGGCATAAGTAAGGGCGATTTTCGTTCTTCCAGTGCCAGCAAATATTTCGTTCGTTATCTCAGGCTCATTTCATTGAGTTGTACAGTTTGAAGGCGGGGTTTTTTTCAAAAATTTCAGCAACAAAATCCATGAACACAATCGCCCGTTTTGGTAAAAGTCGATTAGCAACATAAACGGCCTGAATGGGAACGGGCGATGCAGTGTAATCAGTCAGTAATAATTGTAAGTTGCCATTTTCCAGTCCCTCCTCGAACAGCCATTCTGGGCCCTGTGCGATTCCAATCCCTGCATTGACAAATTTCTGTACTGCTTCTGGTGAATTGACCCTGAGCCGACCAGAAACAGGGACATTGATATCCTGAAATCTCCAGGTAGCTCCTGTTGTTAGCAAGGTATAGATCAAACAATCATGTTTTTTTAAATCCTCAGGGGTATTAGGGGTTCCGTGTTTAGCTAAGTACTTGTTACTGGCAACACAGACTCGCTCGAACATGCCAAGTCTGCGGGCACGCATAGCACTGTCCTCCAAGTGTCCAATGCGGATTGCCAGCTCAGCACCTTCATCAACGAGATTGATATAGCGGTCATTAATCTGTAGATCGAGTGTTAGCTCAGGGTAGCGTTCTAAAAAATCTGGGATGTGTGGGACTAAGAATGTGTGAGCCAATGCTGTGGGGCAGGCAACGCGTAATAGCCCTGTGGGTGTAACATTTTCTCTGAAAGAAGACTCTGACTCTTCGACGGCTTCCAGAATACGTCTTGCTTCCAAATAATAACGTTCTCCCTCAGGCGTCAGGGAAAGCTTGCGGGTTGTTCTGTGAAGTAATCTGGTCTGCAAATGCTCTTCGAGGGTTGCAACATGACGGCTCACGTTCGGTTGCCCTAAGCCTAAATCCCTACCGGCTGCGGAAAAGCTGCCTGTTTCAGCGGTACGGACAAAGCATGTCATCAAAAGTAATCTATCCATCCTCAAACCCACTCATGCTTTTAATGCATGAAACATATTTAAAAATACAATCTTATCACAATATGAGCATGAGCATACAGTGGCTATCAAATCGGTCATTCGCCGATTAGTTGTTAAAACTAACAGGAGATTTTTACATGTCCAGATTACAAGGTAAACGCGCACTGATTACGGGTGGAACAAGTGGTATTGGTCTTGAAACAGCGAAGCTGTTTGTTGCAGAAGGTGCACGCGTAATTGTTACTGGTGTCAACCCTGATTCTATCGCAAAGGCGAAAGTAGAACTTGGTAATGATGTGTTAGTCGTGAGCGCTGATTCCGCTGATGTGAACGCACAGAAAGCTCTGGCTCAAACGGTTAAGGAACACTTTGGACAACTGGATATCGCTTTCCTGAATGCTGGTATATCAATGTATATGCCAATTGAGGTATGGACAGAAGAGAAGTTCGACCGCATTTATGATATCAACGTTAAAGGTCCTTACTTCCTGATGCAGGCGCTGCTGCCAGTGTTCGCAAGCTCTGCATCAGTGGTCTTTAATACATCTGTAAATGCTCACACAGGACCAGTGAACTCTTCAGTTTATGGCTCAACCAAAGCAGCATTGCTTAACATGTCGAAAACACTTTCTAACGAGTTACTTTCTCGTGGGATCCGTATCAACGCAGTGAGCCCTGGCCCTGTTGATACACCGCTCTACGATAAGGCGGGGATTCCAGTGGAATATCATGATCAAGTGATGAAAGATATCGTTGCAACCATCCCTGCAGGTCGTTTTGGTAAGCCTCAGGAAGTAGCGCAAGCGGTACTTTACTTCGCATCTGATGAGTCAGCCTGGACCGTGGGTTCAGAAATCATCATCGACGGCGGCGTTTCAATCTAAGCCACCAAAATAAGATTTACAATTCATCAAGCCCGCCACCTTTTATAGTGGCGGGCTATCCTTTTATCTGGAGTTTGAGATGTCTACCCATGACCTGACACTTATTAGCCACCCACTATGTCCCTTTGTGCAGCGTTCAGCGATCGTTCTTCTCGAGAAAAATGTGCCATTTGAACGTGTAAATGTAGACTTATCGGCCTCGGCACCTTCCTACAGCCGCTGCCAGACTGTTTCTGTCCCACATCCTAGCGGACTGAAAACGCCGCAACCGGTAGCGACTATCCGTCTGTGATAGTTGAACGTTATATTGAGTTTCTCAGTTGTTGTTCGGAATGGGTCTGCACCTCAGGACGGATCCTGAACCAGATCGCATACATCGCGGGCAGGAAGACAAGAGTAATGACGGTGCCTCCTAACGTTCCGCCAATCAGCGTATAAGCCAGTGTCCCCCAGAACACCGAATGCGTCAGTGGAATGAACGCCAGAATAGCGGCCATCGCCGTCAGTAATACCGGTCTGGCTCGCTGCACCGTTGCCTCTACCACAGAATGGAACGGATCGAGACCTTCCTTCTCGTTATGATGGATTTGCCCAATAAGAATAAGCGTATTACGCATAAGAATGCCCGAGAGCGCGATCAATCCGACGAGTGCATTGATGCCAAACGGCTGATTGAAAAGCAGTAGAGTAGGAACCACACCGATCAGCCCCAGTGGGGCAGTAAGGAATACCATGACCATTGCTGACATTGAGCGCACCTGCAGAATGATGATCAGTAGCGTCATCGCAATCATAGTGGGGAACAACGGTGCCATTGCCTGAGTGGCTTTGCCAGACTCCTCAATCGAACCCGCCATTTCAATACGATATCCAGGCGGAAGTGAATCAACGATCGGTTTTAGCTGCTTCATGATTGATGTAGAGACATCCGGTGGCTGCAGATTTTCTGCAATATCACCCCGCACGGTAATGGTGGGTGTTCGATCGCGACGACGCAGTACGGGGTCTTCCATTCTGACCTCAACTTCCCCGATTTGTGAAAGAGGAATGCGTTGACCTGAATTGCCGACTAAGGTGAAGCCCTCTATTTTCGCCGGATCCAGGCGTATATCGCCCGCGGCACGACCAGTAACCTGTACTGAGCGAATATCTTCACGTACAGACGTAATGGGAACACCCGATAACAGGAACTGAAGCTGTTGGGCAACGGTATTTGACGTTAAACCTGTAGCCTGCAGACGATCCTGATTTAGGGAGAAGTGTAACGTTGGTACTCGTGGACCCCAGTCGGTGTTGACGGTCCTCATCATCTGGCTTCCCTGCATCACAGCCTTAACCTTACTAGCGATTTCACGCAGTTTATCGGCATCAGGCCCCATAACACGCCAAGCGACAGGGAAAGGTGAATACGGACCAAACACCAGTTGCGTCACGCGTACGCGCGCTTCAGACGCCAGCCCGTTGGCTGCCGCTTCCCGGAGTCGTAACTTGAGCGCCTCGCGTGACTCCTGGTTATCAGTCAACACAACTATCTTCGCAAACGATGGATCGGGTAACTCTGGTGCCATAGCCAGATAAAAACGAGGTGAACCCTGGCCGATGTAGGAGGTAACGATTGTTGCTTCTGGTTGTTTTTTCAGCCAGTCTTCTATTTTCGCTGTTGCGTTGCTGGTCTGCTCAATAGAGGTGCCGTAAGGCATCTGGACTTCCACTAATACTTCTGGACGGTCAGAGGTGGGGAAAAATTGTTTTTTCACCAGCCCCATCCCCAGAATTGCGAGAGTAAAAATAGCTACAACGGTACCTGCCACTAACCATTTTCGCGCGATAACGCGGACCAGTACACGGCGAAAGCGGTTATAACGAGGCGTGTTATACATTGCGGCATGGCCGCCTTCCACTTTTGCAATATTTGGCAGCATTTTGACACCCAGAAAAGGCGTGAAAACGACGGCCACGACCCATGAGGCAATCAGGGCTATGCCTACAATCCAGAACATATTGCTGGTATATTCCCCAGCGGTAGACTGTGCGAAACCATTGGGCATAAAGCCAACGGCTGTCACCAGCGTACCGGCCAGCATTGGCGCGGCGGTATGGCTCCATGCGTAGGCGGAAGCTTTGATTCTGTCGTAGCCTTCCTCCATTTTAACCACCATCATTTCGATCGCGATTATGGCATCATCGACCAGTAAGCCTAAGGCAAGAATAAGGGAGCCGAGCGTAATTCGGTCAAAGTTTTTTCCGGAGGCTTCCATCGCGACAAAAACGACGGCCAGCGTTAGCGGTACCGCCGCTGCGACCACCACCCCAACGCGCCAGCCCATGCTGACAAAACACACCACCATAACGACAAGCAGGGCGACGAAGAATTTGATCATGAACTCATCGACCGCAGAGCTGATATTCACGGACTGATCGGTGACTTTCGTTAGGGTCATACCCACAGGCATGTTCTCATTGATTTTTGTCGTTTCGGCATCCAGCGCTTTACCCAGATCCAGGCCGTTCCAGCCTTCACGCATCACAATACCCAGCAGCAGCGCCGGTTCATGCTGGTTACGAATCTGTAAGGTGGGCGGATCTTCATAACCCCGTTCGACCGATGCCACGTCGGACAGCTTGAGCGTTTTGCCCTGAGCAATAAATGGCGTATCGCGGATCTTCTGCAGTTTATCGAAAGCACCATCGAGGCGGATAAAGATCTGTGCGCCGCGGGTCTCAATTGAACCTGCAGGTGTTAATGCGTTCTGGCTGTTTAGCGCATAGAAAATATCCTGAGGAGATAGCCCCATCGTAGCCAGACGGTCATGGGAGAAGGAGATATAAATCCGTTCGGCCTGTTCTCCGATAATATTCACTTTCTTCACGCCAGGTACATGCAGGAGTTGCTGGCGTAACGTTTCGGCATCACGCACCAATAACCGCTGTGGTTCTCCTTTCGCTTTCAGTGCAAAGAGGGCAAAAGTAACATCAGAGAATTCGTCATTTATCATCGGCCCCATTACGCCGGGGGGGAGGTTTTTGGATTCATCGCCAAGCTTCTTCCTCGCTTGGTAGAACTCTTCCTGCACCTGAGAAGGCGGCGTCTTGTCCTGTAGTGACAGCGTGATAAAAGCCATGCCTGGGCGGGTATAAGTTTCCGTGCGGTCATACCATTTGAGTTCCTGCAGGCGTTTTTCCAGTGGTTCGGCAACCTGATCCTGAATTTCCTGCGCGGTCGCTCCAGGCCAGACGGTGATAATAGTCATCTGCTTAACCGTGAAGGGAGGATCTTCAGCTCTCCCGAGCCCAAAAAACGAGAAAATGCCAGCAAGGGTGATGAGGATAATAAGAAACAGCGTGATTGAGCGCTCGCGCACCGCAAGCGCTGACAAGTTGAATCGTCCTTCGCTCATGGCTTACTCCCCGCCAGAGCAGCATCGGGTTGTTCAGCCAGGCGGACAACCTCACCTTCATGCAGAAGATGCGCCCCTAACGCGACAATCTTTTCACCAGGCTTTACGCCGCCAGTTACCCTGGCTGCATCGTCACCCAGACTAAGAACTTTAACGGGCTGCCATGAAACTTTTGTAGGTTGAGCGGAAATTCGCCAGACACCAGGACCTTTGCCCGCATCGTAGAGAGCAGCCAGAGGGACCTGCATTACCTGACTTCCCACTCTATTTTCGATGTGCAGCGTTACGGTCGCACCCAGCGGCGCGTTCGCCAGCAAGCCTTCAAGCACGTACCGCGCCTCAAATGTGCGGGTCGTGGCATCCGCTGAATCTGAAAGCAGGCGCAACTTTGCAATGACAGGCTGATTTTGGTTGCCATAGAGCGTAGCCTGAGCTTCGCTGCCTAGGGCAGGGCGCAACGTTTCTGGCAGTTGCACAAGCGCCTCGCGCTGCCCGGATCTGGCAAGACGGATGACCGCCTGTCCAGCACTGACCACCTGACCGGGTTCGGTGAACGTCTCCATAACCACACCGTCTGCATCGGCCTGCAGCAAGGCATAGCTCATCGCGTTAAGCGCCACATTTGCCTGGGCCTGAGCTGCACTAAGTTCCGCGTTGGCTGTATCTGCCGCAGCTTTAATCTGATCGTACTCCGACGCAGACACTACACCAGCAGCAACAAGGCCACGATAACGAGCCTCATCATTGGAAGCTTTTCTCCCACGCGCCCGGGCAGCATCCACAGCCTGTTGCTGAGCCTGCGCCTGTAATTTAAGGTCAACAGGATCTAGCCGCATCAATGGTTGGCCCCGTTTGACGGACTGACCAGTATCCACAAGACGTTCAAGGATTTTGCCCTGCACCCTAAAACCAAGGTCGCTTTGCGTTCGGGCAACAACCACGCCGGTGAACGCACGAGAAGTATCGATCGCACTCTCAACGGGTGCTGACCTTACCAGCGGAGGTCGCGTGCGCGGATCATCATTACCGGGGTTATCACCGCAAGCCACCAAGGCAAGTGGGAGGAGGAAGGCGGCAATATTGGCTGAATTAAGCCTGAGCATGGGAACCCTTATTGAATTAACAGGACGGTATCCACATTCTCAGACTAGTGACCAATAAAGTCAATGGTCACTAGTTAGGGTGACAGACTTCTTAGAATCAGAGATGAGAGTAGAACGGAAGCTGTCGGGGCTGCTTCGAGATTGTATTGTAATTGAACGGGACTCATGAAGGGCCGCATTACCAGGTATATCGCGTGTGTGGCTTCGTCAAGAGGCGTTTTTCGTTCGAACTCTCCAGCCTGCCTGCCTTCGACAATGATGTTCTCAATCAGTTTACGCAGGCGATTTTCATACATCTCTGTCGAAGGCCACTTATCCCGCGCCGCAACGGCGGCAATGTCGTAAAGTTTTCGATCGTGGAAAAACAGTTCGCTACCAGCTTCGGTGATCGCCCTAAAGAGTCGGCGAATTTTTTCGCTTACTGACGGGGCATCGGCTATCGCTGAATTGATTACTGCCATGATCATTTCAAGGCGGTTAGCGCAAATCACTTCGCCGATAGCCTGCTTAGAGTCGAAAAATTTATATATGTAGGACTTTGAAAAACCAATAGATTTAGCAAGCTCTGAAACGGTGGTTTTTTCATAGCCATAGTGTCCGAAATGTTCTGTAGCTGCTTCAACTATCTGGTCTCGGACGTTGTGATCAAGTGGACCACGTGATGAAGGAACGTTTATATTTTTAGTCATTTTTCCAGCTTAGCGTGATAGGCTCCGATTGACAATAAGTGACCATTTATTTGTTTGGTCACAGATTTAAATTGTTTCAAGGTGGCGCAATGTTTTCTTTACATACTATTGCACTTGTAGTGAGCACTTCTTTGCTTGCCGGTTGTACTGTTGGGCCAGATTATCATCGCCCTGAGGCACCTTTTTCAAAGCATTATCAGGCGCAATCCTTTGTCAGAAAAAGCTCGGCATCACGAAATGACAGCTTATCTCACTGGTGGAAGAGTTTTAACGATCCGCCCCTAAATCAGTGTATCTCCGATGCGCTCACGCAGAACCTTGATCTCGCCCAGACAACAGCGAAACTAGCGCAGGTTCAGTCCACCATCCCTGTGCTTCACAATGGGGCTTGATGCCGCCATGAATGCCCTTGATTGTCATACTCAGTACTCTGCCCGGCACGCATCGTACTGTACTGAAATCGATTGATATGATCCCGCAAGCCCTTCAAATAACGGCTATGGGTACACCTGTCGATCTGCTTTCGTCAACGAGTCTGTATGAGGCATGGGGATTGGACCGACGTTGCTGTGTCATATTAAAAATATGGCCTATAGACAGGGGAAAAAACTTATTCTTGATATTATTGCAGATAATGAAGGTGCACGAAGACTTTATGAACGCAATGGCTTGTTCGAAATAGGCCGGAAATCTTTCATTTTGTCCGCCCCACTGCTTGGTTTTCGACAAGCAGTCAGGATGCAGTTCAGTAGTCACATTCCTGATTAAGTATCCAGAGTGAAATAACATTGAGTGCTCCAGGTGAATAAGCATATTGCCCGGACAATAGAAATACGCCCTGTTTCCACAGAGGAAACTGAGAGGGTAGCTGGTAATCAAACCATTTGCTGCGCAGAAGTCCGTGAGTTGCATTGGGGACCAGCCGTATGCAACGGGGGGTGTCCACGGGTAATGCTCTGGTCCAGAAAGCTATTGTTTCATTAGGATCCACATTTCGGTCAGCGTCTCCCATTATGATCAACGTTGGCGTATGCATCTCTGAGATATATGTTGTCGCATCTGCGCGAGAATTCCTGCGCTCAAAGTCTTGCCGCGTACAGCGCGATAAGCATGGGCGCGAAGCCGTTTCTTCCGTGAATAGCCTATCAAAAGTCTCTGCTTCAAGCTTTTTAGCATTCTGAATATCAACAGCAGTTCGCCCCTCAGATTTAAGCCGTTGTTCCGTAAAATATATCCCTTGGTTTCGCCAGTTTATCGCTGCACCGGCCAGCACAACAAATTCGGGTGCTGCCAGTTGACTTGCATGCGGTACTACCCAGCCAGCCTGCGAAAAACCAAGGTATCCTACACGACTTCTTTTCAATTCAGGTTGTTCTTTCAGTTTTTGTAACGCGAGGGCAGCCTCTTCTGCACGATCAGGCATTGTCTGTGCCAGCCAGTTACCGGAACTTGTTCCTATGCCGGGTTTATCCCATGAAAAAACGGCTATCCCCTGTGCAACAAGGAACTTAACGAGTGGGATATATCCGTCCCCTGACCAGCGGTCCTGAGCACCATCACCGTGAACGATAAGTACAACTGGGGGATACTTTTTATCAGGAGGAAGAATCAGCGTACCTTGCAGAACATCCTGATGATGTTGAAATGATATGATTCGCTGTTGTCCATAGCCAGAAAGGTCAAAATCAGATAAACGAATGAAGAAAAAAACGGCAAAAAGGATGGCTATTGCAAAAAAAGAGGTAAGATATTTCATTATATGTCTCTTTTCTAACTCATTAATATTTAAATGGATTTAATTTATTATTTGATCAATATCCAGATATAAAATGTTCCGATGAAAGGTTGGAAATATTGCAATATTCTCTTCATTTTTAATAAATTTCAATGCACAGGGGGCGGACCACTATTATGCGAAATGCAGGCATTAGCTAATTACTATGAGTTGCCCTGTGCCAGAGCGGACATCACAAACCTTACCTTGGATTTATCAAAGGGGAGCAGATCAATTTCTTAGATTGTTTTGATTGATGTGGCCGTATACAAATCAAATTCGTTGGTTTGATCAATTGTATTAAGGCAGAAAACTGCCTTATCGAGCACGTTATTAAGATGTGACCTGAGAATTTATGAACATTTTATTGAGTCTCTGATGCTCTGGGGATTCAATCCTCATGGACTTCCTGACTGAGAATACGGGAGCGGCAAACAGCCAAAATCTCATCTGCCAGAGCGGAATCGTCAGGGCAAGCACGCGATAACACAAGTGCACCGACAAGATGTGCAATAGTGTCAATCAGGTCGGCACGCGTTTTGCTTCCCGCTGCATTTCCATTCGCTAAAAGAGCTAGCTGAGTTTCAATTCCGGTCTCAAATGTTGCCTTAATGGATTCAGACAGGCGTGCTGTATCGGTGCCAAGTGCCGACATCACGCACCCCTTTCCCATAGAGTCGCGATGTTGGCGGGATAGGTAGTATTCAATAAATTTTTCCCGGTCCACACCCACTGTATTTTCTGCGGATTGTGAAAAACCGCAGCTCATCGCCTCCGACATCAAATCAGCCTTGGAACTAAAGTGCTTGTAGAACCCGCCGTGAGTTAAACCTGCTGCTGACATCAGTTCCGCTATTCCCACGCCGTCATAGCCCCGTTCACGAAACAACACTGAGGCGGTTTCAACAATACGCATTCGGTTTTCACGAACCTGCTCTTTAGAAACTTTCATCGTTTCCGCATCCTCTCCTAAGAATTCATGTCACAAGTATACATTGATGATGATCGTAATCAAACCGTTTGACTTTTTAGATTATGATCATCATCATTACATTGTGTTTTCACACATCACTTAGCAGGGGAACTTACATGACGAATCGACAATTATTTCAACCCTATAATCTGGGGCCAATAACGCTCACTAATCATATTGTGATGGCGCCGCTAACACGTAATCGTGCCGCAGCGGGTCTGGTACCCAATGAACTGGCAGCGACGTATTACGCTCAGCGTGCAACTGCGGGGTTGCTGATTACTGAAGCCACGCAGATTTCCGCACAAGCGCAGGGCTATCAGGATACGCCGGGGATATACACGCAAGCTCAGGTCGATGGCTGGCGCAGGGTGACTGACGCCGTGCATGCCAAAGGTGGGCGGATATTTGTACAGTTGTGGCATGTAGGGCGAATTTCTCATGTCGACTTACAGCCGGATGGCGCTGCGCCGGTTGCTCCGTCCGCTATCCGTGCCGAGACTAAAACCTTTGTGAACAATGGATTTTCCGACGTCTCTGTGCCTCGTGCGCTTGAGCTAAGAGAAATAAAAGACATTATCGACGATTTCAGAAAGGCATCTGCAAACGCCATTGCCGCCGGATTTGATGGCGTTGAGATCCATGGCGCAAATGGTTATCTGCTGGAACAGTTCCTAAAAGATGGCGCTAATCAGCGTACTGACGAATACGGTGGTTCTATTGAGAATCGAGCGCGCCTGCTGTTAGAAGTGACGTCTGCCGTTAAAGATGAAATTGGCGCTGAACGCACAGGCGTGCGTATTTCACCGGTTTCACCCGCTAATGCGATTTCATGCAGTGATCCACAGCCGCAATATGACTACCTCGCTGAGCAACTCGATGCGTTAGGCATCGTGTACCTCCATGTGGTTGAAGGCGCAACAGGCGGTCCCCGTGATGTATCACCTTTCGATTACGATTCCCTGCGTCGACGCTTTAAAAACACCTACATCGGTAACAATGGCTATGACTTGGCGTTGGCGTCCACTCAACTTGCACAAGGCAAAGCCGATCTATTCGCGTTCGGACGCCCATTCATCTCCAACCCAGATCTAGTCGAAAGGCTGAAGACGGGAGTGCCTCTGGCCGCACTTATCCCTGAAACGCTTTATGGCGGTGGTGCAGAAGGGTACACCGATTACCCATCGTTTACAGAAGTCAGCCAGTAGACTCGCGGGTATCAAGTTTCTACCTACATACATCCCATATTGCGGGTTCTGTTTACTCATTAATAAAGAAGATCAACCTATGACCAAATCATCAGTCCTCATCACAGGCGCCTCTACGGGTATTGGTGCTGTATACGCTGAACGGTTCGCCCGCCGGGGGCACGACCTTGTTCTGGTCGCTCGCGACAATGCAAAGTTAGAGATGCTTGCAAATCGTCTGCGACAAGAAAGAGGCATTTCTGTTGATGTTCTGCCTGCCGATCTTACGCAAGCGGATGATTTAGCAGCGGTCGAAACTCGCCTACGCGACGACACTCGAATAGGTATTCTTATCAATAACGCAGGTATAGCGCAGTCGGGCAGTTTTACAGAGCAGGCGCCTGATTCGATAGAACGTCTTATCGCGCTTAACGTCACTGCCCTGACGAGACTTGCCAGTGCAGTGGCACCACGGTTTGTAAAAGCCGGCGAGGGTTCGATCGTCAACATAAGTTCCGTTGTCGGACTCGCCCCTGAATTTGCAATGTCGGTTTATGGCGCAACCAAAGCCTTTGTCCTTTTCTTGTCTCAGGGAATGAATTTTGAGCTGTCACCTAAGGGCATTTATGTCCAGGCGGTACTCCCTGCCGGAACTTACACGGAAATTTGGGAACGTGCGGGTATCGACATCAGTACCTTGTCCAAAATGATGGAAGTGGGCGAATTAGTTGATGCAGCACTGGTTGGCTTTGATCGCCGTGAGTTGGTTACCATCCCACCGTTACATAATGCTGCACGCTGGGACGCCCTTGATGCTGCGCGACAGACTCTGCTTTCGGACATCAAACAAGCTGAAGCCGCGGAGCGATATAAAACCCTTTAGTCGATACGGTGCACTGTGCAGAACAGTCTTCCTGCTGTGCTGCACCGAGATAAATCCATTATAAATTCTGTATGGCTTGTCTTCTCATCGCTGACGAGCAACCTAAAAAAACTCATGAAGGGCTAATTCAGCATGACAAACAAACGTGTAGCACTGGTTACAGGTGCTTCCTCAGGTATTGGCGAAGCATCTGCTAATAAACTTTTAGCGGCAGGTTATACGGTGTATGGCACGAGCCGACGTGGCTCGCTGGCAGGTACGCATCCATTTCCATTATTGACACTTGATGTGACGGACGACGCTTCTGTCGAGGCTGCCATTGATGAGTTGCTGAGGCTGGAGGGGCGGATCGATATTCTGGTGAATAATGCGGGCTTTGGGGTTGCTCCGGCGGCTGCGGAGGAAAGTTCGATCGAGCAGGCCAGGCGCATTTTTGATACGAACTTTTTGGGCATAGTCAGGTTAACGCGGGCAGTCGTTCCTCACATGCGCCATCAAGGCTGGGGGCGTATCATTAACATCGGTTCGATACTGGGGATTGTTCCGTTGCCGTATGTGGCACTTTATGCTGCCAGCAAACATGCGGTCGAAGGGTATTCAGGATCATTGGATCATGAACTGCGCACGCAGGGCATAAGAGTCTCTGTCATCGAACCTGCCTACATAAAAACACAGTTTGAAGCCAATAATTTAGTACCGGATGCCAAGCTTGAAGAATATGAGCTTATTCGGGCTAAGCTAACCAAAGTTGTTAGCAAGGCAATGGCTGAAGCGGAAAGTCCAGAGGTGGTAGCGGAAGTGGTCGTTATGGCTATTCAGACTTCACGCCCCAAGTTGCGTTACACGGCGGGAACGTTGGCAGGAAAGTTGAATTTCATTCTCAGATTCGCGCCTGCAAAATTTTTGGATAAAGTGGTGCGTAATAGCCTTCAGCTTGATATGAAATAATAAGAAATAGGGCAAGTTTGATCAGCAAACACGACAGGGCAAACACTCGCCATAAAACGGCCATTTCCAGCGCCGTTTTTGGGTAAACACAAATATCTGATTTGTCTGTCGCTGACTGAAAAATAAGTGACCTGAATGTTGATGTCTTCAATGGGTGCTCTTTTAGCTAGGCATCCATCCTTCGCTCATCCCGTTGCCCGTGGTAGATAGTCAGTGCCATAGGGTAATCCGCCATATTAATTTTTTTTCCTCTTCGTTGCATGTATAAAAAAATCAACTAAAATGTTAATTAAGTGATCTTGTTTTGTTGCTTAATTGTAACTTTAACAGTGAGGTTTATCATGAATGCTTATAAACTCGCCTGCATATCAGCCTCAATCAGTTTTCTTTTGTTCACTAACATTCCCCTCTGCAGCGGAGCAACTAGTGGTGTGATCCATATCGTAGGGATGATCGTTGAAGATGGCTGTACCATCAATAACTCACAACAAACTGTACACATCGAGTGCTTCAACGACGGGAAGGAAATAGAGACAACAGCATCGATTAATTCACCGGAAATTAACTTCCCTACAGGAAAAGTTACGGGTATTAAGTGGCTTCATGCCAACCATGACCTTGGAATCATGAATGTAGAATATGAATAAACACCACCAGCATCAGAGATAATGCCCTCAGTGTCTGCATAGTTGTCATTGTGCCAAGAAGGAAGGTGACAGCCTGCGGGGGCTGAGGTTTTCTTGCTGTAATGTTCTAATCGTTGGTAACCAATGGTATTCATCTTTTGTATTAGATTACTGACACACCAGTGACTTAAATATATACCTTTTGCAATGTTGCAAAATATTGTCGCAGCGGTACGACGTAATCCACATTTAGTAGCAATCAGACTGGCACTGCAACCAGTCCGATTGCCTGCAATATTAAGGATTAAACAATCAAACTCAACAGTAATACGATTGCCAGTCCAACAACCGAGTTAGTTAACTCCAGTAATCCCCATGTTTTAAAAGTGTCTTTAATCGACAGACCAAAATATTCTTTAAATAGCCAGAATGCAGCATCATTAACATGGGTTAAGGTGTTACTCCCTGAAGCTGTTGCCAACACCATTAGTGCAGGATTAACATTAAAAGTAGGTATTAGTGGACCGACAATACCGGCAGCAGTAATAGCAGAAACAGTTCCTGCACCTGTCGCCAAACGTAACAATACAGTAATAAACCATGCCATGATCAGTGGTGATACTGATGAGTTTTTCATCATCTCCGCAATATAGTCACCAACGCCAGTATCGACAATTATTTGTTTAAATGCACCACCTGCACCAATAATAAAAACTACGAGTGCTACTTTTTCAATGGCTTCAGTGTAAGAACTCATTACTTCAGTCATCGATTTATTACGGAAAATACCAAATGCAAAAATACTGATAATTACCGTAATCAGCATACTGATCTGTGCACTACCGATAAAACTCAAGAAAGTGAATAAATTCCCATTTGGTGTAATGTAAATTTTAATTATTGTAGCTAAGACAATAATGATTGCAGGGGTTAGAGGAACCAGTAAACTGACGGCAAAACTAGGCATTTCCTCTTCAGTAAAGACTTTGGATGATTCAAGTAATGGAGGAATAGGGCGATCTAAATTACCAAGTATTTTGGGCAATAGTATACCAGAACAAATGACTGTGGGAATCGCGACTATGATACCGTATATATATACCATGCCTATATCAGCATGGAATGCTGCAACTAATGCGGTTGGACCAGGTTGTGGTGGAAAGAGGCTATGGGCAGTTGTTGCTGCTGCAACCATAGTTATACCTAACTTCAGGAAGGGTATTTTAGCTTCTATAGCAATACTAATCACCAACGGTGCCAATATTAAGAATGCGACTTCATAGAACATCGCCAAACCAAAGATAAGCCCAATTATTAATATTGCCCACTGTACATTCTTCGGACCAAATTTTTCCAATAATGTGCTGGCAACGCGCTGAGCTGCACCTGAGTCCACCATTAGCTTGCCTAATATCGCGCCGAAAAGAATAATCAGAGCTAAGTGGCCTAAGGTACTTCCAACCCCTGTTTCTATCGATTTATTAATTGAGGCTAATGGGTGGCCTTCTAATAGCCCAACCGTAATTGCCGCAAGTAACAAGGCTAGCATGCCATTAATTTTGAATTTAATATTTAAGACAAGTAATACCAATACACCAACTACTACCCATAGAATGGGTAGGGATTCTATTATCCAGTTCATATTATTTCCCTGTGTTTTTACTTTTCTTATACATATATAATGTATGTCATATTATATAAAATGAGCATCAATGATTAAACTACTGGTCTACAACTTTAACTTTATTGGTGTGACATGTTGTATATGTTATATGACAACCTTCCTTTGAAATGTTTGACTTTAATCACAAAATCAAATTTAACTTATTAAGTTTGATCAAAGACGGACAGTCGAAAGACACAGATCCAGATAATGCGTACTCAGGGATTTGGAGTTACAGAGATAGTCAGGACAATGGCGATAGGTTATGCAATAGTCTGTAATATCATCAATTAAAATAATGGATTAGAGCAGTAACGCGATTTTGCATCGTTGAATTTAATTAATTACTTTAGAAATATAACATAATAATAATAAATGTTTTTCAAATATCAGATGGCACTTTTTTGGGAGGGGAGGTGCTGAGAACCTGTAATACCACGCGGTATGCTGGTATGAATACCTTACTATACACAAGCAGTTTAGGCAGCTATCAAAACAATTTACTGAAGAAATTCTAATAATATCTATCCACCATATTATCTTTTTTTGTTCCCTTCACTCGCCATATTAGTGCAATTAAAGTATGGAATATTCATTTTTAACATTAGGTAAATAACTTATATGTTATTTACCTAATAAGATATTTCTTGTTTTGTAGGAAATATCCTATCTATTAGTATTTATGAATCCTGAAATCAAAAACGGTTAGTGAAGTATCCTCATAAAGAAAATATCTTTTGCTGACTTCTAAAGTGGATATGATGATTTTTTTTGTGAAATATGTTGCATTTTCTTTAAAAAATTGTTTTTATTTTGTTGTTGGTTAATGATAATCCAGATGTAAAATTGTACTTCCATTTGTAAATATTATCATGGTTTTTGAAAATAGTTTCATAGCGAAAATATTCTAAATAGTTATTAAAAACAGCCTGACTTTTGATGATTTTTAGTGATTTTCTCAAAAGTTACCATCTCAATCTTAAAGCTTTGTCAGACAGGTATTTGAGATGAAATACATCTATACCGCTATGTTACGACGTTTCTATTGGAGGGTTGTATTATGAAAAACCATTTAACGACAAGGTTTCCGTATATTTATACATTGCAGTCTACATGGGAGAGATACGCAGCAGTCTTTTTGAGAAATAAAACCGCGAAATAATCGCGGCCAGTATGATGAGAATGGTAGGACAACTTCGGGAAGAGACTCGAGTCTGGCGATAAAAGTATCACTCAGCAAATGTTTTTAAACAACATAGTCTGTAAGGATGACTAATATGGACAAGTCTGAACTGCTTAAACACCTTCATAATATCAATTTGTCATATTTGCTTTTGGCGCAACGTTTGATAAAGGATGAAAAGGCGTTGGCAACATTCCGTTTGGGAATTGATGAAGCGATGGTCGATGTATTGTCAAAACTCACATTGCCACAACTGATCAAATTGGCAGAAATCAATCAACTGATCTGCCATTTCCGTTTCGACGATCATAGCACCGTTGAGCGTTTGACCAAAGAGTCCCGTATCGACGATCTGCAACAAGTCCATACGTGTATTTTGCTATCAAGCCAGTTACAGCAAAAGTTACCGGGTAAAAGGGAGAGTACAATGATGAGGGGGGCTGATGATGAGCAAAAAAAGTATTGTTCAAGAAGTTAAAGAGATTCAACTTGCCATGGAATTGATCTCTTTAGGCGCACGCTTACAGATACTGGAAAGTGAAACGCAACTCAGCCGTGGCCGCCTGGTCAAACTGTATAAAGAGTTACGTGGTATATCCCCTCCTAAGGGAATGCTGCCATTTTCTGCCGATTGGTTTATGACATGGGAACAGAACATTCATTCATCGATGTTTTATAATGTTTATCAATTCCTACAGAAAAATAGGCAATATCAGAAAGTAGAAATCATTATCAAGGCTTATTATTTATACTTGGAACAGTTTCCACAACAGCTTGGTAAAAAACCATTGTTATCCTTGACACGGGCTTGGACATTGGTGCGCTTTGTCGACAGTAATATGTTACAACTTTCCGCCTGCAGTTGCTGTGGTGGTGCTTTTATTACCCATGCGCATCAACCCATTAGTTGTTTTATCTGCAATTTATGCCACCCTCCATCCCGTGCAGTAAAAAAACGTAAACTTTCTCCGAACCTGGAAAGCATTGCGTATATTCCAGGCTGAGCCTAAGTATTACGGTCGCCTAATGGCGAGGTGCGTTTGGTGAATAAGGTTTTTGGTCTCTCTCTGAGCCCTTTTTGAAGGGTGAAACTCAGATCAAAAACTTATTTGCAACAGTGCCATAAAAGTCGTGCTAACACAGTGGTGGTGAGAGTGATAAAGTCGCTGGCGACATTATTTTACAAGCTCGATTCGTTCTGGGTTATTAAGATTCTTGCTGGTAATTGCAACAGGGCTAACCAAGACATCTGCTGTTGCCGGGCGAGCCCCCGTACGGATGTAATCGGTCCGAATTTTTACTGCCTTTCGGCCTTGTTTCCCTTGGGTATTGATCGATTGTTGTGGTGAGCACACCGTCTCGTACTGCCTTCAGCGCATCAGTTGAACCATCGTAACCCAAGATAGCCATTTTGCCTTTTAAGCCTCGCGCTTCAACATTAGTCTTCTTGGTAAAATAATAGGATTTGACTATATCATGAGGGAAAATATTTGAAATGGCAGTTCTACAGAATAATTTTGTCTTTAAATATGCGAAAAATAGAATATCAATTTCAGCGAATAATTAGCTAAAGAATATAATGATATTGACAATATGATTATCGAAGGGCGATTACCTAGCACCGGCAGCTAAGATATTAAAATCAGTCAGGTGCACCATGTGAAAATCATACCGGTCGGCAACGGAGAGTATCGTCTGAAACCGGTATGGTGTGGGGCTGCCCTGAGCGAGGGAAGGGTAACTCTGGCGAATCCGGTCTGCTGCGGGGCGGATAATTAGCATGAGCCTCAATATGCCGATATCTGATGTAGAGAACATCACTTAAAAACACGCTGATTCTATCAAATAAACCACTGCTTACTGGCTATTGTCGCAGCGCCGCTAGCACCGTTAAATGCTGATGATGAAGCTTGCACGAAGCGCACCACGTCATGGGAAAGCGGGCGGCGCAAATAAGTTCGTATTTGCCGGATCAACGCTTCTAGTGGGAAACCTGACATATCCATCACCCCTCCGCCGAGCACTATCGCATGGGGATCAAACAGGTTAATGCTGGTGGCAATAGCTTTTGCTGTTCGTTGCATAAATTGCACAATAAATGGCTGCCCGGCGGCATAGAGAAACAGTTCACTTAGCTCAAATTCGCGCGGCGTGCTGTCATACCATCGGCGTAACGCCAAACCGGAGCAGGTGGTTTCCAGACAGCCGTAATTGCCGCATCCACACTGCTTTTCATCATCCCCCATGGGGATATGGCCCAATTCACCTGCCACGCCGTGTGCTCCAGTCCAGGGGGCGCCATTCATCCAGATAGCAAACCCCATGCCGGTACCAAGATAAGCACCGAGGACCAATTGCTGCTCAAGTTGATGTTCATGTACGTCATAGGAGAGTTGCATATTAACATCACGCTCGAATTGAACCGGGCAGTGTAGCGCTGCACTCAGCTTATCGGCCAGCCCCGCCAGGTCAGTCGGGGTTAACGGTAAATTTGGCGTGGAAATAATGCTCTTTTTGTCGTTCTCTACCAGTGCCGGGAACCCCATGACCAGCCCTTGGCAGCATGCATCATAACGTTCAAGATATTGATGCAGTCGGGCGCTTAATCCAGCAACTAACCCCGATGCAATGACATCAGCGGTACGTAACTTCTCACAATGGAGCATCACACCATCGCGCTTGAGTAAACAAAAACGGATATGGGTCGCCCCCATATCGACCCCGATCACCACGTCATATTTAGGCATGCTGTAACACCTCACTCTTGGCATGAATGATTTGTTGCGACATCAGCGCCCAGGCTTTATCGATATCAGAGGCATGATTGAACAGCCCGGAAGAGCCAACAATCAGCACATCGGCTCCAGCCTCAATCAGGAGTTGGTAAGTTGCCTGATTACAAGAACCATCAATTTCAATTTCATAATTAAGCTGGTTTTTTTCACGCCAGGCTTTCAGCTCAGCAATTTTATCTAACATTTCAGGGATAAATGGCTGCCCGGCAAAGCCTGGGTCCACCGTCATGACGGTTATTTTGTCTGCTTTATGAATGTAATATTTCATGCTATCGACCGACGTTTCTGGATTGAGGATCAGGCCGACTTTCATCCCTAAACTGCGGATCTCCTCGATCAAGCGAAATGCTTGCCCGTTGAGAGTTTCTGGGTGCAGCGTGATAAAGTCTGCGCCTGCTTTTGCTAAAGGCGCAATGTAATCCTGCGGGCGTGTCACCATTAAGTGGCAGTCCAGTGGTTTGTTGGCGATACGTTTCACTTGGCTGACGAAAAAGGGGGACAGTGTCAGGTTAGGCACAAAATGGCCGTCCATAATGTCGATGTGAAAATAGTCCGCATTTTGGTCAATAAATTCAATCTGCTCTTTAAACTTCAGCAAATCCATACACATCAGGGAGGGAGATATCTTCATTATCGAGTCCTTACTTACTGATAAGTCGGTCAAGGGCGACAGCGGCAATAATCAGGCCGCCCATCACCACCAGTTGGTAATAGGTTTGTACTTGGAGAATATTTAGGCCGTTATTGATGGTGCCTATAATCAGGCCACCAATAACCACTGAAAAGATGCGCCCCTTGCCCCCGAAGAAGCTGGTACCGCCAATAATGGCACTGGCGATGGCATAGGTTTCAAACCCCATCCCGGCCAGCGGTTCAGCCGCGCCAAGGCGCGCTGTCGAAACCACACCAGCAAGACCGGCACAGATACCTGAGATGATAAACACCACTAGCATGTGAAATTTCACATCAATGCCTGAATAGAAAGCGGAGTTTTTATTGCCACCCAGGGCGTAAATATTGCGACCAAGACGTGTACGGGTGGTCAGAAACCAAAGCAATATGGCGATAAACAGGGCAAATAACACCGGGACGGGGATGCCTAACACACTGGCAGCAAAGAAATTTACAAACTCAAAGGAGAAGCCATACACCGAGTTGGCATCAGAAATCACCAGGGTGATACCGCGAAAAATGGCATTGGTGCCCAGAGTGATGATGAAAGGGTGCAGACCGGTCCAGTTGACCAGACAGCCATTAATGGCCCCCAGTGCCCCACCTACCAGCACACCGCCAATCAGTGCTGCAAATATTGGGTCTACCCCAGCCAGCATCAATTTTGCGGTAACCATGCCAGACAGTGCCAGAATCGCACCAACAGATAAGTCGATCCCCGCCACTAAAATGGCAAAGAATTCCCCCATCCCAATTAATACGGTGACTGAGCTTTGGACGAATATTTGCGTGATGTTATTGGTAGTAAGGAAATACTCCGACGAAATAGAGCCAAAGATAGCCACAATGATCGCCAGAATGAAAAAAGTGCCGTATTTATCCCAAAAAGCGGCGAAGTTAAACGGCTTTTTCCCAGCCGTATCTGATTTCACTCTTGTGGTAATGCCCATGCCATAATCTCCTCTTCGCTGATGTCATCGCGGTTGGTCAGGATTTGCGTCAATCGCCCTTCACAAAACACCGCAATACGGTCGCAAACGGTAATAATTTCGGGAAGCTCAGAGGAGACCATCAGAATGACTTTCCCCTCATCCGCAAGGGTGCGCATCACTTTATAGATCTCGGCTTTAGCACCCACATCAATACCTCGGGTGGGTTCATCAAAAATAATCACGTCGGGATGACAACATAACCATTTAGAAATCAATACTTTTTGCTGATTCCCGCCAGACAGTTCTGTGATGTTTTGCGATACAGAATGGCACTTTAGTGCCAGCAGGCTTCGTTGTTCTTCGGCAATTTCCTGCTCAAGCTGTGGCTTAACCAACCCCATTGCACCTTTGTAACCCCCTTCTTTTAAGCTATGGCTGATAGCCATATTTTCAGCGATAGAGAAATTGCCGAAAAAACCGTTTTCACGCCGGCTTTCAGTGATATAACCCATGCCTTTCTTCAGTGCATCCAGCGGGGAGCGGGGGGTGATATTTTTGCCATTCAGCCAGACTTCGCCATGACTGGTTTTGTCGACACCAAACAGGCAATTCATTAATTCGGTGCGGCCGGAACCCACCAAACCGGCAAACCCGAAGATCTCGCCACGGCTGACAGTAAACGAAATATCGCGGACTTTTTTCTTATCGCGACTGGTCAGGTTTTTCACCTCAAACACCGTGTCGCGTACCACGTTGCCGGCATTTTCTTTGAAGGCAATAAAGCGGTTTTGTAATTCGCGCCCGACCATCAAGCGCACAATATCGTCGTTGGTAACATCCTGAATCATGCCGCTACACACACTGCTACCATCTTTCATTACTGTATAGCGATCGCAAATACGGCGGATCTCATTCAGTTTATGAGAGATATAAACAATAGCAGTACCCTCCTTGCGCAATTGATTCATAATTAAGAAGAGGTAATCTACCTCTTTATTTGTCAGTGATGAGGTTGGCTCATCCATAATAATGACTTTAGCATCAAGCATTAATGTTTTGGCAATTTCCAACATCTGTTTATGACTGATGGATAAATTAGCCACTTTTTCATCAAGGCTGACTTTTAAACCCACGCGCAATAACATTATTGCTGCCTGGATACGCATTTTTCTCCAGTCTACAATGTTTATACCGCAGACTTTTTTCGTCAAGTGACGGCCAATATAAAGATTTTCTAACACCGTCAATTCATCAATAACACTAAGTTCCTGATAAATGATTCCGATACCTAATTGCGCTGCCTGTTTATGATCCAGTTTGTCGTAATTAATATCATTAATAGTTATTGATCCACTCGTTGGGGAATGAATGCCTGACAATACTTTCATTAACGTTGATTTACCTGCGCCATTCTCACCTAATAACGCATGAATTTCATGCGTGAAAACAGTTAAATCAACGGACTTTAAGGCATGAACCGGCCCAAAGGATTTGCCGATCCCCGCCATAGAGATATAAGGCGTGACCATATAATCACCTTAGTTTTTTATTTCTACCGAAATCTACCCTTACCCGACCTAACCCGTAAGAGGAAAGCCGAGTGAATGGCTCTGCTCTCTAACCGGATATGGCCGGGTGGGTACGGCTATAACGCTATTTGGTGACCAGTACAGAATCCACCAGCGTAAACTGTGGTTGTTTATCCAATGGGATCACTTTCCCCCGTTGAACTGCTTCCACCAGCAGCTTCAACCCGGTAGCACCTATATTCGCTGGGTTTTGCGCTACCGTGGCGGTCATTTGCCCAGCATCGACCATCTTACGTGCTTCGGGTATTCCGTCGGTGCCGACAACCAGAATCTTGCCAACTTTACCTGCATTGGCGACCGCCTGAGCAGCCCCCATCGCCATGGTGTCATTGGCACAATAGATAGCTTTCAGATTGGGGTTGCGCTGCAAAACATTGGTGGCGACATCTAGCGCTTTAATACGATCCCAATCAGCAGGCTGACTGGCAACTAATTTGATTTGGCTGGCTTGCTTAAATGCTTCGGTTGCTCCTGCACGGCGTGCTTCACCAGAAGCGTTACCCGCTTTACCTTCGATAATAGCGACTTCACCACCGGTACTGCCTAATTTATCAATAATAAAAGCCGCTCCTTTGGCACCTACCGCATTATTATCGGTTGTGACAAAGGCCTCGACATTGCCTTTGGCTTTTTTCAGATTATCCATATCAATTTTCTCGTCAAGATTGACCAGATAAATTCCTTTTTGCCAGGCACGGGCCACAGGCATAACCAGGTTAACTGAAGACAGTGGCGCAAAGGCGATGCCTTTGTAATTTTTATTACTCAGATCTTCAAATAATTGCAGTTGAGACTGAAAGTCGCCTTCAGAGGGAGATGCAAATATATCCACACTGACACCTAATACTTTTGCCTCCTCTTCAATTCCTTTTTTCATATCCACCCAAAAAGGATTAGAGAGCGTTTTTAAAATAACCGCATACTCTGCGGCAGCGAACGCGCTGGTGGATAACATCATACCTATGGCTGCACCACTAAAGAGTTTTAGAAGTTTATTCATGGCTCATTTCTCATTGTAGGGAGAGAGTTCCGGCATGCCTTAAAATAGAGACATGCCGGTTTTTTATTACTATTATTTATCTCGTCGGAAAAAGTCGACAATAGCGCCAGTTTTTTCCAGATTAATCGTGGCTCGTTCAATATCTTGTTGTGCTACTGAAACAAAAAATGCATCTAATAATGTGAGTTGTAATATACGCGCTGAGGCGTTCCGCCCTAATAAAGGGGTCTCTGGTGCTGGCGAACAAATAATAAAATCAGCCAGTTTGGCAATAGGGGAGTGATAGCTATGAGTAATACAAATAATCTTCGCTCCATTTTTTTTTGCCAATTCTACAGCGGCTTTTAAATCACTGGTGCGACCGGAATGGGACACGACCAGCACTACATCACCTTCTTTCAGCAATGCAGCGGACATCATCATAATGTGTGCGTCTTGGTAAGCCTGACAACGCACACCTATGCGCAGTAGTTTATGCGCAATATCGGCGCAAATGGGGTTCGAGCCGCCCACGCCGTATAAATCACGCTGTTTGGCACCATAGAAAAAGCGTGCTGCACGGTGGATTTCATCGACGTTAACGATCGATTGCCCTTCCATAATCGTGCGCAGGGTGATGTTAAATACCTTATTAACCACATCCTCTGGCGCTTCATCAAACGATAACTCGGCCGGTAACACCTGTTCAGACTGCGAGAAGTAATCAATCAACGTACTGCGCAGATTGCGAAAGCCGCTAAAACCCAGCAGTTTTGAAACTTTAACTATCATCGCTTCTGACACCATGAGGGTCTCGGCAACATCTTTAATCGCCGGTGCGGCACTCAAGTTCCCTGGTGTAAGAAACCATTCAACAATACGGCTTTCATTTTCCGTCATCCCCTCCTGCTTCATTCGTAGGTAGGGGGCGATACCGATCCCGTTAGGAATACCTTGATCAAACTCTGACTGACTCATCTCGGTCTCATGTCCAAAAATTGAAGACGTCACTATATCATCACAATGTGTTGACGAAATATGCAATCAACTTCACAGATTTTGATAATTTATAAAGTAACTATGTTTCGTGTAGTTTTATGTTCGAGAGACTAAACATTATAAGTTAATTTATTTTTAATAAAATCAATCTTTTGAGTGCTCTTTATGGGTGCTATTTAACAGGATGGTCTTTATGTGTACTACACGGATTATTTAAAATTGATGATTATAGTACGTAAAATGGACACCTTAATGCCCGCTGTTATTGGGGTTTTTAACTAAAAGTATCGTTTTAGCTCACATAAAACTGAAATTTGTGAAGTTTGGCTTACTGACGAATGAGAGGTTATTCAATGAAAAGTATCGCTCTGGGTTGTGATCACGTTGGATTTATTCTGAAAGCGGATATTGTTGCTCACTTACAAACGCGTGGCATCAAGGTGATTGACAAAGGTTGGTGGTCTACAGAACGTACGGATTATCCACGTTATGCCAATGAAGTTGCTGAAGCGGTCACTTCTGGGGAAGTTGATGGTGGCGTCTTGATTTGTGGTACGGGCGTAGGTATCTCGATTACGGCAAATAAACATCCTGGTATCCGCGCGGTAGTGTGCAGTGAACCCTATTCGGCACAGCTTTCCCGGCAACATAACAATACTAATGTACTGGCTTTTGGTTCTAGGGTCGTAGGGTTGGAACTGGCTAAGATGATTGTGGATGCCTGGCTCGATGCAGAATTTGAAGGGGGACGGCATCAAACACGGGTAGATGCCATAACTGAGGTGGAAGCACGGTTTAACGCATTGTAACAAGACTGGACACTATTTTTGCCGATATAGGAAGGGTTCTGTATCCCCCCATCTTGCGATGAGGGGATAGTCTTATTTGTTGATGCGCCCGACATAGCCTTGACCAATGACAAGGCGGCCTATGGGGCAGCCACTTTATAATCAGGGCCGTTTGTCATCTCACTGGTATTAAAGCATGGCTTATCAACTTAATCTTAATTGGCCCGAATTTTTAGAGAAATACTGGCAAAAACAACCTGTTATATTAAAAAATGCCTTCCCTAACTTCATTGATCCGATTACACCGGATGAACTGGCTGGTTTGGCGATGGAAGCGGAGGTAGATAGCCGTCTTGTCAGCCATACCAATGGTCAGTGGCAGGCCAGTAATGGGCCGTTTGAGCATTTTGATAACCTGGGTGAGACCGGATGGTCGTTGTTGGCTCAGGCTGTTAACCACTGGCATGCTCCGTCTGCCGAATTGGTGTGTCCATTTCGCGTGCTGCCGGACTGGCGTTTAGATGATCTGATGATCTCTTTTTCCGTACCGGGTGGGGGTGTCGGGCCGCATATCGATCAATATGATGTTTTTATCATTCAGGGAATGGGCAGCCGCCGTTGGCGCGTGGGTGACAAATTACCATTGAAGCAGTTTTGCCCACATCCGGCGCTGCTCCACGTTGAGCCTTTCACACCAATTATTGATGAAGACCTCGCTCCGGGCGATATTTTATATATCCCACCAGGCTTCCCACACGACGGTTTTACCCATGAAACGGCACTCAATTACTCTGTTGGATTTCGCGGGCCGAATGGCAGGGATCTGATCAGCAGTTTTGCTGACTATGCGCTGGAGAACGATCTCGGCGGTGAGCACTACAGCGACCCTGATTTAACCTGCCGGGAACATCCGGGTCGGGTTGAGGAATACGAGCTTAACCGCTTGCGCCAGATGATGGTCGACATGATTAATCAGCCGGAAGACTTTAAGCAGTGGTTTGGTCGCTTTGCTACCACGCCGCGCCATGAGTTGGATATCTCTGCCGCGCAACCACCTTACGAGCAAGATGAAATTGTTGGTGCTTTGATGGATGGTCAGATCTTGACGCGCCTGAGCGGCTTGCGTGTTCTGCAAGTGGGCGACAGCTTCTTTATCAACAGCGAACGGCTGGAAACAACCGATGCTAAAGCTGCCGATGCACTGTGCCGCTACACGATGATTGGCAAGAAAGAACTGGGTGAGGCGCTAAACAATCCAACTTTCATGGCTGAGTTAACCGAATTGATTAATCAGGGTTACTGGTTCTTCGACGAATAAGAATGCAATCAATAGTGGCTTCCGAATGCGAGTATCGTGACGCGATTCGGGGGCCGCAGTGATTTTTCAGCGTTATGCGCAAGCCAACGATCCGGTTCAGTTAATAAACGCGGGGTATCTTTATAACCAGAGGTGATTTTTATTGGTGATTGTTTTTTATAAAGTTAATTCGGTTGGTAGCAGAATTAAATGTGGCGTGATTAAAATATAATAAAGTTAATTATAAATGGTTTCTAACACGATCGGTGTGAGGGAATTCGGTGCTATGGCTATTAATAAATAGCCCCACTTAATCTAAGTGGGACTTTATGCTATTATTTTATCTTAGTTTTTGGCTGTCTGATCAGCTGCGTTAGTGTTTTGGCCCTGGCTTATTGAGTAGGTTCCTTTATAACTATCACTGTCGCCGATATTTGCCATTGAAACAGTAGGTGCCAGGATAGCTGCGATAAGTGCGATTGCTGCGATGGTAGTTTTCATAATAAATTCTCTTCTATTTGTGTATGTGAAAGCGGGTTGCTTTCGATAGGAGTAATGTTACTCCGATCACAAAAATTGAATATCAAAGAGAATTGCTTATCTTGTTCAAAAAAAATGAATGACTAATTGGGTTCGCGGCTTGCTGAAGTCAGTATGGTGCTTAATTACGACTAAAAATATGTATTTAATTATCTATCTAACTGATTATAATTGTTATTTCTAATTCTCAATAGCTGTATTTATAATCAAAAAAAGAGGAGTAAATAAAGTTTTTCCCGCATTGGCCCCTATCATCCGAGGGTGCTGATGTTGCATCGACTAATCTCGTCACAGGTGACTAAATTCTAATTCGGCAGATAGTGCCGACCTCATTAGGCCATTCCACTTATACGTGGCAGAATATAAAAAATAAATACAACTATTTCACCTGAGATGATAAATACATAAATATGGATCGTTCACGCTTACTAAAGTTCCTGCTACCTTATCTTTGGCCGAAAAATAACCCTAAGCTTCGCTATTATCTGGTTGCGGCCGTGATCTTTATGGTGGTTTCCAAGGTCAGTACCACTCTGGTCCCACTAGCTTATAAGGCGATGGTTGATACATTAAGCAGTGAAAACGCCAAGATACTGGCTATTCCAATCGGTTTTATTATTGCGTATGGCATCGCGAGAATCAGTGCTTCCTTATTTGAGGAGCTGCGGAACGTCATGTTTGTACATGTCAGCCAGAATGCGACTCGGTTACTTGGCTTACGTGTATTTAAACAATTGCATGAACTAAGTTTGCGCTTTCATCTGGACCGACAAACCGGTGGTTTATCCCTATCAATCGAGCGTGGAACCCAAGCTGTCGCTACCGTACTCTCGCGCCTGTTGTTCTCTATCTTTCCCATTTTGTTTGAGATAACACTGGTTTCGTTGATCATGTGGCATCTGTTAGATGGCTGGTTTGCGATCGCGATTTTGGTGACGGTCGGCTGCTATATTTTGTTTACGATAATGGCCGTCAGTTGGCGAACCCGCTTCAGGCGTGAGCTAAATCAAGCCAATGCAGATGCAAACACTAAGTCTATCGACAGTTTGCTCAATTATGAAACTGTTAAGTATTTTGGTAATGAAGCGTTCGAAGCGCAGCGTTTCAATACTTCACGGCAACTCTATGAACATGCAGCTATCAAAAACCAATTCAGTTTTACTGCATTGAGTCTTGGGCAGACTGCTATTATCTCAATCGGGTTGGTCGTCATGATGGCGATGGCGGCGCAAGGTATCACGCAGGGCAAAATGACTATTGGTGATTTTGTATTAGTGAATGCCTATCTGCTTCAGTTATATCAACCGCTTAATTTTTTTGGGTTTATTTATTCTGAAATCAGGCAAGCCTTGATCGATATGGAAAATATGCTCGACCTGCTGATGGTTAAGAAAGAAGTGACTGATAGACCAGATGCATTGCCTTTGAAACTGACCCAAGGTGAAGTCCGTTTTGCGTCAGTCAGCTTTGGTTATGATCCCCGCAGGCCTATTCTGGATAACGTGAGTTTCAGCATCCCTGCGGGCAAAACAGTCGCTGTAGTGGGTGCTTCTGGTGCGGGGAAATCAACTCTCTCACGCTTACTGTTCCGTTTTTATGATGTAACGGGTGGTGCTATTTACATTGATAATCAGGATATTAGGGCTGTTACTCAGTCGACTTTGCGCGAAGCGATAGGTATTGTGCCGCAGGATACCGTGCTGTTTAATGACACATTGCGTTATAACATTGCTTATGGCAGAACGTCTGCAACTTTTGCAGAGATAGAACGTGCGGCAAAACTCGCACATATTCATAAATTTATCACTAGCCTGCCAGATGGATATGAGACACGAGTAGGGGAGCGGGGGTTGAAGCTCTCTGGTGGCGAAAAACAGCGGGTCGCTATTGCGCGTACTATCCTTAAAAACCCCGCTATATTAGTATTTGATGAAGCGACCAGTGCATTGGATACGCAAACTGAGCGTGAAATTCAGGCTCATCTGCGAGAAGTTAGCCGCTATCACACGACGTTGGTGATTGCCCATCGATTATCAACAATCATTGATGCGGATGAAATTATTGTGCTGGACGCCGGTGCCATTGTGGAACGGGGCCGCCACGATATGTTATTACTTGCCAATGGGCGTTACGCCGCCATGTGGCAAAATCAATATCATGAGGAAGAGCAACTTGCACAATAACAAGCTGTTCTTAAGGGTTATTCAAAACAGTGCATTAAGATGAAGGTGCCGTCTTTTCGTTGGTATTGATTAATTTTTGGAACCAATTCTCTGAAATGCGCAGTGGCACAATGTATGTCTAACGCGGCTTGATCTGGCCACTCCTCGATAAAAATAAAATGGCCGGGATCTTTATGATTGATACATAAATCATAGGAAATACAAAGCGGTTCTCGCTTTGTTCTGGCGACTAATTCTTTATAGAGTGGCATAACATCGATAATGTGTTCCGGTTTTATAAAATCTTGAGCAATAACTTTTAGCATCTTCTTATTTGTGGGACCTAATTCAATGGATGATAAATAAAGAGCCATGCCAGAAAGCGTTACGCTTAGATAGCGCCCTGGCAATCATCTGATTGTTGGCGAATGTTACACCCCGGTAAAGTAGGTATAAGCGAATACCGCCAGTGCAATAGCGATCATAATCATGGTTGTCTTTCTCATTTCGGCTCCAGTTCGGTGGTCTATTTTTGTCTTGAGGTTAATCCCACAAGATAACGGAAAATAGCTTAAAAGGCACTGTTGTGCGGTTCAATATAAGAAAATGATCTCGCTTGCAGTAACGGAAAATTGATACCTGGCTGACACTTATATCACTGTGGCGAAGAAATTAATCATGATCCAGGGCGTAAGGTTAAAAATATCGGGAGCTTGCATCAATTGAAGTAAACAGACTGATGTCATTTTTAGTGATCTTGTTCACGGTTATGGATTGATGATTTGTGTTAATTATATTTGTGTGGTAGCGAAGTAGGGGGTGTGAAATGTCAGCACTAGAAAAACTGGTTTCTGAATATTGCCATACCAGCCTGGACTTTGTGGCATCCACGGTTGCTTTTATGGAAAGCCAAAAGAAGAACATTGATGTTGATGAAGTTGAGGCCAAGCTTTCGGTGGACGAGCGTGATTACTTCCACGAAAGATTAGCGCATTACAGGGGCATATACCGGCCTTTGTAGCGGTGCCTCAATGCTAAATAAGCCGCCTGAGGGCGGCTTATTCAATCATGGGCAGTCATTTTAACCAAGCGAATCGGTGATTAAGGCTTGTTGGTGGCGAGGTTCACCCTCGGTGCTTTAAACCCTGTAGTTAGCCCACTAAACAGTGCAATTAACTCACTTCCAACTGTCAGCGCCATTTCCTCAAGGTTTTCATTGGTCATTACTGAGATAAGTACCAGCCATTGGCGGTCACGGCTTGAACCACAGAAAATAGCGGCATCAGCTACTCAAAAAACACTCAAGTAAGCTAAGGTTAATACAGGCCATACACCGACTGTGGAGCCTGTTATGTACCGTAAAATAGACGGTAGTGAATACCAACGTATTTTTGTGGTAGGCGATATTCATGGCTGCTATAAAAAACTGATGGATGCTCTCGGTCGCGTACAGTTTGAGCGTTCGACGGATCTATTGTTGTCTGTCGGGGACTTGGCGGATCGCGGCTTGCAGAATATTGAGTGTTACGAACTGCTCACTACTCACTGGTTTCATGCTGTTCGTGGTAATCATGAGCAGATGGCAATTGATGTGCTAGCTGGAGGGGAGGTTGACACCTGGATAGCGAATGGTGGGCAATGGTTTTTCTTACTGGAAACCAGCAAGAAACTTCTGGTAGAGCAACTCATTAAGCGGGCAGAAAAATTACCTTTAATTATTGAGGTAAATACTGAGCGCGAGAAATATATTATCGCTCATGCTGATTATCCTTCAGATGAATACGTCTATGGTAAACCTGTCAGCGAGCAATTAGTGTTGTGGAGCCGTAAGCGGCTTAACGCGGCGATGGAAGGGGATAGTCGCAAAATTGCAGGGGCAGATAAATTTATCTTCGGACATACGCCGTTGGTGAAACCGTTACTGTTTAAAAATCAGCTTTATATTGATACTGGCGCGGTATTTGGTAATACGCTGACCGTGATTCAAATCCAATAGCCTGTGTTCGGGTTGTCGTTTTTTGCCTACTGTTGTGGCTTAATCGCTTTAAGTCGAGTGACGAACAGCCAGGGTTGCAGTGAGGACTTTTGGTAAAGCTATCGGCTGGCCTTGTGTACTGATCTGTCGGCCAGCCGCTATCAATTAAAATGAGATAAAACGGGACGTATACTTATTCAGTAATAGAATACGCGACAATAATACAGAGGCAGCGAATACTGATAGTAGCAATGTAAATCTTAGTGTGACGTCTGACAGATTATATGCGCTGGCAATGAAATAGAAAATACCATCATGCAGTATGTACACCCCGATCATTGAGGGGCTGATATAGGCCAATGTTTTCTTTATCCATTCATGTTTAGTGTCAAAGTTATCAAATATGACAAATAAACATAAACTGAGTATTAAAACGTGCAAGTTATCGAGGAAATAACCGGCATTAACGGTTTTATACACATGTATCGACATAAAACTTTCGTAAAAATACATTGAGATCGCGGTTGGCAGCAGTAGCACCTTAGCGGCGAGACGTATTCTTGGTAACTTTGTTATTTTCTGGCATATCTTCGAGCAAAGGAACCTACCAGCCATATAATAGAAAACCCAAGTCCATAATCTAAAATATTGTGGGAAATCAATTAAATATGGTCTTTCAGTGAAGGCGCTGATCAGGTCAATCGTGACAGAGAAAATAACCAGACACGAAAGCGTTATTATGGCCGTTCGGTTACTTTTCAAAACCTTCGAGATTATCGGATTCAGCAGGTAAATAATGGCAATGCTGAACAAAAGCCAACTTTGTAGGAAGTATCCTCGTTTGAAACCATCCTCATTGATAAAATAGAAAAGGACGTTCCAGAAGATAATAATAGTTATTATAGACTTCAGCTTACGCAGGATATCCTGTTGATCTATCTCATCATTAGAGTCGATATAGCCAATGATCATGAAAAATAATGGAGTGGCAATAATTGATAAAAAGTACAGAACACTCATTACTTCTCCGCCAAGAAAACACTGGTCAGTACAGGTTTTACTTGCAGAGTAGAAAGTAACAGCAGAAAAGCAGCTTAACGTTTTTAGGGCATGTAAACCGACGTTTCTCATAAAGTAGTTTGACTTAAAATAAGGTTAACTGAGGGATGCAGCTTCATAGGGCGTATGGTTTGCATCGGGACCTTCCTATTCAGACTACTAATATATCTATATTTTTGCATACAATCCTGATGCTGTCACGTTTGGAAAACTTAAACAAAAATGAACAATAAGGAAATATTTCACAGAGAAAAAGACGTTTCCTACACCTTCCGGTGTTGACATCCTATATATATCTACACCCCCCTATGTTCTACTAACAAGTAGGGAAAGTGCCGTGTTATCTATTTGTTTTGTAACGATATTAAATCGTATTCCAAACAGATATGAGTTAATTATTCATGGGATGCTGAAGCGCTAACGGGTGTGGCCAATATGATAAGCTGTATGATAGTCGATAACGATAAATATCAAACACTGGGTATGGTAACTGTCGTAAAAAAAATATTTGCATCGTTAGGTTTTAAAAAAGAGATTAAATTCTATCGAAAAGCATTTTATTCAGCAGATGCTATTTTTATTGGTGTTGATGAATTCAGTTTTTTCGAAGCGCTAAAGCGTTTGGATAAGGCCCCTTCTGAAGCAGATGTTTTTTTGATTTGTGATGCCAGACTGAATAGCTTTTTACAAGGTATCCCCAGATTCAGTAATGTAACTATGATTTTCAGAGAGGATTCGGTTGATACAGTGATCAACAAGATTACCGCTGTATTTAAACGAAAATTTCGTGGGCTTAAAGATAATTTAGTTGAACGGAAGGCCACTGCGGTGTTGGGGGTGGCGTCATCCGAGCGGCAGTATTTAACGCCGAATGAAAATATTGTGTTGAAGCTATTTAATGAAGGTTTTTCAGGCGGTGATATTGCCAGAATTTTGAAAAAGAGTGAGAAAACAGTTAGCGGACAAAAACGTTCTGCTATGAAGAAGCTAGGTGCTCGTACTGACGTTGAGTTGATTAAAATGTTTATGTTCAAATAGTTAATGAAAGTAACTTAATTCTTTATTATTTTGGCGTCGACACCAGAGAATATCAAAAGGATGTTCTTGGTTAGCGGGCAGGGATGCCAGCACCTAACTTTCCGGGTAGGCCGGACAGCCCCAAAGGCATTTGGGGCTGCTTGATGGTGTTGATATTTATCAGTTTTAATAAAAATAGAATCGGTATTAAATACTCTTCAACTTAGCAACCGTACTCTCGATATCAACTTCATGCTCAGAAAATGTATAAGTGACATTTTGGAATGTTATTATTGATAACATTTGCAATGGCACGGTTTTCTCTGAAATATCTTCTTCCTGCGGCCGGATTTTGTTCATCAGTAAATTTACTGAAAGTATGGTATTGGCTTTATCTACCTCGGCCTGTGCCGGGACTTCTTTAGTAAAAGTATTGAATGACTTGATGCTGGTGAGTTTGATTCTCTCGTTAGCAATGAATATGTATTTACTCTCAATTGCTACTTTTACAGCAAATGCTGACAACCCTTTGGTATTGGTTGTTGGCTCAAAGGTAACTTCAGCCCCTTTTTTGATCATCTCGGGATTAGCAACTTTAATAACGTGAAAATAACGGTTATCTCCGTTCTCATCGGTGATAAAACCAAAGCCTTTATCTTCAAAAAAAGTTGTTATTCTACCGTTCATCATGCATCTCATATTAGCGTATCCAATGGATAAGTATAATACAGGTGAATAGCTTTCAGATACAGTCTGTCAGTTCGCTAAGGCGCTTTTCAGCCCCATTATAGTGAGCTATAAAAGCAAAAAAATGTGGCTTTCTGTGCTGATAATAGAGCAATAAATCGGCGTTTTTCACTTTTTCTCTTCTTTTTGTGATCTCTGCTGTGGACAAAAAACAGTTCTATTGCTGTACTGTAGTTGACACACGATTTGTGTCCAACATTCACGTAAAGGTAAGTTTGATGTCTAAGATTAAAGGTAGCGTTAAGTGGTTCAATGAGTCCAAAGGTTTCGGCTTCATTACCCCAGAAGATGGCAGCAAGGACGTTTTCGTTCATTTCTCAGCCATCGCTAGCAATGGTTTCAAAACTCTTGCTGAAGGCCAGCGTGTAGAATTTGAAATCACGAACGGTGCCAAAGGCCCATCTGCTGCTAATGTTATCGCTATCTAAGTAGCCCATATTTATTAAAACCCGCCTCAATAGGCGGGTTTTTTATTGGCGGTATCAGTAAGGTAAATACGGCTTTGTTGAATGATATGGCTTGAGTGGCTGTCTCGCCATCAACAAAAATAGCAATGAGGGGAGTGAGTCGTCTTAATTTAGTAGAGATAGATTTTGAGAAAAATCACTGTGATGGCCAGACAAAAAAGGGTTGCTAGCCACTCGCCCCGTTTCTTAGGTAATCCAAACATAGCGCTATCCGGTACGTCAGTCACCACCAGTGGCGAACTGTTCTCAACCAAGTGATTATCCAGTTCATAGATTAAGAAAACATTAAGATGATATCCGCAGAGATATGACTTTCTAGCCAGTGCACGTTTCCGGGTAATATTACGGACTACCTGGAAAGCTAAACTGGCTTATAGTTACGGTTCTTATAGTTGATAGCTATTATTTTTATAGTTAATAGTTATTATTGCCCCGCAAAGTGATTGACCAATATAAAGGCCAGCATCGTCATCGCAAGTGAACCCGCCAGGTTAAGCAAAACAGTTCCTGCCGCCCATGCCAGCTTGCCATCTTGGATTAGGTAAACCACTTCCACCGAGAAGGTGGAAAACGTTGTCAGGCCACCACAAAAACCTGTCGTGACCAGTAGCTTCCATACCGGGTCAATATGTGTAACGCGGGTAAACAGGGATAATGCCAGCCCGATGATAAAGGCACCAATCAGGTTTACCAACAGTGTTCCTACGGGGACATGGCTGGATAGGCTGTTTAGCTTCAGGCTGATCAGCCAGCGGGTGACGCTGCCCACACCGCCACCAATAAATACTGCGAGTAATGTATTAAACATAAATACCTTTCATTATGGATACCGCATCGTGCGGGTAGTTTGTTGTTATTCGCGGGCTTTTCAGAAAGGCTTAGGCGCAATACTACGCACCTTAATGAAAAGGTTACGTAGACATCATCAGCCTTGAAGGGCGGTTATGGAGGAATGTCATCTCCAGATCTTGCGGTTAATAATACACTGACTTCCTGCATCTTGAAATCTATTGGGAATAGTTTTTAACTGGCTAGCTCAATACGATTACGCCCATTATCTTTAGCTAGGTACAGTGCGGAGTCAGCAGCTTTCAACCATTGCTGATAATTAATCATATCGTGCCTGTAATCAGCAATGCCAGCACTCACTCTAAGTTGTAGGGTAGGGGCTTGAGTAAAGACTAACGCGGCCAGTTTTTCTTGAATTCGCGTTAATACTTCGCGGGTTTGTTCGGCAGTGGTATTGGGTAAAATAGCGCCAAATTCATCTCCACCATAGCGGCCGACAATATCAATGGCTCGCAGCCCCAGCAATAACTCTTCGGCAAGAATCGTAATAGCTTCATCACCAACCGCATGACCAAAGGTGTCATTTATGGCTTTGAAATTATCAATATCAAGTAAAATGAGTGTTGCGCCGTGCTGATAGCGCCGGCAACTGTCAAACTGATTATGCAACTGGTGTTCCCAATGCCTGCGGTTGTACAAACCAGTTAACCCATCTCTTACACTAATACGTAATAACTCTTCTTTGCTTTCGGCCAGACGCTTGGCGGTGCGATAGGTTACTAATCCGAGCAGGGAAGGGTAGATAATTATCATCGGCAAACAGGCATAAACCTGAAGTGGAGACGTTTCAGGTTTAAAGGGCAAATTAAATATCCATGCGGTCAATAAACTACAGGAGATTTGCAAGGCCAATCCTTTGCAAAAAATGTTCTTACCCCCCGAAGCAATATTATTCATACTCATCATGGATAGAATAACAACAGAGGGTAACGCATTGAATGACATGATTGCTACCCAGACACCACCCAGTGCTGAGTCTATTTTCATGTTGATTATTTCTCGATCAAACGGTTGTTCAGAGCGCAATGCCAGCAAGAATGCAATATGTGGCCATACCAAGCCATTAATAGCTAACATCAGCCATAGCCATAGCGGTGAGTTCTGTGTGTAGAGCACTGAACTTACACAAAACATACCAACACCCAAGCCAAATACTCGAGGTAAATAAGTCCTTTTAGCAAAGCTTAACCCTGATCGACGGGTATTTATTCTACTTGAATAAGGCAATTGGCGGATCCCTCTTTCTTTTTGCTCTGGGGGGGATGTTAACGACAATGTCTCATCCTGAATAAGTCAAAATAAGTGCTCATAGACCCTGAGTAAATCATAGTTCACTAACGAAATCTGTTACATATTACTGTCGTTTTAATCGGTAATTTTTTCGTAAATAGGCCATTATTTAACGATATCCAGCGTCATTGGTGTTGTCGACCGCGAGTGAATCTCACCATTCTGATTCATGTTAGTGATTCAGGGGGGCAGGGAGTACTCATATCGGCGCAATATCCAGTAAGAAGGATATATTCATTGTTTAATGAACAGAACTAATCAAGAAGGTGAGTATGGAAGGTATCAGCATTACCAAACTGTTGGTAGTCGGCATATTGATTGTATTGTTATTCGGAACCAGCAAATTGCGCACGTTGGGCGCGGATTTGGGGGCTGCCCTGAAAGGTTTTAAAAAGGCCATGGGTAATGATGATGCATCTACGGCGACGCCTGTAACTGCAGCTAAAACGGCAGATGAAGCCAAAACAATACCTCCAATCGAGCATAAGGACTGATTGCCCTCGCTTGATGTCGCCGGTATCCGGTCATAGCAGAAGCATAATAGTTCTATAGCTTAGCTATTATCAGCTAGCTTTTTATGTCTGGTAACAGGAAACGGATCTCCAATGGAAATCCGTTTTTGCTTATCTGGCATTTAAGGTGTAACTAAGTGTTTCAGTAAATTGGCCTGAAAATCTCATCAGGCCAATTTATTTATTTTACTTCTAACCCTTTTGCTTGCAGATCGGCATGATAAGAAGAGCGAACAAACGGGCCACAAGCCGCATGAGTAAAGCCCATTGCCATGGCTTCTGCTTTCATTTCATCAAACTCAGCCGGGCTGACGTAGCGCTGTACGGGTAAATGGTGGCGGCTTGGTTGCAAATACTGCCCCAATGTCAGCATGGTGACCCCATGGCGGCGCAAATCATGCATAACCTCAACGATTTCAGCATTGGTTTCACCCAAACCAACCATCAACCCTGATTTAGTCGGAATATCAGGATGGGCTTCTTTAAAGCGCTCAAGTAATTTAAGCGACCACTCATAGTTAGCCCCTGGTCGCACTTGACGATACACACGTGGTACGTTTTCCAGATTATGGTTGAACACATCCGGTGGTGTGACAGTCAAAATATCTAACGCACGATCCATGCGACCACGGAAGTCAGGTACCAGTGTCTCAATTTTTATGGTCGGATTTTTGGCACGAATGGCTGAGATACAATCGGCAAAGTGCTGAGCACCACCATCGCGTAAGTCATCACGGTCAACTGAGGTGATAACCACATAGCGCAACCCCATATCTTTAATAGTTTGCGCCAGCTTTTCTGGTTCATTGGCATCAGGTGTAACCGGACGACCATGGGCAACGTCACAGAATGGGCAACGGCGGGTACAAATTGCGCCGAGGATCATAAAGGTCGCCGTTCCGTGGTTGAAGCACTCTGACAAGTTAGGGCAGGATGCCTCTTCGCAAACCGAGTGCAGACCGTTTTTACGCATTGCTGCCTTGATACCCTGAATGCGGCTGGAGTCAGCAGGTAGCTTGATTTTCATCCATTCGGGTTTACGTAGCAGTTCCTGACGTTCGGTAACCACGGTTTTAATCGGGATTAACGCCATTTTATCTGCGTCGCGATATTTTACGCCGCGTTCCATCTGAATCGGTTTACTCATAATCGTGCAGGTTCCAGTTCTGAATCTCTCAATTTGAGATTTTTCATTAAATTCAACGTGATATGGCGTTCGTTAAAAATTTTTTGAAAATTGTTTAAAAATTATATCATCATTCCCCTATCCTATTCAGCCCCCAATTTTGTAGGCGTTAAGGTATAGCGTTCCAATTCCCCTGCCAGTAGATTTGTCATTCGCTTATTGCTTTGCTGCCACTCCAATTATGTTGGCTATGCTGAAAGAGCCAAGGCATTCACGATTTCAATTAGCTAACTTAGGGTTTGTCTGATGATAAATAGTCTGCCTGCGACCATGGCTGCTGCTCTGCTTGCGGATAGCCTAATTGGCGGGTAAATTCGCGCACCAAAATTGGCTGGATATCAGCAACAGTTGTACCTGCTTTTAATGCACTGACCTGGGTCATTTGCATACCGGCATAACCGCATGGGTTTATGCGTTGGAACGGCTCCAGGTCCATATCGATATTCAAAGCCAGCCCGTGAAACGAGCAACCTCTACGGATACGCAATCCCAACGAGCATATTTTTTGCTGACCGACATAGACACCGGGTGCATCTGGGCGGGCTTGTGAATCAATAGCAAAATGAGCCAAGGTGTGAATCACAGTATTCTCTATCGCGGTAACCAATTGCCGCACGCCAACTTTGGCACGCTTGAGGTCAATCATGACATACATAACTTGCTGACCGGGTCCATGATAAGTGACCTGCCCGCCTCGATCGCTCTGGATAACTGGAATGTCACCGGGCATCAGCACATGTTCGGCTTTCCCTGCCTGGCCCTGAGTGAAGACATGCTGATGCTCAACCAGCCAGATTTCATCAGGAGTGGCGTCAGTACGGAACTCAGTGAAATTATGCATAGCTTGAGATACGGGGCCATAGGGTTGTAGCCCTAGCTGACGTAAAATGATCTTATGTTGTTGCAAGCGAGGCATCATCTGGTTACAGAAATGGTGGCGTCAGTATACCAGCCCAGCAGTGTGGGGCTACTATTTTGACATTTAAAAAAGCAGGTTTACGGTTCAACCATGGGGTTAAAAGGTAAAATAAGGCCCAGAGCGGGAATATCCGGTCCAGGCCATAATAAGGTGGGCTTGGTACAAATTAGGTATCTTGCTCGTCGGCAATAAGGCTTAACTCTATAGCCTTAATTACAGCACCATCCGCACCAGTTCAAGGTCTGCCAGTTCTTTATACAGGATTTCCACTTGATCAATATGGGTGGCTGTAATGGTGATGGAGACGGAGTGAAAGTTGCCTTTGCTGCTCGGTTTTACCTGCGGGGTATAATCACCCGGAGCATGGCGCTGTACCACTTCCACCACCTGGTTTACCAACTGTGGTTCAGCAATGCCCATTACCTTGTAGGTAAAAGAACAAGGGAACTCAAGCAGTTCGTTCAGTTTAGTTTTCATGTGCGCTCCTGGGTGTTGATGGACAGATTACTGCCGGATAGGTGTTAGGGTAATGAAAAAATCATCCGACCCTAAAATTATAACTCCCGCCGGGGCGGGAGTTTCATATTATTTATAATATGGGGATAGTCTGGTGGTTTTCAAGCCCACCAACTAACCGAACCAGCGGTGAAACATCAGTTTGATGTAGTCCACCATGCGGCTAAAGAACCCACCTTCTTTAACTTCGTTCATCACCACTAATGGGCGCTGGTCGATGGTTTTGCCATCTAACTGGAAGTTAATCATGCCAACAACCTGATTCTTCGCCAGTGGCGCATGAATCTCAGGTGTATTCAGCACGTAGCTGGCTTTCAAATCTTTCATGCGGCCGCGTGGAATAGTCAGGTATGCGTCTTTATCAACACCCAACTGCACACGATCACTGTCGCCGAACCAGACTGGCTCTGAAGCGAACTCTTTACCTACTTTTAGCGGTGCGACGGTTTCAAAGAAACGGAAGCCCCAAGTCAGTAATTTTTTACTTTCAGTTTCACGGCCTTTGTAGGTGTGACCACCCAGTACGGCTGAGATCAATCGCATTTGACCATCGGTCGCAGAGGCAACCAAGTTATAGCCAGCAGCTTCGGTATGGCCGGTTTTAATACCATCAACATTCAGACTGGTATCCCACAGTAAACCGTTACGGTTCATCTGACGGATATTGTTGAAGGTAAACTCTTTCTCTTTGTAAATGGCATACTCATCCGGCACATCGCGAATCAGTGCTTGACCAATCAGCGCCATATCGCGCGCAGAGCTGTACTGGCCTTCAGCATCTAAACCGTGAACTGTTTTGAACTGGGTGTTTTGCAGGCCCAGAGCTTTAACGTAGTTGTTCATCAGGTTGACGAATGAGTCTTGGCTGCCAGCAACATAATCAGCCATCGCGACACAGGCGTCATTACCGGATTGCAGGTTGATACCCCGAGTCAGTTTAGAAACCGGTACACGGTCGCCGGGTTTCAAAAACATCAACGAAGAGCCTTTGAATTCTGGATTGCCAGTTGCCCAGGCATCTTTCCCCACGGTAACCATATCTTCTGGCCCGATTTTGCCTGCTTTGATTGCCTGACCGATAACATAACTGGTCATCATTTTGGTCAAGCTGGCCGGATTACGACGCGCATCAGCATTCATTTCTGCCAATACTTTGCCGGAGTTGTAATCAATCAGCACATACGCTTCTGAGTCGATCTGTGGCACGCCGGGGATCATGGTTTTTAGATTTACGTCATCAGCGTTTGCAGCAGAAGCTGCGCTCATAACAATAACAGTGCCGAGCGCCAGGCTCTTGATAATGCGAGAAGTAGTTACATATTTCATGATCAGGACAACAACATCCGTGGGAGTAAGTTAAGAAAGTGCCACACTATACCATACCCTTACTTACTTGACGTTGTAGCGGCGTTAGCGGCACTTACTCATCTGAATCACTTGAATTGTGCAAGCTCATCGGGATGCATTTATTTGCGGCCTTGCTGCAACGCCAATAAATTTGGCTATACACTTGTGTGGCGTTTATTCGTTTCACCGTAACATCCTGTTTGCACAGGAGGTTACGGTTATTTTTATCTGACAGACCTTAAATTGCTACAAGGTATGTATGTTTTAAGGTGCCGCGACCACAAATGACTGCTGCTGAGCTTCGCTCGACAGGCGTTGTTGCAGTTCTACGGCCTGTTGGCGGCTACTGAACGGCCCAAGTTGGACACGATGCACACTGCCATTGGTATCTACTTTGCCCGGTACCCCAAAACGTTGGCTCAGACTTTGCTGCCAGGTTTGCGCCCGCTGAGCATCGCTCAACGCACCGACCTGAACCACATAACCACCAGAGCTGGCAGCACCTGTTGTTGCTACTGATGTTACTGGACCAGGGTTGGCAACAACTGGTGGTGTCACCGGCCCAGCACCCAGGGTGGATGCAGAATTAACTGCGGGTTCTGAGCTTTCCAATACGCCAGCCGGCACCGGGGTCGATGCCCGCAGGAAACCGCTACTTTGTGGTGCAACCGGTTGAGAGGCATCTGCACCAGACAAATTACTGTTAGCGATAGGGCGCACGGGGGCACTTACTGCGGGCGCATCCTGTTGCATTGGCGTCCCCATCCCGCTGGAGGTCAAATCTGGGCGGTTTGGTAATGCATAACTTTGTTTGGCAATGGTGGTACCTACCATGCCTGGGCCAGACAGCGAACCATCAGGTGCGACATTGATAAAATCAATCTTCACCTTGGTGTTATTCGAAATATTCAGGCGATCAGCGGCCGCTTTAGATAAATCAATCACTCGCCCTGGGGTATACGGGCCACGGTCATTCACGCGCACCACAATCTGGCGGCCATTACTGACATTGGTAACGCGCACATAACTTGGAATTGGCAGCGTAGGGTGGGCGGCGGTCAACGCATTAGGGTCGAACGTTTCGCCAGTTGAGGTTGTGTTGCCGTTAGCTTCTTCGCCATACCAAGCGGCAAGGCCCACCTGAGTAAAGTTTTGTGGATCCTTGATAATGCTGTACGACTGGCCATTGGCTTTATAATCCTGATTAAAATTAGGATTAAAGGGTTCATAGCGCGGCTCTGCCCCACCAATCTCTTCAACCGGGCCGTTGTACGTCTGTTGCACCTGTTGCTGGGGTGCCGGGGGCTGACTGGTACATGCTGATAACAGCACGCCTGCGATGCCTATCCAAAGCCATTCCTTACGCATTGCTCACCTCTATAAATTCTTCGATAACATTTTGCGATGAGTATGTATCGACATCACGATACCAAACCCGGCCATCAGAACTATCAGCGCCGAGCCTCCATAGCTGACCAAAGGCAAAGGTACGCCAACCACAGGTAAAATTCCACTGACCATACCTATGTTAACAAATACATATACAAACAGTATCAGCATTAATCCTCCGACCATCACTCGGCCGAAGGTGGTTTGTGCGTGGGCGGCAATCACCAAACCACGCATAATGAGACAGAGATAAAGGGCTAATAATACCAGCACGCCAATTAAACCTAGCTCCTCCGCCAGTACGGCAAAGATAAAATCAGTATGGCGCTCCGGTAAAAACTCCAGTTGTGACTGGGTCCCGTGTAGCCAGCCTTTACCTGATAAGCCCCCTGAACCGATGGCGATTTTTGATTGGATAATATGATAACCCGCGCCGAGTGGATCACTTTCCGGGTCCAGCAGCATCATCACGCGGTCCCGCTGATAACCGTGCATCAGGAAGAACCACAATATAGGGATAAACGCAGCGACCAATACGGCGGCAATAGCGATTAAACGCCAACTCATACCGGAGAGAAACAAGACGAACAGGCCAGAGGCCGCAATTAGGATCGAGGTACCCAGATCGGGTTGAGCGGCCACCAATAAGGTCGGCATAAAGATTAAAATCAGCGCAATACCGGTATTTTTTAATGAGGGTGGACAGACGTCACGGTTCATAAAGCGTGCTACCATCAGCGGAACCGCAATTTTAGCAATTTCAGAGGGTTGGAAGCGGATAAAACCCAAGTCCAGCCAGCGCTGTGCACCTTTACTGATTTGACCAAAGGCATCAACCAATACCAACAAAATTACGCAAACGAAATAGAGGTAGGGTGCCCAGTTTTCATAGACGCGCGGCGGTATTTGCGCCATAACCAGCATGACAATCAGGCCCATAGCGATTTGACCAACTTTGCGTTCCATCATGCCGATATCTTGCCCGCTGGCGCTCCACATCACAAAGGCGCTATAAGCCAACAGCGCCAGGATGCAAATCAAAAACGGCAGATCGATGTGCATTTTGTACCACAAAGAGCCTTTTTGTTGATTATCAGTCATGAGTTACCTTCGTCCGCTTCAATTAATCTGCTTCAACACCTGGAGGCAGAGGGGCCGCATCCGGTAATTCAGTATTATTATCACCCAACAAAATGTGGTCGAGTATTTGGCGGGTAATAGTCCCCACCGCAGGCCCGGCACCTCCATTTTCTAAAATCATGGCGACAGATACCGTTGGATTTTCGTAAGGCGCAAACGCAACCATCAATTTATGGTCACGTAAGTGTTCCGCCACTTTATGGGCATTATAGGTTTCATAGCTATAAACCTGCGCGGTACCGGATTTTGCCGCTGCTTTATAAGGTGTACCTTCAAAAAACTTACGCCCCGTACCGTTCGGGCGGTTGGCTACACCATACATGCCATCTTTAGCTATTTCCCAATAACCGGAGTGAATATCACCAATTTGCGTGCGATCTTCTTGTTGATAAGGCACTAACACGCCATCAATCCGGGTACTTTGTAGCAGATGTGGCGTTTTAACCGCCCCATCATTAATCAGCGTCATTAACGCTTTTGCCATTTGGATCGGGGTGGCGGTCCAATACCCTTGGCCGATACCTACTGGAATGGTATCCCCTTGGTACCACGGTTTTTTGTGGCGTTTTTGTTTCCACTCACGAGTTGGCATTAGGCCCGCGCGCTCTTCGGATAGATCGATACCGGTATATTCACCGTAGCCGAATTTACTCATCCATGAGGACAAGCGATCAATCCCCATGTCATAGGAAACCTGATAGAAGAAGGTATCCGCCGACTCCTCCAGCGCCTTGGTGACATTCAGCCGACCATGGCCCCATTTTTTCCAGTCGCGAAAGCGTTTTTCTGAGCCAGGCAGTTGCCACCAACCAGGGTCAAACAAGCTGGTGTTCTTGGTGATAACCCCAGCACTCAGGGCGGAAACGGCAATATAGGGTTTTACTGTAGACGCAGGGGGGTAGACGCCCTGAGTGGCACGGTTAATCAGCGGACGGTCAGGATCGTTCAGTAACCCCTGATAATCTTTGTTGGAGATCCCATCAACAAATAGGTTCGGGTCATAACTTGGGTTCGATACCAACGCTAAGATTGCACCTGTGCGTGGATCGGTGACCACCACTGCGGCGCGGCTGCCACTCAGGAGTTTTTCAATATAAGTTTGCAGATTTAAATCGAGCGTCAGGTAAATATCTTTACCTGCCTGCGGCGGCTGCTCATGTAGTTGGCGGATCACCCGGCCACGGTTATTGACTTCAACTTCTTCATAACCGGTTTTGCCGTGCAATACGGATTCATAATAGCGCTCAATACCCAGCTTGCCGATATCGTGGGTTGCGGCATAATTAGCCAAAATGCCGTCTTTATCCAACCGTTCGACATCTTTATCGTTAATTTTCGATACATAGCCGATAACGTGAGTCAGGGCTGAGCCATAGGGATAGAAGCGGCGTTGATAGCCTTTGACTTCGATACCAGGGAAGCGGAATTGGTTAACGGCGAAACGGGCAACCTGCACCTCAGTAAGAGGGGTCTTAACGGCAATGGAGGTAAAGCGGCGTGAGCGCTTACGCTCTTTTTCAAAATTAGCGATATCCTCATCCGTCAGATCCACTATCGGGCGTAGTGCATTGAGTGTTGTGGGGAGGTCTTCGATTTTTTCCGGCATTAATTCTAATTGATAAATGGTCCGATTCATCGCCAACGGGGTACCGTTGCGATCAAATATCATGCCACGGCTTGGGGCGATAGGGACCAGCTTAATACGGTTTTCATTGGAACGGGTGCGATAGTCTTCGAAACGCACTATCTGCAAATTGTACAAGTTTACGATCAATATTCCGCTTAGCAGCAGGATACCGAGGAAAGCCACAAGGGCGCGGCGGACAAACAAGGCTGATTCAGCCGAATAGTCGCGAAAAGGGTTAGGTTCTTTTTTCATCCCGCAGCTACTTCATCTTGTCCAAAACCAGCACTTTACTTAAAGCCATCACTTTACTCAGGTTCATCGCCCGCTTATTCCCGATGATAAGGGTGATTGGTCGTAATACTCCAGGCGCGATAGAGGCTTTCAGCCACTATAACACGCACTAAAGGATGGGGTAGCGTAAGCACAGAGAGCGACCAGCTCTGCTCTGCCGCAGCTTTACAGGCTGGGGCTAACCCCTCAGGCCCGCCAATCAGCAGGCTGACATCACGGCCGTCCTGCTTCCAGCGTTCTAATTGCTGAGCCAGTTGCGGGGTTTCCCAGGGAGTGCCTGGGATATCCAGCGTGACAATGCGGTTATTTTTGCCAACCGCCGCCAGCATCAGTTCGCCTTCTTTTTCCAAAATGCGTTTAATATCCGCATTTTTGCCCCGCTTACCGGCCGGTATCTCTACCAGCTCGAAGGGCATATCTTTGGGAAAGCGGCGCAGGTAATCCATAAAACCTGTCTGCACCCAGTCTGGCATTTTGGTGCCGACGGCTACCAGTTGCAGTTTCACCGCTTAGCTCCAGAGTTTTTCCAGTTCATACAGACGGCGGCTTTCTTCTTGCATGACATGCACAATGACTTCGCCTAAATCCACAACAACCCAGTCAGACACACCCTGGCCTTCTACGCCTAGCGGTATCATGCCTGCCACACGGGATTCCTGCACCAGATTGTCTGCCAGCGCCATAACATGGCGGGTCGAGGTCCCGGTACAGATGATCATGTAATCAGTAATGCTGGACTTACCCTGAACATCCAAAGTGATAATGTCCTGGCCTTTCAAGTCATCGAGCTTGTCGATAACAAATTCTTGGAGCGCTTTACCTTGCAAAGGTTCCCCCTCGGGTGATTTCTGTCCATACCCTTCGTCCTTGAAGTTGCCGGGGTGTTAGCTGCACTTTCTCACCCGAATCACTTACTCATGTAAGCTCATCGGGATTCGTGCGCTGCCTACTTACCTGCAACGTCAAGTTCTTTGGGTATTAACGTTCTTCCGTATTGTTTGCAGGAGTTCCCACGAACAGTTACCGGTATGAACAGTTAGAATGTAACGGTTTTTCAGCGAATACCTGAAATTTAGCGGCGGAGTATAACATGGGTGAATGCGTCGCGATATAAACCCTCAGCCGCGAATCGCTTTCATACTTGAAGTCGCAGGGGTGTTCGCTACGTTCACTCACCCGAATCACTTACCTGAGTAAGCTCATCGGGATTTATTCTCTTGCTGCCTACCTGCAACTTCAATTCTTTTGGCGATATAAACCTTGTAACTCAATATATCGTTGGACAGCACGTGGCAGCAGGTCATCACAACTTTCACCATTATGACGCCGATGGCGAATATCGGTAGCTGAAATATCCAATAAAGGTGTATCAGCCAGATAGATTAACCCTTGTGGTTGCAGGTTTAATGCTTGCGGATCCAAGACCCGTCGCTCATCAAGCCATTGCTGTAACTCAGGAGTTTCCAGCGTTTGTGAGTAACCAGGGCGGGCGCAAACCAGCAAATGGCACACATCTAATATTGATTGCCAGCGATGCCATTTATGCAGCGATAATAATGAATCTTGCCCAATGATAAAGGCTAAGGGCAATTCGGTACCACGTTCTTTACGTAGATTTTCCAAGGTGTCGATGGTGAACGATGGGCTGTCACGTAATAATTCCCGCGCATCGATGCTGAACAGCGGATTATCGGCGACGGCTAACTCTACCATTTTCAGCCGTTGCTGTGCATTGGCCTCGGGTTGTGGGCGGTGAGGTGGGACATTATTGGGTAATAAAATAATATGTTGCAAACCCACTTGTTGAGCCAATGCTTCAACCGGCGTTAAGTGGCCGTAATGAATGGGGTCAAAGGTACCGCCGAACAGGGCATGTAGGGCGCGAGTCGGGGATTTATTGGGCATCAAAAAAGCTCTCAGGTAATATTTTGCCGCACATCAGCATAGACAGTGTTTCTAATTCCGGCCAGATTGACTGACCATAATCTTGTTTCAGGCGAACTTCAATTTGTGCCAGCAAATGAACGGCTTGTTGCAATTGTGGCAGGGAAAGGCGTTGTAGAGCCTGCGTCATCATGGGCCGGCGATTTTGCCATACTTTTAACTGATCAAATAGTGTGCGCAGTGGCACCTGATTCATTCGCCGCTTTAACGTTAACAGCAATAGCAGTTCTCGCTGCAAGGTGCGCAGCAAAATAATCGGTTCACTCTCTTCCTGCTGCAATTGTTGCAGGATATGCCAGGCGCGTTTGCTTTTCCCTGCTATTAGGGCATCGAGCCAGTGGTAAGGGGTGAAATGCGCGGCATCGTTGACGGCTTGCTCAACTTTAGGCAGCGTCAGTTTACCGTCAGGATAGAGTAACGATAAACGCTCCAAAGCTTGTGATAGCGCCAGTAGATTGCCTTCGTAGCAGTAACAAAGCAACTGAATGGCGGGGTCATCGGCCTCCAGGTTCAGGCTTTTAGCGCGCGTACTGACCCAACGTGGCAGTTGTGCCTGTTCCGGTGTTTGGCAACTGACAAATACGCCATTGCTCCCGAGTGCTTTAAACCAGGCACTGTTTTCTTGTGCTTTGGTGAGTTTATTTGCGCGTAAAATCAATAAAATATCTGGATGTAACAGACTTGATAACTTGACCAACTGTTCGTTCATTGGTGCTGTTAAACCACTGTCAGGGAAACTCAGTGTCAATGTTTGGCGGCTGGCAAATAGGCTGAGTGCCTGACAAAGACTAAAGATACTGTCCCACTCGGTGTGAGCATCTAGCGCAAAACTGAAATGTTCGGTGAAATCATGTTCTATTGCCACCCGACGAATGTGGTCCTGACTTTCTTGTAACAGCAATGGCTCATTACCGCACAACAGATAGCAAGCGCGCAGCCCCTCATGGAGCTGCGCGACAAGTTGTTCAGGATAGACTCGGATCATTGGGCAGGGGTACTAACTGCAGGTTTGCCGATATTGATTTCTTTAACTTCTGCCATCTTGGCGGTGCCTGTTGCCGTGTTATTGCCAACTGACTTGTCACCATTTTCTTGCGCGTTTTTGACTTCAGCAGCATGTACGGTCAGAAGCTGACGCACTAACTGCTGAGCGGCTTGTTCACGCATTTCCTGACGGAGAACCTCAGCTTCGGCATCTTTGGCGAGTGCTGTTAACGGGTTATCGAAGAATGTGCGGAAGATATTCACCCGTAATGGGTAAATATCATGGCCTGGAATCAATACCTGCGCCTGCACATGCAACACTAACTGATACTCTGCCGTTACCCCGTTGCGGAAGATTGACACGGTATCCTGATTTTCTGATGAACCAAGGATCCGCAAGGCGGGTAAGTCTTTACGCATCGGGTCATTAACAATGGTGACATTGCTTAAACGCAACTGTTGACGTATAGCTCGGGTTAACGGGCCATAAGGGTCACTACTTTCCAGCAACAGTTTTTGCAGCTCAGGTGGCACCTGAGTGGTGCCTCGCAAATTAAAGCCACAGCCAGCGGTGACCAGCACCGCTAACCCCAGCAACAACGTCAGAATACGATGTCGCACAACTCCTCCTTGTCTTAACCTACAACCAGGTTAAGCAGTTTGCCAGGGACGTAGATTACTTTACGCACAGTAACCCCATCCAGGTATTTAGCCACCAGGTGCTCTTGACCAGCGCGTTCGCGAACTTGCTGTTCAGTGGCATCGGCAGGCACAGTAATTCTGCCACGCACTTTACCATTAACCTGTACGACTACTAATTTAGAGTCTTCAACCATCGCCTGTTCATCAGCAATTGGCCATGGTGCGGTATCGATATCACCTTCACCACCCAGTGCTTGCCACAAACTGAAGCAAACGTGCGGGGTGAATGGATAAAGCATCCGCACCACTGCCAGTAATGCTTCTTGCAGCAGAGCACGATCTTGTTCAGTTTCCTGAGGTGCGCGGCCCAGCTTATTCATCAACTCCATTACTGCAGCGATAGCGGTGTTGAAGGTTTGACGGCGGCCCACGTCATCAGTGACTTTGGTAATTGTTTTGTGCAGGTCGCGACGCAGTGATTTTTGCTCTTCCGTCAGGCTGGCGATGTCCAGCGGCGCAGTCGCACCTTTGGCGGTGCTTTCAAACACCAGACGCCAGACACGTTTTAAGAAGCGGTTAGCCCCTTCAACGCCGGACTCTTGCCATTCCAACGTCATTTCAGCGGGGGAAGCAAACATCATAAACAGGCGCACAGTATCGGCACCGTATTTTTCTACCATAACTTGCGGGTCGATACCGTTGTTTTTCGATTTCGACATTTTGCTCATACCGGCATACACCAGTTCATGGCCGTCAGGGTCGGTCGCTTTAACAATTCGCCCTTTTTCATCACGCTCGACAATCGCATCAGCTGGTGAAACCCAGATACGTTCACCGCTGGTACCGGTGTAGTAGAAGGCGTCAGCCAATACCATGCCTTGGCACAACAGGCGTTTGGCTGGTTCGTCGGAGTTCACCAGACCGGCATCACGCAGTAGTTTGTGGAAGAAACGGAAGTACATCAGGTGCATGATGGCATGTTCAATACCGCCTACATACTGATCAACGGGCAACCAGTAGTTTGCAGCGGTAGGATCCAACATGCCTTCGTCAAATTGTGGGCAGGTGTAGCGCGCGTAATACCAAGATGATTCCATAAAGGTATCGAAAGTATCGGTTTCACGCAGGCCCGGCATCCCGTTAACGGTGGTTTTCGCCCACTCAGGGTCAGCCTTGATAGGACTGGTAATACCGTCCATCACGACATCTTCTGGCAGAATTACCGGCAGTTGGTCTTCTGGTGTTGGCACAACGGTGCCATCTTCCAATGTCACCATTGGGATAGGTGCACCCCAATAACGCTGACGTGATACACCCCAATCACGCAGGCGATAATTCACTTTACGCTGGCCAACACCAAGAGCGACTAGCTTGTCGGCGATGGCATTAAAGCCTGCTTCATAATCCAGACCGTCGAACTCGCCGGAGTTGAACAGGGTGCCTTTTTCGGTCATCGCTTCCTGACTCAAATCAGGTTCGCTGCCGTCAGCGGCTAAAATAACCGGCTTGATTGGCAGGTGGTATTTGGTGGCAAATTCCCAGTCACGGGCATCGTGGCCTGGAACTGCCATTACTGCGCCGGTACCGTAATCCATCAAGACAAAGTTAGCTGCCCAAATAGCCAGCTTTTCACCTGTCAGTGGATGGATGGCGTATAGACCGGTCGCCATGCCTTTTTTCTCCATCGTTGCCATTTCAGCTTCAGCAACTTTGGTATTACGACATTCCGCCACAAAATCAGCCAGCGCTGGGTTGGTGGCAGCCGCTTGCAGTGACAATGGGTGACCGGCAGCAACCGCCACATAGGTCACGCCCATAAAGGTGTCTGGACGGGTAGTATAAACTGACAGTTTTTCTTCGCTATCCTGCACGTCGAAAACGATATCAACCCCTTCGGAGCGGCCAATCCAGTTGCGTTGCATGGTTTTCACCTGCTCCGGCCAGCTTTCCAGCGTGTCCAGATCATTAAGCAACTGATCAGCGTAATCGGTGATTTTAATAAACCACTGCGGGATCTCTTTGCGTTCAACCTTGGTATCACAACGCCAACAGCAGCCGTCGATCACCTGTTCGTTGGCTAACACGGTCATGTCGTGTGGACACCAGTTAACCGCAGAGGTCTTTTTGTAGACCATGCCTTTTTCATACAACTTGGTGAAGAACCACTGTTCCCAACGGTAGTAGTCAGGTTTACAGGTGGCAATCTCGCGATCCCAGTCGTAACCGAAGCCCAGTAGTTTCAACTGGTTCTTCATATATTCGATGTTGTCGTAAGTCCATGGGGCAGGTGCGGTGTTATTTTTAACGGCGGCACCTTCTGCCGGCAGGCCAAACGCATCCCAGCCAATCGGCTGTAGGACGTTCTTGCCCAGCATACGTTGGTAGCGTGAGATAACATCACCAATGGTGTAGTTACGAACGTGCCCCATATGCAGGCGTCCTGAAGGGTATGGCAGCATAGATAGGCAGTAATATTTTTCTTTGCTGGTATCTTCAGTGACTTTAAATGTTTGCTTCTCTTGCCAGTGAAGCTGTACTTGCGTTTCGATATCTTCTGGGCGGTATTGCTCTTGCATGGCGGCCAGTGGTCCTATAGTGAAAAACAGCTACGCCTGTAGCATCATCTGTTTCATATCATAAAGAGAGATCCGCATAGCATAGCTGATAAGCGGCAGGCGCAACAACACTCAGCATACTGCAGAAGGGTTTTTCTGCGCGGTGAATGGCAGAAATCATCAAAGTGGGGGAGTAACAACCTTACGATGACGTGACTTCAGTCATTTACGACTAAAATAATAAACGTTAGCTTTAATATCAGAGTAAGTACCAGCAGACAATAGGAACGAGGCAACCACAAACAGGCGAGAGATTAGCTTTATCACTATTTTCTTTGTAACAACCTTTGCTGTATCACAATCGCGGATCGAGGAGACAGTATGAACAAGGTAGCTCAATATTATCGTGAGTTGGTGGCATCACTGACTGAACGCTTGAAAAATGGTGAACGTGATATCGATAAGCTGGTGGAAAGCGCCGAGCAGCGGTTAGACGCAGTAGAAGAGTTGAGCCGGAGTGAGGTTGAGCAAATCATTCAGGCGGTGCGCCGCGATCTGGAGGAGTTTGCCCGTAGTTATGAAGAGAGTAAGGATGAATTCACTGACAGCGTATTTATGCGGGTGATTAAAGAGAGCTTGTGGCAGGAGCTGGCGGACATCACTGACAAAACACAGCTAGAGTGGCGTGAGGTGTTTAAAGATGTCAGTCACCATGGGGTGTATCACAGTGGTGAGGTGGTTGGATTAGGGAATTTGGTGTGTGAGAAATGCCACTATCATCTGGCTTTCTATACCCCTGAAGTGTTGCCGCTCTGCCCTAAGTGTGGACATGACCAATTTAATCGCCGGCCATTCCAGCCCTAACGTTAATTTGGGCTAAAAAGAGACACTCCGCAGTGGCGGAGTGTCATTCGATTATTCGCTGTAGCGGGCAACCCGTTCAACCAGCAAATCAATAAACCCTTTCCTATCGATGCCCATTAAGACTTCTGCATTAGGCACATTATCTGTGAGCTGGTAGTAATCGACCACCGTCATGCCTTGGGTGTATTCACCTCGGGTTTCGATGCCAACCCAGCGTTCAATGCTGGTGAATAACTCGGGGGCCAATAACCAGGCAATGGTGCAAGGATCATGTAGTGGGGCACCTTGAAAACCCCAGCGCTCCTGGCGGTGATACAGCATGAAGAAATCCAATAAGCCCGCGACCACGTCGGCTACCGGATTATTTAACTGACGAATGCGATCAATATCTTCATCCATCACCTGTGCTTGATGGGTCACATCTAACCCCGCCATGGTGATTGGAATGCCTGATTTAAATACCCGATCAGCGGCCTCAGGATCGACATAAATATTAAATTCAGCAGCGGCGGTCCAGTTTCCTAACATCACGGCTCCCCCCATGATGACGATACGCTCTATTTTGGCCGCCAGAGCACCATGACCGGCCAGCAGCAAGGCAACGTTAGTCAATGGGCCAGTGGCCACAATGGTCACCGGATGAGGGCTGGTACGTAATATTCTCGCCATTAGCTCCACCGCATTATCTGCTTGCGGGGCAAAGTCTGGATCCGGCAATGAGGGGCCATCTAATCCGCTTTCACCGTGAACATTGTCGGCAATAATTAATTCGCGCAGTAATGGTTTGAGTGCACCCCCGGCCACCGGGATATCCTGACGCTTGAGTAGTGTCAGAATGCGCAGAGCATTACGCAAGGTTTTGTCTGGAGTTTGGTTACCGGCACAGGTGGTAACCGCTGCTACGTTGAGTTCGGGGGAGGCCAACGCCAGAATCAACGCAATAGCATCGTCATGGCCAGGATCGCAATCAATGATAATAGAGCGGGGCATCACTTTTCCTCTTGTTAGTCACAGTGTTAACCAGAGGATGCGCACAAAAAAACGGATAAGCAATCACACAGGGCGTAAAAAGAGAACAGACGCAAATTTCCTCCCCTACGGGCGCAGGGGAGGTGGTGTGATTAATGCAGGATTTTTGCCAGGAAGTCTTTGGCGCGATCCGACTTAGGATTGTTAAAGAAATCATCTTTGTTGCTGTCTTCGACAATTTTCCCTTCATCCATAAAAATAACGCGGTTAGCCACTTTGCGGGCGAAGCCCATTTCGTGGGTAACCACCATCATGGTCATCCCTTCCAATGCCAGTTTGACCATCACGTCCAACACTTCGTTAATCATTTCCGGGTCAAGTGCGGAGGTGGGTTCATCAAACAGCATGGCAATTGGGTCCATACAAAGTGCACGGGCAATGGCCACGCGCTGTTGCTGACCACCCGATAATTGAGAAGGAAACTTATCTGCATGGGTAGAAAGGCCCACGCGATCTAACAGTTTCAACCCCTTTTCACGCGCTTCTGCTTTATCGCGTTTGAGCACTTTGATTTGCGCCAGCGTCAGGTTTTCAATGATAGACAGGTGTGGGAACAGCTCGAAATGCTGGAATACCATGCCCACTTTGGAACGCAGTTGGGCCAGATTAGTGCCTTTATCATTCACAGCAATACCATTAACTGTAATGCTGCCTTTTTGAATAGGTTCCAGCCCATTAACGGTTTTGATTAAGGTTGATTTGCCTGAGCCTGAAGGACCACAGACCACCACAACCTCACCTTTTTTAACTTCGGTGGTGCAGTCAGCCAGCACCTGAAAGTGGCCGTACCACTTAGAAACATTTTTCAGGGAAATCATCAAACAGTCCTTTTCTTCAAATAGTTAACCAGCATCGACGCGGCAATACTGATAACGAAATAAACCAAACCGGCAAACAGCACCATTTCGACCTGAGTACCGTCCCGCTCGCCAATGGTGGTGGCGGTGCGGAAGAAATCGGCCAGGCTAAGCACATACACCAGTGAAGTATCCTGAAATAACACGATCCCCTGAGTTAACAGCAGCGGCACCATGGCGCGGAAAGCCTGAGGCAGAATAACCAGTCGCATTGACTGCCCATGGGTCATGCCCAATGCCAGCGCCGCAGAGGATTGCCCACGGGAAATACTCATGATCCCGGCGCGGATAATTTCTGAGTAATAGGCCGCTTCAAACAGCGAAAAGGCTACCATGGCTGAGATTAACCGAATATCAGTTTTTGGTGATAAGCCCAGCACATTTTGTAATAAGCTCGGGACAACCAAATAAAACCACAACAGCACCATCACCAACGGGATAGAGCGGAACACGTTGACATAGGCAGTTGCAAACCAACTGATGGCTTTAATCGGTGACAAGCGCATGACTGCCAGCACCGTTCCCCAGATAATGCCAAATACGATAGCGGTAATGGTTATCTTGGCGGTGACCACTAACCCTTGCAGCAGATAGGGCATGCTGGGGGCGATAGAACTCCAATCAAATTCGTACATTATTTACTCCCCAGATTGCCGGGTAACTGCACTTTCTTCTCAACTAATCGCATCAACAGCATGATCACGGCGTTGATCAGTACATAACCAAGAGTGATGGCGGTGAAGGACTCATAGGCGTGAGCTGAATAATCCAGCAATTTACCTGCTTGAGCGGCCATATCGACCAATCCGATTGTTGAAGCAATGGCGGAGTTTTTTACCAGGTTGAGCATTTCTGAGGTCATCGGGGGAATGATCACCCGATAAGCATTGGGCAGTAACACATAGCGATAGGTTTGTGGCAGGGTCAATCCCATAGCCAAACCCGCTGCTTTCTGGCCTCTAGGCAGTGACTGAATCCCGGCACGGACTTGTTCACAAACACGTGCTGCGGTAAATAAGCCAAGGCAAAGCATCGATGAAAGAAAGAACTGTATGTTTGGGTCCAGTTCACTTTTAAACCACATGCCAATATCAACTGGCAACAGTTCAGGTACCACCAGATACCAGGTAAAGAATTGCACAATCAAGGGGACGTTACGAAACAGCTCAACGTAGCACGTCCCTATCCCTGAGAGGATTCGATTGGGCACGGTTCTTAAAATACCAAACAGTGAACCGACGAAGAACGCGATCACCCAGGCGCACAGTGACAACGCGACGGTGACTTGAAAGCCGGACCAGATCCAGCCGAGGTAGGTGGTATTGCCGAAGGGGGCAGGTTGCAAGAAGATGCCCCAGTTCCAGTCTATTGACATAACAAACTCCCTTAAAAGGATGGATAAGCCACCCTGATGACTGATGATTTAATGCGTGGCGACCTTCGAGGACTCACAAAAAAATGCGGAGTGGGGAACGGCCACCCCGCATCCTGTCTTTACCCTGCATCTTTCAAATTGCAGATGTGTTGGCTGCCCTTGTTCACCTGAATCACTTATTTGTATAAGCTCATCAGGATTATGAACCTCATCAGAGGCTCACCCTACGGGCCAGCGCTTGCCACCTTCCTGCACTCTGAAATCTATTGGGTATTTCCTATCGGCCCATCATCAATCGAGTCGGGCAGGCAACGCCCGCCCTGATTATTATTGTTAGTTCAATGCTTTATCGTTAGGTGCTTTGAACAGCGCCTTCATTTCATCAGACAATGAGAAATTCAGGTTAAGATTTTTAGGTGGAATTGGGTTTTTGAACCAGCGATCGAATGATTTTTCAGCCACACCAGACGTTTGTGCGCTGGCAATGGTTTCATCCAATAAGGCTTTAAAGGCCGGATCATTTTTGCGCAACATACAGCCGTAAGCTTCCTGAGACTGTGGCTTACCGACGATATCCCATTGGTCTGGTTTCTTGGCTTTTGCACGCTCACCGGCCAGCAAAGCATCATCCATCATAAAGGCTACTGCGCGGCCACTTTCCAGGGTGCGGAAAGAGTCACCGTGGTCTTTGGCGCTGATGATGCGCATATCCATTTTGTCTTTTTCATTCAGTTTATTCAGCAGGACTTCAGATGTCGTACCTGAAGTTACAACCACTGCCTTACCGGCCAAATCTTTGAAATCTTTAACGTCAGACCCTTTTTTAGTCAGTAAGCGGGTACCGACAACAAAAATGGTATTAGAGAACGCGGCTTGTTGCTGACGCTCCAGATTATTGGTGGTGGAACCACATTCAAAGTCAAAGGTGCCGTTTTGCAGTAGTGGAATACGGTTCTGTGAGGTGATTGGGATCAGTTTGACCTGTAAGTCTGGTGCATTAAGTTTTTTCTTAACTGCATCGATGATCAGATTAGAATAATCTTGTGCGTAACCCACAACTTTCTGTTGATTATCATAATAAGAGAAGGGAACGGAAGACTCACGGTGACCCACCACAATCACGCCGCTGTCTTTAATCTTTTTCAGAGTATCAGCCTGGGCTTCAGCTTTCGCTGCGGGTTGTGCTGCCGCTTCTTCTGCTTGGGCTACGCCACTTGCCATCCCAGCTAACAGTAGCGCTAACGCCAATTTACGCATATGCATGGTCCAACTCCTTTGCTGTTGTTTTATTACTTGATGTTGTGATGCTAAAAGTACGTTGTTGCTAAATCTCGTCAGGCGAGAAATCGTTTTGTTTCGTTTCAGCGGTACAACCACCGATGTTTTGTTGGTTGATACGTGGTTTTCGCTGTTACTTGTATCAGATTATCTTTAAAAAATAGCCAAATGTTATGTAAATGATGAATAAATGTTTGTTTTTTGGGACGCAAATCGCACCAAATAGAGGCAATAAAACAGCAATGCACTTCAATGGTGCGGGGGATGCCCTATAAATGAGCGTGCAAACAATTGGACAAATAATCGTGATCCCGCATTTGAAACCCTGTGTTCCCTACTTGTTGCGGTAATCCCCGACAACGGCTAAAAGGTTGGCGGGTATTGCCCAAGAGTTAACACATAATGGTTAGAAATAATGCAAGGTCTGTGCCAGTCGCGGCGAAGAGATAAGGATTATTGCTCTGCAAATTGAGGATTATAGGAGACAAGTGGGGGATATGAGGTCATTAATCAGCCGCCAAACAGCGGCTTTACTGCCCGTTAGCCTAATTGCTGGTTATTGATAGCCAGATGGGCCTTAAACACATCCAATGCTGTCGGCAGGGTCTCTTTTGCAGCGTGTTTTTCTGGATTCCACAGCTTGGCAAAGGTAATCGCGCGGCCGCAATGAATAAACACTTCCTCAACGTCGATCACTAATACACTGCGGGCGGGGTGGCCATTTTGGCTAAAGCGCTCACACAGTTCAGGATCGACCGAAATCTTCGCCCGACCATTCACCCGGAAACCTTCGTCCCAGTTAGGGATCAGGAACAAGATACCGATAGCGGGGTTATGCAGCAGGTTGCGGATACCATCCAGGCGGTTGTTCCCAGGGCGGTCTGGTAGCATCAGCGTTTTACTGTCCTGTACATGGATAAAACCCGGTTCCCCACCTTTGGGGGAGCAGTCGATCCCATTGGCACCGAGGGTACCCAGTACGGCGAAGGGGGCAGCCGCGATGAGTTTTTTAGCATAATCATCAATGTGATCTATCTGTTTCTTCAACACGGTTTCAAAGGGGGCGGCGTAGTGCTCGCTGAGTTGTGCTTCGCTAGTGAGGATAAATTCAGGCTTCAGTGACATAAGGCTCTCAAGATTAATGGGCATGCAGATAACATGCCCACATATTGCGTTATTTTTTATCAGAACGACGACGGATCGCGTGGAACAGCGTGATGGCGCCAAGTACCAGCGTGATAATCCACATCGGCCATGAACCCATACGGGCATAAGGGGTGATTCCCGTAGTTGGTGTGACTTTGACCTCTAACACCTGTTGGGTAAATTGCGGGATCTGGGCGAGCACTTCACCACTCGGGCCAACCGCCGCAGTGATACCATTATTGGTACTGCGTAGCAGTGGGCGACCCAATTCAAGTGCGCGCATCCGTGCCATCTGGAAATGCTGCCACGGCCCAATCGAGTGGCCAAACCAGGCATCATTTGAGACAGTCAGCAAGAAATTGGTATCAGGGTTGAAATTATCCCGTACCTGCTGGCCTAACACGATTTCATAACAAATAGCCGCAGTCAGGTTATATCCAGCCACCTTGAGCGAGGGTTGAACATAGCCGCCACGGCTGAATGTTGACATGGGTAAATCAAAGAGCGGTGCCAGCGGCCGCAGCAGGGATTCGAGCGGTACAAACTCACCAAATGGGACCAGATGGTGTTTGCTGTAACGGTTTTGGCTCGGATATTGATACGGCTCTTTATCACCTAACACGATGACACTATTAAAGAAATGATACCCCTTACCTTCAGGGCGGCGCTGGGCATCGACAATCCCAGTGATCAAGCTGCTGTGATTGGCCCGCATCAGATCATCAACCATCGTCAGGAAGCCGGTTTGATCGGTTTCAATATCAGGAATGGCAGATTCTGGCCAGATGATAATCGGTGCTTTGCCCATAAATGGGCGAGTTTCATCCAGATAGACTTGCAGAGTAGAGAGCAGGACTTTAGGGTCCCACTTCATAGACTGAGCAATGTTACCTTGCACCATGGCGATATTGACGGCGCGTTCCGGCTCCGGTGTGAACCAATGCAGTTGGCGCAGTGGCCATGGTAATAATAACAGCGCTATAGCCACTATTGCCGCAGTAACCCGGCGCTGATAGCAGGCGTAGACCAGTAGCCCACTGATCGCCATTAGTACAAAGGTGATGCCGTCAACACCGAGTATTGGGGCAATCCCACGCAGCGGGCCATTAATCTGGCTGTAGCCAAATTGCAGCCACGGGAAGCCGGTCAATACCCAGCCGCGCAGGAATTCCGTCAGTTGCCATACCACCGGTGCGGCAATCGCTAGCCGCCACCATGTCGCTTGTGGGCAGAGACGTGCTAACACACCGGCAAAGAGTAGGGTGTAGAGCGATAAATAGGCCGCCAGTAACACCACCAGGAAAATATTGATGGCCGTTGGCATCCCGCCAAACTCAGAAATACTGACATAGACCCAGTTGATACCGCTACCGAATAGCCCCATCCCCCAACAAAAGCCAATAAAGGCGGCCTGCCGGGTATTGCGGTTCAGCGTTAGACTGAGTAAGCCAAACAGTGAAACAATGGCTGCGGGCCAGTGATCAAACGGTGAATAGGCCAGCGTACCGCAGGCACCAAAAAATAGCGCCAGTAGGGCGCGAACCCACTGGCGTTGAAGATATGAAGCAATAGGCATCAAGGATTTATTCTTCCAGTTTGGGTTGCGGAGCATCATCCGGGATTTTTACGTGAACCTGAATGATACGTCGGCTATCCGCCATGGCAACTTTAAATAAGTAACCTTCAATTTCAATGGTTTCACCCCTGGCAGGTAAATGGCCAAAGGCCTGCATTACCAAGCCGCCAATGGTGTCAACCTCATCGTCGCTGAAATGGGTATTGAACACATCATTGAAATCTTCAATTTGCGTCAGCGCACGAATGGTATAGGTATGCTTGCTGAGTTGACGGACATCTCTGTCTTCTTCATCGTCATACTCATCTTCTATTTCGCCAACGATCAGCTCAAGAATATCTTCAATGGTCACCAGCCCTGAAACGCCACCAAACTCATCAATGACAATCGCCATGTGGTAGCGCTGGGAACGAAACTCCTTCAGCATCCGATCGACACGCTTACTTTCTGGCACTACAACCGCCGTCCGTAACACTTTATCAATACTGAATGGCTCGGAGTCGGTGCGCATAAACGGCAACAAATCCTTGGCCATCAGGATACCTTCGATGTGATCTTTATCTTCGCTAATCACCGGAAAGCGGGAGTGAGCAGATTCAATAATCACATCCAAACACTCATCCAGCGTTTGGTTACGCTTTAATGTGACCATTTGAGAACGGGGGATCATGATGTCCCGCACGCGCTGCTCGGCAATATCCATCACGCCTTCCAGCATGTCACGGGTATCGGGATCGATCAGATCGTTTTGTTCAGAATCACGGATCAGCTCTACCAAATCACCACGGTTTTTAGGTTCACCGTGAAATAACTGGTTAAGGATAAGAGTAAAGAACCCTTTCTTGGGACTGGGGCTATCGTTGTTTTGTGAGTGGTCGTCGCTCATGGCGTTTTAGTTAAGTTTACTCATGTTATACCCTTGGTACTGGAAGGTGCAGGGGGTTAGCTAGGTCCGCTTGCCGCCTACCTGTAATTCCAATGACGTTGGGTAAAGATTATATTTTATCGGCAGTAGTAGACTCACACCGCCGACAGCTTTTCCCCTGACTAGCTGGGCATTATAACACCCAGTGTTATGGGCTTATACGGGGTCTTTCTCTGAAATATACGGATCTGGATAACCCAGACTTTGCATGATTTCAGTCTCAATTGACTCCATTTCTTCTGCTTCATCGTCCACGATGTGGTCATACCCTAGCAGATGGAGACTGCCGTGAACAACCATATGCGCCCAATGAGCTAATAGTGCTTTCTCTTGTTCGATGGCTTCTTGTTCAACCACTTGACGGCAAATGATTAAATCACCCAATAGTGGCAGTTCAATTTCAGGTGGAGCCTCAAAAGGAAAAGACAACACGTTGGTTGGTTTATCTTTACCACGATAAGTTAGATTCAGCTCATGGCTTTCAGCTTCATCAACCAACCGAACGGTCACTTCTGCCACATCTTGAAACTGCGGTAATACCGCTTCTAGCCAACGTTGAAAATCAGCTTCGGCGGGTAAACCCTGGCTATCGGCGCAGGCAATTTGTAAATCGAGTATAACTTGGCTCACGGAGCCTCCTGCTCAGACGGGGTATGGTTTTCCCGTTTACGTTGTTCGGTAATGGTCTCTTTGCGCTTTTGTTCTGCCGCTTCCCAGGCTTCATAGGCAATAACCACGCGGGCGACCACAGGGTGACGCACTACATCTTCGCTATGGAAGAAGTTGAAGCTCAGTTCTTCTACCTCAGACAGCACTTCAATGGCATGGCTTAAGCCAGATTTTTGGTGACGGGGTAAGTCGGTTTGTGTCACATCGCCGGTAATAACTGCTTTGGAGTTAAAGCCCATTCGGGTGAGAAACATCTTCATCTGTTCGATGGTGGTGTTTTGGCTCTCGTCCAAAATGATAAAGGCATCATTGAGTGTCCGGCCACGCATATAGGCCAGCGGAGCCACTTCAATCACATTACGCTCAATCAGTTTTTCAACTCGCTCAAAGCCAAGCATTTCAAACAGCGCATCATAAAGTGGGCGCAGGTATGGATCGACTTTCTGACTTAGATCCCCTGGCAGGAAACCCAATTTTTCGCCGGCTTCAACGGCCGGACGGGTCAGTAAGATACGGCGCACATTCTGGCGTTCCAGAGCATCAACTGCCGCTGCTACCGCCAGATAGGTTTTACCCGTCCCTGCAGGACCAATCCCAAAAGTAATATCGTGATCGAGAATATTGGCGATGTATTGCGCCTGATTGGGGGTACGCGGTTTGACCATGCCGCGTTTGGTACGGATATTCACGGCTTTCCCGTAATCGGGCACGCTCTCCGCAGTTTGCTCCAATACATGGCTCTCTTTCACTGCGAGATGGATATCTTCCGGGGATATCTCCGGGGTAACACCACGAATGGAGGCGGTGTCAACATACAGATGGCGCAGGATATCTGCCGCTGCAACAACGCTGATATTCTTACCGACTAACTTGAAGCGATTGTCACGGCGATTAATTTCGATGCCTAATCGGCGCTCCAACTGCTTGATATTGTCATCAAAAGGGCCGCACAGACTCAGCAAACGCTGATTATCGGTAGGCTCTAGCAAGATTTCTTGTGTCACTACGTGCAAACTATTTCTCTGAGTCACTGTGTTCCTCTGGATATATCATTCACGGATATTATTTGTATGATTCACTGTTATACCTTCGTACTTGAAATGACCTTGGGTATATAACGCCAATCATACATGTCATTTAAGAATTATTCATGGTGCATGGTGCTGACGCAAGTTTACTTATCAATCCGTGCTTTCACGCTCTATTCAAGTAGCGGCCATCAAACGGTGCAACTTAAAAAGTCCAAATCTGCGTAGCAGCCCACTGAAATAAAACAGGCACTGACAATGCAGTGCCTGCTAATGCGAGTTAACTCGAACAACGGCGATCAGGGTTGGTACTGCCCCACGCCAATTTCATTTTCTTTTCGGGTTCGCGCAATGACCGATTGTGGCGATTCATGAACCCGTAGCGCCATCTGGTCTTCGGTTCGCTGCAAAATACCGCGCAGTGAACTGGCATAAACGCCTACAATTTCGACATCAACGAATTTGCCAATCATCTCTGGCGTGCCTTCAAAATTCACCACGCGGTTATTTTCAGTGCGCCCGGCTAACTCCACCGCACTTTTGCGGGAGGTGCCTTCTACCAGAATACGTTGCACACTGCCAACCATCTCGCGGCTGATTTCCATGGCCTGTTGAGTGATACGTTGTTGCAAAATATGCAGTCGCTGTTTTTTCTCTTCCTCACTGACATCGTCTGGCAGGTCTGCCGCAGGTGTGCCGGGGCGTGGAGAATAAATAAAGCTGTAACTGGTATCAAAATGAATATCTGCGACCAGCTTGATAGTTTGCTCAAAATCCTGCTGAGTTTCACCAGGAAAACCGATGATAAAATCGGAACTTATCTGGATATCTGGCCGCGCCTGACGCAGTTTGCGGATGATGGACTTGTATTCCAGTGCGGTGTGGGCGCGTTTCATCATGGTTAAAATTCGGTCAGAACCACTTTGCACTGGCAGATGCAGAAAACTCACCAGTTCTGGCGTATCGCGATAAACATCGATGATATCGTCGGTAAACTCAATTGGATGGCTGGTGGTAAAGCGGATACGATCGATACCGTCAATGGCGGCAACCAGTCGTAATAACTCGGCAAAACTACAGATATCACCATCATAGGTGGCACCGCGATAGGCATTGACATTCTGGCCGAGCAGATTCACTTCCCGCACCCCTTGGGAGGCTAACTGTGCAATTTCAAACAGAATATCGTCACTTGGGCGGCTGATTTCCTCGCCACGGGTGTAAGGCACTACGCAGAAAGTACAATATTTATTGCATCCTTCCATGATAGAGACGAACGCGGTCGGGCCTTCAGCGCGTGGCTCTGGCAGCCGATCAAACTTTTCAATTTCAGGGAAACTGATGTCTACCACCGGGCTGTGCGAGCCTTGGACGTGGTTAATCATTTCTGGCAGGCGATGCAGCGTTTGCGGCCCAAAAATGACATCAACACAGGGGGCGCGTTGGCGCAGATGTTCACCTTCTTGCGATGCTACACACCCACCGACACCAATAATCAGATTGGGGTTCTTTGCTTTCAGTAGCTTCCAATGGCCCAGCAGGCTGAACACTTTTTCTTGTGCTTTTTCGCGAATTGAACAGGTATTCAGTAGCAGTAAATCGGCTTCTTCGGGAATCTCTGTTAACTGGTAACCATGGGTGCTGGCCAGCAAATCAGCCATTTTAGATGAATCATATTCATTCATCTGGCAGCCCCAGGTTTTAATATGCAGTTTTTTCGTCATGGCTTATCTACCACCAAAAATTCATCATAAATGTTACATCGCGCGGTGCGGTGATCCATGTGTTCATCAGGCGCAAAGGCTCAGTAGTTGCGGGGTATTGTAGTCATTTGCAGTTGCGATGACCACCGCAGTTCGGCTTAGTTATTCTGTGGGGTGATGAAAAATCCGGTACACTGAGGGCAGATAAAGTATGGATGTTATTTTAACTTTTAAAGAATGGCCAAAATGAATAAATCGCAACCAAATTATGATGTTGTGGTGGTCGGTGGCGGGATGGTCGGTGCCGCCGCCGCGCTTGGACTGGCACAAACAGGCTGGTCAGTCGCGTTACTGGAGCATGAAGCCCCAGCCCCATTTGAAGCTGACAGCGTGCCCGATTTGCGGGTTTCCGCTATCGGTTGTACCTCGGTGTCGTTACTGAAACAACTCGGTGTCTGGGCGCAGGTACAACAGATGCGCTATGCACCTTATCGTCGGTTAGAGACCTGGGAGCAGCCCGGCTCACAGGTGGTATTCGATGCAGCCTCGCTCTCGTTGCCTGAGCTGGGGTTTATGGTTGAGAACCGGATTTTGCAGTTGGCTTTGTGGCAACAGATAACGGAATGCCCTAATTTGACGTTGCTGTGCCCGTCACGGCTGCAAACTATGGTTAGAGTAGATGACTGCTGGCAAATCACGTTAGACGCTCAGCGACAGATACAGGGCCGTTTAGTGATAGGTGCTGATGGTGCAAATTCTCTGGTGCGACAATTAGCCGGTATTGGCACCAGTGGCTGGCAGTATCGCCAGTCTTGCATGTTAATCACCGTAGAGACGGATACTGCTCAGCAAGACACAACCTGGCAGCAGTTTTTCCCAACGGGGCCGCGCGCTTTTTTACCACTGTTTGGTCAGTGGGCGTCATTGGTCTGGTACGACAGCCCACAACGTATTCGTCAGCTTCAGGCGCTGCCGATGGCACAGTTGAACCAGGAAATTGCTAAGGCTTTCCCATCACGGTTGGGGGCTGTTAAGGCGATTGCTGCTGGCTCTTTCCCGCTAGTGCGTCGCCATGCACAACGTTATGTACAGCCGGGATTGGTCTTACTCGGGGATGCAGCCCATACCATTAATCCGCTGGCTGGGCAGGGGGTTAATCTGGGATATCGCGATGTTGATGCGTTGCTGGAGGTACTTAATCAAGCGCGTGAACGGGCAGAACCGTGGCACAGCGAGCGGGTATTACTGCGTTATCAACGCCGCCGCCGTACTGATAATCTGATTATGCAAAGTGGTATGGATGTGTTTTACACCACATTCAGCAATGATCTGCCACCGGTGAAATTCGTACGGAATCTGGCGTTGATAGCCGCTCAGCGCGCGGGCAAGTTGAAAGAACATGCGTTGAGGTATGCATTGGGGCTGTAGGAGGGGGATCTGTTTTTTTGACTTCAATACTTAATATTTGGGACAGATCGGAGCTGGTTTCGGTTGATATTCGATCTGTTCTCTTTGCTGGCTTTGTCGCCTCAACCGAGCAGGAGGGCAATGCCGGCCCTCCGGCAGCTTGCAGGCTGTTCTAATCGGGGCTGACTCGCTCCCAGCTCGACAGTCCCTTTCGCCGCGTCCATGCGGTTCATTCGACCTGCAAGCTTTGTCGGTAATATTCCATATTGCGCCCAACGTCAAAACCATCGTTTTAGGTTTTGATTTTCTCTTTTGACTTTAAAAGCACATTTGAGCTGCCGAGTGAAGAGTGGAGGTAGGACGCGAGACATGGATGTCGAGCGAGGGCCGCTTGAACAGGAGTGAATCGGCCCGGTCCGTCAGCCGTAACGATAATTGAGGGTATCCACGAAGTGGACAAGCGATACGTGCGCAGGCGCGGGATTGTCAAGGGTGTGCGCCAACACACCCTTGACCGGTTGAAGCCTCGCAGGTCAAGTGAGATCTAAAGCTCTGACAACCGAACTACTCTCAATGTTAAGCATCAATCGAAACCTAATCCAACCTGAACTTGAGACATAGGACTCAACAAGAGGGAATATAGTGAAATCCCAGAATGCAAAAAGCCCGCCGAAGCGAGCTTTTCTAAATTTGGCTGGGGTACGAGGATTCGAACCTCGGAATGCTGGAATCAGAATCCAGTGCCTTACCGCTTGGCGATACCCCAAAAGATGGTGGCTACGACGGGAATCGAACCTGTGACCCCAGCATTATGAGTGCTGTGCTCTAACCAGCTGAGCTACGTAGCCATCTTTAAATCTTTAATCTTGAGAAGTTGTATGGCTGGGATACCAGGATTCGAACCTGGGAATGCCAGGATCAAAACCTGGTGCCTTACCGCTTGGCGATATCCCAACTGAAATACAATTCTTTTTTACATGACAACATTCTTGTCTTACAGCTATCCATCAAAAAAAAAGATGGCTGGGATACCAGGATTCGAACCTGGGAATGCCAGGATCAAAACCTGGTGCCTTACCGCTTGGCGATATCCCATCCGCTGTGACAAACCGATGAACGAATAATGGTGCGGGAGGCGAGACTTGAACTCGCACACCTTGCGGCGCTAGAACCTAAATCTAGTGCGTCTACCAATTTCGCCACTCCCGCAAAAAGATGGTGGCTACGACGGGAATCGAACCTGTGACCCCAGCATTATGAGTGCTGTGCTCTAACCAGCTGAGCTACGTAGCCATCTTTTTCCGCATTACCTTCATCGGCGTTGCGGGGCGCATTATGCGTATATGGCCGAATTGCGTCAACTAATTTTTTCCCAAAAAAGCGCTGAAAGGGTTCGTTTGTGTGGCTTGTGAACAGTCTGGTGATTAAAGCAGCACTTATGGTGATTAATTGTTGAATTTGCCAGCAAAAAACAAGGCCACCCTAGGGCAGCCTTGAGATTGGACAGTCAATAATAGGCAGACCATCACATTCAATTATTTATAAGCGTCCTGATGCACGCCAACGGCACGGCCAGAAGGGTCATCCATACTTTTGAATGATTCATCCCACTCGATGGCTTTTGCTGATGAACAGGCGACTGATGGGCCACCGGGCACACATTCAGCGGCACTTGGCAGCGGGAACAACTCTTCAAAGATTTCGCGATACAAGTAGCCTTCTTTCGATGATGGCGTGTTGTATGGGAAACGGAAGTGGGCAGTTTCCATCTGTTGATCAGTGACTTGCTCAGCAGCTTTCTCTTTTAGAGTGTCAATCCAGCTATAGCCAACACCATCAGAGAATTGCTCTTTCTGACGCCATGCGACGCTGTGTGGTAGGTAAGATTCAAAACATTCACGCAGGACATGTTTTTCCATTTTGCCATTGCCACACATTTTGTCCTGCGGATTGATACGCATCGCAACATCGAGGAAGTTCTTATCCAGGAAAGGTACGCGGGCCTCAACACCCCAGGCAGACATTGCTTTGTTGGCACGCGCACAGTCATACATGTGCAGGGCCAGCAATTTACGCACGGTCTCTTCATGTAATTCTTTCGCATTTGGCGCTTTGTGGAAATAGAGATAGCCGCCAAATACTTCGTCTGATCCTTCGCCAGACAGCACCATCTTGATCCCCATCGCTTTGATTTTGCGCGACATCAGATACATAGGCGTTGAGGCACGGATGGTGGTGACATCATAGGTTTCAATGTGATAAATCACATCGCGAATAGCATCCAACCCTTCTTGCACGGTGAAATGAATCTCATGGTGCACGGTACCTAAATGGTTGGCGACTTCTTTCGCAGCACGCAAATCCGGGGAGCCAATCAGACCTACTGCAAAGGAGTGCAGTTGTGGCCACCAGGCTTCACTGCGTTCATCGTCTTCGACACGACGGGCCGCAAATTTTTTGGTGATAGCCGAGATAACGGAAGAGTCCAGACCACCGGACAGCAATACGCCGTAAGGCACGTCAGACATCAAGTGGCTTTTTACCGCTTCTTCTAACGCGTTAGCCAACTGGACTTTGTCAGTTACATTGTCTTTGACGTTGTCGAAATCAAACCAATCGCGATGATAGTATTCGCGAATTTCACCCTCTTTACTCCACAGATAGCTGCCAGCCGGGAACTCTTTAATGGTGCGGCATACCGGCACCAATGCTTTCATCTCTGAAGCCACAAACATGTTGCCGTTTTCATCATGGCCCATATACAGCGGGATAATCCCCAGATGGTCACGACCAATCAGATAGGCATCTTTCTCTGTGTCGTACAGGACGAAAGCGAACATACCTTGCAGGTCGTCGAGGAATTCAGGCCCCTTCTCCTGATACAACGCCAGAATGACTTCACAGTCTGAGCCTGTTTGGAATGCGTAACGGTCGCCATATTGCTGACGTAATGCCTGATGATTATAGATCTCACCATTAACGGCCAAAATATGCGTGTGGGCCGCATTAAACAGGGGCTGGGCACCGGTATTGACGTCAACGATAGACAAACGTTCGTGGGCGAGAATAGCTTTATCATTTGCCCACACACCAGACCAATCTGGGCCACGGTGGCGCATTAAACGTGACATTTCCAGCGCTTTTTTGCGTAACTCAATGGGGTCGGTTTTAAGGTCGAGGACCCCGAAAATAGAACACATAATAATCTCCCTAACTTCTCTGCTTTGGCGGTGATGATGTTGAATTTGAGTCGTTCATCGCTGGATCTATTTTTTCACACTTGCTTATGAGTGATGCAAGTTATGCCCCATGACGATGCAGTCATCCAAATTATTTCTAAACTAGATGTGAGAAATACATGCAATTTATACGCCAATTCACAGCGCTATTATTTTGGTGCACTGGCGGGTATGGCAATGGGTACCTATACCCAAAGCACTCGACGTTGCAGGTAGGCTGCCAGCGGGTGAGTCACGATGAGCTTACTCAGTCAAGTGATTAGGGTGAGTGACCCCCAGCTAATACCCCTACAGCATCAAGGACGAAGGCTATAAAAGAAAATGCGCCAAAATGGGGCGTAATGGCAAGAAACTTTGGTGCACTGCACTAAAAAAAGGCATGGCGCTAAAAGGGAGGGAGCAAAAAAGAGGCTGGCGGCCATGGCATGACCGCCAACAGAGATTAGATAATATTGATATCAACCACGGAAGAGAAAACATAGTTCGGGCGGAATGGCATGGCTTCAATATCTGTTAGCGTTGAGACACCGGACAGAACTAAAATCGTTTTCAACCCAGCCTGGAAACCGGCCAGAATATCGGTACGCAGGTTATCACCCACAATCACCGTGCTTTCTGAATGGGCATGCATTTTATTCAGCGCCGCGCGAATGATCCACGGGCTGGGCTTGCCCACATAAAATGGCTTACGACCGGAGATTTTCTCAATAGGTGCGCACAAGGCACCACACGCCGGAGCAAACCCATGACCGTGGCTATCGGGGTTGGTGGCAATAAAACGTGCACCATTGGCGACAAAATAGGCAGCTTTATGCATCATATCCCAGTTATAGGAACGGGTTTCACCGACAATCACAAAATCAGGATTGATATCGGTGATGGTAAAGCCAGCTTTATAGAGTTCGTGCACTAATGCACCTTCACCCACAACATAGGCCTTTTTACCTTCCTGATTGCGCAGGAAGTCGGCAGTTGCCATCGCCGAGGTATAAAAGGCGCTTTCGGGTACGTCCAACCCGGCAGAACTGAAGCGGTTAGCCAGATCCTGCGCGGTTTGTGACGGATAGTTGGTCAGAATAACCAGCGGCATTCCAGCATTTTGAATCCGGGCTAGAAAGTCGTTAGCGCCCGGTATCGCTTTATTATCATGTAACAACACACCATCGATATCACAAATAACGCTTTTAATTGTCATGGTTAAACCCAAATTAATTGGAGTTACAGTTAGGCAGCAAATGAGTGCATCCCGATGTGCTGACGCTGGTCAGTATTCGGGTAAGTGAGAGCAGCAGCCTCAAGTCAGAAGGGTATTATATTACTCATTTTTGCACGGCAATGGTCCACTATAACATGAGCGATAAGGGGTTTACCCCTGCCATAGCCTTATTTGCATCTACGCGTTAGTTTTCCAGCAGGCGTTGCAATAATACGCCGTTCAACATGGCGCGCTTAGCCAGAGCAAAAGCACCGATTGCAGACTGATGATCAAGCTGCGACGTGACGACTGGCAGATTCAGGCGGAAGTTTTTCAATACTTGTGTATTGATGCAGCTCTGAATAGCGGGTAGCAGGATTTTATCGGCTTCAATGATTTCACCCGCAATAACGACTTTTTGCGGATTAAATAAGTTGATGGCGATAGAAATGGCTTTGCCCAGATAGCGGCCCACATGCTCAATCACTTCGCTTGCCAGCAAGTCACCCCGGTTAGCCGCTTTACAGATAGCGCCAATATGGCAATCATCCAGCGTTAATTTGCTTGGGTAGCCCTGAGCGAGCAGGTGGCGCACCCGATTTTCAATCGCTGCATTGGAGGCCACTGTTTCCAGACAGCCAAAGTTACCGCAATAACAGCGCTCACCCAGTGGGTCAATTTGGATATGGCCGATCTCACCCACGTTGCCATTGCTGCCTAAGAATATCTGGCTATTTACGATGATACCCGCACCGGTACCACGGTGCAGACGAACCAAGATGGAGTCTTCGCAGTCACGTGTTGCACCAAAATAGTGCTCTGCCAATGCCAAACTCCGAATATCGTGGCCGACAAAACTGGTGACATTAAAACGATTTTGCAGATTCTCAACTAATGGCCAGTCGCTGACATTGATATGGGGCATATAGCGCACGATACCTTTGCGCGGTTCAACCAAGCCTGGGAGGATAACGGCAATGGCAATCAGCTCACGTAATTTGCGCTGATAGGCTTCAATAAATTGGCTGATAATAGTAAATAGCGCGTGCTCAAGCGTTTCTTGCGTGCGCTCAGGCAGCGAATAATGCTCTTCGCCCAGCGATTTACCACTCATATCAAACAGGGTGATAGTCGCATCATGGCGGCCAAGACGCACCGCAATAGTATGGAACTGGCGGTTTTCTGTCACGATAGAGATAGCACGGCGACCGCCGGTGGAGGCTTGCTGATCAACTTCCTTGATAAGCCCCCGCTCCAGCAGTTGACGCGTAATTTTGGTGACACTGGCGGGGGCGAGCTGGCTGAGATCGGCAATCTGAATGCGCGAAATCGGGCCTTGCTGATCAATAAGCCGGTAAACAACGGCACCATTGAGTTGCTTCACAAGATCCACATTACCAATTTGTGACTGTCCGCCGGTGCTCATCAATAAAATTACTCGCTTATTTTAAAACCTCGTTGCCGTTAACGATGGTTTTAGTGATTTTATAATCGCGGGTAAAGGCAGTCAGGTTGGCTACTTTGCCGACTTCGATACTCCCTAACTGCTTATCCACGCCAATAGCGCGGGCCGCATACAGTGTCGCCATACGCAATGTTTCGTCCAGTGCGATGCCAACGTGTTCAACACTATTTTGTACCGCTTCGATCATCGTCAGTGCTGAACCGCTTAATGTGCCATTCTCATCCACACATAAACCGTTACGATAGTATATTGTTTTGCCAGCAAAAATAAATTGATCAATTTCAGCACCCGCCGGAGCGGTGGCATCGGTTACCAGTACCAGTTTGTCACCTTTCAGGCGTTTTGCGTTGCGGATATTGGCCCAGTCGACATGCAGGCCATCCGCTATGACCCCGGTGTAGACTTCTGGGGTATCAAAAATAGCCCCGATCAGGCCAGGTTCACGCCCGGTGATGTATGGCATGGCATTATACAGGTGTGTCGCAAAGCGAATACCAGCAGCAAAGCCTTGGCGGGCTTGCTGATAGGTAGCGTTGGAGTGGCCGGCTGAAACCAGAATACCGGCTTCAGTCAACTGGCGGATGTATTTGTCATCGACCATTTCTGGTGCCAGAGTGAATTGGCTAATCACGTCCGCATTTGCGCACAGATAATCAATCATTTCAGCGGTGGGTTTACGAATAAACGCCGGATTATGGGTGCCTTTCTTGAGCGGGCTAAGATATGGCCCCTCCAGATGCAGACCCAACGCTTTATGCTGGTTTTTTTGTAGATATGAACGCATGACATTAACGCCGTGCTTCATAAACTCATCACTGCATGTAATGAGTGTTGGCAGGAAGCTGGTGCAACCTGACTTTTCATTAGCGCGCTGCATGATATCCAACGTCTCTTCGGAGATAGCCTCAAGAGAGTCATTGAATTGCACACCGCCGCAGCCATTTAACTGCACATCAATAAATCCGGGGGCTAGAATGGCGCCGCCCAAATCGCGCACCTCAATATCAGCCGGAAGTTCAGCGGCAGGACAGATACGTTCAATCAATCCATCAGCCACGACAACAGCATGATTATCCAGTACTTCGTGGCTGGTATAAATACGGCCGTGAGTTAAAGCGTACATCTTAGCCCCCTGATGACTATTACAGACCTTTGATATTTTCAGCTTCCAATTCATGGAAGTATTTTACAGTTTTAACCTTCAATTCCATAGTGGAAGGCTCATCACACACCATGATGGCTTTGGCATGCAGTTGCAGGCAACTGATGGTCCACATGTGATTGATGCTCCCTTCAACTGCCGCTTGCAAGGCTTGTGCTTTGCCGTGGCCAGTGACCAGAATCATCACTTCTTCTGCATCCAGCAATGTACCCACACCTACTGTAAGTGCATATTTCGGCACGAGGTTTGCATCACCACCAAAGAAGCGGGAGTTAGCAATGCGGGTTTCTTGGGTCAGGGTTTTGATGCGGGTACGGGATGCCAAAGATGATGCCGGTTCATTAAATGCGATGTGACCGTCAACGCCCACGCCACCCATAAACAGGTTAATTTTGCCGTAAGACTTAATTTTTGCTTCGTAACGACGGCATTCTTCATCGATATCTGGCGCGTTGCCATTTAACAGGTTGATGTTCTCGGCTGGGATATCAACATGATCGAAGAAATTGGAGTGCATGAAGGTGTAGTAGCTTTCAGGATGTTCCTGTGGCAAACCGACATATTCGTCCATGTTGAACGTAACCACGTTTTGAAAACTGACGTCACCGGCTTTGTGCATGGCGACCAGATGTTTGTATGCCTCCATCGGTGTGCCACCGGTTGGCAGACCCAGAACAAACGGGCGCTCAGCGGTTGGTTTAAACGAATTGATACGGCTAACGATATGACGCGCTGCCCATTTACCAACTTCTGTGGTGTTTTTCAGTGGGATAAGTCTCATCTTGCACCTCTTGGATTGCTAATAGTGGCTATACTCTACGCGGTTCGAATCATCCAGCTAAGCGTAACTCAGATTTTGACTCATGCGTTGGTACAATACTTCGTTCATTTTTCGAATGATAAAATAAGTTTTGTATCATGGCTAGTGCATTGGTGCTTTTTCACTAGTTTTTGGTGACATTTATCACAAAATAGGGGGTTTTAATTTGCGTTACGAAATAATTTTTTTACACTCCGCAATGAGTAATACGTACCGTGAATAAATAAAAAGTGTGCCATGCGTTTTTCTAAAAGGTAGTGAGTCAATTAAATAAACTACTTAAAGGGTCCGATAACGGACGAATAGGGGGAAAGGTGAATATTCTTAGTTACTTACAAAAAGTGGGCCGGGCCTTGATGGTCCCAGTGGCCACACTACCAGCCGCCGCGATACTGATGGGCGTAGGCTATTGGATCGACCCGGTAAGCTGGGGGGGTGATAATGCACTGGCGGCATTATTTATCAAATCCGGTGCGGCTATTATCGACAACATGTCCGTGCTGTTCGCAATTGGTGTTGCTTACGGTATGTCAAAAGACAAAGACGGTGCGGCTGCACTGACCGGCTTTGTAGGTTTCCTGGTATTAACCACGCTGTGCTCGCCTGCTGCGGTGTCGATGATTCAAAAGATCCCGGTTGATCAGGTTCCGGCAGCTTTTGGTAAAATCAACAACCAGTTCGTTGGTATCCTGGTGGGTATTATCTCTGCTGAACTGTACAACCGTTTCAGCAGTGTTGAATTGCCAAAAGCACTCTCTTTCTTCAGTGGCCGCCGTCTGGTTCCGATTCTGACGTCCTTCCTGATGATCGTGGTTGCCTTCATTCTGATGTACGTCTGGCCGCTGATTTATAACGCACTGGTGACCTTCGGCGAATACATCAAAGATATGGGTTCAGTAGGGGCGGGTATCTATGCCTTCTTCAACCGCTTGTTGATCCCAGTCGGCCTGCATCATGCTTTGAACTCAGTGTTCTGGTTTGACGTTGCCGGTATTAACGATATTCCTAACTTCCTCGGTGGCCAGCAGTCTATTGATTCTGGTAAAGCCATTGTGGGTATCACTGGTCGTTATCAGGCTGGCTTCTTCCCAATCATGATGTTTGGTTTACCAGGTGCGGCGTTGGCGATTTATCACTGCGCGCGTCCTGAAAATAGAGCGAAAGTGGCAGGTATCATGTTGGCGGGTGCATTCGCAGCCTTCTTCACCGGTATCACCGAACCACTTGAATTCTCCTTCATGTTTGTTGCCCCTGTGCTGTACTTCTTGCACGCCGTGCTGACCGGTATTTCAGTATTCATTGCAGCCAGCATGCATTGGATCGCCGGTTTTGGTTTCAGCGCCGGTTTAGTGGATATGGTGCTCTCTTCTCGCAACCCGCTCGCCACACATTGGTACATGCTGATCCCACAAGGTTTGGTGTTCTTCGCCATTTACTACGTGGTGTTCCGTTTCACCATCCAGAAATTCAACTTGTTGACACCTGGGCGTGAATTGGCCGTTGAAGGCAGTGAAGAAGATGGTTATGACGTCAATGTTGATAACACCCCTGCAGTGAACGAAAGTGAAATCAACGGTCTGGCGCGTCGCTATATTGGTGCTATCGGTGGTTCAGATAACCTGACTGCCATTGATGCCTGCATCACCCGCCTGCGTCTGAACGTAAAAGATTCTGCGCAGGTTAATGACAGTGTTGCCAAGCGCTTAGGTGCGTCAGGTGTCATTCGTCTGAATAAACAAAGTGTGCAAATCATTGTCGGTACCCGCGCAGAATTGATTGCTTCAGCCATGCGTACTGTGTTGGCTGGTGGTTCGGTTCCTGCCGCCAGCAGTTCTGTGGCACCCGCAGACGTTAAGCCTCAGGCGGTTATTAACACCACTAAAACAGCTTCTCTGGTACTGGTTTCGCCTATTACCGGTGATGTTGTCGCACTGGATCAAGTTCCTGATGAAGCTTTTGCCAGCAAAGCAGTGGGTGAGGGTGTTGCCATCCGTCCTACTGATAAAATGGTGGTTTCTCCGGCGAACGGGACTATCGTAAAAATCTTCAATACTGACCATGCATTCTGTCTGGAAACTGAAACCGGTGCAGAAATTGTGGTTCATATCGGGATTGATACGGTAAAACTGAACGGTCAGGGCTTTGCTCGTCTGGTTGACGAAGGGGCCACTGTCGTTGCCGGCCAACCGATATTGGAACTAGACCTGGCTTATCTGAACGCCAATGCGCGCTCAATGATTAGCCCGGTTGTGGTAAGCAATATTGATGATTATGCCGGTATCTCGGTATTGGCAGGCAGCTCTGTTGTGGCCGGTCAAAGCCCGTTGTTTGAGATCCGTGGCAAATAATTGGCTTAAGGCTAATGGTGAAAAGGGACTGCTGTCCTGAATAACCGATTTAACTTTTAGCTGAACCAACGGGAAGAGAGCAATCTCTTCCCGTTTTTTTGTTTTATTTCCTGTAACAAACGGTTGTTTCCAAGTCGGGCTTGTTGGATTATACCTGTCATCTTTCAAGTTGCAGGTGTGTTGGCCGCTCTCATTCACCCGAATCACTTACTTGTGTAAGCTCATCGGGATGAATGAGCCTCATCCTTGAGGCTCACCCTGCGGGCTAGCATAGATGCTATTCAAATCGGTTCCCGACCGATTTGTCTCTCGTTTGCCGCCTTCCTGCATCCTTGAAATCTATTAGGTAAATATGCGGTTATATTTGTTGCGTTTGCATTGAGGAATAGAACAATGAGTGAGGCAGAAGCCCGCCCGAGTAATTTTATCCGTCAGATAATTGACGAAGATTTAGCCAGCGGCAAGCACACGTCGGTTCATACCCGCTTTCCGCCAGAGCCAAATGGCTACCTGCATATTGGTCATGCAAAATCTATTTGCCTGAACTTTGGCATCGCACAAGATTATCAGGGTCAGTGTAATTTGCGTTTCGACGACACTAACCCGGTGAAAGAAGACGTCGAGTTCGTAGAGTCGATTAAACACGACGTAGAGTGGCTAGGCTTCACCTGGAGCGGTGATGTACGTTACTCCTCAGACTATTTCGATCAACTGTATCAGTACGCTGTAGAGCTGATTAATAAGGGCCTGGCGTATGTCGATGAGTTAACTGCTGAGCAGATGCGCGAATATCGTGGCACCCTGACGGCTCCGGGGAAAAACAGCCCGTACCGTGATCGCAGTGTGGAAGAGAATCTGGCGCTGTTTGAAAAGATGCGTGCCGGTGGTTTTGCTGAAGGTACAGCTTGTCTGCGTGCCAAAATCGATATGGCGTCACCGTTTATCGTGATGCGTGACCCCGTGCTGTATCGTATTAAGTTTGCCGAGCACCATCAGTCAGGTAACAAGTGGTGCATCTACCCGATGTATGACTTTACCCATTGTATTTCTGATGCGATCGAAGGGATCACCCATTCACTCTGTACGCTGGAGTTCCAGGATAACCGCCGCTTGTACGATTGGGTGCTGGATAATATCTCTATCGAATGCCATCCGCGCCAGTATGAATTCTCTCGCCTGAATCTAGAATACGCCATTATGTCTAAGCGTAAGCTGAATCAATTGGTGACCGAGAAAGTCGTGGAAGGTTGGGATGATCCACGTATGCCAACGATTTCTGGTTTGCGTCGCCGTGGTTACACCGCAGGTTCCATTCGTGAGTTCTGCCGCCGTATTGGGGTGACCAAGCAGGATAACAACGTTGAAATGATGTCACTGGAGTCTTGCATCCGTGATGACCTCAACGAACATGCCCCACGGGCCATGGCGGTTCTTGACCCAATCAAGGTGATTATTGAAAATCGGGTGGCCGGGGAAGAGTGGCTGACCATGCCAAATCACCCGAATAACCCGGATATGGGCACTCGTCAGGTTCCTTTCGATAGTGAGCTTTACATCGATCGCGCTGATTTTCGTGAAGAAGCCAATAAACAGTACAAGCGTTTGGTGCTAGGCAAAGAAGTACGTTTGCGTAATGCCTATGTTATCAAAGCTGAACGTGTCGAAAAGGACGCTGAAGGCAATGTGACTACACTTTATTGTAGTTATGACGCAGAAACTTTAAACAAAGACCCGGCTGATGGTCGTAAAGTTAAAGGGGTTATTCATTGGGTTTCTGTTAAACACGCATTGCCAGCAGAAATTCGTCTGTATGACCGTTTGTTTAGCGTACCAAACCCGGCTGCGGCGGAAGACTTCTTGTCTACCATCAATCCTGAGTCGTTGATTATCCGTCAGGGTTTTGTTGAGCCAGGTTTGGCTGCTGCGGTTCCAGAGAAAACCTATCAATTTGAACGTGAAGGTTATTTCTGTGCCGATAGCCGCTATTCACGTCCTGATGCCTTAGTATTTAACCGCACGGTAGGTCTGCGTGATACCTGGGCGGCGAAAGCGTCCAACTAAGTTGTAGCGCTCACACCAAACAGTATATAGCGTGGCTTAGTCCACGCTTTTTTATGCCCTTAACGCCTTCAAATTTGCTCCTATCGAAGGGTATGCACCAAAATCACATGACCGCGTAAGCTTATCAGGATGGGTCTGGCTATCGGGATGCAATGCCAAATTCTTTGGATATAAAACCGCGTTTGTTTATTTTACTAAACAATCATTAATTCTCTCCTCTTTGCTCCTTCTACATTTTATCCACGGGTCAATGTCGACATATTGCTTCCTTTTTTGGCGATAACGTGGCTGTCTGTAAGTCTTTCTTAAATATTCGCTTTGCGAAATAACCCAGTAATTAACCCTATTTATTTAGGATAAATCTCGTATTTGCTGAAACCATTCAATATGTCAACGAGAGACGATTTTTGATTAAAAATACGATGTTATTCATTGTTTTTAAAGCTTTTGTGAGCTGTGTAATATTTTTTCACAGTTATGTGCACGTTGTCATACTTTGAATAATTAGCTTTTTTTTTAATTGATAATTCGCGTCGCGAAAAATAGTCTGTGTGGCAGCAGCAATCTACAGAGCGGTTGTTTTTTGCAAGAGAAGTTTTTAGCAGTAACAGCTGGTGGCTATTTCTCCCCAGCAAAAATTTTACCCACTAGGGTTTTTTTTGAGGCTAAACCTGTGAGCTGTGGTGGACACAGGCAACGCACTTTAAATGTGATGTCAAAGAGGAATTTTTTCATATGGTTACGCACGGTGCTAAACGTAAAACGCTGGCGCTCGCAGTCGCGGGTGCATTGTTAGGAACGGGGTTCATAGTAGCCCCTGAGGCCAAGGCTGAAGGTTTTATTGATGATTCGTCACTGACCGGTGGGATTTATTATTGGCAGCGTCAGCGTGACCGTAAAGATTTAACGCCAGGGAGTGCGGAGTACGGCAAGTATGTCGCCAACCTGCATCACTCGACTTTTAATGCCAATCTGGATTTCTCTTCCGGTTATGCGGCTGACATGTTTGGTATTGATCTGGCAGCTTTCGGCGCAGTTGAAATGACCAACAGTGGCCCGGCGGCTCCTAACGAAATTGGTTTCAGTGATGCTAAAACCCGTTGGGATGAGAAATGGACCGGTGATAAGAGTGGCGTCAGTGTTTATAAAGCGGCGGCCAAATTTAAGTTAGGCGATTTCTGGGCGCGTGGTGGTTATATCCAGCCAACAGGTCAGACACTGCTTGCCCCACACTGGAGCTTTATGCCAGGCACTTATCGGGGGGCTGAAGGTGGTGCAAAATTCGATTTTGATACGGCCGGTGCCTTGTCCATGTCTTACATGTGGACCGATGAATATAAAGCACCTTGGTATCAAAATATGTACAACTTCCGTCAGGCTGATGGCAAGACTGGCGTAAGTTACCTGCATTCAATCGGTGCTAAATACGACTTCAAAAACAAACTGGTGATGGAAGCGGCATTCGGCCAGGCGAAAGATTACATGGATCAGTATTTTGCCAAGGCTTCTTACGCCTTCCCGGTGGAGGGCAATGATCTTCGTACTTCTTATCAGTTCTACGGCGCAAAAGATAAAGTTGATGGCGGTGCCAGCAATGTGAACGACGTCTATGACGGATTAGCCTGGTTACAAGCGCTGACATTGGGCTACACCACCGGGCCATTTGACTTGCGCCTTGAAGGTACTTGGGCCAAAGCTGACGGTAACCAAGGTTACTTCCTGCAACGTATGACGCCAGGCTACGCGAGCTCTAATGGCCGTTTGGATGTTTGGTGGGATTCCCGCTCTGACTTCAACGCCAACGGCGAAAAAGCGCTGTTTGGTGGCGTAATGTATGACCTGAAAAACTGGAATCTGGCGGGCTGGTCAGTGGGAACCTCCTATGCATATGGCTGGGATGCAAAACCAAGTACTAACCCAATTTATGACCAGAATACGCGCCTGAAAGAATCAGCATGGAACTTTGACGTTCTCTACACCCTGCAAGAAGGCCGGGCGAAAGGCACGCTCTTCAAACTGCATTACACCATGTATGACAACCACACCAATATTCCAAGCTTTGGCGGCGGTTTCGGCAACGTATTCCAGGATGAAAAAGACGTTAAATTCATCGTGATTGCACCATTTACCATCTTCTGATGTTAACCACTTTCTGATTGCCATCCCCGGTAACTATACCGGGGAAATACTGGAGCATCCGCCATGAAGAAAACACTTTTTATCATTGCCACTGTATTGGGACTAAGTGCCTGTGCACCACAAACCCCGGTTCAACCGGAAGATAGCAAACTCAAGCAAGCCTACAGCGCGTGCATCAATGCCAGCGAAGGTTCGCCAGAAAGATTGATACCCTGCAAGGCAGTGTTGAATGTGCTGAAACAAGAGAAAGCACATCAAGCTTTTACGGAGAAAGAGACCGTTCGAGTATTGGATTATCAGCGTTGTATTGACGCGGCACATACCGGTAATGGTCAAGCCTATGACGCACAATGCGGAAAGCTGTGGCAAGAAATACGCAGTAATAATAAGCCAGATAAATAACATCCCAGATAAAAATTATTAGGATAACGGTAATTGAGCTAACAATAACGCTGCTAGCAGCAATACTGTCAATAACCGTTCTGGCAGCAGTTATTAATTACGGATGAGGTTAGTGATGAATAAATTCAAATTAAATACTTTAGCGGCGATAACCGCAACCTTTGGCTTGATGGGATATGCCAATGCTGATACCAACAATCAACAACTTGTAGATCAACTCAGCACATTGAAAGTTAATTATAAATTGTTGGATAACCGTGCTGCTGACAATGGTGTTGATTGTGCCAAACTGGGTGCTGACTGGGCATCCTGTAATAAAGTCATGATTACTCTGACTAACACCGGGGATAAGATAGTCGGTCAGGACTGGGCCATTTATTTCCATAGCATCCGCCAGATTCTAGCAGTTGATAACAGCCAGTTTAAAATTACTCACCTGACGGGTGATCTACATAAAATTGAACCTACCGCCAAATTCACCGGATTCCCCGCCAATCAGGTGGTTGAAATCCCCATTACGGGTGAATACTGGCAGTTGTTTGCCACTGATTTTATGCCGCGCTGGTATGCCACTGCTGGCGATGCAAAACCAAAAGTACTGAAAAATACTGATACCGAAGATATCAATGAATATCTGACACAGTTTACTGGCGATCAGTGGAAACGCACCAAAGATGACCATAACGTGTTGATGACACCGGAATCACGTTTTGTGAAAAATGAAGCGGTTAAGACGTTATCTGCCGCTAGTTTGCGTGGGCAGATAATTCCCACGCCAATGGAGATTAAGGTTCACAAGCAGGATGTGGACCTGAGTAAAGGTGTTGCGCTGGATCTGAGTGTATTGCCAAAACCGGCCGCAGAGGCGGCCCGGCAACGCTTTGAATTACTGGGTCTGAAGGCCAATTCAGCTGGTTTCCCGATAAAAACCGTGATTCAACCGGCTGCTTTTAAGGGGGACTTAGCGGTTTCCGGTGCTTACGAGTTGAAAATTGGCGAGAAAGGGGCGCAGGTTATTGGTTTTGATCCGACAGGCGTGTTCTATGGCCTGCAATCTATCCTGTCATTGGTTCCGACTGACGGCACTAAGACTATTGCCACTCTTGAGGCGAAAGATGCGCCACGTTTCGAATACCGTGGTGTCTTCCTCGATGTTGGCCGTAACTTCAAAACCAAAGATGCGGTGCTGCGCTTACTCGATCAGATGTCAGCTTATAAGCTCAACAAATTCCACTTCCATCTGAGTGATGATGAAGGCTGGCGTATTGAAATCCCGGGCTTGCCGGAATTGACTGATGTTGGCAGCAAACGTTGTCACGATTTGACGGAAAATACCTGTTTGTTGCCGCAATTAGGCTCTGGCCCAGACAGCAATAATATGGGTAGCGGCCATTTCACTCGTGATGATTATATTGAGATTCTGAAATATGCCAAAGCACGCCAGATTGATGTGATCCCTGAAATCGACATGCCAGCACACGCCCGTGCAGCCGTAGTGTCGATGGAAGCCCGTTACAACAATCTGATGAAACAGGGCAAAGAAAAAGAAGCTAACGAATTCCGTCTACTTGACCCGACTGATGATTCCAACACCACGTCAGTTCAGTTCTATGAGCGTAAAAGCTATCTTAACCCATGCCTCGATTCCTCTAAGCGTTTTGTCGATAAAGTGATTGGCGAAATGGCGCAGATGCATAAAGAGGCCGGTATGCCGCTGACTACCTGGCACTTTGGTGGTGATGAGGCGAAAAACATTCGTTTGGGCGCGGGTTATCAGGACAAAAACGGCCCGATTGAAGCGGGCAAGGGCATTATTGATAAGAGTGTTGAAGATAAACCTTGGGCCAAATCACAGGTTTGTCAGGATATGGTCAAACAAGGCAAGGTGCAGGATGTTGAACATCTTTCCAGCTATTTTGCCATTGAAGTCAGCAAGCTGGTTAATGCGCACGGCATCGAGAAGATGCAGGCGTGGCAGGATGGGCTGAAAGATGCCAAAGACGCCAAAGCTTTTGCGACTAAACGTGTTGGAGTCAACTTCTGGGATACTCTCTTCTGGGGTGGGGCCGACTCAATTAATGATTGGGCTAATAAAGGCTATGAAGTGGTCGCATCGAATCCCGATTATGTCTACTTCGATATGCCATATGAAGTTAACCCGAATGAACGCGGTTACTACTGGGCAACCCGCTTTAATGACGAAGCAAAAGTATTCAGTTTCGCGCCAGACAACATGCCACAGAATGCCGAGACCTCGGTGGACCGCGATGGCAATCACTTCAGCGCCAAAAGTGATAAACCTTGGCCGGGTGTACATGGCATCTCAGGTCAGTCATGGAATGAAACCGTCCGTACTGATGAGCAGATGGAATACATGATCTTCCCTCGCGTGTTGCCATTGGCCGAGCGTGCCTGGCACCGCGCTTCGTGGGAGCAAGATTACAAAGCGGGCCGCGAATACAAAGGTGGTGAGACGCATATGGTTGACACCAAGGCGTTGGACACCGATTGGCAGCGCTTTGCCAATATCATGGGGCAGCGTGAGCTGGCGAAGCTGGATAAAGCCGGTGTGTCATATCGCTTACCAGTCCCAGGTGCTCGGGTTGTGGCAGGGCAGTTGGAAGCCAATATCTCACTGCCGGGCCTGATTATCGAGTATTCAACGGATGGCGGTAAGCAGTGGCAAAAGTATGATGCCAAGGTACAACCTACCGTGAGTGGTGAGGTGATGATTCGCTCCACCAGCCCAGATGGTAAACGTAGTAGTCGTGCTGAGCCGGTTAAAGTCTGACCATTGGTACTATTGAGCTGTGTCTAATGTTATCTCCTGTTTGCTTGATTTTTAGCTAAACAAATTTAAGTGAAGTTGAGTTGATGGTTCTTTCCCCGGCTAGTCCGGGGTTTTTTTGCTGAAAAATTGATACGGCTCGTTAAATGAGGGGGAGAGGATAAACAGTAAATTTGTCACTACAAAAGGGATACAGATTTTAATAACGGGGTAGACGCCCAAGTCATTGGCGTTGCGGATGGCAGCAGGTGAAGGCACCCAGAGAGTTCGAACACTCTAGCGGCGTTAAGTACGAAGGGCACAAATAAGAACGACCACCTGACTCCCAACCGAGAGATACTCGGGTATAAAATGGGAAAGGTGGCCATCTTGCTGATAGCTTATGTTAGCCAGACAGTGGAACTTATCAATCTGGATTAAACATAAGCGTAATGTATTCAGTGCTTAAAATCTTTATCACATCAATGCGATAACGCGACATTATCTTTTATCGTGTGCCGACTCGTTTTCACGGCAATCGCCGGTCTCACAGTGGCCGTACAGATACAGGCTGTGATTGGTCAGTTTGATACCATGCTGCTTAGCAATTTCACGTTGAAGCGATTCAATGGATTCATTGCTAAACTCAATCACTTTGCCGCAATCCAGGCAGATCAAGTGATCATGATGATGTTGCTGCGTCAGCTCAAAGACTGATTTACCCCCTTCGAAATTGTGGCGGGTAACAATACCGGCATCGTCAAACTGGTTCAGTACGCGGTAAACCGTGGCTAAACCGATCTCTTCACCGATATCGATCAGCTTTTTATAAAGATCTTCCGCGCTGACGTGATGGCACGACGGGTCTTGCAACACTTCCAGAATTTTAAGCCGGGGCAGCGTTACTTTAAGACCTGCATTTTTTAAGGCTTTGTTGTTGTCAGTCATGCGGATTCAGTCCTGTTACTATCGATTCAAATTAAGGCTGTTCAGCCTATGACATCCGTGGCGCAATAATTACAATTGCGTCTCATTATAGAACTGCTAGCCCCAAATGAAAACCGTGGTTGTTAACAAAGATATAATTGCACACTTTGTAAGATTAATCATGCAGTGTATTGATGAATGGGGATAACACATCATTTAAGTGTACAGTGCCGAGGGATAAAGTTACAAATTTGTAGCATTTTATTTTCATTTTGCGCGAATGACGGTGTGGATCTGTGGGCCGCTTAACAAAGCACAATCGGATAGCCAAACGGGTTGTTCACATTGAGTGGGTTACTGAGAGAGAGAAAGCAACGTTATAATAAAGAGTGCAGGTCAAAAGGATAAAAGGCAGCGGAAACGCCCGGCAGTGTTGCACACGACCATCGCGTTTCCGACTCGTTAGCTTAACTGACGATTGTCAGATCAACCCACATTGTTCGATCAACCCACAATCTCAGATAGGCTCAGTTCTTCAGTGATCTGTTTTACCCATGCCTCGACACGTTCATTAGTCAGTTCTGGCTGACGGTCTTCATCAATTGCCAGACCAATAAAGTGCTCGTCATCGGCCAGGCCTTTGGACGCTTCGAAGTGGTAGCCAGCCGTTGGCCAGTGACCTACGATTGCCGCACCACGTGGCTCAATAATATCGCGCACGGTACCCATCGCATCACAGAAATACTCAGCGTAGTCTTCCTGATCACCACAACCGAACAGTGCCACTAGCTTGCCGTTGAAATCGATCTCTTCCAGTGTTGGGAAGAAATCATCCCAATCACATTGCGCTTCGCCGTAATACCAGGTTGGGATCCCGATCAGCAGAATATCGAAGCCTTCTAAATCTTCTTTACTGCTTTTGGCAATGTCGTGAACCTCAGCAACATCTTTGCCCAGTTGCTTTTGGATCATCTTGGCAATGTTTTCAGTATTGCCAGTATCGCTGCCAAAGAAAATGCCTACAGTTGCCATATAGCTTAATACCTTTTGAATTCAAATAGTTATGCAAATTACTGAGCGCTTCGCCAAGTATTATAACACATGTATAGGGCGACATAATGCCAGAGAACGCCGTCAGACTTTTATCAAGTTTATGCGATATTTAATTTTTGCCAGTCGCTCAACCTTAGAACGCCATTGCCGATAACCATTGTGTAACTGAATGGTTGCAACTTGCGGTGCCAGGGGGAAAACCGTCAGATGCAAGTCTGGTGGCAAAGGAGTTGTCGTTAGCTGTATGAACGTCCTTTATTGCTTTTCGGTCATCAAATAACACCTAAGTTTCTAACGGTAACTATCCGATATATAAGGGGAACGAACATGCAGTTTTTAAAAAATATTACTATCAGGGTGGCATTGCTTTGGGTACTTGGCGCATTTTGCCTGCTCTGGGGGGGCGTATCAGCCTATACATTGTTGTCACTCAATCAACTGACACAATCCTCCAACGCAAATAGTGTGTTGGTTGAAAACATGAATCTGGTTAATCAGGGGACGGATCAATATTTCCGTATGGTGACGCGCCTTTCTCGGTCAGTAGATTACCGCCAGAACGGTAACATTGCGGATGCTGATAAAGAGTTGAAATCATCCGATGTTGCATTGGAGAACCTCAAGCAAAAGCTGGCAGAATTTAAAGCTATCGATCATGCACAGCTAGATCCCGCTTTAGTCAGCGGCGTGATTGATGGATGGAGTGGATTAATTGAACAAGGCGTTACGCCGCTGTATCAGGCTGCAATGGACAATAACAGCGCCGCTTATCAGGATTTAGCCAAGAAAACGGTACCCGCATTGAGTCGCCAGTATGGTTCAGTCGCTGAAAAGTTTAATCAGGCGGCATCAAAAGCCATTGGGGTGGCTAAAGATCAATTCTCTCATTTGACCAAAGTGAGCAGCATTACACTGATCTCTGCGTTGGTCATCGGTCTATTGATTTTGCTGGCAACGGATCGTTACCTGGTTGCCAATCTGGTGCGCCCATTGGACGATATTCGTAAGCATTTTCTAGTGATTGCTTCTGGCCAACTTGGTCATCCTATTACCGATTTTGGTCGCAACTGTGTTGGGCGATTATTTCCGCTGTTGCGCGATGTACAAACCAGTTTAGTGAATACTGTTCAGGCAATTCGTAGTAGCACCGATGGGATCTATCATGGTGCAGCCGAGATTTCAGCCGGTAATACAGATTTGTCATCTCGTACTGAACAGCAGGCTGCGGCGCTTGAAGAAACGGCGGCTAGCATGGAGCAGTTAACCGCAACGGTAAAACACAATGCTGATAATGCACATCATGCCAGTCAACTGGCGGCCAATGCCTCTGCCACCGCGAAAAAGGGCGGAGTATTGGTAGCAGATGTGGTTAACACCATGAATGAGATTTCAGCCAGTTCGCGGAAAATAGCTGATATTACTACGGTAATTAACAGCATCGCTTTTCAGACTAACATTTTGGCCCTTAACGCGGCCGTTGAAGCTGCCCGTGCCGGTGAGCAAGGTCGTGGCTTTGCCGTGGTCGCCAGTGAGGTGCGTAATCTTGCACAACGCAGTGCACAGGCGGCGAAAGAGATTGATGGTTTGATTAATGAGTCGGTCAGTCGTGTCAGTAGTGGCTCGGCATTAGTAGAAAGTGCCGGTATTACTATGGATGAGATTGTTCGTTCTATCACTAATGTAACGGATTTAATGGGTGAGATAGCCTCTGCGTCCGATGAACAGAGTAAAGGTATTAGCCAGGTCGGGCAGGCGGTGGCAGAAATGGATAGCGTGACACAGCAAAATGCTGCGTTGGTACAGCAAGCCTCCCGTGCGGCAGCCTCGCTAGAAGAACAGGCTACTCAATTAAACCAAGCGGTGGCCGTGTTTAAATTAAAGGCAGATGACGAACGAGCAAAACCGGTGGTGAAAATGCGGGCAAATCAGCGAACCACAGCACCTGCCACCGCCAAAGCGGACAGTAACGCAAACTGGGAAACATTCTAAAAATAGCTAACAGCCGTGTGGCTTCAAGTACGACGGGGATAAAGTAAAAACGGCGTGGCGTAAGTGATTACGCCACGCCGTCGTGGTAACCGATAGGGTTAAAACCCGTCTTGTGAGTGAGCTAATTGAGCCAACAACATTTGTTCAATCAGTTCACTGCGGCTGATGTTACGTTGCTCAGCAAGGCTGTTGAGAGCATCGACGGCATCGGCATTAATCTTCAGTTCCACGCGTCGTAAGCCACGCACTTTGTCGCGCCGTAGTTGATTTCGCTTATTAATCCTAAGCTGCTCATCACGGGATAATGGATTTGTTTTCGGACGCCCAGGGCGGCGTTCATCTGCGAACAGATCCAGCGTTGTGCGGTCCGTTTGTTCTTTTGCCATAGGTAGCGGTACTACAAGGGATTTACATCAGAAAGCGTAACGGAGCCTTGTCTGACGATTCGGTTTACATGTTTCAGGTTGAGAACATAGCTTGAGCGCATTGAATAACCTATATACCAGCAGCCTGAATTTGCATTTGCACCGGTTACGATCCGTGAACAGCGACCGAAGCCCGCAGCAAAATTAGAGCGCGCCATAATACCCCAGCCAACTGAGCAACGACAATGCTTTACTGTGATTAGATTGTGCTAATTCGTTCTTTTTTGCACAATTTTTCCACAGGAAATACATTTTTTTTCCCCAGGGGATGATTTTTAATCAATCCCCATCGTGAGCTGTACTTTTTTTACTCAGTCTCTTTTTCATCAGTGCTGTTTGCATCAATAAAGCGGTGGATCGCCCGCAAGACAGAATCTGGTTTTTCCGCATGAACCCAATGGCCTGTCCCTGCGACTACATAGGCGCGGGCTTGTGGGAATTGACGGGCAATTTCATCACGGTGGCTATCTTGAATATACGGCGACAATTCACCACGAATAAACAAGATCGGATGCGGCCACGGTGGAATAGGTTGCCAACCAACAATATTTTCGTATTGATCCCATAGTGCGGGCACATTAAACCGCCATTCGCCGTTTTGGAATGACTTTAATAAGAACTGAATGACACCTTCTTCTTTTATGTATTCACGCATCAATTGAGCGGCTTCTTGTCGCTGGGTTATACCTGCATTACTCACGGCATTAAGGGCAGTAAAGATCTGGTCGTGGCGGCGGACTTGATAATTAACAGGGGCGACATCAATCGCGACCAGCTTTTCAATACGGTGAGGAGCAATCGCCGTCAGCGCCATTGCCACTTTGCCGCCCATTGAATGGCCGATAATAATGGCTTTCTCTATGGCGAGGTGGTCCAGCAGTTCCAGTACATCTTGCGCCATCGCAGGATAATTCACTTGCGGTGATCGGGGTGATAAACCATGGTCACGCATATCAACCTGAATCACGTTATGATCTTTTTGCAAGTCACGAGCCAAAACACCCAGATTATCCAGATTACCAAATAGCCCATGGATCAGCATGATTGGCAGGGAAGGTGTGGCAGAAAGCGCGTTTTGTAAGCGGAAGTTTAATTTCATAGCGGCGTTCATACGAAGGAATAATGTGGCTAGGATATCATGTCTGAACCAAGGTGTGCTGCTACACAATTATTGGCCTTATCATCAGGCATATGTGGATTACTGCGTTGTGGTGGGCGCGGCGGGCCAGTTATCTCGATAACGCCATGATAACGGTACTCATCAGTGCATGCTGAGAATGAAAAGCCACACCAGGCTCATTGGAGGGTGGGTTTATAATAACGGAAACCACTGCTTAAGTTTATTATCAGTAAAAGATAAATTATCCTACGGTCGGTAATTAAAATACGAGGAAATAATATTTTTTGGGTGGGAATCCTGATTGTGGGATATTTCCTACAATATTAATTCTTTATTTATTATATGTATTTAAAGTGACGATAAAAATATTGAAAATAACGTTTTTACAGGCATAATGCGCACAATCTATTTTATATTTATCTACCCAAAATATTGGGGAAGGGCCTCCTCGTGTCACGTCCTTGTTATTTCATATTAATAGCTGGCATATTATCGCCAGCATTGACTATTCCGTTATCCAGTGTTGGCGCGGAATTAGCCCCTGTTCAACAGAGTATTCACCAACAGGAACGGCAACGGGCATTGGAAGAGCGCCTGGCCCCCGCAACACCGGATGTGCGCTTATCAGCACCGGCGGCCTCTTGGGGCCGGATTGTCTTTCCGGCTGAGAAACCTTGCTTCGTTATTGACCGCGTTACCCTCAGCGGCACCGAGCCTCTACCCCGCTGGTTGCCCCTGCAACGCCTCGCCAATCAGGCACAAGGCCAGTGTTTGGGCGGGCAGGGCATTAATCTGCTGATGAGCCAATTGCAAAACCGCCTGATCGACCACGGCTATGTCACCACCCGGGTGCTGGCCCCGCAGCAGGACTTAAACAGCGGCACGCTGGCGTTACACGTAGTGCCCGGCAAAATACGCAGCGTAGAGCTGACGCCCGACAGTGACCGCCATGTCACGCTGTTCAGCGCCTTCCCCGCCCGCCCCGGTAACCTGTTAGATTTGCGTGATATCGAGCAAGGACTGGAGAACCTGCAGCGCGTCCCCACGGTGCAAGCCAGTATGGAGTTGGTCCCCGGTGAAGCCCCCGGTGAGACCGATATCGCCCTGAGCTGGCAGCAGCGCAAAATGTGGCGGCTGGCGGCCTCACTGGATGACTCCGGCACCCGCAGTACCGGCCGTTATCAAGGGGGCGCGACCCTGTTTCTCGATAACCCGCTTTCGCTGAGTGACCTGTTTTATGTCTCGGCTGGCGGTTCAATAAAGAATCGCGGCGAGAAAGGCACCAATAACCTGACTGGCCACTACTCGCTGCCATTCGGTTACTGGACGGCGGGCATCACCGCCAGCAGCTATGACTATCACCAGACGGTGGCGGGCCTGAATGGTGATATCCGATACCGGGGTGACAGTGAGAATGTGACGCTGCAACTCAGCCGCCTGCTGCACCGCAATGCCAGCCAGAAAACCACCTTTACTTACGATGTGCTGACCCGTTCGTCAAAAAACTATATCAATGACACCGAAATTGAAGTGCAGCGCCGCCGTACCTCAGCCTGGCGCGTTGGCCTGCAACACCGCCACTTTATCTCGCAGGCCACGCTAGATGCCGGTGTCAGCTACCAGCGCGGCACCCGCTGGTTGGGTGCGGTGCCGGCACAGGAAGAGTACGCCGGTGAAGCCACTGCCCTGAGCAAAATTCTGCGTTTGAATGCGCAACTGGATATTCCTTTTGCGGTTGCGGCGCAAAATTTCCATTACAACTTGCAATACCAGCGGCAAAGCACCAACACCCCCCTGACGCCACAGGATCAGTTCGCCATCGGCGGCCGCTGGTCGGTGCGCGGTTTTGATGGCGAGCGCACGCTAAACGCCGATAACGGCTGGACAGTGCGCAATGATCTCGGCTGGTACACCCCGCTACCGGGGCATGAGCTGTATGTCGGCGTGGACTACGGTGAAGTGAGCGGTCGCAGCGGGCCTTATCTGCTGGGCCACCATCTGGCGGGCAGTGTCATCGGCGTGCGCGGCACGGTGCTCAATACCCGCTATGACCTGTTTGCCGGCAAACCGCTGTCTCAACCCGATGGCTTCCAGGCCGACTCGGTGACCGTAGGCTTTAACCTGAACTGGCAATACTGATGCACCCGCTTAATGCTTTACTCTGGGATGAGTTATGAATAAGAACCTGTACCGTATCGTTTTCAACAAAGCGCGTGGCTTATTAATGGTGGTGGCCGATATCGCCGCCTCCGGTCGGGCTGCCTCGTCACCGTCCTCCGGTGTTGGGCATACTCAGCGCCGCCGTCTCAGTACCTTATCGCCGCTGAGCTTTAGTCTGTTACTGGCGTTCGGTTGCGTCTCGTTATCCGCGCAGGCCACTATTGTCGCCGATGCCAGTGCACCGGGGAACCAGCAACCGACCATTATCAACAGCGCCAACGGTACGCCACAGGTCAATATCCAGACGCCCAGCAGCGGCGGTGTTTCCCGTAACGTTTACAGCCAGTTTGATGTCGATAATCGCGGGGTGATCCTCAATAACGGTCAGGGTGTCAACCAGACCCAACTTGGCGGTTTTGTCAGCGGTAACCCGTCGCTGGCGCGCGGTGAAGCCAGTATTATCCTCAATGAAGTCAACAGCCGCGATCCCAGCAGACTCAACGGTTATATCGAGGTGGCCGGGCGCAAAGCGCAGGTGGTTATCGCCAACCCATCGGGCATTACCTGCGAAGGCTGTGGTTTTATTAATGCCAACCGCGCGACCTTAACTACCGGTCAGGCACAACTCAATAACGGCCAGCTCACTGGCTACGATGTGGATCGGGGTGAGATTGTTATTCAGGGCAAAGGTCTGGACAGCAGCCGTCAGGACCATACCGATCTGATTGCCCGTTCGGTTAAAGTGAATGCCGGTATCTGGGCCAATGATCTAAAAGTCACCGCCGGGCGCAATCAGGTTGACGCCGCGCACCAGAATATTACCGCCAAAGCCGACGATGGCAGCGCCCGCCCTACCGTGGCGGTGGATGTGGCGAGTTTGGGCGGCATGTACGCCGGTAAAATTCGCCTGATCGGCACTGAAAGCGGTGTCGGGGTGCGTAATGCGGGTGAAATAGGCGCGTCAGCGGGCGATATCACTATCACGGCGGATGGCATGCTGGTCAACAGCGGCCAGATCAACAGTGCTCAGCATCTGGCGGTGAAGACCACCACCGGTATAGCAAACGCAGGAGTGCTTTATGCGCAGGGCAATACCCAGCTCACCACCGCAGGCACGTTGAATAACACCGGCACTGTCGCGGCGGCAGGTGATACCACGCTGCGCGCGGCTGAAGTGAACAGCAGCCGCAATTCGGTGTTAGGTGCGGGTGTCAAATCCGACAACAGCAGTGTTACCCGCGGCACTCTTAGCATTGATGCCAGCGGGCAGTTAATCGCCCAAGGGAAAAATGTCAGTGGTACGGCGCAGAATCTCAACGCGCACAGTATCGATCTCAGTGGCAGCCAAACTCAAAGCCGTGATATCACATTGACCACCCAAGGCGGGGCTATCGATCTCACTGGCGCGAACCTGTCCGCCAGCCAGCATCTGTCTGCTTCGACCGCCGCGCAATTACGTACCGACAGCGCCCGCCTGATTGCAGATCAAGTCACGCTGAACGCCCAATCGCTCTCCAATGTCGGCGGGGTAATAGCGCAAACCGGTACCACGGACTTCAACCTGAACCTGCCGGGTGATATTGATAACCGTGGCGGCACCTTGCTCTCTGGCGGGAAACTCTCACTGCAAGCTGAAAACCTGAACAGCAACGGCAACAGCCTGTTGGGTGCAGGTGTACAAAGCGATGGCAAACTGGCCCAAAGCGGCTCGCTGAATGTCGCTACGCGGCAAGCATTGATTGCTCAGGGGCAGAACGTCGCAGCACAAGACATGACGCTAACCGGCAGCCGTGTTGATCTCACCGGTAGCCAAACTCAGGCTGGCAATATCACTATAACGGCCCGCGACGGCGATGTTTCTACGCAAGACGCGACGGTGCTCACTCCCGGAACCCTTGAGATCACCGCCGCAGCAAATCCGAAACAAACCCTGAATAACAGTGGCGGTAAATTGCATGCCGATAATATCCAGCTCAATCTGGCCAAATTGGATAACAGCAAAGGGGAAATTGCGGCAGCGACCGACCTGTGGATACGCCTGCAAAGTGATTTCACTCATCAGGCTGGCGCACGTTTAACGGCGGGGCGTGATCTGGTGTTCAGCTCCACCGGTTCCCTGATTAACCAATACAAACTGGAAGCCGGGCGGGATATGCAGCTCACCGCGCTCAGTATCAGCAACACCAATGCTGATGACAGTAGCGCCCTGCTGGCGGGGCGTGACATGGCCTTGAGCACCGACAGTCTGTTTAACCGGGGTGCTATCTATGCCACCGGTGTCGGGCAATTTACGGTTAACGGCAATGTTGAGAACCGCGGTGAGATTTATACCGAACAGCAACTGACGTTCACCACCACCGGTCATCTGGCTAACCGCGGTGTGATGCAAACGCGCGGTGATATGCGGTTATCGACGCAGGGCGACCTCAATAACAGTGGCACGCTATACAGCGCCGGTGACCAGATGCAGTTGTCCATCAACGGTAATCTAACCAACCAGGGTAAGCTGTACGCCGCCAATGGCAACGTCCACCTGCGGGCAGAAGGTTATCTGGATAACAGCGGCAGCCTGTATAGCGCAGGCAACAGCGAACTCATTACGCACGGCGACGCGGTTAACAGCGGCTCAATTTATACTCAGGGCGCACTGCAGTGGCAGGCTGATGGGCGCGTAGGCAACAGTGGTTCAATCGCCGCACTTAGGGATCTCCAACTGCGCGCTAATGACTTATTCAGTACCCATCAATCCCTGATAGGGGCGGGATTGCAATCTGACGGCAACCGCGCCAGCAGCGGTGATTTGACGGTCAGCACTGAACACGCCTTGATAGCGCAAGGGCAAAACATGGCCGCCGGCGCATTGGCGCTATCGGGGAGCCAACTTGATCTCACTGGCAGCCAGACTCAGGCCAACACCATCAACTTTGTGGCTAAATCTGGCGATATCACCTTAACGGAGGCCGTGGTAAAAGCGGCCACGCAACTGTCGGCCAGCACCACCGCCCTGCTGCGCACCGATAAGGCCAACCTGATGGCGGAGAGGGTCACACTTAGCGCCCAATCGCTCTCCAATCTCGGCGGGGTGATAGCGCAAACCGGTATCATGGATTTCACCCTCAATTTGGCTGGCTATCTGGATAACCGCGCGGGCACGCTGCTCTCCAAAGGTAACGTGACGGTACAGACGGAGCGCCTTGACAGTGACGGCGACAGTCTCTTGGGCGCAGGTGTGCAGAGTAATGGCCGCCTGACGGATACCGGTGACTTGGTGGTGGCGACCGGTCAGGATTTGAATGCGCAAGGGCAAAATATCGCCGCCGGTGCCATAACGTTAACCGGTAGCCGGGTTGATTTGACCGGCAGTCAGACACAAGCCCGCGAGATAAACATCACCGCCAACAGTGGTGACATCAGCACGCAGCGCGCCAATATTCTCTCCCTTGGAACGCTGACCATTAATGCGGGGGCAAATGCCGGGCAAACCCTCCATAACCAGGGCGGTGCGCTGGCGGCGAATAATATCTCGTTGAATCTTGGTCAGTTTGATGGCAGCGCAGGTAAAGTCAGTGCCAGTCAGGATCTGACTATTGGTTTACTGAGTGATTTCAATAATCTGGCCGGTTCGACACTTCAGGCCGGGCGTGATTTAACCTTGAGCACTGACGGCACGTTAACCAATGACGGGCAGTTATTAGCGGGCGGCAAACTCAGCACCCACTCGGTCAGTTTATTGAATAACGGCAATATCAGTGCGACCCAAGCCAGCCTCACCGCGACGGGCGCATTGACGAACCGTGGCGAGATCTTAACCCGTGGTCGGCTCGATACCGACTCCAACACCCTGTTCAACACCGGCTCCCTGATCAGTGCAGAAGCCACGCTGAAAGCGCGGGAGCGTATCACCAACTCTGGCCCTAACGCCCTGATGGGTGCCACCGATGAAAACGGCACGCTAGCCCTGCTGGCACCGGTGATTGAGAACAGTGATCTCGTCACGAGCACTGACACTGCCCCGACCACCACCCTTTTAGGGATGGGCAAGGTCATTCTGGCGGGCGGGCAAGATAAGGGCGGAAATTACCTGACGGCGGCTCAGATCCTCAACATTTCCGGTCTGATCGAATCCGGCAAAGATATGTTGATTTACGCCACGACACTGACCAATCGCCGCCATATTCTCACCGCCAATACACAATTTGTGACGGGCAATACCGTTAGCGGATCAGCTTACTGGTCGCCAACCAATCCTGATGTACCGGGTGGTCGCTATGCTGAACCACCTCATGGCGGCTCGATGAACAGTGATTATATTGGCACTAATTATACGTCGACTTACGCCTATAACGGCATTGATCACATTAGCCCTGAGGCACACCTGTTAGCAGGGGGGAACCTGACCCCGCAGGTGGGCACGCTGGAAAACTTCTGGAGTAAAGTGAGTGCGCAGGGAGAGATTGATCTTTCGGGTGTCACCCTGAACCAGGATGGTTGGGGGAATGCACAACGCCTGATTGAACGGACGACATCCAGCGGTGAGTGGCGCTACCGTACCTACAAAGGCAATTTGTGGGGCACGGCGTGGGGGCCGGAGGTCAGAGAGCGCACCACCAACCAATATGCCTCCAGTCTTACGGCGAAAACCCTGAGTGGCAGCGGCACAACGATCAACAATGGGGCCAACCCCGGTGCTATTGCGCCGCCGAGTGGTCGCGACCATACCGGTAAAGATCTCGCCGTCGAGTTTAACGGTATTTCGTTGACACTCCCCAATGGCGGGCTATATCAGCTCAACACAGATAAAGGTCACTACGCGCCGGATCCGGAAGGCAAACTTTCGTTCGACAGTATCAATACCCCCTCCGCCAACGTGGATCGCACTGGCCTCGCCGCCCCAGATCGTGCAGTAAGTGGTGGCTATCTGGTGGAAACTAACCCGGCGTTTGCCAATCTTAATAACTGGCGCGGGTCAGATTATGTACTCCAGCAGTTGAATAACGACCCGGATGTGATATTCAAACGTTTGGGGGATAACGCCTACGAACAACGTCTGGTGCGGGATCAGGTGTTGGCGCTGACCGGTCAGGCAGTCGCCAGTGATTACCGTAGCGCTCAGGAGCAGTTCGAACAGCTCTTTGCGGCGGGGCTCGAGTACAGCAAGACGTTCAATCTTGCCCTTGGCACCCACCTCAGTGCGGAACAGATGGCGGCATTGACCCACAATATCGTGCTGATGGAAAGCCGTGACGTTGCCGGGCAAACCGTGCTGGTACCGGTGGTCTATCTGGCTGGCGTCAAACCGGGTGACCTACAGGCCAACGGGGCCTTGATTGCTGCCGAGAATATCGAATTAACCGAGGTGAAGGGTTTCACCAATCAAGGGGCGATTAAAGCCAGCAATGACCTGCGCATTAACATGGCAAAAGATATCACCCTGACCAGCAATGGCGGCTTACTTCAGGCCGGTGGCAACATGCAGCTCAGTACATTGAACAGTGATATTGACCTGACCGGTACGCGGCTAAATGCCACTAACCTGCAACTGGATAGCGGGCGCGATGTGGTCCTGCGCACCAGCAGTGAGCAACTCAGTAGCAGCAATGGCGCAGTGCTGCGCAATCAAACCCTGCTGGGGCCGCTGGCGAGCATTAATGTCAGTAATAACGCGGCTATCAATACCGGTCGTGATTTTATCCTGCAAGGCGCTGGCCTCAATGTCGGCAAGGATCTTCAGGTCAATACCGGCGGCGACTGGATCCTCAATACCGTACAAAGCAGCGACCAGATAAGTGCGAATTATGGTTATGGCAGTTCGACCAGTGAGCATATCCGCCATCTGGGCAGCGAGGTGAATGTCGGTGGTGCGTTGATCGCTAAAGTAGACAACCTGACTGCGGTGGGGGCTAACATCAATGCAGGCGCAGTGGATGTGCAGGCACAAAACATTAATCTGAGTGCGGCGACCGACAGCCTGCATGTCACCGGTGAATCCTCGAGCACGCGCCATACCAGTTCAGTGGATCTCTACGATGAAACGCTGCGTGGTAGCCAGTTGAATGCCACCGGCGACATCAATTTGCAGGCAGCAAAAGACATCAATATCAGTGCCAGTGCGGTACAAACCGACGGTGCGCTGAAGCTGGCGGCGGGCGGGGATGTTGTTACGCTCACCACCCAGACTGAACAGCATGACGCGCAGCGCAATCATACTGGCATCAGCAAAGGGCTGGCATCGACGACCACCACACGTACCGAAGACAGTATTAGCCAGACACTGGCAGTCGGCTCGATGCTGTCAGCGGGTTCTATCGATATCAGCGGCAACACTATCGCGGTCACCGGCAGTAACGTGGTGGCCGATAACGATATTAACCTGCGGGCTAAAGAGAACCTCACCGTCAGCACCGCGCAACAGAGCGAGAACGAGTCTCACCTGTTCGAGCAGAAAAAATCGGGCCTGATGAGCACGGGCGGTATTGGTGTCACGGTGGGCAGCAACAGCCAAAAAACCACCGACACGGGCAAATCTCTCTCCAACGTGGGCAGCACGGTGGGCAGTCTGGGGGGCAATGTCACTCTTGATGCGGGAAATCAGTTAACTATTCATGGCAGCGAAGTGATCGCCAATAAAGACATCAGCCTGCAAGGGTCAGATGTCGCGATAACTGCTGCGGAAAACAACCTGTCCCAACAACATACCACCGAGAGTAAACAGAGTGGCATCACCGTTGCCCTGTCTGGCGCGGTCGGCAGTGCGGTCAATACCGCGGTCACCACCGCACAGGACGCCAAAAAAGAGACCAACGGGAGACTGGCTGCCTTGCAGGGCACCAAAGCGGCGCTATCGGGTATTCAGGCGGTGCAGGCCGGTCAACTGGCGCAGGCACAAGGCGGTGATGCCGCCAGCATGGTGGGTATCAGTATTTCATTAGGGTCACAGAAATCGTCCTCGCAACAACATCAGGAACAGACCCGTGTGAGTGGTTCGACCCTGACGGCGGGCAATAATCTGACCATCAATGCGACCGGAAAAGGCAGCTCGGCAAACAGCGGCGATATCCTGATTGCAGGCAGCCAGCTTAAAGCGGGTGGCGATACCACGCTGGATGCGGCGCGTGATTTGCTGCTGCTCGGTGCAGCCAACACGCAAAAAACCGACGGCAGTAACAACAGCAGTGGCGGCAATATTGGTGTCAGTTTGGGCGTGGGGAGCTCTGGTGGCGGCCTGAGTATCTTTGCCAACGCCAATAAGAGCCAGGGGAAAGAACACGGCGACGGCACCTTCTGGAGTGAAACTCAGGTTGACACAGGCGGTACGTTATCACTGCACAGTGGTCGTGATACGTCATTGATAGGCGCTCAGGCGAGCGGTGAAAGTGTCAAGGCCGATGTGGGGCGTGACCTGTTGCTGCAAAGCCAGCAAGACAGCGATAACTATGATTCGAAGCAAACCAGTATCAGCGGCGGTATCAGTGTCGCGGTGATTGGTGGGGGGGGGTCTGCCAACCTGAGCATGAGTAAAGACAAGCTGCACAGCAATTATGACAGTGTGCAGGAGCAGACGGGTATCTTTGCCGGCAAAGGCGGCTTTGATGTTAAGGTCGGCGAGCATACCCAGCTCGATGGCGCAGTGATTGCCAGCACCGCAGACAAGAGCAAAAACAGTCTGGATACCGGTACGCTGGGCTTCAGTAACATCGAAAACAAAGCTAATTTCAAAGCCGAGCATCAGGGCGGCAGCCTGAGTACCGGTGGTCCGGTGGGGTCTGACCTGCTGAGTAATCTGGGGAGTGTAGTGCTTTCAGGGCTGGGCAATGATGGTCATGCCGATGGTACTACGCAATCGGCGGTCAGCGATGGCACTATCACTATCCGCGATACCGGTAAACAGCAGCAGAATGTCGATGACCTGAGCCGTGATACCGACAACGCCAACGGCAGCATCGGCCCTATCTTTGATAAAGAGAAGGAGCAGAACCGGCTGCGAGAAGCGCAGCTTATTGGCGAGATTGGTGGTCAGGTCAGCGATATCGTTCGCACACAGGGCAAAATAGCGGAAGAAAAAGCGCTGAAAGACCCAGAGGCTATTCAGGCTGCCAAAGAGACACTGGCCAAAAAAGGGATATTGACCCCGACGGAAGAACAACTGACCAACCAAATACGCAGTACCGCCATGGCCCCTTATGGCACCGGCAGTGCACTGCAACAGGGGATTCAGGCGGCAACGGCCGCCATCCAAGGTCTGGCTGGCGGTAATATGGCACAAGCACTGGCAGGAGCCTCAGCCCCGTATCTGGCGGAAGTCATTAAGAAAAGCACCGGAGATAATCAGGCGGCCAACGCCATGGCGCACGCCGTGCTGGGTGCTGTCACCGCCTATGCTAGTGGTAACAGTGCGCTGGCGGGCGCAGCGGGCGCGGCCACTGCCGAGTTGATGGCCCCGACTATTATCGCCGCAATGGGCTGGGACAAGGATAATCTATCCGAAGACCAGAAGCAGACAGTCAGCGCCCTGGCGACACTGGCTGCAGGGTTGGCCGGTGGCTTGACCGGTGACAGTACCGCTGATACGGTTGCAGGTGCGCAGACAGGCAAGAATGCGGTGGAGAATAACTCTCTCCATGACATTATCGATAATAAAGTCTCTGGAGTGACCCAGGAACAGAAATACCAGAATGCGCAGAAAGAACTGGTTGCCGCTGTTGAAGAGTTCAAAGCGCAGAACTGCGCCGGACTTAGCGCTAATGCTTGTTCGGCGAAGATAAGTGAACATCGAGATGAGCTGTTGAAAGGGGCTGCGGGTTTTGGGATAGACTTCGTTCCTGTTATCGGCGATATCAAGAGTTTTGCGGAAGCCCAGAGTGCGCTGGATTACTTGATAGCTACAGTAGGTCTGGTTCCTATATTGGGTGATACAGCGGGTAAGCTTATCAAGGCAACAGAAACAGCACTGAAAAAAGGCGATGTTGCTGAAGCGTCGAAGTTACTCAATAAGGCCAGCGATGAAGTTATTAGCGCCAAGTACTTCGGTCAGGAAAGAAAATATTGGTCTGATGAGCCAGTACAATTTAATGGTAACAAGGTCTATCAGCGGAATGATTTGTTCGATCCTCACTATGTGGATCCAAAGTCTGGAAAAACAAATCTTCAGCTAATGGATGCAGGCAGGGCACCAATAGGTACTGATGGTAACCCTGTGAATCTCCATCATATGTTGCAACGACAAGATGGGCCAATTGCTGAAGCCACTCAATCTTTCCATAAGGAGAATCATGGAGTTATCCATATTAACGATAACAGCATTCCTTCTGGCATTAACCGTGCTGAGTTTAATAAATGGCGTTCTAGCTATTGGAAAGAAAGAGCAGCAGGACTTAAGTAGGAGAACATATGAATAGTGATATCGAGAAAGTAATTAATGAGTTAAAGATTTTGTCAGGAGGTGAACGTCTTAATATAGAACTACCTGACGACGCATTAATAGCGAGCTATGAAAAAAATATTGGTTTTACTTTTCCAGAAGACTATAAAAAAGCTCTTAAAGAGATCAGTAACGTCTTCTATGGAACAGTTGAGCTGTTATCGGTTACTAAAGATGGGAATTACTACGGTGAGCTTGATCAGGCGCTACGTGATGCTAAAAAACAGGGACTACCGGAAGGTTGGTTACCTATCTGTGAAGATAACGGTAGCTATTATTGCCTTGTTCCTAGCGGCCAAGTTAGATATTGGACGACGGATGGTTATAGTGATGAAAAATGGCCAGATCTGGCAAGTTGGATTAAACAAGTCTGGATAGAAAGTAACTAAACAGTAACCCCGGCTTTAGTCGGGGTTACTGCACTATTGTTGAGAATAATCTTCTGGGCGGAAATGAAGAAACCCAGACCAAGTTCGTGCATGAGCACGGCAAGAATATCGCGTCTTGCAGCACTGACCCAGGTTCAGCGTCCTGCCAGAAAGGGCTGGCGATGAACGATGCGCTGATGGTGGCGCTTCGATGGCTGGCTATGGTTCTGATGCTGTACTAAGAGACTCGACCCGTCTAGTTGCAGAATATGGTGGCAAAGCGTCTGACTGGAGTAAAGTCAGCAGCCAAAGCTACAAAGCTGCTGATGGTACAGTTTTCGAAATCCATGCTTACCGAAATGCAGTTACGGGCCAGCTTGTTGAGCCAAAAACGATAGCCATAAAAAATAGTGGGATGTTATGAAAGTAAAATGCCTTGCGACTAGCTTAACAGCACAGCAGAAATCTGCTCTTGGCTTGATGGACAAGCAAGATCCTCAATATCCATACACTGTCGGAGAAATTTATACGGTGTTGGCTATGAGCAGTAAAGTTGGAGTTAATGCAGGGACATTGCTGCAATTACAAAAAATACCAATGGATTACATCGTATCTGTTCCGTTATGTATTTTTGATATTGTTGATGATCGGCCATCCTCATACTGGAAGATAAAGAAGCTAAGTGAATATGAAATATCACTTTGGCCAGAAGAGTTTTATCAGGAATACTTCCATGATGACCTAAGTGATGGCGTTCCCGAAGTAGTTGAAATCTATAAACGGGTTGTTGAACGGTTAGAAAAAGAGTTCGACTAAAAGGGTTCTGTCGCATTAAGACGGCGTCAGGTAACATGCTGTTTTTTTTAACGATGTTGCCTGCTCATGCCTCTGATACGAAAAGCTTTCAAACGCCCGCACTATCCCATCGATGTTATTGCTCAATGCGTTCGCTGGTATCTGGCTTATGCCCTTAGCCTACGCAATCTCGAAGAAATGATGGCGGAGCGCGGCGTTATTGTTGACCATTCGACGCTTCACCGCTGGGTTATCCGCCTGGTGCCGTTGCTGGAGAAGGCGTTTCGTCGACATAAGCGCACCGTGGGTCGGCGGTGGCGGATGGACGAAACCTACATCAAAATCAAAGGGCAGTGGAAATATCTGTACCGCGCGGTCGATACTGCAGGTCAAACCGTCGACTTCCTGCTGATCGCTAGGCGAGATGCCGCCGCTGCGCTGCGTTTCTTTCGCAAGGCCATTCGTCATCATGGTGAACCGGAGGTGGTCACTATCGATAAAAGTGGCGCCAACACGGGGGCCCTGACCATACTCAACGCCAACAAACCAGAAGAAGAAAGGATGACCATCAGGCAGAGCAAGTACCTGAGCAATCTGGTTGAGCAAGTCAACCGGAATATCAAACGTCGAATACGGCCGATGCTGGGCTTCAGCTCATTTCGACGGGCACAGACACTGTTAGCAGGCATCGAGTTGGTACAGATGATACGTAAAGGGCAATATCAGCATTACGCCGGACCGCATTTATCCCCGGCGGAACAATTTTATTTGTTGGCTGCTTAAATAACCGGCAGCGCAACGTTTACTGACTTGCCCATGCTAATGCGACAGAACCACCTGGTATGAAATCAATCAAGGAAATTAAAAAACAATGATAAACTTTGAGCTGGGTGGATATTACTTTGACTATGATAGACGCGTGCAACTGCCTCTGATAACGCAACCATCAATAGTTCAGATAATGAATTACTTGAATATATTAAAAACTCATAACGGAATATTAGTTCTTGATAATGATCAAGAGGATAATCAAATTCCTTATAAGTTAACATTGTATTCTGATAGTGGGTTTTACATGGTATTGCTTGAGACAATGATGGATGATGGTGATTTAGATATTAGGACTTTTTATAACAAGTCTGAGTCCAAAAAATTCATATCAATACTTGGCGAGCCGTATTCAGAAGCATCAATAGTTAAAGAGTTCGATTTGGTTATCGAGGTGGTTAAGGAGTTTTATGAGACTGGCAACGTATCAACGGATCTTCTGAACTAAGAATAAAATCCCGCCCTCAGTGGCGGGATTACTTTATGAGTCAGCCAGTTATCCTTCAACCGCCAGCCGGATGATCAACTGCCCCGGTTCGGTGATCACTTCGATCTTCTGCCCGGTAGTAAATCCGAGCGGCTCTAGCCATCTTCCCCTAATCGTCAGTTGTGGCAGCGGGTTCGGTCTGCCACCGTTGGGGCGGTAGCCCACAATGCTTTTACGGGCTTGGGGTGTGGCGGGTTCTGACTTATGATGTTGCTCAGCCATAGTAACTACCTCTGTTAGTTGCTTGTGGTTAGCGGGGTTGGGGTGTTCGAGCACCACAACCCCGCGTCTGTAAACTACTCTGTTTTACCAATCACGTTATCCAGCATCTCGGTGACAAACTTCTGCTTGATCTTGGGTAACTGGCTGATAATCTCAATCTGTTGTTCCAGTCGTGATGTCGGGCCGCGCTTGCGCGGGGTGTGTCCCGTCTCTTCCGCGAGTAATCCTTCCAGAGAAACCGACAGCAGCTTAGCTACAGCGGGCAGTATGGATATCTGTATCCGCCGCCTGCCTCCTAGGACTGCACGGCCCGTTGTGACACGCTCAGCTCCTTCGCCATCTGTGCCTGTGTCAGGCTGGCAGCCAAAAGACGCTGCCCACCGCCTGTCCACCGTCACAAAACCCCGACAGCGGTAATGGCAGGGGGAAAAGCGCTGTTATGATGTTGCGGTTAGTTGCTCTTTAACAACATTGGGGAAAATGGCGTAACGGGCTGAAAAAGCGCGTCTGGGAAAAGAGTTGCCTGAGCCAAAATTCACAGGGAAAAAGTGGTTGTAATGTTCTGAGTGTACTAGGAAAAATTCTGTTGTCTGGCTGACTCCGCACTGGATGAAGTTGTTGTAGAGAATAATGCGCTGTCTGGTGATCAAGGCCGTGAGTCGATGAAACAGGCTGCTGAATCCCTGAAAAATCAAATTAGGGATAAACTGGGGGAAGGCACAACATCTGCTATCGCAAACGCTATCATCACAGCTCTTGCTGATACTGGTGATACGGCACTGGGTGGCGGCGACTATGCGCTTGATTATGTGATGGCGCTGGCGTCCTGTGCTACCGGGGACAGTTATTGCACTCAGGCATTAAACGATCTGACGGGTAAAAATCAGGCTGCGGCAGATACCGTAAAAGCACTGATACAGAGTGAAACCTGGTCAGCCATCGCAGAGTCAGCCAAAAAGGCATACGATGGGGATCAGATGGCGCTGGAAGCCACTGGTGGAATGCTGGCGGGACTTTTCCTGCCGGGTAAGAAAGTACCGGATGTCGTTAAAGCGGTTGATCTAAATATCAAGATCGCTACGGGTACAACAGTTGGTGATTTTGAGAAAAACCTGGCATTCCTTTCTCCCAGAGAACGAGTGGCGATGGTCAAGGAGACAGCTCCACAGGTTGCAGCAGCAAACGGAATGGTCAAAGACAACAAATTGACCAAGCTAAATAATCGCGATGTATACCGTGGACTGGATGGGAACCTTTATGCACTTGACACGCAACATGGCCGATTTGAGGCTGTGACATCAAAGGGTAAGCATTTGGGTGAGGTTGATTTCTCTATGCAAAAAATCCCTAATACCATAGATGAATCCGGTGGCCATGATTTAAAGGTGAAGTAATGAAATTAGTTGATTATAAAAATAAATCTATCAAACGTGGTTCAGTCTTCAGATTGCCAGCTGTTTGGCCTTATGAAGCGTGGGTAGATTTTATGGTTATTGACTTCTTTGATGCTCACGGCTTGGTTGTATCTTCAGGCCACAAGGCTGGATTAATTTTAATATCTTTACCTGTTGAAAGTGGTTCAACTGAAGGTAGGGCTTTAAGCACTGAATGGGTTATCAACAATTGGGCTGAATGGATTTATCCAGAATGCGATGTAGGGGATGTTCATATACTTGATGGATATGTAGTGATGCCCATCGAATAATACAAATCCCGGCCAACTGGCCGGGATCTTTGCTTTTAAGCCCTGAAAACGTCCTCTTCCCGCCGCTGCAACCGGATCACACCGGGTGCGGCGGTCACTTCCAGTTGTTCGGCATCGGTGATGCCGGATCCGGTCTGCCAATCCCCACAAATCACCAGCTCGCCGTTACCCCGCACCCAATCGATCGCCAAATCTTGCCGCTGTTGGCTGGGTATACTCACCCTATCTTGGGCCTAACTCCGTCAGCACCGCGCAACAGAGCAAGGGCGAGTCTCACCTGTTCGAGCAGAAAAAATCGGGTCTGATGAGCACCGGTGGGCGATGTCACTCTTAATGCAGGAAATCAGTTAACTATTCATGGCAGAGAAGTGATCGCCAATAAACCCGCCCTCGCAGTTTGGTCCCCCTGAATGTAGTCTTACAGCACAGAAAGCAACGTTCAACGCCGTGAAGTTGAGCAGGATGGTTGCGATTGATATCACATTGAGGCTGGGCATTGTTGTGGTCACTATTCAAAGTCATTGCGGGGAAAGTTGGATGACCTTCTAGAGTCTGTTAATCTAACCGAAAGCAGTGAAATATCGTAAAACCAGATGGTTAAAAAAATGTAAGTCAAAATTAAACTTTTCATTGACTGTTATAAAAAATATATAAAAATCAATTGAATTATTGTTTTGGATAAAGATGAAAACTATTGAACTCGACGAAGAACTTTATCGCTATATTGCCAGCCATACGCAGCACATTGGCGAGAGCGCGTCTGATATTTTACGGCGTATGCTGAAGTTTACGGCCGGTCAGCCGGTACCAAGCCTACCTGCCAGCACTGATACGGTGAAAGTGGCGGCGGCTCCAGCACCACGAGATCGGGTTCGTGCGGTGCGTGAATTGCTGCTGTCCGATGAGTATGCGGAACAAAATAGGGCGGTTAACCGCTTTATGTTAGTGCTATCCACACTTTACACACTGGATGCGCAGGCGTTTACTGAGGCGACTGAATCATTACATGGTCGCACTCGGGTTTATTTTGCCGGTGACCAGCAGACATTGTTGCAAAACGGGACGCACACCAAACCCAAACATGTCCCGGGTACGCCATACTGGGTCATTACCAATACCAATACCGAGCGTAAACGCAGTATGGTGCAACATCTCATGCTGGCAATGCAGTTCCCGCCGGATTTGACCGAAAAAGTGTGCGGGACTATTTAATTTCGTTGAACCGATACCCAAAGAAATTGGAGTTGCAGGTAGGCAGCAAGCGAATGGCAACTTGGTTGTAAACCATGTTGAACAGCGCTTGCACTGGCCCGCAGGGTGAACCTCATAGAGGCTCATAATCCCGATGAGCTTACGTAAATAAGTGATTCGGGTGAGTGAACGCAGCTTGCGGCTCCAAGTACGAAGGGGATATATAGGGAGTAGTGACTGTGGCCAATCACCCTCGTGCCGGGCAACCCGCTCAGCAAAGCGATTTGATAAATGTTGCTCAGTTAACGTCGCAATATTATGTATTGCAGCCAGATGCTGAAAATTCGGCCCATGCGGTCAAATTTGGCACCTCCGGCCACCGTGGCAGTTCATTACGCCACAGTTTTAATGAAGCACACATTCTGGCAATCGCTCAGGCGATCGCAGAAGTTCGTCACCAACATGGCATTAGTGGCCCGTGTTATGTGGGCAAAGATACCCACGCATTATCTGAGCCGGCATTTATCTCGGTATTAGAAGTGCTGACGGCGAATGGTGTGGATGTCGTGGTACAGCAAGATAATGGTTTTACACCCACTCCGGCGATTTCGCATGCCATCCTTTGCCATAATGTGCAGGGTAAAGCCTTGGCTGACGGCATTGTTATCACACCGTCACACAATCCGCCTGAAGATGGTGGCATCAAGTACAACCCACCCAATGGCGGCCCGGCCGATACCAATCTGACCTCGGTAATTGAAAAAAGAGCTAATCAGTTACTCAGCCTGAAATTGGAAGGCATCAAACGCCAAACGCTGGATAAAGCCTGGCGTGGTGATCATCTGCGCGAACAAGATTTGATTCAGCCGTATGTTGCAGGCTTGGTGGATGTGGTCGATATCCCAGCCATTCAACGTGCTGGTCTGAAATTAGGTGTTGATCCTCTCGGTGGCTCTGGTATTGCTTACTGGCAACGTATTGGCGAGCACTATAAGTTGGATCTAACACTGGTTAATGATTCCATCGATCAGACCTTCCGCTTTATGCACCTTGACCATGATGGCGTGATCCGTATGGATTGCTCGTCAGAATCCGCAATGGCTGGCTTATTGGCGTTACGCGATAAATTTGATTTAGCCTTTGCTAACGATCCCGATTATGACCGCCATGGTATTGTGACTCCGGCAGGGTTGATGAACCCGAATCATTATCTTGCAGTATCGATCAATTACCTGTTCCAGCATCGTCCACAATGGGGCGCTGATGTAGCCGTGGGTAAAACGCTGGTCTCCAGTGCGATGATTGATCGCGTGGTGGCCGATTTAGGCCGTAAGTTGGTAGAAGTCCCGGTTGGCTTTAAATGGTTTGTTGACGGCTTGCACGACGGTAGTTTTGGTTTTGGTGGTGAAGAGAGTGCAGGGGCGTCCTTCCTGCGCTTCAATGGCACGCCGTGGTCTACTGATAAAGACGGTATTATCATGTGTTTACTGGCGGCAGAAATTACAGCCGTTACCGGTAAAAATCCACAGCATCACTATGATGATTTAGCTGCACGCTTTGGTGCTCCAAGCTATAACCGTATTCAGGCTCCGGCGACTCAGGCGCAGAAGAATGCGTTGTCTAAATTGTCACCTGAGATGGTGAAAGCCAGCACGTTGGCGGGTGATCCTATTACTGCCCGTTTAACCACAGCACCGGGCAATGGTGCATCCATTGGCGGCCTGAAAGTGATGACGGATAACGGCTGGTTTGCCGCTCGTCCATCCGGCACTGAAGACGCTTATAAAATTTACTGTGAAAGTTTTATCAGCCCAGAGCATCGCGAAAAGATAGAGCAGGAAGCTGTAGATATTGTTAGTGAAGTGCTAGCGGGTAAATAGTCATAACCGGTAAGAAATAGCGCCTATTGGCGCTATTTTTTCGCCAGAAGCTCGATCAGCCGATAAACTGACACCTAATATTATATTTCTTCTTTTAGCCCTGCTTTCCATTGCCAGGAGCCGATTACCCCAATGCTACTAGCAATGCTCCGGCGGTAATTAGTGCAACGCCCAAGCTGGCCAGCAGAGAGATTTTTTCACCAAACAGGATAACCGCCAGAATCACCGCAAAAACCACACTGAGTTTATCAATCGGGGCCACTTGAGAGACATTGCCATGCTTGATAGCCATAAAGTAAAACAGCCAGGATAACGCACCCGCAACGCCACTGAGAATAATGAATAACAGGGCTTTTTTATCGGCCAATACACCACCGATCAGATTGAATTTCCCTTGAGCTAACACCACACCGACCAGGAACAGCGCCATCACGACAGCACGAACAGCAGTCGCAGTATTGGCATCCAACTGCTGCAAGCCGATTTTACCGAAGATAGCGACCAGAGAGGCGGTGAATGCAGATAGCAGGGCGTAAATCAACCATGTACTCATGAATAATAAGACCTATTAGCATTTAAAGGCTTGATGCTACGCCGCTGAAGTCTATTTTCCTAGTAGCAATGTAAAATTTGATGTCACACAACATGTTACAGGATAAAGCGATAGCCGACGCCGGTTTCAGTTAGTAGATGCTTAGGGCGGGTAGGGTCTGTTTCTAATTTTTGACGTAAATGGCCCATATAAATGCGCAGATAGTGGTTGTGCTCGACATAATTCGGCCCCCAAACTTGGCTCAATAACTGGCGCTGGGTAATCACCTTACCGGCATTCGCCAACAATGCAGAGAGCAGGCGAAACTCAATCGGCGTAAGGTGCAGGTTTTCACCGGCACGGGTAACTTGCCGATTGATCAGATCAACGCTGATATCAGCAAAGTTCACCAGCGGGCTTTCCTGACTGCCCCCGCTATGGCGGCGCAAAGCAACTCGTACTCTAGCCAGTAATTCACTGATTCCAAAAGGTTTGCTTAGGTAGTCATCGGCCCCGGCATCCAGTGCGGCCACTTTATCTTCTTCACTGTTACGAGCCGATAAAACGATAATAGGAATGGCACTCCACTGGCGCAGGTCTTGAATATAAGTCAGTCCATCGCCGTCTGGTAACCCCAAATCCAAAATAATCAGGTCCGGTTTGCGGGTACCGGCTTCAATAAGCCCCCGTTGCAAGGTATCACTCTCGAATACTCGCCAGCCCTCACTCTCCAGCGCAATACGAACAAAGCGCCGGATCTCTTTTTCATCTTCAACGATTAGGATGTTAGTCGGGGATATAGTCGCTTCTCCTCATACCCGTCATACTTCAAGCTGTTTGTGCGTTGGCTGCTTTCGTTACTCGGCCCATCCATGGGCCTCGCCTGTGTGAGGCCGCTGCAAGCAGCGTTCAAATCTGCTCCTGGCAGATTTGTCACCCCAGGAGCTTACTTATGTAAGCTCCTGGGGACTTACTCAGTTGCCGCCTTCCTGTAACTCGAATTATTTAGGGTATATTATTTTTCAGCATCAAGGTGTTCACTATCAATATTTTCACCATCAATATCTGGCGCTTTCTCTAGTGGTAGCGTGAAGCGGAAACTAGCACCGCCATCTTTATTGTTCTCAACCCAGATGCGCCCACCATGTACATCAATAATGGCACGACAAATGGCTAAACCCAAGCCGACACCAGGAATGGCTGACTCTTTGTTACCTCGGGAAAACTTATCAAAAATCAGCTGTTCTTGCCCAAGGGTTACCCCAGGGCCATTATCCCATACTTCTACATTTAACCAATCACCTTGTACTGCAGCCCAGATCCCCAGTAATGCCCCCTGACCGGCATATTTATGGGCATTTTCCAACAAATTGATAAACACCCGTTCCAGTAAGCTGCCGTCACAGTTGATCAACACCATTTCATCCGGTAATTCGACGTTGATGTGATGATGATTGAGGGCGGTTTCTAGCATATGCAGGGCGCTACCCACGATCTCTTCCAGTGATTGCCACTCTTTACGTAGATTAAACCCACCCGATTGAATACGCGCCATATCCAACAAGTTATTCACCAGTCGGGTGGTACTTAATACCTGCTGGCGGATTTGATTGGCTTGCGGCGCATGGCGTGAGCCTTCCGCCGCCAGATCCAGCGTCAATATTTCGGCTTGACCGAATAATACCGTCAATGGGGTCCGTAAATCATGAGATAGCGCCGCCAGCAGCGAGTTACGCAATTGTTCCCGCTCGGCATCCAGTTTTGCTAATTCAGCACTGCGCGCCAGATGTAGCCTTTCCAGAGCATTGGCGATCAGACTGGTAAAGGTTTGCAGCAAGCGCTGCTGCTCCGGCACCATTAATTGGCGCAGGTTGGCAGGTTCTATTGCCAGCACGCCAAAGGTTTGCTTGGAGGCGGTTAACGGTAATAACTGATAGGGGACACCGGGCAGGGTATCGGTACCGGCACCGGCCGGCGCGCCTTTGTCAAAACTCCAGCGGGCAATGGCGACATCAACAGAAAGTGCCCCGCCTTCGTCTGTGACGACTTGCTGCAAGCGACCATCTTCCCGTGGCAGTAACAGGTCAGTTTTCGCTTGAAAACTACTGGAGAGGAAATGACGACTGGTTTTGACAATATCCGCAGGTGTTAGGGCTCGGCTTAATCCGCGCGACATTTCATACAAATGTCTGGCGCGTTGTTCTCGATAACGAGCAATTCTGGCTTGATAGCGCACACCGGCTGTAAGATTACCCACCATGATACCGACAATCAGCATCACGGCAAACGTCACCAGATACTGCACATCAGTGACCGCCAGTGACCAATGCGGTTGCACAAAAAACAGATCGAAACTGGCGACATTAATCACTGCCGCTAAGACCGACGGCCAGCGGCCATAGAACAGCGCAATAATCACAACACCCAGCAAGTAGACCATCACCAGGTTGGCTTGATCGAAACCGGGGATGAGCCACTGCGATAACACCGTAATCAGTGCGCACAAACCGATGGCTGCCACACAGCCACGTAGTTGCATCCGCCACTTTTCAGTGAAGGTACGAGAATCATTCTCTTTCACCACACTGGGAGGGTTATCGCCTTCCAGAGCAATAATCACCAAATCCAGATCCGGCCCCAGTTTGCCCAAGCGATCTGCAAAACTACCACGCAGTTTCCATTTTTTTTCCGTGCGGCGACCAATGATGATTTTACCCAGATTATGTTCTCGGGCGTAACGCAGTATGGCTTGCTCTTCACGGGGTTCTGACAGCGTAGCGGTTTCTGCTCCCAACTCTTGCGCCAATTTCAGTGTACGTAAAATGGCCCGGCGCTTCGCTTCTGGCAGGCCATGCAGGCGGGGTGTTTCCACATAGACCGCATGCCAGATACACCCGAGTCGGGCTGCCAACCGGGCAGCGGTTCGAACCAGTTTTTCGTTACCGCTGTTATGACCAATACACAATAAGATGGCATCACGGGTATGCCAGACACGTTCGCGCCCCTGAGTGTCTCGGAAGGCACGCATCTGATCATCAACCCGATCCGCAGTACGGCGCAGTGCCAGTTCACGCAGGGCGATTAAATTGCCCTTACGGAAGAAGTGCTCGATGGCTCGCTCCGCCTGGCCCGAAATATAGACCTTGCCTTCATTTAGCCGCTGGCGCAGGTCATCGGGAGGGAGATCGACCAAAACCACTTCAGTGGCTTCATCAAACATATGGTCGGGCACGGTTTCCCGCACCCGGATACCGGTCACGCCACCGACCACATCATTCAAACTTTCCAGATGTTGTACATTGACGGTCGTCAGTACATCAATACCCGCATCCAGCAGTTCTTCAACATCCTGCCAGCGTTTGGGATGACGCGAGCCATAGGCATTACTGTGCGCCAGTTCATCCATCAGGATCAGTGCTGGGTGGCGTGCCAGTGCTGCATCCAAATCAAATTCACGAACGTGACGATTACGGTGGTGAATTCGCTTTTGCGGTAGGATGTCCAGCCCTTCCAGCAGCGCCGCAGTTTCGCTGCGCCCGTGTGTTTCTACCACGCCAACCAATACATCCAGCCCTTGAGCCCGCAGGCGCTGAGCCTCTTGCAGCATGGCGTAAGTTTTACCCACCCCCGCGCAGGCCCCGAAAAAGACTTTCAGCCGGCCACGGGTTTTCTCATTGGCTGCTGCGAGCAGGCTGTCAGGGTCTGGGCGGGTTGGTTCTGCATCCACCATGTTATGTCCTTAAGATTTTGCCGGGTTAGCCGGTACTTTTACCGGGCTTTGGGCATCCAATGCCATATTCAGGCTCAGCACATTGACTACGGATTCACCGAAGAAATTTGGTGTCGCTTTCTGTACATTGCTGTCAATCAATTGCTTCACCTCAGACAACGGCATTTGGCGCACGCTGGCGATACGGGGAGCCTGATAATAAGCCGCTTCCAGTGAAATACTTGGGTCCAGGCCACTGCCTGATGCTGTCACCAGATCAACCGGAACCGGGCCAGTTTGTGCCGGGTTAGCCTGACGCAGTAATGTTACTCGCTCACTGATAACCTGATCCAGTGCGGGATTGCTGATGGACAAATTACTACCACCAGAGGCCATTGGATTATAAGGCATATCTGCCGTTACCGATGGGCGGCCGGCAAAATAGCCCGGCTGAGTAAAGTTTTGGCCTAGCAAGGTAGAGCCGACAACTTCATCACCCAGCATCGCCAGTGAACCGCGCGCTTGCTCGGCAAACATCAATTTTGCCAATCCAGTGGTCAGCAAAGGATAAGCTATCCCGGTGATAAGTGTCAGTAATATCAGTAGAACCAGTGAAGGTCGCAGGTATGACATGGATATTGCCTCTCTATTCGGTCTTAATAGCGGCCACGAGCAAAACACGCCGTGGCCATTGCACAACATTGATTACTGCGCTTTTAGCTCATCATCAGGGCGGTCAGTACCAGATCAATCAATTTGATACCGACAAACGGCACCAATAAACCACCCAGTCCGTAGATCCATAAGTTACGGCGCAGCAGTGCCGCAGCACTCATCGCCTTATAACTCACCCCTTTCAGTGCCAACGGGATCAGGAACACAATCACCAACGCGTTAAAGATGACCGCCGACAGTATGGCCGATGCAGGTGAGTGCAACTGCATGACGTTCAGGGCATTGAGCTGTGGATAGGTGGCTGCAAATGCCGCCGGAATGATGGCGAAATATTTAGCAACGTCGTTGGCGATACTGAAGGTGGTCAGCGAGCCGCGGGTCATCAGCATCTGTTTACCGATATGCACCACTTCAATCAACTTGGTTGGGTTAGAATCCAAATCCACCATGTTGCCCGCTTCTTTCGCCGCTTGTGTCCCCGAGTTCATGGCTACGGCAACGTCAGCCTGCGCCAGTGCCGGGGCGTCGTTGGTGCCGTCACCGGTCATCGCCACCAATCGGCCTTCAGCCTGATACTGGCGAATCAAGGCCAGTTTGGCCTCTGGCGTGGCTTCCGCCAGGAAATCATCCACACCCGCTTCGGCGGCAATAGCTGCTGCTGTCAGGCGGTTATCACCAGTGATCATCACTGTTTTGATGCCCATTTTGCGCAGTTCAGCAAAACGTTCTTTGATGCCACCTTTGACGATATCTTTCAGCGCAACCACACCCAACACCCGTGGTCCATCGGCAACCACCAGTGGTGTACCACCGGTACGGGCAACGCTTTCCACCGCATCTTCCACTGCCCGTGGGAAATGGCCCTGATTGGATTCCACATGGCGGCGGATAGCATCCACTGCGCCTTTACGGATCATTCGGTCTTGCACGTTCACGCCACTCATTCGGGTTTGTGCCGAGAAAGGCACAAAGGTGGCATTCAGGCTGTGCAAGTCACGTTCACGCAGGTTAAAGCGCTGTTTAGCCAATACCACGATACTGCGGCCTTCTGGCGTTTCATCTGCCAAAGAAGAGATCTGTGCGGCATCGGCCAGTTGTTGTTCAGTAACGCCCGGCGCAGGTAAAAACTCAGATGCCTGGCGGTTACCCAGCGTGATGGTGCCGGTTTTATCCAACAACAGCACATCAACGTCACCAGCAGCCTCTACCGCACGCCCGCTGGTGGCAATCACGTTGGCCCCCAACATCCGGCTCATCCCGGCAACCCCGATGGCTGATAGCAGGCCACCGATGGTGGTGGGGATCAAACAAACCAGCAACGCCACCAATACGGTAATCGTTACCGGTGAACCGGCATGGTTGGCCTCAACACTGAACACCGAGAACGGATAGAGCGTTGCTGTTGCCAGTAAAAAGACGATAGTCAGTGCCACTAACAGAATGGTCAGCGCCACTTCGTTAGGGGTTTTACGCCGCTTCGCACCTTCAACCATGGCGATCATCCGGTCCAGGAAGGTTTCACCGGGGTTAACGCTGCACTCAACCACCAACCAGTCGGACAGTACGCGGGTACCGCCGGTTACGGAAGAGAAGTCACCGCCGGATTCACGGATAACCGGAGCTGATTCGCCAGTAATGGCGCTTTCATCAACGGATGCGCCGCCTTCCAGCACTTCGCCGTCACAGGGCACAGTATCGCCAGCTTCAATCAGCACCACATCGCCTTTGCGCAAGCTATCAGCAGAGACTTTTTCCTGCGGAGCATCCACGCGGGCTTCTGACAGTTTTTTAGCCCAACTGGTTTTTTTCACCCCACGTAGACTTTCTGCCTGCGCTTTACTGCGCCCCTCGGCCAATGCTTCGGCGACGTTGGCAAACAGTACGGTAAACCACAGCCACAGGGCCACATTGCCAGTAAACATGGCGCTACCAGTGGCCTGGCCGCTTAATATGGCCAGCCAAATCAGGGTGGTCAGCCAGCTCCCCAGATAGACCACGAACATCACTGGATTACGCCACTGGACGCGCGGGTCCAGCTTCTTCACGGCATCTATCAGCGCAGTACGAACCAGTGCAGGTTCAAAAATCGCGCGTTGTTTGCGTGTCATAGTCATTCTCTCATCAAAGTGCTAACCAAATTTGCAGATGCTCAGCAACTGGACCTAAGGCCAGCGCTGGGATAAAGGTCAATGCGCCGACCAATAACACCGTACCCACCAGCAAACCGATAAATAGCGGGCCGGCGGTTGGCAGCGTGCCATTACCCGCAGGTTGCCGTTTCTTGGCGACCAGAGAACTGGCAATCGCTAATACCGGCAGAATCACGCCAAAGCGGCCAAGGAACATGGCGGCAGCCAGCAGCAGGTTATAAAACGGTGTATTGACACTCAGGCCAGCAAAGGCGCTGCCGTTATTGTTGGCCGCAGAGGAGAGGGCGTAGAGAACTTCGCTAAAACCATGCGCACCGGGGTTAAGAATCCCCGCCCGCCCGGCATCAGTGCAGAGCGCCAGTGCGGTACCCAGCAGCACGATAGTTGGGGTGACCAGAATGGCCAGCGCGGTCATTTTCATATCAAACACGTCAATTTTCTTGCCGAGATATTCAGGAGTACGGCCAATCATCAAACCGGCAATAAACACTGTCAACAGCACGAATAACAGCATGCCGTACAAACCAGAACCGACACCACCGAACACCACTTCGCCAATTTGCATTAACCACATTGGCACCATGCCACCCAGTGCAGTAAAGGAGTCATGCATGGCATTAACCGCACCACAGGACGCAGCAGTGGTCACCACGGCATAGATGCTGGTGGCGAGAATACCGAAACGGGACTCTTTACCTTCCATATTGATATTACTGTCGGCACCTAACTGAGTTAAATGTGGGTTACCGGCCAGTTCGGCATACATCACGACGACCACTGCTACCACAAAGATCAGTGACATAGCCCAGATCAGCGCATGGCCCTGGCGGTTATCCCCCACCACCTGACCGAAGGCGAAACAGAGCGCACAGGGGATCAGGAAAATGGCCAACATCTGGACAAAGTTGCTAAATGCAGTTGGGTTTTCAAATGGATGTGCAGAGTTAGCACCAAAGAAGCCCCCGCCGTTGGTCCCCAGTACTTTTATCGCCTCCTGTGATGCCACCGGCCCCATTGGTAGGGTCTGTTTTACCCCTTCTAATGTGGTGATGTGCAGGTAGCTATCCAGATTCTGTAATACCCCTTGGCTGACGAAAATCAGCGCGATAATCAGCGCAATCGGCAGTAAGACATATAAGGTGATGCGCACCAGATCGACCCAGGCATTTCCCAGCGTGTGGGCAGAGTGGCGGGCAAAAGCACGGATCAGAGCAAAAGCGACGGCAATGCCCGTTGCGGCAGAGAGGAAGTTCTGTACCGTCAGACCAGCCATTTGACTCAGATAACTGAGGGTGTTTTCGCCGCTATAGGCTTGCCAGTTGGTGTTAGTGACGAAGCTGACAGCCGTATTTAAGGCCAGATGCCATGACATACCCGGCATATTTTCAGGGTTCAGCGGTAACGAACCTTGAGCCATCAACAGCGTAAACAGCAGGACAATACCCAGTAAGTTAAAGCAGAGAATGGCGAGCGCATATTGCCAGCCGTTCATCTCTTCATTTTTTACACCGCTACAACGCCATAAACCGGCCTCGATCTGGCGCAACGGGGCAAAGGGTTCGCCTTCGATTATGCGTGCCAAAAAGCTCCCCAACGGACGGGACAGCACCAACAACACCAGCATGAAGCTGGCGATAAGCAGAAATCCTGACGCTGCCATTTAAAAATCCTCCGCATTAAACAAGGCATAAACCAGATAGCCCAGAAGCAGTAGAACCAGCAGCGCACCACTAATGATGCTGAAACTCACGATACACCTCCACAGCGCTTATTTTTGATAACAACAGCTTATGAAGTCATACGAAAAGTTCCTGATAAAAAAAGGCCGTGAGGTGTAAAAAAAGTATAAAAACGGTCAAAAAATAGACATTAAATGCGTGTAAATTGAGTAGTGGCAGCGTAGCACTGCCAATTCTGGCCCTTGAAGGGTTAGCACTGAGTCAGTACATATAATTTGCCAATTGGTAAATAGTACATAACGGTAATGTAACTAACGGTTGGTTTTAAGTTAACCTATCTGTAACAAAATTACAGGATTGACAATTTATTCCGGTTTTTTACGTAATTAAGTGGTCGGATGAGTGGTAAACTTTCAACCAATGCGGTAAAATTTTGTCCAGTTTCCATTTTTGTTTATTTTATTTTTAACGCCAAGCTGTAAATCGACCCTCTGTTTAGTGGAGTTGGCTGTTACACGAAGGCGTTTTAAAGGAGGATCACTATGTCCATGTACAACGCATATCCATTACATCAGGTTCTCTTGCGCCGGAGCGCAGCGATTCTGGTCGGAGTATTGGCACTGCCGGTAATGCTTTTCCGCAAAGACCGTGCCCGTTTTTACAGTTACCTGCACCGTGTTTGGGCTAAAACCAGCGATAAACCGGTATGGTTAGCGCAATCTGAATCGGCGGCGCAAGATTTTTACTGATATAAATCAGTTGTTTATAATTAGGTAAAGGTGTCGTAAAATTAATGGCCCGTGAGCAAACACTCACGGGCTTTTTACTGTCTGCGATACCTGACAGAGATATAAAGGTATCAAGCAATAACGTGGTTCTCGGGCAACAACTGTTATGCTGTGATGAGAAAAGCTGCCAAGGCCAAGGGAGAATAGAATGCTGGAGAGTAATCAGGTAACGCACAGTATTGAGTACCGTCATGCGCGTGATGAACTCGATGCGTTATGTGCAGCAGGCATAACGCGTGGCAAACTGATGGATTTTCATAGCTGCTATAAGTTAGTGCTATTGGCGCATTCACAGCCTGAATATCGCGAAATTGGTCCTTTTATTGCCTCAATGGATAGGTGGTCATCATTAATTGAGTTTACTGCTGAGTATCGCCAGCGTTTACTGCATTTGTTGTCTCATCAACCCACGCCCGCCAATCACACCAATGTATTAATGCATGTACAGGGCTATTTTCGGCCTTACCTTATGTCAACGCAACGTCAGGCATTAGCACAACTTATCGACCAGTATCGGGTAGGTGAGTTGCCTTTGAGTGCCCCCATTGACCAAATAAATGCTTATTTGCTTGAGTTCCCAAATGATTATTTGGCCGGGCAACGCTATTTTACGTTTTACTCGGCACAAGGATAAGGCATGGCGACGCATCTGATCTGGTTTCGCAATGATTTACGCATAACGGATAATCTGGCGTTGCATGCCGCTTGCCAAGATCCGCAAGCCACTGTGATTGCGCTATTTATAGCGACCCCTGCACAATGGGCCGCACATGATATGGCTCCTCGGCAGGCCGCCTTTCTGCTGCAAAATCTACAACAATTACAGCACGCACTGGCTATCCGGGGGATACCGCTACACTATCACCAGTGTGATGACTTTCAGGATTCCATTATCTGGCTGGATGATTTTTGTCAGCAACAGCAAGTCGATGCGCTATTTTTTAACCAACAATATGAGTTAAATGAACAACTGCGAGATGGGGCGCTAGTCACGCGGCTCAATCATCGGCAAGGAGCCGGTCACACCATTACCTGCCACCGTTTCGATGACAGTGTGTTATTGCCGCCAGGCAGCGTCCTGACCGGTAATAATGAGATGTACAAAGTATTTACCCCGTTTCGCCGTGCTTTTATTCAGCGTTTAATGATGAGTGAATGCCGCTGTGTCCCTGCGCCAAAAATACGCGATAGCGTGGCTGTTATGCCATTACCGCTGCTCCCGTTTGACTATCCACAACAGCCGGTAGACAACCAATTATTCCCGGCAGGCGAAGAGGCTGCATTGCAACGCTTGCGCAGTTTTTGTCGTGAGCAGGTTCAGGACTACCAGTTACAACGTGATCTGCCGGCAGTGGCAGGGACCAGTTGTCTGTCACCTTATCTGGCGCTGGGGGTACTTTCACCCCGCCAATGTTTTAACCGCCTGTTGGCAGAATGCCCGGCATTGTTGGAAAATACCGACGGCGGTGCTTTTACTTGGCTTAATGAGTTGATCTGGCGTGAATTTTATCGTCATTTGTTAGTGGCTTATCCGCGTTTATGCCGCCATCGTCCCTTTATTGACTGGACTGATGGCGTAATATGGAATCACTCAGAGCAACAATTAATCGCCTGGCAGCAGGGGCGGACAGGTTACCCTATTGTTGATGCAGCTATGCGGCAGTTGAATGAAACCGGCTGGATGCATAACCGCCTGCGGATGATCAGCGCCAGTTTTCTGGTTAAAGACCTGTTGATCGATTGGCGACACGGCGAACGCTATTTTATGTCCCAACTATTGGATGGGGATTTGGCCGCCAATAATGGCGGCTGGCAGTGGGCTGCCTCAACGGGTACTGATGCTGCACCGTACTTTCGCATTTTTAATCCCACCACCCAAGGCGAGCGTTTTGACTCGAACGGCGCTTTCATCCGCCGCTGGCTACCTGAGCTGGCGGGGGTGCCAGACAGTGATATCCATCAGCCATGGCGTTGGGCGCAGCGGCAACAGCAACATCTGGATTACCCACTACCGTTGGTGGATCATAAGCTGGCCAGATTGGCTACACTCGCGGCATTTGAAGCCGCTAAGCGGGATGGCCGCAAGGACCCCTAATCACCAGGAGCCTGCATGTTTTTGACATATATTTCGACTAAATTCTGTGTTTCAACTAAAACCCATGTTTTAACGAAACCCATGTTATGCGCCAATAAGATAACCCATATGGCGCTCAACGCCGGGCTGATTTTATCGTTTAGCCTATATAGCTCGCTGGCAACGGCCGGTTTCGAGGTGGTGGCACTGGGGGTTGATGGTGGTGTCAGCGATGGCAATCTGACATCTTATCTGATTCGTGACGATAGCCAGCCGGTCTACTTAGCTCTGGATGCCGGTTCAGTGTTGCCGGGGATTGCTAAAGCACTGGAGAAGGGGGCCTTCCCCGAAATTACCGATGAAACTGCCGCCCCATTGACACGTCAGGGTTATATCTTCCGCCAGCGCATCAACAGCTATTTTCTTAGTCATGCCCATCTGGACCATGTTTCCGGCCTGATTATCGGTTCGCCGCAAGACAGTAAAAAGACTATTTATGCCTCGGCAGACACGATTGATGTGTTGCGGAACTACTATTTTAACTGGCGTGTCTGGCCTAACTTTACTGATAGCGGCAGCGGTACCCGGCTGGGAACCTATCGCATGCAAATGGTGCGGCCAAACCAGCCTCTGAGCCTGGGGTTAACCCGTTTGACGGGGGAAATGTATCCACTGAGCCATGATAAATCACCTTCTTCTATGTTGTTGATCAGTAGTAATAATCAGTCATTTGCCTATTTTGGTGATACTGGCCCGGATGAGATGGAAAAGTCGAAGAATCTGGATACGGTGTGGCGTAACCTGGCCGAAAAGGTTAAACAGCAGCAATTGAAAGGGATGATAATTGAAGTTTCTTTCCCCAATGACGTTGCTGATAATCAGTTGTACGGCCATATGACGCCAAAGTGGTTGCTGAAAGAATTGAAAAATCTGGAGAAATACAGCGGTGAAGGCCAACCATTAAAGGGGCTGCCGGTGGTTATCAGCCATATAAAACCTTCATTTCAACAGGGGCAGGATGTGCGTAAAACTATTGCCGCTGAGCTGCAACAAGGCAATGATATGGGGGTTGATTTTATCCTGATGGAGCAAGGCGATAGCCAGCGTTTTTAACTACCCATTTATATTTTTTGAGGCTGATGAAATGCGCAATACCGAACTGGAAACTCTACTCAATAACCAACTGAATATCTCGGCTTTTCAAGACTATGCACCCAATGGTTTGCAAGTTGAGGGGCGCGAAAAGGTCAAGCGCATTGTCACCGGCGTGACCGCCAGCCAGGCACTATTGGATGCTGCGGTTGGGCAACAGGCCGATGCTATTTTGGTTCATCATGGTTATTTTTGGAAAAATGAACCGGTCGTGGTGCGTGGAATGAAACGTAACCGGCTGAAAACATTGCTCACCAACGATATCAATTTGTATGGCTACCATTTGCCACTGGATGCTCATCCTGAATTAGGCAATAACGCGCAATTAGCTAAATTACTGGGTATTCGGGGGCTGGGGGAAATTGAATCTTTCTTACCTTATGGTGAGTTTGATGCACCGCTAAATGCAGTGACCTTACGTGAACGGCTGGAAACGCTGTTGGGCCGTGAGGTATTACATTGTGGTGTTCACGCACCGGCTGATATACGGCGCATTGCCTGGTGTACCGGCGGCGGGCAGGGATACATTCAGCAAGCGGCAGAATTTGGTGTTGACGCATTTATCACTGGTGAGGTTTCAGAGCAAACAATTCATATTGCCAGAGAGATGGGTGTGAATTTTTATGCGGCGGGGCATCACGCCACTGAGCGCTACGGCATCAAGGCGTTAGGTGAATGGTTGGCTAGCGAACATCAATTTGAAGTTATCTTTATCGATATCCCCAATCCCGCCTGACCATTATGCAACATTATGCACTGGTAATAAGTATCGGTGCATAACCTACAGTTGGTATCCCCTCTCTGTGACGCAATTAAACCGCATTTAAAACAAAGCTTTATTCGCTATCTGGCTATTTAAAATTATCATCTGGCCATGGTTGGATGATAAATCGGCAGTTTTTAAGAAAATTCCCGCTTTATAGTCTGATTCTCAATAAGAAAATAATTGGTTTTTTACCATTATCCTTATTAAAAAACGCTAAAAAATGCTTTTTTTAGGCGTTAATTTCAGTATTTATACCCAATGTAGTGATTGCTGACATCTATTGGTTAATTTAGTTCTATTGACAGCAGTTAGGTGCTAACGCATAAATATGTCCTTATAAAAGCTATTTATCTAATGAAAAATAAAAACTATACATGTCTTAGGGAGACGGGAGTGCAAAGAGCACGATGCTATTTATTGGGAGAGAGTGCGGTGGTTCTGGAGTTGGAACCGCCGGTAACATTAGCAAGCCAGCAACGGATCTGGGGCTTGGCTGATCGTCTGATTCATCATCCTGATGTCCTTGAAGCGATTCCGGGTATGAATAATCTGACCTTATTACTGTCAGATCCACAAAACACGGCGCTGGACGCCATTGAACGCCTCCAACGCTGGTGGGAGGAGAGCGAGTCATTAGTACCTGAATCACGTGATATCACCATTCCGGTGATTTATGGCGGTGAGGCTGGCCCAGATCTGGCTGAAGTGGCTCGTCACACCGGCATGACAGAGCGTCAGGTGGTGGAGTGCCACGCTGGTGCGAGCTATATCGTCTATTTTCTGGGTTTCCAACCGGGCTTCTCATATTTGGGCGGCATGCCGGAAAAACTCGCTACGCCACGGCGTGCTGAGCCACGCTTAGTGGTCGCGCCCGGTTCTGTCGGCATCGGCGGCAGCCAAACCGGAATCTATCCACTGGCAACGCCCGGTGGCTGGCAACTTATTGGCCGCACATCGTTGGCACTGTTTAACCCGCTGGAGATGCCGCCAACCTTGTTACGGCCCGGCGATAACGTGCGCTTCCTACCCTTAAAGGAGGGCGTATGCTGAATATTATCCGTTCAGGCATTTACACCACAGTACAAGATAATGGCCGTGGCGGTTTTCGCCGTTTGGGAATCAGCCAAGGTGGAGCACTCGATTTACCGGCGCTGAGCATGGCGAATATGCTGGTAGGTAATGAGCCTGATGCTGCCGGGCTGGAAATTACCCTCGGTCAGTTTACGGCACAATTTACTCAACCGGGCTGGATAGCGGTGACAGGAGCCGGTTGCGATGCCCGGCTTGATAACCAATTGCTGTGGACTGGCTGGCGTTATCCAGTCAAACCAGGGCAGCAGCTAAAACTCAGTGTGCCATATCGGGGAATGCGCAGCTATTTGGCTATCTCTGGAGGGATCGCAGTACCGGAGATGTTGGGTTCACGCAGTACCGACCTAAAAGCCGGGTTTGGCGGTTATCAGGGGCGGCTGATCAAAGATGGTGACATCCTGCCATTAGGCCAGATCACACGTTTGCCTCGTGAGTCTGTCGGCATCAAGCAATTGCTATTTGGTAACCGTGTTCGGGCAGTTCCTGGCCCGGAATATCATGAGTTCGACGATATCGCACAGGGTGCTTTTTGGCGTGAAGCCTGGCAACTCAGCCCACAGAGCAATCGTATGGGATATCGCCTGACCGGGCGCGAATTAGCCCGCACCACGGACCGCGAGATGCTATCCCATGGGCTATTGCCCGGTGTGGTGCAAGTACCGCACAACGGCCAGCCGATTGTGCTGATGGCTGACGCACAGACAACCGGCGGTTATCCGCGCATTGCCTGCGTTATCGAAGCAGATCTTTACCATTTAGCTCAACTTAGGCTCGGTGAACCAGTGCATTTTGTGCCATGCACGGTTGAGGAGGCGCTGCGTGCCAAAGTGGAGCAACAGCATTTCTTAAAACAAATCGAATGGGGTTTACAGCAAGGATTCGATGCGACGGAGGCCAAATGAAGATTGATTTAAACGCCGATTTAGGTGAAGGCTGCGCTAATGATCACGCGCTGCTGCAATTAGTCAGTTCAGCCAATATAGCCTGTGGTTTTCATGCCGGTGATGCGCAGACCATGCGCCAGTCGGTGCTCTGGGCTATGGAATATGGTGTTGCTATCGGTGCGCATCCGAGCTTCCCTGATCGCGAGAATTTTGGTCGAACCGCGATGCAGTTGCCCCCTGAGACGGTGTATGCCCAAGTGGTTTATCAATTAGGTGCTTTGGCAGCCATCGTGAAGGCGGAGGGCGGCGTGATGCAACATGTGAAACCTCATGGCATGTTGTATAACCAGGCGGCGGTTGATCCTTTGCTGGCGGATGCAATAGCAAAAGCAGTGAAAGCGGTGGACTCGTCGTTACGGCTGGTTGGATTAGCGGGAAGCGAATTGATCCGTGCCGGTGAGCGCGCAGGTTTGGTGACCCGGCAAGAGGTATTTGCTGATCGTCGCTATCAAGGTGATGGCACTCTAGTGCCGCGCAGCCAGCCAGATGCCTTAATTGAAAGTGACGAGTTGGCGTTGTCACAAACCCTGGCAATGGTGCAGCGTCAGCAGGTTCAGGCTCGTGATAGCAGTTGGGTAGCGGTACAAGCGGATACAGTATGTGTCCACGGTGATGGTGCCCATGCCTTGGATTTTGCCCGCCGTTTACGCCACTGTTTTCAACAGCAAAATATTACAGTAACCGCGCAGTAAGATGGTCGTTGGGCAGTAAAAATCATAACCGCCTGGCCCGGGTGGAATGGCTTCATCAATTAGCTACGTATCACACTTTATAAAAACACTTTAGGACAGGAGAGTCACCTTGGAACAAACGGTAAACCTTTGGCCGCTAATTGGTATTGCGGCGATCGTAATCGGATTTTTACTGCGCATAAACGCAGTACTGGTGGTGATTACCGCCGGCATCATCACGGGTCTGGCGGCGTTAATGCCAATAGGCACTATTTTGGAAAAGCTGGGTGAAGGTTTTCTCAATACCCGCAACCTGCCCCTGATTCTGTTACTGCCACTGGCTGTTATCGGTTTGCTGGAGCGCCACGGCTTGAAAGAGCGAGCGCAGGCGTGGATTTCACAAATTAAAAGTGCCACCTCTGGCCGTTTGTTGATTGTGTATCTGTTTGTGCGTGAAGCGACAGCCGCGCTGGGTTTAACTAGCTTGGGTGGTCATGCGCAAATGGTACGGCCATTACTGGCGCCGATGGCAGAAGGCGCGGCTCAGACCCGTTATGGTGAGTTACCGGAAAAAGTGCGTTATCGCCTGCGTGCAATGTCGGCCGCGACCGATAACGTCGGGTTGTTTTTCGGTGAAGATATCTTTGTCGCTTTCGGTGCGATTATTTTTATGCACAACTTTATGCTGGAATCCGGTGGCATTCAGACTGAGCCGTTACACATTGCGTTGTGGGGTATCCCGACCGCGATTTGTGCTTTCCTGATCCATGCTTACCGTTTGCAACGTTTGGATAAACACCTCGCCGCTGAGTTAACCGCGCTGAATCAGTCTGCTTTGGCTACCAAGGGAGACGCAAAATGATTTTCCAACAACAATATCTTTATTGGTTGGCTGGCGTGGTGCTGCTGATTGTCGCGCTAATGTCATTTCGTGATAAGGCCAACCCGCGCCGTATCACCACCGGTTTATTTTGGGGGTTATACGGGCTGATTTTCCTGGTGGGCGATTGGACCTATCGTCTGGCCAATACTTTGGCGGGCGAGGGGCCGGATGAGAAACGCATTCTGAATATTACTGTCGGTGTGGTCGTCGTGATTATGGCGCTGATTGCCGGTTTTGGTGGGGTAAAACTGGGTAGTTATCATCAACGCACCCCAGAGCAGCGCGAAGTGAGTGCCAAGCGTTTGGGTAACCGGCTGTTCATCCCGGCATTGACGATCCCGGTGGTGACGGTTATTGGTGTGCTGCTGTTTAACAATATCCCCGCGCTGGATCAATGGCTGTTTGGCACCGGTAACCACTCTACCTTGGTCACCTTATTCTCCATGACTGTTGGTTGTGTTCTCGGTTTGATTATTGCGGTCGGCATGACCCACGAAACTGCGGCACAACCGGTGCAGGAAGCACGGCGTCTGCTGGACTCCATCGGTTGGGCATTTATCTTGCCACAAATATTGGCCACCCTTGGCTTGCTGTTTACCACCGCCGGGGTTGGAACCGCGATTGCCCATCTGACACAAGAATATCTGGCGGTAGATCATCGCTTTGTCGCTGTGGCGGTCTATGCTATTGGCATGGCACTGTTAACCATGATCATGGGTAATGCCTTTGCTGCCTTCCCCATCGTCACTGCCGGTATTGGTATTCCAATTTTAGTGTTGCAACACGGCGGTAATCCCGCAGTGATGGCGGCTATTGGTATGTTCTCGGGTTACTGCGGTACCTTAATGACCCCGATGGCAGCCAACTTTAATATCGTTCCTGCTGCGTTATTGGAGTTGCCGGATAAGAATGCGGTGATTAAAGCCCAAATTCCAACCGGGGTGACTCTGTTGATTGTTAACGTATTCTTGCTGTATTTCCTGATGTTCCTCTAGGAGTGGTGATGAGAAGTGTATTAATTACCGGGTTTGAGCCATTTGGTGGGGAGCGAGTAAATCCTTCTTGGGAAGTGGTCAAACAACTGAATGATTTAATGCTGGGTGGGGTCAGAGTGGTGGCTCGCCAGTTGCCTTGCGCCTTTGGTGAAGCATTAACTGCACTGAATGCCGCGATAGATGAGATTCAGCCAGTATTGGTGCTGGCTGTCGGTCAGGCCGGGGGGCGTGCCGATATTACTATCGAACGGGTAGCCATTAACGTTGATGATGCTCGTATTCCTGACAATTTGGGGAATCAGCCGGTAGACCAACCGATAGTTGAGGATGGCCCGGCGGCGTACTTTACCCGTTTACCGATCAAGGCGATGGTGCAAGGTATCCGTGAGGCGGGCATTCCGGCTTCGGTCTCCCAGACGGCTGGGACCTATGTCTGTAACCATGTGATGTACGGGTTATTACATCGCTTAAATCAGTTCAATAATGAGGTAAAGGGGGGATTCATTCATATCCCTTATCTGCCGGAACAGGCGGTAGCTCACCCTGGAGCACCCAGTATGTCGACACATTCAGTGTTGATAGCCTTAGAACTGGCTATCTCTATTGCCATGCAAATTGAACACGATCTGCATATATCAGGTGGCGCAATTCACTGATTTATCTATAAAAAACGCCACCTTCACAGGTGGCGCTCTCATCATAAACAGCCTGACTACTCTGCTTATTTCTTCAGTTGACTATTGAAATCACGTTCGGCATAACCGGTATAAAGCTGACGCGGACGGGCAATTTTGAGGCCCTCATCGTGCATTTCATTCCAGTGAGCAATCCAGCCAATGGTACGGGCTATCGCGAACATCACAGTAAACATTGAAGACGGGATCCCCATGGCTTTCAGGATGATACCTGAATAGAAGTCCACGTTTGGATACAGTTTTTTCTCAACGAAGTAAGGGTCTTCCAGAGCGATACGTTCCAGCTCTTTCGCGACAGCAAATAGGCTGTCATTTTCCAGTTTGAGTTCTTTCAATACCTCGTCACAGGTTTCTTTCATCACCGTCGCGCGTGGATCGTAATTCTTATACACACGGTGACCGAAGCCCATCAGGCGGAACGAGTCGTTTTTATCTTTCGCACGTTTGATAAATTCTGGAATGTGCTCGACGGATTTAATCTCTTCCAGCATTTTCAGACAGGCTTCGTTCGCGCCGCCGTGAGCTGGCCCCCACAGGGATGCTATCCCCGCAGCGATACAGGCAAACGGGTTAGCGCCCGAAGAACCGGCGGTGCGCACCGTAGAGGTAGAGGCGTTCTGTTCGTGGTCGGCATGCAGGATAAATATACGATCCATCGCACGTTCCAGTACCGGGTTGACTTCATATTCCTCGCAGGGTGTGGAGAACATCATGCGCAGGAAGTTACCGGCATAGGACAGGTCGTTACGTGGATAAACAAACGGCTGGCCGATGGAATATTTGTAACACATGGCAGCCACTGTTGGCATTTTAGACAGCAGACGGAAGGCGGTAATTTCACGATGGCGCTCGTTATTAACATCCAGAGCATCATGGTAGAAAGCGGCCAGCGCACCTGTCACCCCGCATAATACTGCCATCGGATGTGAGTCGCGACGGAACCCACGGAACAGGCTGGTGATTTGCTCGTGGATCATGGTGTGGCGGGTTACTGTCGCTTTGAAGGTTTCATACTCTTCTGCTGTGGGTGTTTCGCCGTACAACAGAATGTAGCAAACTTCCAGATAAGTAGAGTTTTTTGCCAATTGATCAATGGGGTATCCACGGTGCAGTAGGATCCCTTTATCACCATCGATAAACGTGATTTTTGATTCACAGGACGCGGTAGAGGTAAACCCAGGGTCATAGGTAAAATACCCTTTAGAACCTAAAGTGCTGACGTCGATCACGTCAGTGCCGAGGGTTGGGGATAGAACCTTCAGTTCAATCGCAGCTTCGCCTGTCAGATTCAGCGTCGCTTTTTTATCAGCCATTTACAGTCTCCTTCGCGCTTATTTTAAAAACCTCTAACAACTGGAATGTCTTAGATGCCCGCAGGGCATTATCTCATCGGCACTGCTCTGTTTGATTCACGATTAAACGTTTTATTCACGATTAAAACATGATTTAGGGTACAGAGTGTTTTACCAATGCGGCCAGCGATCCGAGAGGTTGGATCGATAGCGACGTTACAAAGTTGTTAACGATTTGTCGGATACTTATCGTTTATGGTTCATTGCCTACGATATCTATGGGGATATTCACTTAATACACTGTTGCATAACTTAGGCTTATGGGGAAGTGTATCCGCAGACCTTTAGTGCATCATAGGGCTTATTTCTACCTTAGTTGTAATGGAAATGTTTATTCTTTGTCAAATCAGATAATTAATTTTATATAAATTGTGTAAATCGTGATCCTAATCACTGTTCAGGGGAAATGTTACCAATCAGTTTGTGTGGGAATTGTAATAAGAATGTGAACCACCTATACTGCCGCCAGGTCTCCGGATTACCCTGTAGTAGGAGCACCCAGCGTTATACAGAACACGTCATCTAAGCATGCAGGATGTTATGTTTAAATGTGCGATGTGAAGGGTTTCGGCTCTTAACGCTGTCTGATCCCAACAAGGCCCGGAGGAAGGAAAATAATAAGAGCTGTGTGGGCAAAACCGTGAAAAAACAAAGACCTGTCAACTTGGATCTGCAAACGATTCGATTTCCTGTTACTGCGATAGCGTCCATTTTACACCGAGTCTCTGGCGTAATTACTTTCGTTGCCGTTGGTATCCTCCTCTGGCTGTTAGGTTTGTCTGTTTCCTCGCAAGAGGGATTCATGCAAGCAGCAGTCATCATGAATAGCTTTTTTGTTAAATTCATCTTCTGGGGAATACTCACTGCACTGGCCTATCACGTTTGCGGTGGCATCCGTCACTTGCTTATGGATTTCGGCTATATCGAAGAGAGCTTGGCTGCGGGGACCCGCTCCGCCCAAGTAGCAATGGTGTTAACCTTGGTGCTGTCAGTTTTAGCTGGAGTCCTTGTATGGTAAGCAATGCTTCTGCGTTAGGGCGTAATGGAGTACACGACTGGCTGTTACTGCGTGCTTCTGCAATCGTCATCACTCTTTATATTCTTTATATTCTGGGCTTCGTTGCTATTGTCCCAGACATCACCTACGAAGTCTGGCGCGGCTTTTTCGCCTCGCACATCACAAAAGTATTTACCCTGCTGACCTTGCTGTCGATTCTGGCTCACGCCTGGATTGGTCTGTGGCAGGTATTAACGGACTATATAAAGCCGCTAGCGGTACGACTGGTGTTACAACTGGCCGTCGTGGTTACGCTGCTGGTCTATCTACTGTATGGAACAATTGTGGTGTGGGGTGCTTAAATGAAACTGCCGGTCAGAGAGTTTGACGCTGTTGTTGTCGGTGCAGGTGGTGCAGGTATGCGCGCCGCACTGCAAATTTCACAAATGGGGCTGTCTTGTGCCCTGATATCTAAAGTTTTCCCTACCCGTTCTCATACGGTATCTGCGCAGGGCGGTATTACCGTGGCGCTGGGTAATACCCATGAAGATAACTGGGAATGGCATATGTATGACACGGTAAAAGGCTCCGATTATATCGGTGACCAGGATGCCATTGAATATATGTGTAAAACCGGTCCAGAAGCGGTACTTGAACTGGAACATATGGGGTTACCTTTCTCCCGTTTAGAAGATGGCAGCATTTATCAGCGGCCATTCGGTGGGCAATCGCGCAACTTTGGCGGTGAGCAGGCGGCGCGTACTGCGGCAGCCGCTGACCGTACCGGCCATGCGCTATTACACACCCTTTATCAGCAAAACCTGAAAAACCACACCACTATCTTCTCTGAGTGGTATGCCCTGGATCTGGTGAAAAATCAGGATGGCGCCTTTGTTGGCTGTACGGCTATCTGTATTGAAACCGGTGAAGTGGTCTATTTCAAAGCGCGGGCAACGGTGTTGGCCACCGGTGGTGCCGGGCGTATCTATCAATCAACCACCAATGCGCACATTAATACTGGTGACGGCGTGGGCATGGCACTGCGTGCCGGTGTGCCGGTGCAAGATATGGAAATGTGGCAGTTCCACCCGACAGGCATTGCCGGGGCGGGGGTGTTGGTTACTGAAGGTTGCCGTGGTGAAGGCGGTTATCTGCTGAATAAACACGGTGAACGTTTTATGGAACGTTATGCCCCGAACGCCAAAGATTTGGCGGGTCGTGACGTAGTGGCACGTTCCATTATGATTGAAATCCGTGAAGGTCGTGGCTGTGATGGTCCTTGGGGCCCGCATGCCAAACTGAAATTAGATCACTTGGGTAAAGATGTGCTGGAATCCCGCCTGCCGGGTATCCTTGAGTTATCTCGCACCTTTGCTCATGTTGACCCAATCAAAGAGCCTATTCCTGTTATCCCAACCTGCCATTACATGATGGGCGGTATTCCGACCAAAGTGACCGGTCAGGCAATTACTGTAAATGAAAAGGGTGAAGATGTTGTTATCCCTGGCTTGTTTGCGGTAGGTGAAATTGCCTGTGTTTCCGTCCACGGTGCCAACCGTCTGGGTGGCAACTCATTGCTGGACCTGGTGGTGTTTGGTCGTGCCGCCGGTATGCATCTGCAAGAGTCGTTACTGGAGCAGGGGGCTAGCCGCGATGCCAGTGAATCAGATATTGAAGCCTCACTGGCGCGAATGAACCGTTGGAACAATACCCGTTCAGGCGAAGATCCAGTCGAGATCCGCAAAGCACTGCAATCTTGCATGCAGCATAACTTCTCGGTATTCCGTGAAGGTGATGCAATGGCAAAAGGGTTGGAAGAGCTAAAAACTATCCGTGAACGTCTGCAAAATGCCCGTCTGGATGACACTTCTAGTGAGTTCAATACCCAGCGTATTGAATGCCTGGAATTGGATAATCTGATGGAAACTGCGTTTTCCACTGCCGTATCAGCAAACTTCCGTACCGAAAGTCGTGGTGCTCATAGCCGTTTCGACTTCCCAGACCGTGATGATGCTAACTGGTTGTGCCATTCGCTCTATTTGCCAGGCACTGAAAGCATGACCCGCCGTGAGGTAAACATGCAGCCTAAGCTACGCGCGGCATTCCCGCCGAAAGTGCGTTCTTATTAATGCATGTGTTGTGTTGAGAGGGTTAAACCTAACCCGTTGCGGAGGAAAAGGTCATGAAACTTGAGTTCTCAATTTATCGTTATAACCCGGACGTCGATAACGCGCCGCACATGCAAGATTTTGAGCTGGAAGCGGAAGAAGGCCGGGATATGATGTTGCTGGATGCGCTTATCCAGTTGAAAGAAAAAGATCCCACCCTGTCGTTTCGCCGTTCATGCCGTGAAGGTGTGTGTGGCTCAGACGGTTTGAATATGAATGGCAAAAACGGTCTGGCTTGTATTACGCCAGTCTCGGCGTTGCAAAAGGGTAATAAAAAGATTGTGATTCGCCCATTGCCGGGGTTACCGGTGGTGCGGGATTTAGTGGTCGATATGGGGCAGTTTTATACTCAATACGAGAAAATCAAACCTTACCTGTTGAATGATGGCAAAAATCCGCCGGCACGTGAGCATTTGCAATCACCGGAACAGCGCGAAAAACTGGATGGTTTGTATGAATGTATCCTGTGCGCCTGTTGCTCGACATCTTGTCCGTCATTCTGGTGGAATCCAGATAAGTTTGTCGGCCCGGCAGGGTTACTGGCTGCCTATCGTTTCCTGATAGACAGCCGTGATACTGAAACAGCAGCACGTTTGGATGATCTGGACGACGCTTTTAGTGTTTTCCGCTGCCATAGCATCATGAATTGTGTCAGTGTTTGTCCTAAAGGCCTTAACCCGACCAAAGCAATTGGTCACATTAAGTCTATGTTGTTACAGCGTAGCGCATGATAGTTACCGCGTAGCGCATGTATAGCGGCAGCGTAGTGATTGATAGCTACGCTGTCGTGAATGATAGTTGCAACGTAGAGCATGATGTGAGTTTATTAGCCCGGGGAATGTATTTCCCGGGTTGCTTCAAGGTAGGGAATCTCTAAAAGCCGGCACGCAGTCAGTTTTTAGAGGTTCCTTGAACGGGACCGTTAAGGTCCATAACAGAACGTGCATTGAGCACGTCGAGTGAACCGTTTTTACGGCAAACCGTTTATATTACGGTGTATATGTTAACCACGGCGAAAACTGAAGCTTCAAAGCTTAAGGGATCATGATGCAGAACGGCGCAATGAAGGCCTGGCTGGATTCCTCCTATCTGGCGGGCGCGAACCAGTCCTACATAGAGCAGCTCTATGAAGACTTTTTAACCGATCCTGGTTCCGTTGATGATAGTTGGCGTTCAATTTTTCAACAGCTACCAACAACGGGTGTAAAACCTGATCAGTTCCACTCTCAAACACGTGAGTATTTCCGTCGCCTGGCGAAGGATTCCTCTCGTTATAACTCATCCATCAGCGATCCTGAAAATGATGCCAAGCAAGTTAAGGTGTTGCAGTTAATCAACGCCTTCCGCTTCCGTGGTCATCAACATGCCAACCTTGATCCACTCGGTTTGTGGAAGCAGGAGTCTGTTCCAGACCTCGAGCCTTCCTACCACCATCTGACCGAAGCCGATTTCCAGAACACCTTCAATGTGGGCTCTTTTGCTATTGGCAAAGAAACCATGAAGTTGTCTGACTTGTATACAGCACTGAAGCAGACTTATTGTGGCTCTATTGGCGCTGAATACATGCACATTACCAACACCGAAGAGAAACGCTGGATTCAGCAGCGCATTGAGTCGGTAGTTGGGAAACCGACATTCAGCGATGAAGAGAAGCGTCGCTTCTTGAGCGAATTGACTGCCGCTGAAGGTCTGGAGCGTTATTTAGGGGCTAAATTCCCAGGCGCGAAGCGTTTCTCGCTGGAGGGCGGCGATTCGCTGGTCACCATGTTGAAAGAGATGATTCGCCATGCGGGTAAAAATGGCACCCGCGAAGTGGTTCTGGGTATGGCTCACCGTGGCCGCCTCAACGTATTGATCAACGTCTTGGGTAAGAAACCGGAAGATTTGTTTGACGAATTTGCCGGTAAGCATAAAGAGCATTTGGGGACCGGTGACGTTAAATATCACCAAGGTTTCTCCTCCGATGTGGAAACTGAAGGTGGTCTGGTTCATCTGGCATTGGCCTTTAACCCATCCCATCTGGAAATTGTCAGCCCAGTGGTTATCGGTTCGGTACGTGCACGCCGTGACCGTCTGGATGAAGCCCGCAGCAATATGGTTCTGCCAATTACCATTCATGGTGATGCGGCGATTGCCGGGCAGGGCGTAGTACAAGAAACACTGAATATGTCACAGGCGCGTGGCTATGAAGTGGGCGGGACAGTGCGCATTGTTATCAACAACCAGATTGGTTTCACCACCTCGAACCCACTGGATGCCCGTTCTACCCAATATTGTACCGATATCGCCAAAATGGTACAGGCACCGATTTTCCACGTGAATGCTGATGATCCTGAAGCTGTGGCGTTTGTTACCCGTCTGGCGTTGGATTTCCGTAACACCTTTAAACGTGACGTGATGATCGATCTGGTTTGCTACCGCCGCCATGGGCATAACGAAGCCGATGAGCCAAGTGCAACGCAACCCGTGATGTATCAGAAGATTAAAAAGCACCCGACGCCGCGCAAGATTTATGCTGACAAGCTGACCGAGCAAAATATCGCCAGCCTGGAAGATGCCACGGAAATGGTCAACCTGTATCGTGATGCGCTGGATGGTGGTGACTGTGTGGTGGAAGAGTGGCGTCCGATGAATCTGCAATCCTTCACCTGGTCGCCGTATCTGAACCATGAGTGGGACGAAGAATATCCAAGCAAAGTTGAGATGAAACGCCTGCAAGATCTGGCGCGTCGCATCAGCCATGCGCCGGAAGCCATTGAAATGCAATCCCGTGTTGCCAAGATTTATGGTGATCGTGCCTTGATGGCAAGTGGCGAGAAGCCGTTTGACTGGGGTGGGGCTGAAACACTGGCTTATGCAACGCTGGTAGATGAAGGGATCCCTATTCGTTTGTCCGGTGAAGACGCGGGGCGCGGTACCTTCTTCCATCGTCATGCGGTCATTCATAACCAGAAAAATGGCTCGGTTTATGTGCCGCTGGCGAATGTACACAGCGGGCAGGGTGACTTCCAGGTCTGGGACTCCGTGCTGTCAGAAGAAGCGGTGTTGGCATTTGAATATGGCTATGCCACCGCTGAACCACGCACCCTGACTATCTGGGAAGCGCAGTTTGGTGACTTTGCCAACGGTGCGCAAGTGGTTATCGACCAGTTCATCAGCTCCGGTGAGCAGAAATGGGGCCGGATGTGTGGCCTGGTGATGCTGCTGCCACATGGTTATGAAGGGCAGGGTCCAGAGCACTCCTCTGCACGATTGGAGCGTTATCTGCAACTTTGTGCCGAACAAAATATGCAGGTGTGTATCCCTTCTACGCCGGCGCAGGTTTATCACATGATCCGCCGCCAGGCATTACGCGGTATGCGCCGTCCGCTGGTGGTAATGTCACCTAAGTCATTGTTGCGTCATCCGTTGGCCATATCATCGCTTGATGAATTGGCAAATGGCAGCTTCTTGCCAGCGATTGGCGAAGTTGACGAGATGGATGCGAAAGGCGTCAAACGTGTCGTCATGTGTTCAGGCAAAGTGTATTACGATTTGCTGGAACAACGCCGTAAGAATGGGCAAACCGATGTTGCTATCGTGCGTATCGAGCAGCTTTATCCGTTCCCGCATCATGCTGTACAAGCGGTGTTGGAACAATTCGCTCATGTGCATGATTTCGTCTGGTGCCAGGAAGAGCCGCTGAACCAAGGGGCCTGGTATTGCAGCCAGCACAATTTCCGCGAAGTGATTCCATTCGGTGCTTCCTTGCGTTATGCAGGTCGCCCGGCATCAGCTTCACCGGCAGTTGGATACATTTCCGTACACCAGAAACAACAACAAGCTCTGGTTAATGACGCGCTGACCGTCGAGTAGCGAGCCGGTTAACATATAAAGGATAGAGAATGAGTAGCGTAGATATTAATGTTCCTGACCTCCCTGAGTCTGTGGCTGATGGCTCTGTAGCAACTTGGCACAAGAAACCGGGCGACAGCGTTAAACGCGATGAAGTGCTGGTTGAGATTGAAACGGACAAAGTGATTCTGGAAGTTCCGGCCAGTCAGGACGGTATTTTAGACGCCATTTTGGAAGACGAAGGCGCGACTGTGACCTCACGTCAGGTTCTGGGCCGTATTCGTCCAAGTGACAGCTCAGGCAAGCCGACGGAAGAAAAAAGTCAAAGTACCGAGTCCACTCCGGCACAGCGTCAGACTGCTAGCCTGGAAGAAGAGAGTAACGAGACTCTCAGCCCGGCAATTCGTCGTCTGATTGCGGAACATGACCTTGATGCTACTGCCATTAAAGGCAGCGGCGTGGGTGGCCGTATTACCCGTGAAGATGTCGATAGTCATTTGGCAAACCGTAAATCGGCACCAGCAGTGGCTGAAACCAAAGTCGCTGCCGCCGCACCTGCGGCACTGGCTAGCCGCAGCGAAAAACGCGTACCTATGACCCGTCTGCGTAAACGTGTTGCTGAGCGTCTGTTGGAAGCGAAAAACAGTACAGCGATGCTGACCACGTTTAACGAAATCAATATGAAGCCGATCATGGACCTGCGTAAGCAGTACGGTGAAGCTTTCGAGAAGCGTCACGGTGTTCGTCTGGGCTTTATGTCCTTCTATATCAAAGCGGTAGTTGAAGCTCTGAAACGCTATCCTGAAGTGAATGCTTCTATTGATGGCGAAGATGTGGTTTACCACAACTACTTTGATGTCAGTATTGCGGTGTCTACTCCACGCGGTCTGGTAACCCCAGTGTTGCGTGATGTCGATACCCTGGGTATGGCTGATATCGAGAAGAAAATCAAAGAACTGGCTGTAAAAGGCCGTGACGGCAAACTGAAGGTTGAAGAACTGACTGGCGGTAATTTCACGATTACTAATGGCGGCGTATTCGGCTCCCTGATGTCGACTCCGATCATTAACCCACCACAAAGCGCGATCCTTGGTATGCATGCTATCAAAGACAGGCCAATGGCGGTAAATGGTCAGGTAGTGATTCTGCCAATGATGTATTTGGCACTGTCCTACGATCACCGTTTGATTGATGGCCGCGAGTCTGTCGGCTACCTGGTGACGGTGAAAGAGATGCTGGAAGATCCAGCTCGCTTATTGCTCGACGTATAAAAAAGATAAATGACAAGGTCAGTCTGGTTGCAAGGTGTTGATTAACCTGCCTCCGCGCAATCAGGCTACCTAGTAGGCTTCGGCCCATCTCAGACCTTATATGGATAGAACATCATGAATTTACACGAATATCAGGCAAAACAACTGTTTGCTCGGTATGGCATGCCAGCGCCAACTGGCTACGCTTGTACTACACCGCGTGAAGCAGAAGAAGCCGCATCTAAAATCGGTGCTGGCCCGTGGGTGGTTAAATGTCAGGTGCATGCTGGTGGTCGCGGTAAAGCGGGCGGCGTGAAACTGGTTAACAGCAAAGAAGATATTCGTGCTTTCGCTGAACAGTGGTTGGGTAAAAACCTGGTGACTTACCAGACAGATGCTCACGGTCAGCCGGTTCACCAAATTCTGGTTGAAGCAGCGACTGATATCGATAAAGAGCTGTATCTGGGCGCAGTTATTGACCGTAGCTCCCGTCGTGTGGTGTTTATGGCATCCACTGAAGGCGGTGTTGAAATTGAGAAAGTTGCCGAAGAAACACCTGAACTGATCCACAAAATCGCATTGGATCCGTTGACGGGGCCGCAGCCTTATCAAGGCCGCGAATTAGCCTTTAAACTGGGGCTGACCGGTAAGCAAGTTACTCAGTTCACGAAGATCTTTATGGGTTTGGCAACGCTGTTCCTGGAACGTGACCTGGCGATGGTTGAGATCAACCCGCTAGTGATTACCAAACAGGGCGATCTGATCTGTCTGGACGGCAAGCTGGGTGCTGATGGTAACGCCTTGTTCCGTCAACCAGAATTGCGTGAAATGCGTGACAAGTCGCAGGAAGATAAACGTGAAGCCGATGCGGCGCAGTGGGAACTGAACTACGTGGCGTTGGATGGCAACATTGGTTGCATGGTAAACGGTGCCGGTTTGGCAATGGGAACCATGGACATTGTGAAACTTCACGGTGGTGAGCCGGCTAACTTCCTTGATGTTGGCGGTGGCGCAACCAAAGAGCGTGTGACTGAAGCGTTTAAAATCATTCTGTCTGATGACAAAGTGAAAGCGGTTCTGGTTAACATTTTCGGCGGCATTGTGCGTTGTGACCTGATCGCTGACGGCATCATTGGTGCGGTTGAAGAAGTGGGCGTCAATGTGCCAGTCGTGGTTCGTCTGGAAGGAAATAACGCTGAACTGGGTGCCAAAAAATTGGCAGACAGCGGTTTGAATATCATTGCTGCGACCAGCCTGACAGATGCGGCTCAGCAAGTTGTAGCGGCAGTGGGGGCTAAATAATGTCTATTTTAATTGATAAAAACACCAAAGTTATTTGCCAGGGCTTTACCGGTAGCCAGGGGACTTTCCACTCCGAACAAGCTATTGCCTATGGTACTAAAATGGTTGGCGGTGTTACGCCAGGTAAAGGCGGCACTGAGCATCTGGGCCTGCCAGTATTCAATACTGTGCGTGAAGCCGTAGAGGCCACCGGTGCTACGGCATCGGTTATCTACGTGCCAGCGCCGTTCTGTAAAGACTCCATTCTTGAAGCTATCGATGCGGGTATCAAACTGATCATCTGTATTACTGAAGGTATCCCAACACTGGATATGCTGGTAGTAAAAGTCAGATTAGAACAGTCTGATGCACGGATGATCGGCCCGAACTGCCCAGGTGTTATCACCCCAGGTGAATGTAAGATTGGCATCATGCCAGGCCACATTCATTTACCGGGCAAAGTGGGTATTGTTTCCCGTTCAGGGACTTTGACCTACGAAGCGGTAAAACAAACCACGGATATCGGTTTCGGTCAGTCAACTTGTGTTGGCATCGGTGGTGACCCGATCCCAGGTTCTAACTTTATTGATATCCTGAAGTTGTTCCAGGAAGACCCGCAGACTGAAGTTATTGTGATGATCGGTGAGATCGGTGGTAACGCTGAAGAAGAAGCGGCTGCTTATATTAAAGATCACGTGACCAAACCTGTTGTGGGTTACATCGCCGGTGTAACAGCACCAAAAGGCAAGCGTATGGGCCACGCAGGCGCCATCATTGCGGGTGGTAAAGGTACTGCGGATGACAAGTTCGCTGCGCTGGAAGCTGCCGGTGTGAAAACTGTCCGCAGTCTGGCTGAAATCGGCAATGCCGTTAAAGCGGTATTACCGCAGTAAGTCATTAGGTGCGATGTTAGTTTGATAACTAACTCAAGATAGAGGCCACCTTGCGGTGGCCTTTTTTTGCCTAATCAGAACGTATTCAGGGCGGTGATTAGTGTTATATCAGTTTGTACTTGCTGCTTAGCCTGTTCAGTGCTGGCACTGGCAGCTTGTTGCTGCAACGTAGCCAATGCGGCATCGTAACTGGCTCTATCCTTAAACAACTTATCTTTGACGTTAATTGATGCAATATTGGTGTAGCGGCCATCTGCTGTTGCTGGCACTGAAATTTTACCGCTATTAATCAACTGCTTGACGATCTCCTGCTCTTTGTCAAAGCCTTCTAACCCGATTAAATGCCAGCGCTGCTGAGCTTTACCCTCATATTTTCCAGCTTTAATATCAGTCAAATAGCGAATGGTCAGATTACGTATTGTGCCGTCTTCCTCACCGTATTGCGCTTTACTGTCAGACAGTATCTGGAATTTCTGTCCTTCCAACGCGCCACCTTTTTGCGTCAAATGCCCCATCCGGTAACTGTTCATTCCCAGATGAATAGGGGTGCTATCTGTAACAGGTGTACCGTCATTGAGGCGTAGGTTGGTAATGCGCGAACCTGTTGGTTTACGCAAATCAATGGTGTAGGTCACACCATCGAAGAAGTCATTGGTCGAATATTTTGAGGCGCGGCGTTGCGGATTAAAACTGTAGGTGACATCGCCCGCTTTAACCTGATTAAAGTAATCAGCCGACCATTCCATATATTGTTTTAACGCTTTGCCGGTCAGGGCATAAACGGTGATTTCACCGCCGGCATATTGATAGTTAAAAGCAATGTCTTTAGCGGTGATATCACCGACATCCAGTTTCGGATGGTCATTATCAATTTGTAAGGCAATAACCTGCGCCTGAGGAGCATAATAATGCGCCGCCTCCTGATACAACGCGCTGATACCGGTATCCTGAATATGGACCTGAGGAATACCTTTAATCTCATCGGCCGGTACCAGATTACTGCCGCTCAAGGTCGCAATTACCCGATTAGCATTGGCGCGCAAAATATCATGATAAGGTTGGTAAATCGCTTCCAGCTTTTTATCAGACTCGACCCCCTTGATCGGATAGGTATAGCTGTTTTTATCCACCAGATGATATTTACCCTCACGCTGCTCAAATTTCAGGTCAATGCGGGAGAGCGCGCGGCCATATTTATCCGGTTCAGTGATAATGACACCGTTAACCACTGCTTTATCAATCTTCACATGCATATGGCCTGCGACAATGGCTGCCAGCTCTGGATTGGCCTTGGCGATATCGCCAACCCCGGTGCCGGGGCGCTGATTCTCATTATCGACGCCCATATGGGCGACCAACACGATGGCGTCTACCTGTGGTTCTATCTGCTGAATAACCTTTTTTACTTCTTGCACTGGATCGGTGAAATGGATGCCATTGATACGGTCAGTACCCTGTGCGAACTCCGCAGTCATTGGGGTATCCATACCAATAATGCCGATTTTCACCCCCTGACGTTCGATGATTTTATAAGAGGGGAGGTAAGGCTTACCCGAATCCCAGAAGATGTTCCCCGCCAGTGCCGTGCCATCAAATTGTTTTAGTGAAGTGGAAAGGGCTTTCAGGCCAAAATCAAACTCGTGGTTACCCATCACCCAGGCATCATATTTCAAAGCATTGAAGCCGAGAATCATCGGGCTGATTGGCTCATTTTTAAAGGTTTCAACAAAGTTGCCCTGAAGGGTATCACCGGCATCAACCAGAATCAGATTCGGTTGTTCAGCACGTATTTTTTGCACTTTAGTGGCTATCTGGCTCAGGCTACCAGCCAGGTTCTCAGTGTCGCTGGCATAGTCCCACGGCACAAAAGTGCCATGTAAGTCAGAGGTACCCAAAATAGTGATATCGACTTGTTGCGCAGCGATGGATGCAGTACTGACACAGAGTAATGTGGTGAGCGCTATTTTTTTCATTGTAGGAGATTCAATATTTTATCAAGAAATAGCATTTCATCATGCAACAAAATGGCAACACTTGCGAACGCTTCCCTCAACCTAGACTAATATATTCATATAAAACTCGGAATTGTGATTTAACTCACCCTGAGTCTAATAAATTTAAACGTTAACCTGGATCGCATAATAATGAACTAATAATGCATTAGATAAACCATAAAATTACATCTCATTAACAGTTCGGGATTATATAAAAACAATCGAACTTTTAATTAACATGAAAAAGAATTAATTGTTCTAAATCAAGTTTTGAATATGGCAATAATGTTCATATGAGCTTAAATTGTTCTGGATCAAACTACGGCCAGATGGGTAAATGACCTGTTTGTTGACCTGTATCCAGAACTCAAAGCTGGGTCACGTAAAATCCTATTTATTGTGTGGGATTAGAAGCGTACTATTACCACGGTGTAATACTGGGTAGTTGATATTGTTATTTTTGTTGTGTTTTTTTGGGCATTCACTGCGGGTAATTGCGGGGCTTCCAATTTAGTTAGCGGAAGCTCAGTTGCCGCAAGTCGGAGTCTTCCTGCGAGGAGCAAGGAGTCAAGATGTTTGATATTGTCGAACTGTCACGGTTACAGTTTGCCTTAACGGCAATGTACCATTTCTTATTTGTCCCATTAACGCTGGGTATGGCGTTTATGTTGGCAATTATGGAATCGGTTTATGTGCTGTCTGGTAAACAAATCTATAAAGATATGACCAAATTCTGGGGCAAGTTATTTGCTATTAACTTTGCTCTGGGGGTTGCTACTGGTTTGACCATGGAGTTCCAGTTCGGGACTAACTGGTCATATTTCTCACATTACGTCGGTGATATCTTCGGTGCCCCTCTGGCAATCGAAGGTCTGATGGCGTTCTTCCTGGAATCTACTTTCGTCGGTCTGTTCTTCTTCGGATGGGATCGCCTGAGTAAACATCAGCATTTGGCTGTAACCTGGCTGGTTGCATTAGGCTCTAACTTCTCTGCGTTGTGGATCTTGGTTGCCAACGGTTGGATGCAAAACCCGATTGCATCTGATTTCAACTTTGAAACTATGCGTATGGAAATGCTGAGCTTCTCTGAACTGGTTCTCAACCCAGTTGCACAGGTGAAATTCGTTCACACTGTAGCGGCAGGGTATGTTACTGGTGCGATGTTTGTGCTGGGTATCAGCTCTTACTACCTGTTGAAAGGCCGTGATATTCCGTTTGCCAAGCGTTCCTTTGCAATTGCTGCGAGCTTTGGCTTGGCTGCCGTATTGTCCGTTATCGTGCTGGGTGATGAATCTGGTTACGAAATGGGTGACGTGCAGAAAACCAAACTGGCTGCAATTGAAGCTGAATGGGAAACCCAACCGCCTCCGGCAGCCTTCACCCTGTTTGCTATCCCGAATCAGGAAACCATGGAGAACCGGTTTGCTGTTCAGATCCCATTTGCACTGGGCATTATCGCTACGCGCTCACTGGATACACCGGTAACTGGCTTGCGTGATTTGATGTCGCAACATGAAGTGCGTATTCGTAATGGTATCCAAGCTTACAGTCTGCTAGAAAAATTACGTTCAGGTAATACTGACCCTGCTGTGCGTGAAGCATTCAGTAAGGCGAAACAAGATCTGGGCTATGGTCTGTTACTGAAACGTTATACACAAAACGTTACCGATGCGACTGAAGAACAAATTAAGTTAGCAGCCAAAGACTCAATCCCACGGGTTCTGCCGCTGTATTTCGCGTTCCGCATCATGGTTGCCTGTGGCGTGCTGATGTTACTGATCATTGGTCTGTCCTTCTATAATGTGATTCGTGGTCGGATTGGTGAGAAGAAATGGTTACTGCGTGCCGCACTGTTCGGTATTCCGTTGCCGTGGATTGCAGTAGAAGCAGGTTGGTTTGTGGCGGAATATGGTCGTCAGCCATGGGCTATCGGTGAAGTGCTGCCGACAGCAATTGCAAACTCATCAGTCACCGCTGGGGATATTCTGTTCTCCATGGGGTTGATCTGTGGTCTGTACACGCTGTTCCTGGTTGCAGAAATGTACCTGATGTTCAAATTCGCGCGCCTTGGGCCAAGTAGCCTGAAAACGGGCCGCTATCATTTTGAACAGCCGACTGCCCCAGTGCAGGAAGCACGGTAAACAGGAGTCCACTTATGTTTGATTATGAAGTATTACGATTTATCTGGTGGCTGCTGATCGGTGTGCTGCTGATTGGGTTCGCAGTAACCGATGGTTTCGATATGGGTGTCGGTATCCTGCTGCGCATCATCGGTAAGAATGATACAGAACGTCGTATTATGATTAACTCGATTGCCCCTCACTGGGATGGTAATCAGGTTTGGTTGATCACTGCGGGTGGGGCGCTGTTTGCTGCCTGGCCAATGGTGTATGCAGCCGCATTCTCCGGCTTCTATATTGCGATGATTCTGGTATTGGCTGCGTTATTCTTCCGTCCGGTCGGTTTTGATTACCGTTCTAAGTTGGAAAATAACCGTTGGCGCAATATGTGGGACTGGGGCATTTTTGCTGGTAGCTTCGTGCCAGCAGTGGTCTTCGGTGTGGCATTCGGTAACTTGCTGCAAGGCGTACCGTTCCATATGGATAGCTACATGCGCTTGTTCTACACCGGTAACTTCTTCCAGTTGCTGAACCCGTTTGGTTTACTGGCGGGGGTTGTCAGCTTAACCATGTTGGTAACGCAAGGTGCTACTTATCTGCAAATGCGTACCCGTGGTGAGTTGCATCTGCGTTCCCGTACTGCGGCTCAGATCTCGGCTCTGGTGATGAGTGTGGCCTTCCTGCTGGCCGGTATCTGGTTAGTTAAAGGTATCGATGGTTTTGTTATTACTTCAGCTTTGGATACGGCGGCTGAATCTAACCCGATGCGCAAAGAAGTTGCACATCAGGCTGGTGCATGGTTGATTAACTTCAACAAGTACCCAAGCCTGTGGGCGCTGCCAGCTCTTGGGGTTATTCTGCCACTGTTCACCATTTTGCTGTCGCGTTTTGAAAAAGGGGCTTGGGCCTTCCTGTTCTCATCACTGACTATTGCCTGTGTGATCCTGACTGCCGGGGTAACTATGTTCCCGTTCGTTATGCCATCAAGCACTGTGCCAAATGTCAGTCTGACAATGTGGGATGCAACATCTAGCCTGTTGACGCTGAAAGTGATGACTATTGTTGCGATAATCTTTGTTCCTATCATCTTGCTGTACACCAGTTGGTGTTACTACAAGATGTTCGGGCGCATTGATAAAGATTTTATCGAAAACAACAAGCACTCACTGTACTAAGGAGCATAAAGCATGTGGTATTTTGCCTGGATTCTAGGGACACTTCTGGCCTGCTCCTTTGGTATCATTACTGCTCTGGCGCTGGAGCAGAGTGAAGCCAATGCAGCAGCGAAGGCCGCTAACAACGGCAATGATGATGTTGTCCGATAAGTTATACGATTTAATGGATAAGGGCCCTTTTAGGGCCCTTTCACTGGTGCTCGCCTTTGCTGTGGCATTCTGTGTGTTTTGGGACCCTTCGCGTTTTGCGGCGGCAACCAGTTCACTTGAGGTCTGGCAAGAGGTGTTTATTGTGTGGGCGGTTTGTACTGGTGTGATTCATGGGGTTGGTTTTCGCCCTAAGCGGATGTGGTTGCGTGCTTTTTTCTCACCACTTCCAGCAATTGTGATCTTGGGCGCGGGATTATTCTACTTTTTTGTCTAATCTGTACATGTTTCGCCTAATTTGAACACAATCTATCCTTATGGGCCACTCGGCCCATAATTATTTTCGTTCTATTCTCTCAAGTGATTCCAAAGCTTAACGCTCTTCAGTATAGTGTGTCCGTTAACTGCATTACTGGGAAGTAGAGTGAGTAATACGTTGTTTCGATGGCCGGTACGTGTCTATTTTGAAGACACCGATGCTGGCGGCGTGGTATACCACGCACGCTACGTTGCCTTTTATGAAAGGGCGCGCACTGAAATGTTGCGCCAACGCAATTTTCACCAGCAGCAATTGCTCAGTGAGCATGTCGCTTTCGCTGTCCGCCGCATGACGGTAGAATACCTGGCACCAGCACGTCTTGATGATATGTTGGAAGTTCAGAGTGAAATTACCGCAATGCGTGGGGCTTCTCTCACGTTTGCTCAACGAATTCTCGACACACATGGCAATCTTCTGAGTAGTGCAGAAGTATTGATCGCATGTATCGATCCACACCAAATGAAGCCAAGAGCGCTTCCTAAGTCTATTGTCGCGGAGTTTAAGTAGTGGCTGACATGAACATTCTGGATTTATTCCTGCAGGCAAGCCTATTCGTTAAGCTTATCATGCTGGTATTAATGGGCTTTTCTATTGCTTCATGGGCGATCATCATTCAACGAACGCGTATTCTGAATGCTGCCACCCGCGATGCAGAAGCCTTTGAAGATAAGTTTTGGTCCGGTATTGAGCTGTCTCGCTTGTATCAGGAAAGCCAGGCTCGCCGCGAGACCCTCGGGGGCTCCGAGCAGATTTTCCATTCTGGATTTAAAGAGTTTGCCCGTTTACATCGTGCAAACAGCCATGCACCAGAGGCCGTTATTGACGGAGCCTCCCGTGCGATGCGCATCTCAATGAACCGTGAATTAGAAGCACTGGAAACACATATTCCGTTCCTGGGTACTGTTGGTTCCATCAGCCCGTATATCGGCCTGTTTGGTACGGTATGGGGGATTATGCATGCCTTTATTTCTCTGGGTGCAGTAAAGCAGGCAACATTGCAAATGGTCGCCCCAGGTATTGCCGAGGCCCTGATTGCTACCGCGATCGGCCTGTTCGCCGCAATCCCTGCTGTTATGGCCTATAACCGTCTGAATCAGCGCGTGAATAAACTTGAACAAAACTATGACAACTTCATGGAAGAGTTCATCGCTATTCTGCATCGTCAGGCTTTTGCCAGCGCCGAGAGCAAATAAGTAGGGGGTTGTATGGCGCGAGTACGTGGTCGTAAACGTCGCGAGCTTAAGTCTGAAATTAACATTGTTCCCTTACTGGACGTTTTGCTGGTGCTATTGCTGATCTTTATGGCGACCGCGCCGATTATCACGCAAAGCGTTGAGGTGGACTTGCCTGACGCGACAGATTCAAAAACCGTTTCAAGCGATGACAATCCACCGGTGATTGTTGAAGTGTCAGGAGTGGGGCAATACTCGTTGGTGATAGATCACCAGCGGATGGAGCAACTGCCTTCAGAACAAGTTGTGGCCGAAGCTCAGGCCAGATTGAAATCGAATCCGAAAACCGTGTTCCTGATCGGTGGCGCTAAAGAGGTGCCTTATGATGAAATTATCAAGGCGCTGAATATGCTACATCAGGCGGGTGTAACGTCGGTGGGCTTAATGACTCAACCGATATAAATTTGCGTTGATACTGGTTGGATTGAGAGTCACTCCAGCCAGTAGATACCTTGTTTTTAGCAGTTCCGTTTTTTAGCAATAGATCGCGGACATCGAGTGTGGAAATCGAGCGTGGGTAAGGCAACCGAGCAAAATGATAAGCTGAATCGCGCCGTTATCGTGTCGGTGGTTCTGCACATCATATTGATTGCCCTGTTGATTTGGGGCTCTCTGACGCAGAAGACTGAAATGGGCGGCGGCGGTGCTGGCGGCGAAGTTATTGACGCCGTTATGGTCGATCCGGGCGCAGTGACAGAGCAGTATAACCGTCAGCAGCAACAGCAGACGGACGCGAAACGTGCAGAACAACAGCGCCAGAAAAAAGCCGATCAGCAAGCAGAAGAATTGCAGCAAAAACAGGCCGCTGAGCAGCAGCGACTGAAAGAATTGGAAAAAGAGCGTCTGCAAGCGCAAGAAGATGCCAAGCAGGCGGCTGAAGAACAGAAGAAACAAGCCGCTGAGCAGCAAAAACAGGCCGCTGAGGAACAGAAAGTTGCCGCCGCCGCTGCTGCAAAAGCGAAAGAAGAGCAGAAACAGGCAGAGGCCGCAGCCGCACAAGCAAAAGCAGAAGCCGATAAAATCGTGAAGGCACAAGCTGACGCGCAGAAAAAAGCAGAAGCTGAAGCCAAAAAAGAGGCGGCTGTAGCAGCAGCAGCGAAGAAGGCTGCTGATGCTGAGGCAAAGAAACAAGCTGACGCTGAGGCGAAGAAAGCTGCTGATGCTGCCGAGAAAGCAGCAACTGCCGCCGCTGAGAAGAAAGCTGCGGCTGATGCCGAGAAGAAAGCGGCCGCAGAGGCCAAGAAAGCTGCTGCTGATGCCAAGAAAAAAGCAGCTGCAGAAGCAGCAGCCGCAGCAACTGATGTTGATGATTTATTCGGTGGTTTAGCTAACTCCAAAAATGCGCCGAAAAGTGGTTCCGGTGCAGGTGCCGCTGCTGCGGGTAAAGGCGGTGGCAAGAAGAGTGGAGCATCAGCGGGTGATGTCAGTGGCTATTTGGGCCAGATCACTGCCGCGATCCAGAGTAAATTTTATGATGCAGATCTTTACAAAGGCCGTACCTGTGATTTGCGAATTAAATTAGCACCAGATGGTCTATTAATTGATGTTAAGGCAGAAGGGGGTGACCCGGCACTGTGCCAGGCTGCTATCGCTGCTGCAAAACAAGCGAAGATTCCTAAGCCTCCAAGTTCGGATGTTTATGAAGTGTTTAAGAATGCTCCGCTTGTATTTAAACCTCAATAAGGTTTGATTAAGAGGGGGATGACTTTGTTAATCAACCGTGGATTATGTAGTTTTGTTTGCGTTGGTTTGTTAAAATTCTGCTAATTATCGCGGGCATCCCGCTCGGATAAGGGAGATAAGATGAAGCAGGCATTTCGAGTTGCGCTAGGCTTTTTAGTTTTGTGGGCTTCTGTGTTACATGCAGAAGTTCGAATTGAGATTACCCAAGGGGTAGACTCTGCTCGTCCAATTGGTGTTGTTTCGTTTAAATGGATGGGGCCGGGTACACCACCGGAAGAGATCGGTGCTATTGTTGGCGCAGATTTACGTAACAGTGGCAAATTTAACCCAATTGATGCGGCTCGCATGCCACAACAGCCTTCAACTGCGGCAGAAGTAACGCCAGCAGCCTGGACTGCGTTGGGTATCGATGCTGTTGTTGTTGGCCAGGTTCAACCGAGTGCTGATGGTAGCTATGTGGTTTCTTACCAGTTAGTTGATACTTCTGGTGCAGCCGGTAGCGTTTTAGCGCAAAATCAGTATAAAGTAACTAAACAATGGTTACGTTATTCAGCGCATACTGCCAGTGATGAAGTATTTGAAAAGCTGACTGGGATTAAAGGTGCTTTCCGTACCCGTATTGCCTATGTTGTGCAAACCAACGGTGGCAAGTTCCCACACGAATTGCGGGTTTCTGATTACGACGGCTACAACCAATTTGTTGTTCACCGTTCTCCTGAACCTTTGATGTCACCAGCCTGGTCTCCAGATGGTAGCAAAATTGCTTATGTCACTTTCGAGAGTGGTAAGTCAGCACTGGTTATTCAGACGTTGGCTAATGGTGCAATCAGACAAGTGGCTTCATTCCCTCGTCATAACGGTGCGCCTTCTTTCTCACCGGATGGGACTAAACTGGCCTTCGCGTTATCTAAAAGCGGTAGCCTGAATTTGTATGTTATGGACTTAGGGTCTGGTCAAATCAGCCAGGTAACCGATGGCCGTAGCAATAACACTGAACCAAGCTGGTTCCCGGATAGCCAAAATCTGGCTTATACCTCGGATCAGGGCGGTCGTCCACAAGTGTATAAAGTGAATATTAATGGCGGTGCGCCACAGCGAATCACGTGGGAAGGTTCTCAGAACCAGAACGCAGATGTGAGCCCTGATGGTAAGTTCCTGGCATTGGTTAGTTCCAATGGTGGAGCACAACACATCGCCAAACAGGATCTAGAAACGGGAGCCGTTCAAGTATTAACGGACACGTTCCTGGATGAAACGCCTAGTATCGCACCTAACGGCACCATGGTTATCTATAGCTCGACACAAGGGCTGGGAGCTGTGTTACAACTGGTCTCGACTGATGGGCGTTTCAAAGCGCGTCTTCCGGCAACTGATGGACAGGTCAAATTTCCTGCCTGGTCGCCGTATCTGTGATGCATGTGTAAATACGTATGTATGGCAAACTATAAAAGGATCAAAGAGATGCAACTGAACAAAGTGCTAAAAGGGCTAATGTTGGCTTTGCCAGTTCTGGCAATCGCTGCGTGTAGTTCTAACAAAAGCGCAAATAATGACCAATCTGGCATGGGCGCTGGCACTGGTACAGAAAATGGCAGCAACCTGTCTTCAGAAGAGCAAGCTCGTCTTCAGATGCAAGAACTGCAAAAGAACAATATCGTTTACTTCGGTTTCGATAAATACGATATCGGTTCTGACTTCGCTCAAATGCTGGATGCACACGCTGCATTCCTGCGTAGCAACCCATCTTACAAAGTTGTTGTTGAAGGCCACGCGGATGAACGCGGTACGCCAGAATACAACATCGCGTTGGGCGAGCGTCGTGCAAATGCTGTGAAAATGTATCTGCAAGGTAAAGGCGTTTCTGCTGACCAGATCTCTATCGTTTCTTACGGTAAAGAGAAACCAGCAGTACTGGGCCATGACGAAGCAGCGTTCGCTAAAAACCGTCGTGCAGTTCTGGTTTACTAAGAGAATCGCATGAACAGTAACTTCAGACGTCACTTAGTGGGTCTGTCGTTACTGGTTGGCGTAGCGGTCCCATGGGCCGCTACTGCCCAAGCGCCAATCAGTAATGTCGGCTCCGGCTCGGTAGAAGATCGAGTCACTCAACTTGAGCGTATTTCCAACGCTCACAGCCAACTATTAACTCAACTTCAGCAACAGCTATCCGATTCGCAACGCGATGTAGATAGTTTACGCGGTCAGATCCAAGAAAATCAGTACCAGCTCAATCAAATTGTTGAGCGGCAAAAACAGATCTATCAGCAGATGGAGAGTCTGAGCGGTGGTCAGGGTGCGCAGGGTTCAGCTTCTGCGGCTACTGGTGCTGCGACAGATAATTCTGCGGCTGGAAGTTCCGATACTGCTGCCGCAGGCGCAGCGGCTGCTACAGCGGCACCTGCAGCAAGTACTGGTGATGAAAACAGCGATTATAATGCAGCCGTTTCTCTGGCTCTTGAGAAAAAGCAATTCGATCAAGCGATCACTGCTTTCCAAGGTTTTGTGAAACAGTATCCAAAGTCGACTTACCAGCCTAATGCCAACTATTGGTTAGGGCAGTTGTATTACAACAAAGGTAAGAAAGACGATGCTGCATATTATTATGCTGTTGTAGTAAAAAATTATCCAAAGTCTCCAAAAAGTTCAGAAGCGATGTTTAAAGTTGGGGTGATCATGCAGGATAAAGGCCAAAGCGATAAAGCGAAGGCGGTTTATCAACAAGTGATCAAGCAATATCCTAATACTGATGCTGCTAAACAGGCACAGAAACGTTTATCTGCTCTTTAGCCATTTTCGAGTCCAGGAATTGGTCATATTGACTAATTTCTGGACTTTGGCGAGTGAAGAACAAGCAGTTAAACGCTTCAATAGAAATTTAAGTTGCACTGTGAAGAGAAATTAGTAATATATGCCGCCGTTGCCAAGACAACTTGTAAAACGTTAAAGCAGCAGGAAATTATAGTAACCAGTATACATAATGGGTCGTTAGCTCAGTTGGTAGAGCAGTTGGCTTTTAATCAATTGGTTAAAGGTTCGAGCCGAGCGAAGCGAGACAGCAACGCGTTAGCGTTGACCCGAAGGGCGAGTCCGCAGGACGAGTAATCCCGCACGACATGCACTGAATTGTCATCAGCAGTACACATAATGGGTCGTTAGCTCAGTTGGTAGAGCAGTTGACTTTTAATCAATTGGTCGCAGGTTCGAATCCCGCACGACCCACCATTATGCAGAGTTATCAGGGTATCAAATCGTAGGGATGAGAGCCGTAAAGGTTCGAGTCGAGCGAAGCGAGACAGCAACGCGTAGCGTTGACCCGAAGGGCGAGTCCGCAGGACGAGTAATCCCGCACGACCCACCATTATATTAGGCAGTACCGCATTACAGCGGGTCGTTAGCTCAGTTGGTAGAGCAGTTGACTTTTAATCAATTGGTCGCAGGTTCGAATCCCGCACGACCCACCATTCTCCCCGCACGCCGGTTTGAATGTAAGAAGTTGAAATCAGCGCAAAGATTTTTCTTCCTGTTTTGTCTAAATAATACCCGAAGTGTGAGTAATCCCGCACGACAGGCACTGAATTGTCATCAGCAGTATACATAATGGGTCGTTAGCTCAGTTGGTAGAGCAGTTGACTTTTAATCAATTGGTCGCAGGTTCGAATCCCGCACGACCCACCATTATGTCAAGTAATCCCGCACGACAGGCACTGAATTGTCATTAGCAGTACACATAATGGGTCGTTAGCTCAGTTGGTAGAGCAGTTGACTTTTAATCAATTGGTCGCAGGTTCGAATCCCGCACGACCCACCATTATGCCACCTCTCCAGCTATACCTTTCCCCTGCAATTTTACTTATACTCCTTATCACAATATTCCAAAGCGCCACCCTATAATTCTCTGACATCCCATCTGTATCTCATTTTTCCATCTAATTTTTAACTCTATTAAACATTTTCACCATTATCAGACAATTTTGGGCGACTTTTAGCTGGATATTGAGTATTTTGTTTAGGATAAAAAACAAATCAAGACTTACTGGCAGCCAGCAACGTTTGCTGACCCTGGAATAACTGGCAACAGAGATGTGAGCGATGAGTGAAACTTTTGATGTGAATGCGGCTATTTATCCATTTCCTCCACGGCCTGTCCCTTTGGATGAAGAGGAAAAAGCCTTTTACCGTGAGAAAATCAAAACACTGCTGAAGCAGCGCGATGCCGTGTTAGTCGCTCACTATTATACTGACCCCGAAATTCAAGCTTTAGCCGAAGAAACCGGCGGTTGCGTGGCAGATTCCCTTGAAATGGCTCGATTTGGTAATAACCATCCGGCGTCGACATTACTGGTCGCTGGCGTGCGTTTTATGGGGGAGACAGCCAAAATCCTAAACCCCGAGAAGCAAGTGCTGATGCCAACCCTGAAGGCAGAATGTTCGCTGGATTTAGGTTGCCCGGCAGATGAATTTGCCGCGTTCTGTGACAGCCATCCAGACCGCACCGTGGTGGTGTATGCCAATACCTCAGCGGCGGTTAAAGCCAGAGCTGATTGGGTAGTGACCTCCAGTATTGCGGTTGAGCTTATTGAACATCTCGATAGTCTGGGTGAAAAAATTATCTGGGCACCGGATCGCCACTTGGGCAATTACGTGCAGAAGAAGAGTGGGGCAGATGTATTGTGCTGGCAGGGGGCCTGTATCGTCCATGACGAGTTTAAAACCCAGGCATTAGCCCGCATGAAAGCACTGCATCCTGACGCTGCGGTGTTAGTTCACCCGGAATCACCTCAGGCAGTGGTGGATATGGCTGATGCTGTCGGCTCGACTAGCCAACTGATTCAGGCGGCAAAAACGTTGCCGCAGCAAAAACTTATTGTGGCGACTGACCGTGGCATTTTTTACAAAATGCAGCAGGCGTGTCCAGATAAAGAATTATTCGAAGCCCCGACGGCGGGTGAAGGTGCAACGTGCAGAACATGCGCGCACTGCCCGTGGATGGCAATGAATGGCCTCAGGGCGATTGCTGAGGGGCTGGAGCAGGGAGGGGTGATGCATGAGATACATGTCGATGAAGAATTGCGTCAGCAGGCGCTGATACCGCTGAATCGGATGTTGGATTTTGCCAACCAGTTGAAGTTACAGATTAAAGGCAATGCCTAAGTCGCAAATGACACAATTAACCTCAACACTTATTATTTCTCTCCGATAAAAGGATTGCCAGATGGATTTTCTCAGTACAAGCAATATATTGGTGCATATTCCACTGGGGGCGGGGGGATATGACCTTTCATGGATAGAGGCAATTGGTACCCTGTTTGGGTTGCTCTGTATTTGGTTTGCCAGCAAAGAGAAGATAATTAATTATCTGTTTGGCCTGATTAACGTAACGCTCTTTGCGGTAATCTTTTTCCAGATTCAGCTCTATGCCAGCCTGTTATTGCAGTTGTTCTTCTTCGTCGCCAATATTTATGGCTGGTACGCCTGGAGCAGGCAAACACCAGACAATCAAACTGAATTGAAAATTCGCTGGTTATCATGGCCGAAAGCACTGACTTGGGGCGCAGTGTGCGTGGCTGGTATCGCCTTAATGACGCTGCACATCGATACTGTTTTTGCCTGGTTGACCCGTGTCGCCGTGACCGTGATGCAGCATTTGGGTGCTGATGTGCAAATGCCTGAGCTACAGCCTGATGCGTTCCCATTCTGGGATTCCACCATGATGGTGCTATCCATTGTGGCGATGATCCTGATGACACGCAAATATGTTGAGAACTGGCTGATTTGGGTGGTGATTGACGTCATCAGTGTGGCGATTTTTGCCTATCAGGGGGTTTATGCGATGGCTCTGGAATACGTGATACTGACACTGATTGCCCTAAATGGCTCTTGGTTGTGGATGAAGAGCGCAACCCTAAATCATTCACGTCCGTTATCGGCACAGAGTTAATAACGGCTCAGGCAGGCCACCTTTCATCGAGTTTCTTCCCGTTGAACGCGTGGCCTGATTAACCATTAATGATGGTGGTGGTGCCCGCCGCTACTGGCGGTGTGATTAATACCACAATCCGGTGCTTTGCACTGCTGATATTCCATTTGAATGGTGGCATGCCCAATATTGTAGTGATGCAGTAAATGATGCTCGATACGATGCAGTAACTCATCGTTATCCATGGGGGGGATAACCTGCACATGCAGCGTCATTAGCCGTTGTTCGCCAACTTGCCATAAGTGAATGTGATGGACATCCCTCACTTCATATATGCTGGCGCATAAATCCTTGCGCAATTTGTCGATATCAATCTCTTGCGGCGCGCCCTCCAACAGTTCGTGAAAACTCTCTTTCAGCAGCCGCCAGGCGCTGCGTAGCACCAACGCTGAGACCAATACCGATAATATCGGGTCAATCGGTGTCCAACCGGTAGTCAGAATCACCACCGCAGCCACAATCGCCCCAACGGAACCTAATAGATCTCCCAGGACATGTAAGGCTGCGGCGCGCACATTGATATTCTTTTCTTCCTCGCCACGATGCAGAATCCAGAAGCAGAAAATATTCGCAAATAAGCCGGCGATGGCGATGATTAACATCGGCACCCCCATCACTTCATGAGGAGAAAAGAAACGCCGCACCGCCTCCCAGACAATCAATACCACAATCAACAATAATGCAGCAGCGTTGACGAACGCCGCCAGTGTGGTTAGGCGCAAATAACCAAAGGTATGGCGGGCGTCTGGTTTACGCCGAGAGAAATGTACTGCCATCAATGCGATAAATAATGCGGCGGAGTCCGTCAGCATATGCCCGGCATCTGCCAATAACGCCAGCGAACCCGATAGCCAGCCGCCAATGGCCTCCACCACCATAAATAGGCTGGTAACCACAAAGGCTATCAGCAGGCGTTTGCTGTTGCTGTCTTGGGGGAAAAATGAAGATACAGCCATATTGATCCTTGAACCATAAGAAGTGTGCGCTGAACTGTCGCGTTATGTTAACTCTGACAGGGTTTGATTCAAGCCTTGAATTAACTGCTCTAATAGATTTTGCAGTTGAGTATAAGCCGCAGGGGTGATTTTCCCTTGCTGGCATTGGCTAATTAACTGCTGGCATAGTGCGGCTCCGGCGGCATTTTGCAGTATCAGAAAACTGCCCTTCACTCGGTGTAATACTGGTGTCCGGGCCGCCAGTGGCTGTTGTGCCAGTGCAAGTTGTTGGCTGTCATGCACCACGGAATCAAGTAGCGTAACTGTTAACTTGCGCACCATGATTGGGTCTTGATTACCCAACCGTAAGAGCGTTTCCCGCAGATTATCGTTAACCTGCTTTTCTTCGGCCATCACGGTTTGTATGCGTAACACCCGCTCAATGTCACTGAGTATCACTGGCTTGGTCAGCCAATGGTCGATAACAATATTCCCTGGCTGGATATGGGTAAATTCTTGTACATCAGCTGAGCAAAGGATGATTTTTGCCGCCATACACTGAGATTGGCGCTCCTGTCGGCGAATGATCCGCGCGAGGGTAAAACCATCCAACGTGGGCATATTGTAATCGACAAACAGCATATCGAAAGGCTGCTGAGAATGCGCGTGTAATAGCTGGCGGCCATTATCAAACAGTTCAGATTCAATACCAAAATGCCTGAGTTGTTGTTGCATCAGCAGCAGATTACTCGGGTGGTCATCAACTATCGCGACACGGGAGGGCGGTAGATATAACATGCCAGTCGATGCTGTTGCGGGCCTCATTATGGCAGCCGATGTCGTCTCCACGGCAACCCATAATTGGACGGTGACTACCGTACCCTGATTCAGCTCTGAGGTCAGACTGATAGTGCCATCCATTCGATCAATCAGCTCCTTGCAGATCGACAAGCCCAAACCACTGCCTTGAATCATCAGATTGTTGCTGGTCTCAACTCGATAAAAGGGCTGGAACAGGTGGGGTATTTCCGCAGCGGCTATCCCACAACCACTGTCTTCCACCTGCAATATCAACTCTCCTTGCCCCTCGTGCTGCGGTTGCCACGCCATCCGAACATTAATTTCACCTTGGCGGGTAAACTTAATGGCATTGTTAATTAGATTGTTCATGACCTGAAGTAAACGACCGCCATCAAGCAGAACTCTTTCAGGTAAGTTATCGCTGTAACTGACATTTAAGGTTATTGGCCGCATACCCAGCAACGGTTGATAAACCGCGCGAATATGATTAATCCAAGGGATCAACGCAGTAGGTTGTGGTAATAGCTGTAACGAACCGGTTTCCAGCTTGGCATAATCTTGTAAGTCATTGAGCAGGCTTAGTAATGATGATGCTGAGCTGTAAATAACGGGCAAGTTACCCTGTGTGGCAGTGGTTTTTTTTAGCTCCAGTTCCAATAGACCAAGGATGGCATTCATTGGTGTTCGTAGTTCATGGCTGATGGTCGCCAGAAACTTACTTTTCATTTTATTGGCGGTTTCGGCTTGCTGGCGTGCCTGTTCCAAGATTTCTCGTTCACGCCGCTCTTTGCGCCGCTGAATAAAACGGCGGATCATGACCACTAAGAGCAATATCAACAACCCGCCAAGGGTGCTAAACAACCATGTGGCAGGGGGCATCATGCGATTCTCATTCACCGCATCAATGATATTACGAGGATCGGACACCCATTCATCACGTAACGATTGCAGAGTGGCGGGGGGAATTTGTAGCAAGTTTTTATTGAGAATCGACAACAGTAACGGCGAGTGCTGGGCGACGCCAAAGGCCAACGGATAAGCAATGTTATCTGCTGCAAATGCCAGTTTGATTACGCCGGCATAGCGAGAGAGAACCATAAAGTTGGCCGAGATAACATTATCAATCAGCCCGTCTAACTGGCCATTAGCCAATGCATCATACATCGCTTTGCGGTTAGTAAAGACTATAGCCGTGGTTTGTCTGGGGAGCAGTTGCTGACCTAAATCCCCTTCCACCACACCGAGGCGCTTGCCAGACAGATCTCCCCACGTTGAGACATCACGGGTGAACGCATTGGTATACACCCCCCACAGAGCACGGTGAATGGGTATCGAGCTGTCATATTGTGCTTTGAAACCCCCCGCTAGCGGCAGCAAGGCACGCATCATGGCCTGATTTTGTTGAACTTGTTGATCGGCCAACCGTGGGTTACTGCTCCAGACTGGCGAAAATTGCAGGCCAGTATTTTGCGCAATAGTATTGAGGATATCGACAATATAACCACGCGGTTGTTTATCGCTGTCACGATAAGTAAAGGGATAATCATCATCGATGGCGGCATAATAAACCACGGGGTGGGCCTTAACCCACTCTTGCTCCATGCGGGTGAGATCAGCATTGCCGGTATCGAGATAGCTGGGGATCTTTTTACTCCAGCGGCCCTGGATAGTATTCAGAACCTCCATTGGGGCGTTGCTGATAACGTGATCAAGCGTCTCTATCAATGCCGGGTTGGTTGCCGCAAACACCAGAGAGAGACTGCCGGGTTTTATATCACTTTCAACTTGATAAATTTGCCCCAGTTGCAGTTGATCAATAATAAAGCTGGCACTGGTTTCATCGGCAATAAAGTAGTCGTTAAGGCCGTTTAACAGGGAGTAAATGGCTTGCAGGTTATTATCAAACAGTTGGTTATGCGGTATTTTATTCTGAATTTCATCGACCAACTGCATACCGGCCATTTTACTAATAGCAATGCGCGCATCAGCCGAGTTTAGCATCACCTGACGGCTATTCTGGCGGCTACGTAATACCAGTAATTTACTGACAAAATAGGGTTTTGATATAAATAAATTAGGATTTAATGCGCTACGAGGCAAACCAAACAACAGGTCAATATCACCTTGTTTTAATGCCTGATTCAGGGTTTTGGCGTCAGAGAAACCTATCACCACTACATTGGCACCGGTTGCCTGCTTAATATAGTTAAGATAATCGGCATTCAGCCCGTACAGGTCGTGGTCGACAATAATATTATAGGGACTCACATTGTCGTTGAGGATGCCAACCCGCAAAGTAGCGTTGCGCCATGGATTATTGGGCGTGATAAACGGTGTGCTGGCTGGCATGTTCAGACTACTAACTAAATTGTAGTGCAAAGCAGAGATCGCTTGTGCGGGCAGTAGCAGCAGGCTGAATTGAGCAATTAATAACAATACCAACCAGCATCTTCTCATGGCTGTAGCTCGTTAAATACGGCAATCAATGCCAGTAAATTTGCGGCACCGGTTTTATTGAGGATATTTTTCTTATGTGTGCTGACCGTTTTATTACTGATATTCAGTAACTCAGCAATATGTAAATTAGAATGGCCTTTACTGAGTAATCCCAATATTTGCAGCTCTTTCTGGGTTAAATGGTATTTTTCATTGTTAGGTGTGGAGCCGCTTTCCAGTGTACTGGCGGGGAACACTAATTGGCCCGCAATCACGTCACCAATGGCCTGCAATAGTTGATCCATCGGCTGCCCTTTATGCATAAAACCCTGAGCCCCAGCGGAATAAGCCATTTTGGCATAAACCTCTTCTTCCTGGGCGGTATAAATCATGATGGATTGCTGCGGATAGTGGCGGCGGATTTTGCGTAAAAACTGCAAGCCGTCAAGCTGTGGCAAACTGATATCCAAAATGAGCAGATCGAAGTGATATTCCGCCAATAAGGCCAACGCCTGCTGGTCATCAGCAGCGCAATGCAGGTGGTAGCGTTGGGTCGCGCGCATCAGCGCGGCTTCAAGGGCAACATGTACCACCGGGTGATCATCAACTAACAGTAACCTAGGCATAAAACGTATTAACCTTTAGGGATAGGAGGTGGTGATAACCGATTATGGCTCTTATTAATGATTTTATAACAAATAATAATCCAGATAAAAATTGATGGTTTCATTCAATAAGTTGATGTCTTATCGAGTAAACCGCGTTATTGCTATTTATCTGTACAGAATACCAAATGTAATAAAGAAGATTTACAGCGTTCAATTCACCAGCTAGATTGGTTCAACTAGATTGGTACAGATAGACGTCGTGCGATGATCGCCACAAGGCTTAATGGAAGAACTATGAATTACCTGAATGATGACCTACGGATTAATGAAATTAAGGAACTCCTGCCCCCTGTTGCTTTGTTAGAGAAGTTTCCAGCCAGCGAGAATGCGGCAAAAACGGTAGCCAAGACCCGCACAGCGATTCATAACATCCTGCGCGCTCAAGACGATCGCTTGTTGGTCGTCATTGGCCCATGCTCTATTCATGATACCCAAGCGGCCAAAGAGTATGCGGCCCGTTTGCTGACATTGCGTGAAGAGCTGCAAGGCGAGCTTGAAGTGGTGATGCGGGTTTATTTTGAAAAACCACGTACCACGGTGGGTTGGAAAGGTCTGATTAACGATCCGCATATGGACGCTAGCTACGACATCAATGACGGTTTGCGTATCGCGCGTAAGTTATTGTTAGATATCAACGAGAGCGGGCTGCCAGCAGCGGGTGAGTTTTTGGATATGATAACCCCGCAATATTTAGCTGACCTGATGAGCTGGGGTGCCATCGGCGCTCGTACTACTGAATCGCAGGTTCACCGTGAACTGGCTTCAGGCCTGTCTTGCCCAGTTGGTTTTAAAAATGGTACCGATGGCACTATCAAAGTGGCTATTGATGCCATTAATGCAGCCAGTGCACCGCACTGCTTCCTGTCTGTGACCAAATGGGGTCATTCAGCGATTGTAAATACCGCCGGTAACGACGATTGTCATATCATTCTACGTGGTGGCAAAGAGCCAAACTACAGCAGTGCTCATGTTGCTGCGGTTAAAGAAGGGCTGAGCAAAGCGGGCCTGGAACCACAGATCATGATCGATTTCAGCCATGCTAACAGCAGCAAGCAATTCAAAAAGCAGATGGATGTCAGTAAAGATGTCTGCAACCAGATTGCTCATGGCGAAAAATCGATTATGGGTGTGATGATTGAGAGCCATTTGGTGGAAGGCAATCAGAATCTGGAAAGTGGCGAACCACTGACTTACGGTAAAAGTGTCACTGATGCGTGTATCGGCTGGGAAGACACCGAGACAGTATTACGTGAGTTAGCAGATGCCGTGAAAGCGCGCCGCCAATAATAGCGAGCGGGCAAATAAAAACCCCCGGCATTGATCATGTACGGGGGTTTTTTAATGGTGTTAATCAGGGATGATTACTTCGCTTTGCCTTGGTTGGCAACCGCAGCGGCTTTAGCCGCGATTTCATCAGCGTTACCCAGATAGTAGCGTTTGATTGGTTTGAAGTTTTCATCAAACTCATATACCAAAGGTACGGCTGTTGGGATGTTCAGCTCAAGAATTTCATCTTCGCTCAGGTCATCCAGATATTTTACCAATGCTCGCAGAGAGTTACCGTGGGCGGCGATAATGACACGCTCACCACTGACAATGCGTGGTTTGATCACTTCATTCCAGTAAGGAATGACACGCTCAATGGTCAGCGCCAGGCTTTCTGTGGTTGGCAGTTCTGCATCGGTAAGTTTTGCGTAACGTGGGTCATTGCCGGGGAAGCGCTCATCGCTTTTTTCCAGCGCAGGTGGGGTGATAGCAAAACCACGACGCCACAATTTAACTTGCTCGTCGCCATACTTGGCCGCAGTTTCTGATTTATCCAGACCTTGCAGTGCGCCGTAATGACGCTCATTCAGTTTCCAGGTTTTTTCTGTTGGCAGCCAGGCTTGATCCAGTTCATCCAGCACACTCCACAAGGTGTGGATAGCGCGTTTCAGTACCGAGGTATAAGCGAAATCAAACGCGAAGCCTTCGTCTTTTAACAGCTTGCCCGCCGCTTTTGCTTCTCCACGGCCTTTCTCTGATAAATCAACATCATACCAACCGGTGAAACGGTTTTCATTGTTCCACTGACTTTCGCCGTGTCGTACCAGAACCAGCTTAGTTACTGCCATAGCGTTAACTCCTTTAATGTGAAACTCAATCTCTACACCCGTAGGACTTGAAGACGTCGTCTGACTATGCCAATTATCGTTGGGTATAGATTAATGTTCAATGATAACTATTATCATTATATTGCGGGATTGCCGCCAACAGCAATGGTTTGTGTTTAACCATAGCCAATTTTTTAGCGGAAGTTAAGCTCATTGGGGTTCCCGCGCTTACCGCCTTCGTGCCACTCGAATTATTTAGGGTATATAACCAATTAATAGATGGGGTATTAAATACCCCATCGGTTGCGGGGATTAGGCGGCTTTCTTCAGGCAGGTGCTCATAAAGGTTTTACGCTCATCACCTTTTAACGCTTTGGTCGCCGCGTCGGCATTGCAGCTTTTCATTTTCTGCTGTTGCGGCGTCAGGGCTTTTTCATCGGGATGAATCTGTGCTTTCAGGCACTGGCTCATAAACGTCTTCCGCTCATCACCTTTCAGTGACTGGGTCGTCGCTTGCTGATTACAGTCAGTCATCTTTTTCTGTTGTGCGGCCTGAGCGGGTGACGGTGTTTTCGCCGTATCTGCTGCCATTACATTTACACTAAGTAGTAATCCAGCACAAAGTAACCATAGGGTAGTTAGGCGCATAAACGTTCCTTAAATAATGTTGAGGGTCGGGAAGGGCGGAGAACAGGTCAGTATCACCGCAGATAGATGCTGTTAAGCGTAGTCGGCAGTGTTGAATATGGGTAGTTGTCCCCGTCATCTTTCAAATTGCGTTCAAATCGATTTCCGACCGATTTGTCACCCGAATCACTGACCGGTGTCAGCTCATCGGGATTTCGCCTTTCTGCATCTTGAAATCTGTCGGGTATATCGTTTTATAGCGCGATAAAGTGATAAACCGTGGTGGCGCGGTAGGTTTTGCCCGGTTTTAACCAGCAATCAGGTTGCGGCCATTCGGGGTGGTTAGGGCTATCAGGTAAGAATTCACTTTCCAGTGCTACACCGGTGTAGCTGGCATAAGTGCCCCCTTTGCGCGCCGGTGTTCCACCAAGGAAGTTGCCGCTATACAACTGCAACGCCGGTGCGGTGGTATAAACACTCATTTGTACACGGTTATCAGATGACCACAAATGAGCCGCCGGGCTTTCCGTCGCACCGCAAGTCCGATGGAGTAGATAAGCATGATCATAGCCTTTAACCCGCTGTTGGCAGCGGTCTTGCAGGAAGTCGCGTGCCAGCGTTTTCGGTTGACGGAAATCCATGCCGGTTTTCTCAACATTAGCCAGCTCGCCGCTTGGGATCCCCTCACTGTCGACCGGTAAATAACGATCCGCAAATAACTGCAATCGATGTGCCCGCACGTCCAGCCCTTCACCATCAAGATTAAAGTAAGCATGATTAGTCAGGTTCACTGGGCAGGTTTTATCAACCTGAGCCTGATAGTGAATTTCCAATCGGTTATCTTCCGTCAACAGATATTGCACTTCGGCGGTCAGGTTTCCGGGGAAACCTTGATCACCATTAGGTGAGTGCAGTTGATAAGTGACCTGCCGTTCATCCTGCTTAATCTTTTGCCAGCGGCGAGCATGGAAACCTTCCGGGCCACCATGCAGTTGGTTAGGGCCTTGATTAGGTAACAGATTGAGGGTTTTACCCTCCACCGTGATTTGCGCATTAGCAATGCGGTTAGCATAGCGGCCAACGGTAGCACCAAGGTAAGCGGCTTGGTGCAGGTAGTCTGCGGGAGTCTGGCACCCCAGCAGTAACTCACGTTTTTCGCCATCGTTGAGCGGTAGCACCGCTGACAACCAAGTTGCGCCCCAGTCCATCAGCGTCACACTCATACCGGTTTTATTATGCAATTCGGTCAATTCAAAGGGTTGACCATCTGGTGCTAACTGGTCAACACTGCTTGGTGATGCAGCGTCGTTTTTCAGCATAAACCCGCTCCTTGTGAAGCCTGACATACGTAGAAGGTTTCGATCCTACCGCCGCTGTGAGCTGGATATTCCTGAGCTACGGCTGCACGAACTTGCTCGACCAGCGACGTTGGCATCAGTGCGACAATACAGCCACCGAACCCCCCGCCAGTCATACGAACACCACCTTGCTCCCCAATAACGGATTTCACAATATCCACCAAGCTATCGATCGGCGGAACTGTGATCTCGAAGTCATCACGCATAGAAATATGAGACTCCTGCATCAATTGCCCCATCAATTTCAAATCACCGGAGGCCAGGGCATCTGCGGCTGCTAGCGTGCGTTCGTTTTCGGTAATCACATGGCGGGCGCGTTTAGCGACGACAGGATCCAGTTCATCTTGAATAGAGAAGAACAGCGTTGGATCCACATCACGCAAGGCTTTAACACCAAAGAAACGGGCGGCAGTTTCACATTGCTGGCGGCGGGTGTTGTATTCGCTATCAACCAGGCCCCGTTTCACATTGGAATTAATAATGACGACCGCAACGTTTGCTGGCATTGCCACGGCACGGGTTTCAAGGGTACGGCAATCGATCAGTAGCGCATGATCTTGTTTACCCAGCGCTGAAATGAGCTGATCCATAATGCCGCAGTTACAGCCAACAAACTGGTTCTCTGCCTCTTGCCCATTTAGCGCCAGATCGACACCGCTAAGGGGCAATTGATAAAGAGACTGTAGTGCTTGCCCGACGGCGACCTCAAGTGAGGCTGAAGAGCTGAGGCCCGCACCTTGTGGCACATTGCCACTTATCACCAGATCTGCACCACCAAAATCGGCATGGCGCAGTTGCAAGTGTTTCACGACGCCGCGCACGTAATCCGCCCAGCGGTATTCGGCATGTGGGACGATTGGCGCATCCAGAGAGAATATATCCTGCTGATTTTCATAATCAGCAGCAATAACACGAATCTGGCGGTCATCACGTTTGCCACAACTGATAACCGTTTCATAATCAATGGCGCAGGGCAGCACGAAACCGTCGTTGTAATCGGTGTGTTCACCAATAAGATTAACGCGACCCGGTGCTTTGATAGTGATGTCAGGTTCTTGATTAAACTGTTGGCGGAAAATAGCCTGGGTATGCTGTTTTAAACTCATTATTTGACTCCGGCTTCTCGATAATGAACATCACTTACTGCCCGCAGGTGTTCAGCCGCCTGTTCTGCTGTAAGGTCGCGCTGGGTTTCAGCCAACATCTCATAACCCACCATAAATTTACGTACCGACGCCGAGCGCAGCAACGGCGGATAAAAATGAGCATGCAATTGCCAGTGGGTGTTGTCGCCTGCGTTATACGGTGCGCCATGCCACCCCATCGAATAGGGAAAAGAGCACGAGAACAAGTTGTCGTAGCGGCTGGTCAGCTTCTTCAGGGCAATGGCGAGGCAACTGCGCTGTTCCACGGAGAGGTCTTCTAATCGCAGTACATGGGCTTTTGGCAGTAATAATATTTCAAACGGCCATGCTGCCCAATAGGGCACTACCGCCAGCCAGTGCTCGGTTTCAACCACCGTCCTGCTGCCGTCACGACGCTCACGTTCAGCATAATCGACCAGCATGACGGACTGATTTTGCTGAAAATAGTGCTGTTGCAGGCTGTCTTCCCGTGCAGCTTCATTCGGCAAAAAGCTATTGGCCCAGATTTGTCCATGGGGATGCGGATTAGAGCACCCCATCGCCGCGCCTTTATTTTCAAATACCTGTACCCAAGGGTAGGTTTGACCCAACTCAGCACTCTGTTGTTGCCAGGTCTGGATAACCTCTTCCAATGCGGGCAAAGAGAGTTGTGGCAGCGTCTTACTGTGGTCTGGTGAGAAGCAAATAACCCTGCTGGTGCCGCGCGCACTTTGGCTCCGCATCAAAGGATCATCACTGTGCGGCGCATCAGGTGTATCAGGCATCAGCGCGGCAAAATCATTGGTAAACACATAGGTTGACGGATAGTCAGGATTGACATCGCCGGTCACCCGGGTATTACCAGGGCACAAGAAGCAATCAGGATCGTGCGCGGGCAAATTCTCCGTCGCAGGGGCTTCTTGCTGGCCTTGCCATGGGCGTTTAGCCCGATGAGGCGAGACCAACACCCACTGATCACTTAATGGGTTGTATCTACGATGTGGATGATCCACAGGGTTAAAATCAGTCATAACAGCACCTTAATCGGGATAGCCCTGAGGATTATTGGATTGCCAATGCCAGGTATCTGCCGCCATTTCATCAAGTGAGCGGCGCACCCGCCAACCCAGTTGCTCGGCAGCTTTAGTTGGATCTGCCCAGTAAGCCGGTAAGTCACCTTCGCGGCGCGGGGCAAAATGGTAGGCCAGCGGCTTGCCACACGCCTTGCTGAATGCCTCGACCACTTGCAAAACACTGCTACCCACGCCAGCACCGAGATTAAAAATATGCACGCCGGGCTGATTGTGTAGCTTTTTCATCGCTGCTACATGACCATCCGCTAAATCGACTACGTGAATATAATCACGTACTCCGGTGCCATCCGGTGTCGGATAGTCATTACCGAATATGGCCAGCGACTCACGACGACCCACGGCAACTTGTGCAATAAATGGCATCAGGTTATTCGGGATGCCCTGTGGGTCTTCACCCATGGAGCCTGACGGATGTGCACCAACGGGATTGAAATAGCGCAGAATGGTCATATTCCATTGTGGATCAGCCAGTTGCACATCTTGCAAAATTTGCTCAACCATTAACTTGCTGCGGCCATACGGGCTGGATGGCATGCCGGTCGGGAAGCTCTCCACATACGGAATTTGTGGCTGATCGCCATAGACCGTGGCAGAAGAACTGAAGATAAAGTTTTTGACCTGTGCAGCACGCATGGCTTCCAGCAATACTAAGGTGCCGAAGACATTATTATTATAATATTCCAGTGGCTTACTGACCGACTCACCCACGGCTTTCAAACCAGCAAAGTGAATGACCGCATGGATAGAATGCTCAGCAAATATTTGATCGAGTAAGGCGCGGTCACGGATGTCACCCTTATAAAGCTTAGGTGTATAGCCGGTAAGGCCATGTATCCGGGCTAATACGCTGGATTTGCTGTTGCAAAGGTTATCGAGGATGACCGGTTTGTAGCCAGCTTCAATTAATTGCACACAGGTATGGCTACCGATGTAACCGCTACCACCTGTTACCAGAACGTACATATAAGACTCCTCGAATGACTTTGGTCTAAGAAAGATAGCATGCCATTATGTGAGAAAAGGTGATCTGCGCTCAATAATGGAATCGTTTACATTTAATTTTTCCTCAGTTTAATCCCTGTAAAAGTATAAAGACAGGGGAATGAACGAGGATAGGCAAAACAAGCGATAAATTATGGTCACTGCATAGATAACTGAAGTGGTAGCGTTCTCATCCATTAATTCAGCAGGAATGTCCTGCCTCATGTATACCGACCCGCTTTCAGTGAAGAAAGGCAGCCCCAGGCCGGCAGATAACACCGTAAATAAAGATTAGTATGGTAAATAAAGTGGATAGGTGAAGAACAATAAGTGCATCAAATTGAGCGCGAAGTGAAAGCCTACCGCCACCCATAAACGGCCACTCCACAACCATGCCAGGCCGTAAATCACCCCCGCCAATGCCGCGAACACCATCAATAGCGGGCCACCTGCAATATGCGCTGCGCCAAATAACAGCGCGGTGAGTAGCAGAGCAGGATAGTTACCCAACCACTGGCTTAACCGCTGTTGTAAATAGCCACGAAATAGCGCTTCTTCTGCCAAACAAACAAAAAATACATTAGCGACAACAAAGGAACCCATCCATGCCGGGGTGTGCATTTCAATTTTCAGGCCACCTAAGGCAACAGCCAGCAGCAGCAATGCGGGGATACTGACAATTAGGCCGAGCCAGGCTAAGCGACTCACTGATGGGTGCTTTTTAGTGACAAATAAGGTTGGTAGACAAGCCAGTAAAATGAAGGGTATCAATGCTTTATCGAGATTATAATACATACTGAAGGGGGCGCTGAGTGGCCCTGTTTTCACGTTCTTCAATACGTTTAGGTTATTAAAACCGGGTACCAGATGCAGAAACAGTGCGATTGCTGCCATTACCAGCAGCAATTCCAGCGCGGTAGCCGGCCATTTTCGTCGCCGATATTTCTGCAACAGCAGTGTGACCATCAGGGTTAAGAGCAAGAATGCGGCTGATGGCAGAGTCAAAACACCGTGATACAGGGCAATTGACAGTGACGACAGCAAGAGAAACAGGGAAAGCACCCAGTTAATTGATAAGAAAAGTAACGAAGCAGCAAGTATGCCCCACATAAATATCCCTTTATTGTTATGCCCGTTATCTTTCAAATTACAGGTGTGTTGGCCGCTTGAATCACTCGGCTTATTATGGCTACGGCCTTTTTGCGGCGCAGCCTGCGGACTGGCATGCAGTTCAAATCGGCTTATGAGTGGTTTGTTTCTTGCGGCTAGCCTGCACCTTGAAATCTATCGGGTATAAATCCTGATGGTGATTGAATATGTTAATTTTATCACCAGCGTTGATCGGCGCTGGTGGTAAGAATGATAGCATAAGCCCCCGCCAATAAACGCCGCTTGCGTTGAGAATATCTCTCATTATCCTCAACGAAAAGTCAGAAACACCTTAGTCTGCTAGCTTTTCTTGTTTGTAGTGATAGATATCGCCATCAGGAACAAAGGTCAGACGGTGGGTAATGCATTGTGGTGCATCTTCAGCATGGTGAGAAACGAACAACAGTTGCGTGTCACCCTCACTGATCATCACATCAATAAAACGCCTAACTAACAGGCGGTTAAGTGGGTCTAACCCCTGCAATGGTTCATCAAGAATCAACAGTGCAGGGTGCTTAACCAGCGCTCGGGCGATCAATGCCAATCGTTGTTGTCCCCAGGAGAGACTGTGAAAGGGCTGGCTGGCCGTCGTGGCGGAAAAACCGAGTAAATCTAACCATTGATCGGCTAGTTGTTGTTGGCGATCAGACACCGCCTGATAAATACCGATTGAATCGAAAAAACCGGAGAGAATCACAGTGCGCAGATTGGTGCTGACGCGGTAATCCAGATGCAAACTACTGCTGACATAACCAATATGGCGTTTGATATCCCAGATGGTTTCACCACTACCACGGCGGCGGCCAAACAGTGTCAAATCATTACTGTATCCTTGCGGATGGTCGCCAGTAATCAGGCTGAGTAAGGTTGACTTCCCGGCACCGTTCTGGCCGATAATCTGCCAGTGTTCAGCGGGATTAACCTGCCAACTCAGGTTATGAAGAATAGGGCGGTCATTGTATTCAACCACGCCATTACGCAAGATAATTAGTGGCTTATCTGGTGCTAAAGTAGTCTGCTGCTGCGGGTGTTCTGTCTCTGGCAACAACATACCATCAAGGTTTTCACTGTGCGCCAGTTGGGCAATCAATGCCTCGGAAAGAATCTGTTGGCGGGGGCCAGTATGGGTTAATTGGCAATCCGCCAGTACGCCGACGTATTGCACAAAATCAGGGATATCATCAAAACGATTTAGCACCAGCACCAGCGTGACCCCCTGTGCTGAAAGGGTCGATAGCATGCCAGCCAACTGCGCACGGGCAGCGACGTCCAGACCATCAAAGGGTTCATCCAGAATCAACAGATCCGGTTGTGGCATCAGCGCTTGGCACAGCAGTGTTTTGCGGGTCTCACCGGTAGAAAGATATTTAAAGCGACGTGAGAGTAACTGGCTGATACCAAATTGCTCTGCCAACTGCTGGCAACGTTGCGGATCAACGTACTCTTCTTGAATGATCTCTGCGGTAGTGCGCCCGGTATCGTCTTCATCTGCGCTGAGTAAATCAGTGTTATTGCGCTGCCACTCTTCGCTGACTAACTGCTGAAGTTGCTCGAACGACAAACGCACACTGTGGCGAAAATGGCTCTGACGGCTACCACTCAACAGAATTAATTCCCCTGCTAATGCCTTTGCCAATGCGGATTTCCCACTGCCATTGGCACCGACAAAGGCCCAGCTATCACCCGATTGAACATGCAATTCAGGCAGAATGAGTGTCCGGGTGTCACTCAGGCGAAAACAACCTTGCGATATTTGCAACTCAGACATCATTCTTTCCATATTTCGCAACACAATAAGAGTGTTAGGGATAAGCGGAAAGGGGCAAAATGTCAACAGCAAATACCCTGATAGCCCTTAATAACTAAGCGGAATTATTTAGCAAAGTGTCGCGATAATGACCCGATCTGCATTGAATTGGGCAATGACATGGCTGCCAACATGTAAATTCAATTTATGTAATTCGCTGTTGTTTTGTGTCGAACACAAGCTGGCTCCTCCGGTCAAGGTCACGATAACTTCACTATGATCGTTGCCGGGTTCAATACTGGCTACAGTGCCGGGCAGAGAGTTATCAGCAGCCCCCGCCAGTGCCTGATCAGTAACCAGTTTTACCCAAGGGGCTTTGATCAGCGCCAGTACTTCTTTGCCAGCCGAAAGTTGTAAGCGATCAGCACTCTGTTGGGTCAATGCCGCAGATAGACGTGTTTTACCATCTGACAACAGAATATTGACATGCTGCTGAACCTGTTGATGGTCCCGCTCAATCAGCGTGCCGAAAAATTGATTACGGGCGCTGGTTTGCAAAGAAAAACGCGAGATGGCAGCCAGCAAACTATCGAGCGGTAGCGAGTCATCCTTCAGCGTGTCAAATGCCTTTTGCTGAATCTTGGCGAGCAAATCATAAAGTTGAATTAAACGCTCGCCGTAACGGGTCAGGTGTGCGCCACCGCCACCTTTACCGCCAGTTGCTCGCTCAACCAAGACTTCTTCGGCTAAGGTATTCATTTCGTTGATCGCATCCCAGGCACTTTTATAGCTAATTCCGGCCAGTTTTGCGCCCTGACTGATGGAACCGGTATGCCGTATTTGTTTCAGTAATGCAATGCGCCGGGGATCGGCAAACAGCCGCTGCTGAAGTTTTAGGGTCAGAAGAATTTCAGCCTGCATGATTTTTTTACTCCGGCGGGAAAGGATTATTGCTATCTAAGTGCTTGTATACACCTGAATCGCACGTTTGGCAGGTTACATTCTTTTGCTGTTAGTTAAAATAACAGGGTTCATTCATTGCTGATATAATTTACAGTAAATGATAGATGCTAGTTATTGTGGTAACGTAAGTTATCGCTCAATAAGCAGTAATGAGAGGCTGATATGTTGGATTTATTGAAAAGTCTGGCCTTTGCCGTGGTCATGGTACCGGTGGTGATGGCAGTGATTTTGGGTCTGATCTATGGACTGGGAGAGGTGTTCAACGTCATCTCTAAGACCGGCCACACTAAAGAACGTTCTTAATCTGATTTCAGAATGCCCGGCGTACTAACGCTGGGCATTTTCGTTTTTATCCCTCTATTCCCCGCCACTTATTGCCTTAGCTCAAGATACCTCGCATCTTGCCGATAAACTGCATGACCTGCTTATAATGTTACGTTATATTCCTTCGTATATAACGATTTCATTAATGCGGAGAACAACATGAAGAATCAATACGGTAAAGCCAAGATTTGGATAGCGAGTGCGGCACTGCTGGCAGCATTTTCCGGCACCACGTTAGCGGCGGGCAACATTACAGTGTTTGCTGCGGCTTCACTGACCAATGCATTACAAGATATTGCCGCACAGTATAAAAAAGAGAAGCAGGTTGATGTCGTGGCGTCGTATGCTTCATCTTCAACGTTGGCCCGCCAGATTGAGCAGGGTGCACCGGCTGATATGTTTATTTCTGCCGATCAGCAATGGATGGATTATGCTATTGATAAACAGCAAATTGTTGTCAATACTCGCTACACCTTATTAGGTAATGAACTGGTATTAATTGCTCCACAAGACAGTAAAATAGATAAAGTCGAAATCGATAAAAAAACCGACTGGAAGACGTTATTGGATGGTGGCCGTTTGGCCGTGGGCGATCCTGATCATGTTCCTGCTGGGATTTATGCCAAAGAGTCACTGGAGAATTTAGGTGCCTGGTCAACTTTAGCTCCTGAAATGGCGCGGGCCAATAACGTGCGCAGTGCAATGGCACTGGTCGAACGGGCAGAAGCGCCGCTGGGTATTGTCTATGGTTCAGATGCGATAGCCAGTAACAAAGTTAAGGTTGTGGGGATATTCCCGGAAGCAAGTCATAAGCCGGTTGAATACCCGATGGCAATTGTTAAAGGCCATGAAAACCCGACCGTGAGTGCTTTTTATGATTACCTGAAAAGCCCAGCAGCGGCGGTTATTTTCAAAAAATATGGATTTACCCCACGCTAATGATATTGAGTGAGTATGAGTGGCAGGCAATTATTCTTAGTCTGAAGGTTTCAGCGGTTGCGGTGGCATGCAGTTTGCCGTTAGGCATTTTAATGGCGTGGATTTTAGTGCGCTGCCGTTTTCCCGGTAAATCGTTGTTAGACAGTATTATTCACTTACCACTGGTGCTGCCGCCAGTGGTGATTGGCTATTTATTATTGATAAGCATGGGGCGGCGCGGTTTTATTGGCGAGTGGCTCTATAGCTGGTTTGGCATTAATTTCAGTTTTAGTTGGCGTGGTGCGGCGTTAGCCTCGGCGGTGGTGGCTTTTCCGCTGATGGTGAGGGCTATCCGGCTGGCGTTGGAAGCGGTTGATACGCGTCTGGAACTGGCGGCCCGCACGCTAGGAGCCAATCCGTGGCGGGTGTTTTTCACCATTACATTACCCCTTTCTTTACCGGGGGTGATTGCGGGCACCGTGCTCTCTTTTGCCCGTTCGCTGGGGGAGTTTGGGGCGACCATCACTTTCGTCTCCAATATTCCCGGTGAAACCCGCACTATTCCACTGGCAATGTACACATTAATTGAAACCCCTGGGGCAGAAGCGGCTGCTGCGCGTTTGTGTGTCATCGCCATTATTCTGTCGTTGGTGGCGTTGTTGTTATCCGAATGGCTGGCCCGTTGGGGTAAAAAACGCATGGGGGCACCATGTTAGAGCTGGATTTCAGTCAACAACTGGGTGATTTGGATTTACGTGTTTCCACCAATCTACCCGCCCAAGGTATCACGGCTATTTTCGGGTTGTCAGGGGCCGGTAAAACCTCATTAATTAACGTCATCGGTGGCCTGACCCGCCCGCAGCAAGGCAAAGTAGTGCTAAATGGCCGGGTGCTGGTGGATGTGGAGCAGCAAATCTATCTGCCACCGGAAAAACGTAAAGTTGGTTACGTATTTCAGGATGCGCGCTTATTTCCCCATTATCGGGTGCGGGGCAACTTACAATACGGCATGGCCCCGTCAATGCGTGGGCAATTTGATGCGATTGTTGGTTTGCTGGGTATCGAGCCACTACTAAGTCGTTTCCCACTGACCCTCTCTGGTGGCGAGAAACAGCGTGTTGCTATTGGTCGCGCATTATTGACTGCCCCCGAACTGTTGTTGATGGATGAACCACTGGCCTCTCTGGATTTGCCCCGTAAACGTGAACTGCTGCCTTATCTGGAGCGGTTGGCGCAAGATGTTAACACCCCTATTTTGTATGTTAGTCACAGCATGGATGAGATCCTACGGCTGGCAGATCAAGTGGTGGTTATGGATGGCGGCAAAGTGCGCGCGGTCGGCGGGCTGGAGGAAGTGTGGGCCAGTAGCGCATTGCGCCCGTGGCTGCAACGGGAAGAACCGAGCAGCATACTGCGGGTCAGTGTCATTGGTCACCATGACCGCTATGCCATGACCGCGCTGGCGTTAGGCGATCAGCGCTTGTGGGTGGGTAAGCTCGATGCGCAAGAGGGTAGCTCAATGCGTATTCGGATTAATGCCGCCGATGTTTCGTTGGTATTACAGCCGCCGCAAAGCAGCAGTATCCGTAATATCTTGCCGGTAAAAATTGCCGAATGCCTTGAGGTAGATGGGCAGGTCGATGTCAAACTCGCGGTTGGTGATCAATGGCTGTGGGCACGGATCACGCCATGGGCGCGTGATGAGTTGGCGCTTAGACCCGGTCAGTGGGTGTATGCGCAGATAAAAAGTGTCTCATTTAACCGCAAGAATTGAGGGTGATAACCGCTGGGTTCACCCGGTGGTAAAACGCCCGTCAGTCGGGCGTTTTTTCACTATCAAGCCAGTACATGCTGGCGGATGACGGCAGCGATCCCAGGCTGTTCGTTATCGGCAATCACCAAGTCAGCCCGTTGTTTGATAGCGTCGGCGCTGTTCCCCATTGCTACCCCTAAACCAGCGGTTTCCAGCATGCTGAGGTCATTAAAGTTATCACCAAAAGCAACCACATCTTTCATGCTCAAGCCCTGAGATTCTACCCATTGCTGTAGCCGCTTACCTTTGCTGTTACCTGCCTGAGCGATATCAACTTGATCATGCCATGACCATTCGCAAGCCAACCCCATGTCATTCTCAATCTGGGTTGCGAGCGCTCTCAGTTGCTCAATATCCGAGTGTGACGTAGCGAATTTCCAGATAGAACTGGCAGTGTGAGCAGCATCAAGCAAGCTATCAACGTGGAGTAGCGTTGGGCGCTGAGCGGGTGGTAATGACTCAGCCCAACTGAGTGATCGGATCACGTGCCCGCTGGTTTGCTGATAGAGCATGGCATCGTCCACATACATTAGCCCGTGGATACCGGTTTGCTCCAGTAATTGCAATACCTGAACCGCTTGTTGAGGTTGTAAGGGGTTTGAGTCTAATACCTTTTTGGCATGGTAATCATAAATATAGGTACCGTTACAGCAAATTGCAGGTGTATCAAGTTCTAGTGCCTGATAAAACGGGTGAATAGCAACATGATGGCGGCCGGTCACCACTACCACTTTGATGCCTTCAGCACGGGCTTGCGCCAGTGCGGACAAGGATTCTGGCAGAATACGTTTTTTGTGATCCAGTAGCGTTCCGTCTAGATCCAGTGCAATTATGCGATAGGTCATGGCAGCAATAGTCTCGTTAATAAGGGCATTAATAGTATGTTTGCATAGTATTACCCGATGGTACACCGGATGGCGGGTTGATTAAACCAAGCCTGGGAGTGGGTAGCATAATCAGCTAAAAATAAGCAGGATAAGTTTTAAACAGCGCGACAGCAGACTGTTGTTATGTCCGCCGAGTCAGGTAAGCTAGGCTAAAATAGTGTGTTAATAATCGATATTTGGTTTATACCCGTCATACTTCAAGCTGCATGTGTGTTGGCTGCCTTCATGCAACTCGAATTATTTAGTGTATAGGTCGAATTTGGTGAGTCAGATAAATTCAGCTAAACAGCGTTGCCTAATAGGTTCGACTAAGGAGTAGAGATGAAGCAAGTGGTTTACGTGGCAAGCCCAGACAGTCAGCAGATCCATGTTTGGCAATTAGATTCCGCCGGTGCATTAACCTTATTGCAAACGGTGGAGGCACCGGGGCAAGTGCAGCCGATGACAATCAACCCGAACCAGCGTCAGTTGTATGTAGGGGTGCGCCCAGATTTTGCCATTGTCAGCTACAACATCAGCGACGATGGCACATTGACCGCCGCTGGCATGGCACCACTGCCAGGCAGCCCAACGCACATTGGCACTGATTTACACGGCCGCTTCCTGTTCTCTGCTTCTTATAGTTTTAACTGTGTCAGCATCAGCCCTATTGATGAGCAGGGTGTGGTACAGGCACCTATTCAGCAATTGGATGATTTACCCGCTCCACATTCGGCGAATATTGATCCGACCAATCAAATCTTACTGGTACCTTGCCTGAAAGAAGATAAGGTGCGGTTATTTGATTTGAGTCTTGAGGGCAAACTGACCCCACATGCCCAGGAGGCGATAACGGTTGCTGCCGGTGCTGGCCCACGTCATATGGCCTTCCATCCTAATAAGCACGTCGCCTATTGTGTTAACGAGCTAAATAGCTCGGTAGATGTGTATCAAATCAGCAAAAACGGCCAGGAATACCAGCTAATACAGACGCTGGATGCGATGCCAACAGATTTTACCGGTACTCGTTGGGCGGCTGATATCCATATTACGCCAAATGGCCGTCATCTCTATATCAGTGACCGTACTGCCAGTCTGCTGGGGATTTTCAGTGTTTCTGAGGATGGGCGTGAGATTGCGTTGGTCGGGCATCATCAGACTGAAGCACAGCCACGCGGTTTTAATATCGATAATAGCGGTAACTTCCTGATCTCTTCCGGCCAGAAATCGGATCACATTGCCGTGTATCGTATTGATCAAAACAGCGGTGAGCTAACCACCCTGAAGCGCTATCCGGTAGGGAAAGGGCCAATGTGGGTCACCATTTTGGCACCAAGAGCTTAACTATTATTACCAGGCGGGGAAATGTACCGAAGGGGCCGTAATGGCGTAAGCCGTCACAACGCCCATCGGTGCCATCGCCCCGCCAGTCTGCGGACAATATTGCCCAGCACTGCTTTAGCGGATATTCACTATCACAGCCTTCACCGCATCCGTTAACCGCGCCAGTGATTGCGGCGAGATAATATAAGGCGGCATCAGGTAAATCAGTTTACCAAACGGGCGGATCCACACGCCGTGCTCGACAAATTGCCGTTGCAGGCGCGCGACGTTAACCGGCTCGCTCATCTCCACTACTCCAATCGCCCCTAATACCCGCACATCTGCCACTGCTTTATGTTCTGCAAGTGGCATTAACGCGTGTTTCAATTGGTTTTCTATGGCGGCAACCTGCTGTTGCCAGTGATCCTCAGCCAACAGATTCAAGTTTGCTGAGGCGACAGCGCAAGCCAATGGATTTGCCATAAAGGTCGGGCCGTGCATAAAGCAACCCGCATCACCATTACTGATGGTTTCTGCCACCTTACGGGTAGTTAAGGTAGCCGATAAGGTCAGGTAGCCGCCGGTTAACGCCTTACCCAAACACAGAATGTCCGGCACGATTTGCGCATGTTCACAGGCGAAAAGTTTACCGGTACGGCCAAAACCGGTAGCAATTTCATCAGCAATCAACAGAATCTGGTGCTGATCGCACAATGCTCTGACCTCCCGCAAATAGGCGGGGTGATAGATACGCATTCCACCGGCACCTTGCACTATCGGTTCCAGAATAACTGCGGCTATCTCGCTGGAATGTGCAGCAATCATTGCAGCAAAATCAGTGATATCTTCTGGGTCCCACGCCTGGTCGAAGCGGCATTGTGGCGCGCGGGCAAACAGATTTTCAGCTAAATACCCCTGATACAAACTGTGCATTGAATTCTGGGGATCGCAGACTGACATCGCACCAAAAGTATCACCATGGTAGCCGTGGCGCAGGGTTAAAATCCGTTGCCGCCGTTCACCTTTGGCCTGCCAGTATTGCAATGCCATTTTCAACGCCACTTCAACGGCCACTGAACCTGAATCAGCGAGGAACACACACTCTAATGCCGGAGGGGTTAGCGCAACCAACTGTTGGCAGAGTTCCACGGCAGGCGGGTGGGTGATCCCCCCAAACATCACATGGGACATTTTATCCAACTGCTGATGTGCCGCTTGGTTCAGCACGGGATGATTATAGCCGTGAATGGCCGCCCACCATGATGACATGCCATCGATCAGACGCCGCCCATCAGCCAGTTGTAACTCAACGCCTTCAGCCGCGACCACCGGATAGCAGGGAAGCGGGTCAGTCATTGAGGTGTAGGGGTGCCAGATATGACGTTCATCAAAAGCCAGGTCAGAAGGTGTCATGAGGATTGTTGTAAACCAATTCATTGCAAGAATGGTTGACAGTATATCGAGTTTATTTACACTGGCGAAACTTTTTTCTCTTCCTTGGAGAAGCCGTAATGGCAAATTATATTCGCTGGACAGTCGGGCAAGCCCAGGCCTTGTTTGAAAAACCACTGCTGGATTTATTGTTTGAAGCGCAGCAGATTCATCGCCAGCATTTTGACCCGCGCCAGGTGCAAGTCAGTACTTTGCTGTCGATTAAGACCGGCGCTTGCCCGGAAGATTGCAAATATTGCCCGCAAAGTTCGCGCTACAAAACTGGCTTGGAAAGTGAGCGCTTAATGCAGGTTGAACAAGTGCTGGCGTCAGCGAAAAAGGCCAAAGCCGCTGGCTCAACCCGTTTCTGTATGGGCGCAGCATGGAAAAATCCCCATGAGCGTGACATGCCCTATCTGGAGAAAATGGTTGAAGGTGTCAAGGCCATGGGGATGGAAACCTGCATGACGCTTGGCTCGCTGGATAAGCAGCAAGCCCACCGGTTAGCAGAAGCTGGGCTGGATTATTACAACCACAATCTTGATACCTCGCCGGAATTCTATGGCAGCATCATTACCACCCGCAGTTATCAGGAACGGCTCGATACCCTCAGTGAAGTTCGTGACGCCGGCATCAAAGTCTGTTCGGGTGGCATTGTCGGATTGGGCGAAACTGTCCGCGACCGCGCAGGGCTACTGGTACAACTGGCTAATTTGCCCAAACCGCCTGAAAGTGTGCCGATCAATATGCTGGTAAAAGTGAAAGGCACACCGCTGGAAAATAACGACGACGTAGATGCTTTCGAGTTTATCCGTACCATTGCTATCGCACGTATCATGATGCCAACCTCCTATGTGCGCTTATCTGCCGGTCGCGAACAAATGAACGAGCAAACCCAGGCGATGTGCTTTATGGCGGGGGCAAACTCTATTTTCTACGGCTGTAAATTGCTTACCACGGCGAATCCTGAAGAAGATAAAGATCTGCAACTGTTCCGTAAATTGGGGCTGAATCCACAGCAAACCGCCACTGAGCAAGGGGATCGTGAGCAGCAGCAAGTATTAACTGAGCAACTGTTGCAGGGTGACTCATTGCCCGGCGAGAGCACACAATTTTATAACGCGGCAATCTGATGGACTGGCAAAGCAAGATAGAGCAGGGGCTGCAACAGCGGCGCGATACAGCAGCCTACCGCAGCCGTCAGGTTAATGAAGGTGCTAATGGGCGCTGGTTGCAATCAGGAGAGCGGCGTTATCTCAACTTCGCCAGTAATGATTATCTGGGGTTAAGTCAGGATCCTGATGTGATTGCGGCGTGGCAGCAGGGGGCGCAACGCTATGGTGTTGGCAGTGGTGGCTCTGGTCATGTTACCGGCTATAGCCGGCCTCATGCTCAACTGGAACACCAATTGGCGCACTGGCTGGGCTATCCGCGCGCATTGCTGTTTATCTCAGGCTACGCAGCAAATCAGGCGGTGTTGGCAGCGTTAACTGCTGCCGCCGACAGGATACTGGCTGATAAACTCAGCCACGCCTCTTTGCTGGAGGCGGCGGCACACTCTCCGGCCCAATTACGGCGTTTTGTGCATAATCAGCCCGATGCGCTACAAAACCTACTCGATAAACCCTGTGCAGGCCAAACATTGGTGGTCACCGAAGGCGTTTTTAGTATGGACGGTGATAGCGCTCCACTGGCTGCTTTGCAGCAAAAAACAGTGGCGGCAGGTGGCTGGTTACTGGTGGATGATGCGCACGGAATTGGTGTGTGTGGCGAAGGTGGCCGTGGTAGTTGCTGGCAGCAAGGGGTGAAACCCGAACTGTTAGTGGTCACTTTTGGCAAGGCATTCGGCTTGAGTGGGGCGGCAGTGTTGTGTCAGGAGCCGGTTGCCGAGTATCTGCTGCAATATGCCCGCCATCTGATTTATAGCACTGCAATGCCACCAGCACAGGCTTGTGCGCTGCAAGCAGCATTGTTACGTATTCAGCAAGGTGATGACTTGCGACAGCAGCTTCAGCAACGTATTGCGCAATTTCGGCGTGGCGCGGCAGATTTACCGTTGCAATTAGGGGTATCTGAAACCGCTATCCAGCCACTGCTGGTGGGTGACAATCAGCAAACGCTGGCACTGGCGGAGCAGCTCCGTACCGAGGGGTTATGGGTAACGGCGATTCGCCCCCCAACAGTTCCGCCGGGGAGCGCCAGATTGCGTATTACCCTGAGTGCTGCGCATCAATGTGATGATATCGACAGATTGCTGGAGGTGCTGTATGGCGTTTGTCGCTGATAATCCACGATTACCTTTGGTTGATAAACCGGCGATTGCGGCTGCATTTAGCCGGGCTGCTGGCAGTTACGACTCAGCGGCATGTTTACAGCGAGAAACGGGGAATACCTTATTGGCGCTGGGTAATCAGCATCCGGGGGCGTCAGTGCTGGATGCCGGGTGCGGTACTGGCTATTTCAGCCGCTGTTGGCGTGAACGAGACAGATTTGTTACTGCGCTAGATTTGGCCGCTGGAATGTTGGATCACGCCCGCCGGCAACAGGCTGCTGATAGCTATTTATTGGCTGATATTGAAAATATACCGCTGCCAGATCAAACAGTTGATATTTGTTTTAGTAATCTGGCGCTACAGTGGTGTGCTGATTTACCGCAGGCGTTAGCTGAGCTATATCGTGTCACTCGGGCTGGCGGCATCATCCTGTTTTCTACCTTGGCAAAAGGATCTCTTGATGAGTTGGGGCAGGCGTGGCAACAGGTAGATGGTAAACGCCATGTGAATGATTTTCTCCCCTTTCAACATATCAGTGACGCTTGTCAGGGGTATCGCCATCACCTGACTACCGAGTTATATCAGCAACAGTTTCCTGATGTGATAGCGCTTATGCGCTCTCTGCAAGGCATAGGCGCTACGCATTTACATCAGGGGCGTGATGCCGGGTTAAGTGGTCGTCAGCGGCTGGTGGCCCTGCAACGCGCTTATAGCACTCAATCTGGCACCTACCCGCTGAGTTACCACTTAGTTTATGGGGTTATCTATCGTGACTAAACGTTGGTTTATCACTGGCACGGATACTGATGTCGGTAAGACAGTTGCCAGTTGTGCCTTACTGCAAGCCGCAGCCCAACAGGGCTATCGCACCGCCGGTTATAAACCGGTGGCATCCGGCAGCCAGATGACGCCTGACGGATTGCGTAACAGCGATGCTTTGGCACTACAGGCAAACAGCAGTGAGGCACTCAGTTATTCACAGGTGAATCCATTCACGTTTCTGGAAGCGACCTCACCCCATATTGCCAGTGCCAGTGAAGGGCGTGAGATTGATTTGTCAGTTTTATCGCAAGGGCTACAACAGCTTGAGCACGCGGCAGAATGGGTATTGATCGAAGGGGCTGGCGGCTGGTTTACGCCACTGTCGCCACAGGCAACTTTTGCCGATTGGGTACAGCGAGAGCAATTCCCGGTGATTATGGTTGTTGGTATAAAACTGGGATGTATCAATCATGCTTTGTTGACCGCTTTGGCTATCCGGCAAGCTGGGCTGACACTGGCGGGCTGGGTTGCCAACGAGGTGATACCTGCGGGGGAGCGACAAGTTGAGTATATGGCAACATTGACACAGATGATCAGCGCCCCGCGATTAGGTGTCGTCCCCTATCTGACGGATCTTGACGTGAATCCTATCACCCGGCGGCGTGATCTTGGCGGCTATCTGGATTTGGGGCTTTTGGCTGACACAGAAATGAACTAAATCACCACGTGAATTTTTCACTACGATATGGCACTAAAGGGCTAATAGACATTATTAGCCCTGGTTTTTTTGCTGAGTATGGCCGGTGTTATCGGCTTTAGCTCGCGTGAGAGGGGAACAGTTCTGCGCCATATCAACTGGCCAAATGCTCAATAATCATGTCTTCATCCAATTGAGCCAATGTCCCTTGTGCCACATTTCTACCGCCTGCCATCAAACAAAATCGATCTGCAACATGTTGAATAAAAGCTAAACGATGTTCAACTAACAGCACTGTCAGACCCAGGCTACGGCTGAGTTGATGCAGGATATTGCCAATATCCTCACTCAACGGCGGTAAAACTCCACTCCCAGGTTCATCAAGGATCAGTAATTCTGGCTCTGCCACCAGTGCTCTGGCAATGGCTAACTGCTGTTGTTGATTGCGGGTTAGCTCCCCGCCGCGCTGGGTGCGTTTATCATACAGTTGCGGGAACAAATCAAAAATCCATCCCGGAATTTGGCGCGATTTATAGCGGCCTGCCAGCACGGCTATCAGCATATTCTCCTCCACACTCAGTTGAGAGAAAATCTGTTGCCCTTGTGGTACATAGCCGATACCCAGAGCAGTGCGCCCCTCAACGGGTTGTTGTAGCAAATTCTGTGGCGGTTCATGGTTCGGTTGCCAGGTCATGGTGCCACTCTTAATCGGCAGATGTCCCATGATGCAATTAATTAATGTTGTTTTCCCTACCCCATTGCGGCCAATCAGGCAGGTACATTGCCCACGAGGGATCTCCAGATTAATATCCCAAAGGATATGATTCTGACCATAGTATTGATTTACAGCGGTTAAACTCAGCATCAGTGCTTCTCCTCAGTCGATCTCAGTAGCTCACAGGTGACCCAGTGTTCTGTAACGGCTAGCGAAGGATTAACCAGCAAATCTGCATACTTGATAGCGGCAGTACAACATAAAACACCACACTTCTAACGGGTGGTTGTTGGCGTAAATTGAGGTGAAATGGGTTAATTGTGGTGTTAAATGGTATCAACAGGTTATTTTTGCCCCTAATCACCCTGAGATAGGATGGTTTTTGGTTCATGAATATGTTGCACCGCTTTAGACCATTTCCTCTTTCACTCCTCTGTTCTATAGATATAAAGCAACTCTTGGGCCAAGTTGCCATGCAGAGGACAACATTTGTATGTTAACAGTCTGTAAATCGTTTTAACGTACAGATCAGGGCTGAAATGACCCAGACCACAGCGATAAAGGCGTAGAGTGACGGATAGCATGCACTTAAGCGGTGCTCTGCTGGAGATAATGGTGCAGAAAAAAACAGTAAGGCCAGAAGTGATTAGATGTGAGGGTGAGCTAGTGAAAGTTATAGAATTAGCAAGCTACATAGTTAGCACTAATTGAAATATACGGTGAAATAAAAATGTAAAAAAAACACTAAAAAAGCCAGTTAGTCCCTATTTCTTTCCCAAGCTTTGCTTTTCGCCAACTCCCAGCCGCTGTGGGGTTGAATGAGTTATCCACCATTCCTGTGGATAACCTTGTGCATTAGCCATAGAAAACTGATGGCAAGCGAGAGCGGACGCGGCTTGCGCTCCTGTTGTCCGCATTCTCTACTTTTTAATAATTTATTTTATTTTCAATGGGTTAATTAAAATCAAGCGCTGATAATTCATAGGCAGAATTGATGGATGATCTTTAATCAATTAGTTATCACTAATGCGTTTATGTTAACAGTTGGGGATAAAAATGCTTTTACAGTGCAACTGTCGTTTGTATGTCACTGTAACGAGGCAAACAATCTCTTGGTTAAAGAAATTCCTACATTTTGGTGCTTGAAGCTGGTTTTATATCCAGTATCATAGGGGTGGCAAAATTCTATGGGGCTTTCATAATTAGCCTCCTGATAGTGTGTATTTCTCCGGCGGGTAGCAAATTCATGAGTAAATTATTCAAACTACATTCTGAGTTTAAGCCAGCAGGCGACCAGCCTGAGGCTATCCGTAAGCTGGAAGAAGGGCTAGAGAATGGTCTGGCTCATCAGACACTGTTGGGGGTAACGGGATCGGGTAAAACCTTTACGATAGCCAATGTTATTGCTGATTTGAACCGCCCGACCATGGTGCTGGCACCCAATAAAACATTGGCAGCACAGCTTTATGGTGAGATGAAAGAGTTTTTCCCCGATAACGCGGTAGAGTATTTTGTCTCCTACTATGACTACTATCAGCCTGAAGCCTATGTCCCAAGCTCTGATACGTTTATCGAAAAAGACGCCTCGGTAAACGAGCATATTGAGCAAATGCGGCTATCGGCGACCAAAGCATTGTTGGAAAGGCGTGATGTCATCGTAGTGGCATCGGTCTCTGCGATTTATGGCCTGGGTGATCCTGACTTATACCTGAAAATGATGCTGCATCTGACTAAGGGTATGATCATCGATCAGCGCTCTATTTTGCGTCGCTTATCCGAATTGCAATACAGCCGTAATGATCAGGTATTCCAGCGCGGTACTTTCCGGGTGCGTGGTGAAGTCATCGACATCTTCCCTGCGGAATCTGATGAGTGGGCGCTGCGGGTAGAACTGTTTGATGAAGAGGTCGAGCGGTTGTCAATTTTTGATCCATTGACTGGCCAGTTACAGCATGAAGTACCGCGTTTTACGGTCTATCCTAAAACGCACTACGTTACCCCGCGTGAGCGTATTTTGCAGGCCATGGAAGAGATCAAAGTCGAACTGGCCGACCGGCGTCAGGTGCTATTAGCCAACAATAAGTTGTTGGAAGAGCAACGTATTAGCCAGCGGACCCAGTTTGACCTTGAAATGATGAATGAGCTGGGCTACTGCTCCGGTATTGAAAACTATTCACGTTACCTTTCCGGCCGTGGTCCCGGCGAAGCACCACCTACGTTATTTGACTATCTACCGGCTGACGGTTTGTTGGTGGTTGATGAATCCCACGTGACTATTCCGCAAATCGGCGGGATGTACAAAGGTGACCGCTCGCGCAAAGAAACACTGGTGGAATATGGTTTCCGGCTGCCATCGGCACTGGATAACCGGCCAATGCGTTTTGAAGAGTTTGAAGCACTGGCACCACAAACTATTTATGTTTCAGCAACTCCGGGTAAATATGAGCTGGAGAAATCCGGTGGCGATATCATCGATCAGGTCGTGCGGCCGACGGGCCTGCTCGATCCGTTAATTGAAGTACGGCCAGTAGCAACACAGGTCGATGACTTGCTATCAGAGATCCGTATTCGTGCAGCGATTAACGAGCGGGTACTGGTAACAACGCTGACTAAACGTATGGCCGAAGACCTGACTGAGTATCTGGGGGAGCATGGTGCCCGTGTTCGTTACCTGCATTCGGATATTGATACCGTTGAGCGGGTAGAGATTATTCGTGATCTGCGCTTGGGTGAGTTTGATGTACTGGTGGGGATCAACTTACTGCGCGAAGGTTTGGATATGCCAGAGGTTTCTCTGGTCGCAATTCTTGATGCTGATAAAGAAGGTTTCCTGCGTTCTGAACGCTCTTTAATCCAGACTATTGGTCGTGCCGCGCGTAACCTTAATGGTAAAGCGATACTGTATGGCGACAGAATTACCGCCTCAATGGAAAAGGCTATTGGTGAAACGGAACGGCGGCGTGTCAAACAGCAAACTTACAACGAAGAACGTGGCATCATTCCACAAGGGTTGAACAAGAAAATTGGCGATATTCTGCAACTGGGCCAACCCTCTTCCCGTGGTAAAGGGAAAGGGCGGGGCGGCAAAGTGGCTGATCCCAATAATTATCACGCCTTGCCACCGAAAGCGCTTGACCAGAAAATCCGTGAGCTGGAATCTAAAATGTACACCCATGCACAGAATCTGGAATTTGAGCAGGCGGCAGAACTGCGCGATCAAGTTCATCAGTTGCGCCAACAGTTTATCGCAATATCGTGATGCTCATTAGCCTCACATTGTGTGGTGGCCGTGTGGCAAATCAGGAATTTCTGCTTGCCGCATCAACCCATCCTGATTAAGGTGTGCGGCTAATAAAATCATCACCTAAATAGACTCAAATAACCTGGGGTGGCAGCTCGGTGGCAAGCCAACAATTCAGCAGCGCCAGGTCGGAAGAGTATAAAACGCGAGATAAATAATGAGCGATCACTTGTCGAAAGATCCGTTACACGGTATTACCCTTGAACAACTGTTGACTAAACTGGTTGAGCATTATGGTTGGGAGGAGTTGGCATACCGTATCAATATCAACTGTTTCATCAGCGATCCCAGCATTAAATCCAGCCTGAAATTCTTACGCCGTACACCATGGGCTAGAACTAAAGTGGAGGCGCTGTATATCCATATGAATGACAGCGCAACATTGCAAGCTCAAACTCGAGCAAAACCTCTTAGCTAGTTTGCGCCACCGAGCTGTTGCAACGTGGTTTCCAGCGCTTGGCGGAGCAGCTCACGGTCATGGCGATAAGGGATATCTTTGGCTTCCAGTGGTTGCTGGATAATAATTCTGTCCGTTACGCCACTGATATCAATTCGTGGACTGACAATAGCAGCATCAATAATTTTGCGGCCAATCTTGCTTTCCATTATCGCCAGTTTTTCTTGCAACGACAGCGCGGCTGCCGCCACACTGAGTTCACGCCCCAGATTACCGATATAAATCATACTGGCAGAGCTGCGACGTAGGGCCTGAGTTAAGTCATCTAGCAGTAACAAGGGCATCAGGCTGGTTAAGAAACTACCTGGCCCAATCAAAATAACGTCTGCCTGGCTAATTGCTTCCACGGCTTCCCGCGTGGCGTGAACGTGCGGTGACAACAACATCTCTTGTGGCATTTTCGCCAGTTGGTCGATATTCACCTCACCATAAACGGGGTGTCCTTCATGATCGATGGCCAGCAAATCGACCGGTTGCTCAGACATCGGGATGAGCCATGCCTCTACTTTTAGCAAGCTACGCACCAGGTTGATTGCCTCGATAGGTCTGATGCTGAGATGGTCTAACGCTTTGAGCATTAAATTACCCAGATTATGGCCTGAGAGTTCGCCATTACCGCTAAAACGGTATTCAAACATTGCCGAAGCCACACTCGGCTCAGTGATCAACTGATTAAGGCAATTGCGGGTATCACCCCAGGCAATTCCTCCTTCTGAACGGCGGATGCGACCCGTCGAGCCGCCATTATCGGTGGTGGTAACAATACCTGTCAGGCGTGAACCCAGTGGAGAAAGGGCTGACATCACGCGCCCCAAGCCATGGCCTCCTCCTAAAGCAACCACCCGATCGAGATCCGCTAATGTGCGATTTCGCATATTTTTCCTGTCTAAATATTGTTGCCTGGCTCTAATAGCGTAGCTAATGGTGAAATTGCTGCATAAGTTAACGGATTTGCCGTGAAAACGCGATAAAAGCCATTGTTTTCGTGATTTTAAACAAAGTATTAGCAATGGATTACAATAGACTGAATAACAGTAAGTTTTGTTATATAAGTCGTTGTATATAAAAATATATAACGGAAAACAGCCATTGGCTATCCTGCCGTTTTAGCGTTAGAATCTCTAGGAAAAGTAGGGGTTTTAGCGACTCATCTGCCGCTAACTGCTTTACTTTTTAAACCATGGTTCGGTGGGCAGTGGGTAAACTGTCACTGAACATAAACTCCTAGCCTTGGCGTCTACGTTGTCTCGTTCGCGAACAATATGATGCTCTGGCCGTGGCTTTAAGCCACCAGGGTGCGAGGTAGAAATGCCTGCATCTCCCGTATTTGGAAAGGTGTTATGGTACAACTCACTGACGCATTTGCGCGCAAGTTCTATTATTTGCGCCTATCAATTACCGATGTGTGCAATTTTCGTTGCACCTATTGCTTGCCGGATGGCTATCGCCCCGACGGATTAAAAAGCTTTCTGAGTCTGGACGAAATAAGCCGCGTCAGCCGCGCCTTTGCTCTATTGGGAACAGAAAAAATTCGTCTGACGGGCGGCGAACCCTCTATGCGGCGCGACTTCAGCGATATCATTGCCACCATCAGACAAAATCCAGCGATCCGCACTCTGGCAGTCACCACCAATGGCTATCGTTTAGCCCGTGATGCCGCCCAATGGCGGGAGGCTGGGTTGACAGCCATTAATGTCAGTGTCGATAGCCTTGATCCACGGCAATTTCATGCCATAACTGGGCAGGATAAATTTCATCAGGTCATGCAAGGCATTGATGCTGCTTTTGATGCCGGTTTTGAGAAAGTTAAAATTAACGCCGTATTGATGCGTGATGTCAATGATCGCAATCTGAATGCCTTCCTCACCTGGATAAAGTCACGGCCGATTCAACTGCGGTTTATCGAATTAATGGAAACCGGCGAGGGGGGCAATCTGTTTCATCAACACCATGTCTCCGGTGGTGTCATCCGCCAGCAATTACTCCAACAAGGCTGGCAACAGCAAGCGCGGGCACGCAGTGATGGCCCGGCGCAGGTGTTCCATCACCCGGATTATCTGGGGGAGGTCGGGCTGATTATGCCGTATGAGAAAGACTTCTGCGCCAGTTGTAACCGCTTGCGTGTTTCAGCGCTGGGGAATCTGCATTTATGCTTATTTGGTGAGCAAGGCATTACACTACGTGACTTGCTGGGCAGCGATGACCAGCAAGATGAGTTAATGGCACGCATCCAGAGTGCATTGCAAACCAAGAAACAGACCCATTTTCTGCATCAGGGCAACAGCGGTATTACCCAGAATTTATCGTTTATTGGCGGTTGATAGCGGGCAACGTTAAGAACAGAAGAGAATATATGACCCAACTAACTCACATTAACGCCGCAGGCGAAGCCCATATGGTGGATGTTTCCACTAAAGCAGAAACCGTGCGTGAAGCGCGGGCGGAGGCTTTTGTCGAAATGCAGGCCGCGACGTTGGCGATGATTATCGAGGGCAGCCACCACAAAGGTGATGTCTTTGCCACTGCGCGTATTGCCGGGATTCAGGCAGCTAAAAAAACCTGGGAATTAATCCCGCTGTGCCACCCACTGTTGCTGACCAAAGTTGAAGTTCAACTGGAAGCACAACCAGAACACAACCGTGTGCGTATCGAAACTTGCTGCCGCCTGACCGGTAAAACCGGCGTGGAAATGGAAGCGCTGACGGCAGCTTCCGTTGCCGCCCTGACAATTTACGATATGTGCAAAGCGGTACAAAAAGACATGATAATTGGCCCGGTGCGCCTGTTAGCAAAAAGTGGCGGGAAATCCGGTGATTTTAAGGTGAACTCATGATTCAAATTCTCTTTTTTGCTCAGGTGCGTGAACTGGTCGGAACCGACAGTTTGCAATTGGCGGCGGAATTTCCCACTGTTGAGGCACTGCGTCAATCCCTGTGCCAACGGGGTGAGCGCTGGCAATTAGCTCTTGAAGAAGGCAAATTACTGACTGCGGTGAATCAATCATTGGTCAATGTTCATCATCCGCTGGTGGCGGGTGATGAAGTGGCGTTCTTCCCGCCGGTGACCGGAGGTTGATAATGGACCATACCCGTATTTGCGTGGGTACTGAGACTTTCAGTGTGGGTGATGAGTATCACTGGTTGTCACAGTGTGATGAAGATGGCGCGGTGGTGACGTTTACCGGCAAAGTTCGTAATCACAATCTGGGTGATAGCGTTAGCGCACTGACGCTGGAACATTACCCAGGCATGACAGAAAAGGCGCTAACTGAGATTATTGATGAAGCCCGTAGCCGTTGGCCTTTACAGCGTGTTAGCGTTATTCATCGGGTGGGGCCACTGTTCCCCGGCGATGAAATTGTCTTTGTTGGGGTAACCAGCGCCCATCGCAGTATGGCGTTTGATGCGGCTGAATTTATAATGGATTACCTGAAAACAAAGGCCCCATTTTGGAAGCGGGAAGCCACAACGGACGGCGAACGTTGGGTTGAATCACGCGACAGTGATCATCTGGCGGCCAAGCGCTGGTAAATTGAGCGTAAACCAGTGTAAAGATCACCGCTAAATGTCTATTTTTACTCCCTTGTTGACTGTACTTCTGTGGTACCCTTAAAAAGTCGGTGGGCTGTCAATTTAGATGGCCTGTATCATTATTTATATGCATAAGGTAACTACCATGGATCGCTATCCACGCTCTAATGGTTCGATTGTCGAACGTGCCAACACAGGCATTCAGGCATATATGGCGCAGGTATACGGCTGGATGACCTGTGGTCTGTTATTAACGGCGGTTGTCGCTTGGTACGCAGCGAATACCCCTGCGGTACTCAACTTTATATTTTCCAGTCAGATCACCTTTTTCGGGCTGATTATTGTTCAGTTAGGTCTGGTATTTGTTATTTCTGGCATGGTTAACCGCCTGAGTGGCTCGATGGCTACCTCGCTGTTTATGCTCTATTCCGCATTAACCGGCTTGACGATATCCAGCATTTTCATCATGTACACCAGCTCTTCTATCGCCAGCACATTCTTGATTGCTGCCGGTATGTTTGGTGCCATGAGTTTCTACGGCTATACCACTAAACGTGACTTGAGTGGTATGGGCAGCATGCTGTTTATGGGCCTGATCGGTATCGTGTTAGCATCCATTGTTAACATCTGGCTGAAAAGCACGGCGCTAATGTGGGCAGTGACCTACATCGGGGTGTTAGTGTTTGTTGGTTTGACTGCTTATGATACCCAGAAGTTGAAAAACATGGGTTCACAGTTGGATGCCAATGATAAAGATAACTTCCGTAAATACTCCATAGTGGGTGCTTTGACGCTGTATCTTGATTTCATTAACTTGTTCTTGATGTTGCTGCGGATTTTCGGCAACCGCCGTTAAGCTGGCTGATTCAGGGCTGCGACGCGGCAAACTTGCTCGCCGTACGCTGCGCGAAATGCTCATTGACCGATGTCAACTGCGCTTTCTGCGCTGCGGGCGTCGGTCAATTTTTTGGTCTCGTCACTGAATCAAACTCAGCTTAAGCTGGCTGATTCAAAGTTGCGGTGTGGCAAACTTGCTCGCCGTATTATAGGTTGATCAAAATTTTAAAGGACACCCCTGTGGTGTCCTTTTTGTTTTTTGGTGAATGCCGGTAAGCCTTACTACCACTTAATGTCGCTATGCGATTTTCCGCCTAAACATCCCATAGGCGGCACTCCCCGTTGTGGCGGTTATTACGAGTAACGGCCACAAACTGTGCCAGATAATATCGAAACTGGCATCCTTGAGGTAAATCTGTTTGGTGATATCGGTAAAGTGGCGGATAGGGTTGATCCACGTAATATTTTGCAGCCAGATAGGCATATTCTCCACCGGCGAGACATACCCAGACAACAAGATAGCGGGCATCATGAAAACAAACACGCCAATAAAAGCCTGCTGCTGAGTGGAACATAACGAGGAAATCAACAAACCGAAGCCAACGAGCGACAAGCCGTAGAGCAGCATGGTGCCGTAAAACAGCGCCAACGAACCAGCAAACGGAATTTGGTAAAAAAAGATACCGATAAACAAGACGATACTGGCCTGGAAAGTCGCGACAATCAGTGCCGGGACAGCTTTACCAATAAAAATCTGCCAGGTGGTAAGCGGCGAAACTAACAACTGTTCGAGTGTCCCTTGCTCCCGCTCACGAGCCACCGACAGTGATGTCACAATAAGCACCCCAATAGTCGTAATCATCGCAATCAATGATGGCACCACGAACCATTTGTAGTTCAGATTCGGGTTATACCAATTGCGGATGACCAACTCGCTGTTGTTGGGCTTTATCTGGCCTTGGGTTAACTCTAATTGATAATTTTGTACGATTTGCTGAATGTAATTGGCGGCAATTTGCGCGCTGTTGGAGTTACGCCCATCCAGTAATAACTGTAACTGAGTGGTTTTGCCATTAGCCAGGTCAGCACTGAATTGCTCTGGGAAACGTATCAAAAGCAGTGCTTGCTGGTTATCAATCACCGGCTGAATCTCTTGTGGGCTGTGGAGCAGTAAGACATGAGAAAAAGCCTCTGCTTTGGCAAAGCGTTGGGTCAGTTCTACAGACGCTTTCCCGCTGTCTTCGCTATAAATAGCGATGGTGGCATTAGTCACTTCCAATGTGGCGGCGAATGGGAACAAAATGACTTGTAATATAACCGGCATAATTAATATCGCCCGCGTCTGTGGCTCGCGCAGCAGTGACTGTAACTCTTTGATAATCAATGTATAGAGGCGATGAAACATATCTTGCTTCCTTCCTTTAATCTAATCGGCGTCTAATCTAACCGACGATTAGTTTTCCATGCCGTCAGGCCGATAAATACGGTTGCTGAGGCAACCAGGAACAACAGGTTAATCACCAGTACGGTACCGATGTTCCCCGCCAGAAACAGGGTTTGCAGGCTGCTGACAAAATAGCGGGCGGGAATGATATAGGTTACGGCGCGCACGATAGCGGGCATGCTGTCAATTTCGAAAATGAAGCCAGACAGCATCACTGCCGGCAGGAATGCGGCATTCAAGGCCACCATTGCGGCGTTAAATTGATTGCGGGTAATAGTCGAAATTAGCAATCCCATACCCAGAGTGCTGGCCAAAAATAGGCTGGTCATAACAAACAATATCCACAGTGAGCCACGGAAAGGCACATCGAGGATAAATACCGACACCGCCATGCAGAGTGTCATGGCTATCATGCCCAGGGCGTAATAGGGGATCAGTTTCGACAACAGCAACTCGCTGCGCGTGACCTGGGTCGACAGTAGTGCTTCCATGGTACCGCGCTCCCATTCACGGGCGATCACCAGCGAGGTTAGAATCGCGCCGATAACCGTCATAATAATGGTAATGGCACCGGGAATAATAAAGTGTCGGCTGATGGCGGCAGGGTTAAACCAATAACGGACCTGAATCTCAATCAGAGGATCGTTTTTTTGCCCTAGGTTTTGCGCCTGTTGTTGTTGCCAGATTTGCCACACCCCTTGTGCGTAGCCTTGCACAAAGTTGGCGGTATTGGGTTCACTGCCATCAGTAATGACCTGAATGGGCGCTTTACTTTCGGGGCGCGCAAGTTGCTGTGCAAAATCATTGGGGATCACAATTAGCCCACGAATTTTGCCGGCTTGCATCGCCTGAATTAGCGCCTGGCGATTGTCACTGATTTGCGGTGAAATATAAGGTGAACTGGCGAAGGCGTTAGCCAGATCCTGAGCCGGTTTGCTCTGTTGCTCCATTAAAATGCCGACGTGCAGTTTGCTGGAGTCCAGATTGATGCCATAACCAAAGATAAACAGCAGCAACAACGGGATGACGAATGCGATCAATCCACTGCTCGGGTCACGCAGTATTTGCCGGGTCTCTTTACGGCATAAGGCCCGCAAGCGACGCCAGGAAAACCCTGTGTCCTGATAGGTTTCGCTCTCATTTACCGGCGATTTATCCACTGGCAATAGACGTGGCTCGGTCATGACTGCTGCTCCTTATCATTTTGCTGATCATAGTGTTGCACCAGCCCAATAAAGGCCTCTTCCATGGAGGGATTAAGATTATCATCACTGGCAACCTGTTGTTTTAACTCATCAGGTGTGCCGGCTGCGATAATCTTGCCACGGTAAACCAGCCCGATACGATCACAGTATTCTGCTTCATCCATAAAGTGGGTGGTAACCATGACGGTGACGCCTTTATCTACCATCCCATTGATATGCAACCAAAACTCACGCCGAGTTAGAGGGTCGACGCCGGATGTCGGTTCATCCAGGAACAGAATGTCTGGTTCGTGCATTAACGCGCAGGCCAGCGCCAAACGCTGTTTAAACCCCAAAGGCAGTGAGTCCGGGGTTTGCCTAAGGATCGGGGTAAAGTTAAAGGCTGATGTCATGTCAGCTATTTTGTCGCGTTGTATTTTGCCTTGTAGACCATAAACGCCGGAGAAAAATTTCAGGTTTTGTTCAACGGTCAGATTGCCATACAGCGAGAATTTCTGCGCCATATAACCCAAATGCTGCCGGGCTTTACCCGAACTGGTTTTCAGATCCATTCCCAGTACCAATGCTTTACCTGAACTGGGGACTAACAGACCGCACATCATTTTAAACGTAGTGGATTTCCCCGCGCCATTCGGGCCGAGCAGACCAAATATCTCACCGCGTTTAACTTGAAAATTCACATGATCAGTTGCGGCGAAATCGCCAAATTTTTTGGTTAACTCTTGGGCTTCAATCACGGTTTCCTGATGGCTACCGGCGACTTTGGGCATAATTTTCGCCAAAGCGGACTCACTGGCGGGGCCGCCCCCCAATAGGTCGATAAAGGCATCCTCAAAGCGCGGTTCTGCTTCAGTTATCTCGGCATTGGGCTGATTGAGGAGTGGCAATAGTTGGCTGTGATCCACGTCAGGTTTGAGGATTAGCCGTACATACTTCCCCTGAATGACTCCATCGCTCACTTGAGGCAATGCCAGCGCATGTTGTAACAGCTTACGGTTAGTTCCGGTTTGCGCTGCCAGCAAAATTGTGCGGCCACTCATCCGTTGCGTCAGGTGTTGCGGCGCACCGCTGTACAGCAATTTCCCTTCATTTAGTAATAGCACTTCACGGCATTGCTCTGCCTCATCCAGATATGATGTGCTCCACAGGATAAGCATGCCATCGCTTGCCAGCTCATGCACCATGCGCCATAACTCGCGGCGTGAAATCGGGTCAACGCCGACACCCGGTTCATCGAGCAACAGTACTTTGGGCTGACCGACCAGAGTACAGGCCAACCCCAGTTTTTGCTTCATCCCGCCGGAGAGTTTTCCCGCCAGCCGGTCAGTAAAGCGGGTTAAATCGGTAAACGTCAGCAGGCGCTCAAATGTTTGGCGGCGAAGCTCACCGGTAACTCCGCGTAGATCGGCATACAGCGTCAGGTTCTCCATCACCGTCAGGTCTTCATACAAACCAAACTTTTGTGGCATATACCCGAGAATGGAATGTAACTGGCGATCGTTTTCTAACGGGTCTAGCCCGACCACCGTCATCTTGCCTTGACTGGGTTTGAGCAATCCGGCAAGCATACGGAGCAGGGTGGTTTTACCGGCACCGTCCGGCCCAACCAAACCGGTGACCGCGCCACTGCGGATCTCTGTTGTCAGGCTGGCGACGGCAGGGTTATCCAGTCCGGGGAAGCGTTTTTCAACGCCCTCCAAAGTAATAAGATGCTGGATTCCATTCATAGCTCATACCACCTTAAGGTTGTGCGAAACGGATGGTGACGGGCATACCTTGTCGCAACGATTCATCGGCATCAGTGATAATGATACGTAAGCGATAAACCAGATCGGTACGCAGTTCCGGTGTTTCAACACTTTTAGGGGTAAATTCTGCCGTGGGTGATACGAAACCTATTTTGCCGTGATATGGCTTGCCTGGGCGACCATCGGTAAATACGTCGACTTCGGTACCGGGAATGGCCTGATTCAAGTGGGGTTCACTGACGTAGGCCCGTACCCATACCGGATCGGTCAATGACAGAGTAAATACGGTGTTACTGGCGGATAAAATGGTCCCCGGTTCAACCGCACGAGTGAGTACGGTACCCGCTGATGGCGCAAGCAGGGTGGTGTCTTGCAGATTGAGTTGAGCTTGAGCCAGTTCCGCTTCACTTTGGGCCAGATTCGCTTCGGCTTGCGCAATTTCCTGTGGCCGGTTGCCACTCAAATATTGTGCAAGCTTATCTTTGGAGGCTTGCAGATTAGCCTGTGCTTGATTACGGGCAGTCCGCGCATTTTCTAGCTCGTTGGCAGAGGTGGCTTTACTTGACCACAACCCTTGTTGGCGTTTTAGGAAGCTATCAGCATAGCTAAATGCGGCTTCTCGCTGAGCAACTTCAGATTTTACCTGTGCTATCTCCTCGTCACGGTATCCTGCCTTCAATAAAGCTAATTGTGCTTGCGCGCTTTGAACATTGGCTTGCGCTTGTTTGAGTGCATTGAGATAAGGGCCGTTATCCAGTTTCCCCAGTACTTCCCCTGGCTGGATTTTATCCCCTTCATCGACAGTCAGAGAAGCCAGCCGACCACCAACCCGAAAGCCCAAGTTCACTGTGCGAATATCCACATTGCCATACAACGTCAATGATGCGTCGTGTTGTTGACGGTAGTAGCTCCAGCCATAACCTACTGCCGCCAGTAGGGCAACAATAACGACGGCCACTATAATCTTCTTGCGATTCATAATGCTCCCTATCAACCATTTCTATAGCTACAATTTTATAACGCCCCATTTAATAAGCTCACCGTATTGATTTGCCTCGCAGTCCGTAAAGCAGCAGGTCAATGTGCTCGATAAGTACCTGATTGATCATTTCACTTTCTGCCTCACCAATATCCAGCCAACCGGCCTGGCGACGGATAGTCTCGCGGCCCATGCGAAAGGCCAGCACTTCACCAATCAAGGCATGGGTATGAAGAATCGTTTTGGTCGCACTGGCATCGGCACCAATAAATGCGGCCAGTAGTAGATTGAGTTTTTGGTGTAATGGCGCAATAGCCTGCATATGAATCAGTGGGTAAGCGTCGCTCGGAGAGAGTTGCTCACGCGCCATGATTTTACTTATATTCAACGTTTCTGGCTGCGTCATTAGATGGCTGAATTCCAGCAACCCACGGCGAATAAAATGCAACTGTTGCTCGGCCGTTTGTGCGTGAATCGGTTGTTGGAGAAACTGGTCAATCTCTTGCGCCAACGGTGAGAAGGTCTGCTGAATGAAATCTGCTATTTGTTGCGCGACCGCCAGATACAACCCTTCTTTAGAGTTGAAATAGTAGGTGATGGCTGCAATATTCTGCCCTGACCGCTGCGCGATATCCCGAGTAGTGGCCCCTTTCAGGCCTAACTCACCGAATAATTCGGTAGCCGCGTGAATCAATTGTTGGCGGGCTTGCTCACCACGGCTGGTCACGGGAGCAGATGATATTAAAGAATGAGGTGTGGAATGAGACATAGTCACCATACTCAATAAATTGAAATTAGTTGAATGCCAATGGATAGCTGAACAATAAATCAATCATATGATTAACTTTAGGCCTCCCCAAAGAAGATGTAAAGTCAGCGTGAATAAAAGCCCTGTTTTTGCGATCGGGGATGGATAAATGACAAGTAATAAATCAATTCTCTTGATGTTTGCGCTAATAAAAATCTTAAGAAATGTGTAAATATCCCTTTTCTTGCTAAAGATCTGCTACAATCAGCCGTAATGGTGCACTGCAGTTTGTGCCAATCCTCGTGGTAATGCCTCAATTCATGCCTCGTCTGATAATCTTCCCTTGAAACTGCACCTGACGATATCGTTGGGATTGGGAAGATCTGGAGCTTCTTGTAATATGTCATTTGATTCTCTCGGCCTAAACGCCGACATCCTGCGTGCTGTTGAAGAGCAGGGCTACCTTGTGCCGACACCGATTCAACGTCAGGCAATTCCTGTGGTATTGGAAGGCCGTGATTTAATGGCCAGCGCGCAAACCGGTACCGGTAAAACTGCGGGTTTCACCTTGCCGTTGTTGCAACTGCTTAGTCTGGATCAACAGCCAATTAAAGGCCGTCGCCCGGTACGTGCGTTGATCTTAACGCCGACCCGTGAACTGGCTGCGCAGATTGACGAAAACGTACAGAGTTACAGTAAATATCTGAAGCTACGTTCGCTGGTGGTATTTGGTGGCGTTAGCATTAACCCACAGATGATGAAATTGCGTGGTGGTGTTGATATTTTGGTGGCGACGCCTGGCCGTTTACTGGATCTGGAACATCAGAACGCAGTAGATTTGTCCAAGATTGAGATTTTGGTATTGGACGAAGCTGACCGCATGCTGGATATGGGCTTTATTCACGACATCCGCCGCGTATTGGCAAAACTGCCCGCTAAGCGCCAGAACTTGCTGTTCTCCGCCACCTTCTCAGACGAGATTAAAGGTTTGGCGAGCAAATTGTTGAACAACCCAGCTTCTGTTGAAGTGGCGCGTCGCAATACTGCTTCTGAGCAAATCGCGCAAAGTGTTCATTTTGTGGATAAAAACCGCAAACGTGAATTATTGTCTCAGATGATTGGTGAAGGCAACTGGCAGCAAGTGTTGGTGTTTAACCGCACTAAGCATGGTGCTAACCATTTGGCTGAACAACTGAATAAAGACGGCATTACCGCAGCGGCAATTCACGGTAATAAGAGCCAGGGTGCACGTACTCGTGCATTGGCTGATTTTAAAGACGGTAAAATCCGTGTACTGGTAGCCACTGATATTGCTGCCCGTGGTCTGGATATTGATCAGTTACCCCATGTGGTTAACTATGAATTACCTAACGTACCAGAAGATTACGTGCACCGTATCGGCCGTACTGGCCGCGCGGAACGCACAGGTGAAGCGATTTCACTGGTTTGCGTTGATGAGCATAAACTGTTGCGTGATATTGAGCGTTTACTGAAACGTGAAATTCCGCGCATCGCGCTGGATGGCTATGAGCCGGATCCAAGCATCAAAGCTGATCCGATTCAAAATGGCCGTCAGGGTCGTGGTGCACAACGTCCAGGAATGGGCCGTGGTAGTAGCGCGGGTCGCCCACAGAATGGCGGTGGTGCAGCCGGTCGCGGCGATAGCCGTAACAGTCGCCCACGTAGCCAGGCTGATGGTCAACGTCGCCCGGCGGGCCCTTCTTCACGTGGTCGTAGTAGTAAACCCGGCGAATAAGCAGTAATCCCTTTCGCTGATCAAACCGCTTCTTTGAGGCGGTTTTTTTTCATCTGAATCGGCGTGCTTACTGGGTTATTCCTTGTTTTGCACCCCAACTTCCCCGTATCATTGCCGGTCTTTTTTACGGTTATACTGGGCGAGTGCGGATAATGGATCAGGGTAATTAGCATGCGAGTATTATTGGCGCCGATGGAAGGGGTATTAGACTCACTGGTGCGCGAACTCCTCAGCGAAGTGAACGATTATGACCTTTGTATCACCGAGTTTTTACGGGTGGTCGATCAACTTTTGCCGGCAAAATCCTTCTATCGTCTCTGTCCTGAATTACATCATCAAAGCCGTACTCCATCAGGCACCTTAGTTCGCATCCAATTATTGGGTCAATATCCAGAGTGGCTGGCGGAAAACGCGGCTCGCGCAGTAGAACTTGGCTCGTACGGCGTTGACCTCAACTGCGGATGTCCTTCAAAGCTCGTTAATGGTAGTGGCGGTGGTGCCACATTGCTGAAAGATCCTGAACTGATCTATCAGGGGGCCAAAGCGATGCGTGAAGCAGTGCCAGCGCACTTGCCGGTCACTGTCAAAATTCGTTTGGGCTGGGATTCTGGTGATCGTCAGTTTGAAATCGCTGACGCAGTGCAACAAGCTGGCGCGACTGAACTGGCGGTGCATGGCCGCACCAAAGAAGATGGTTACCAAGCCGAGCGCATTAACTGGCAGGCAATTAGCGAGATCCGCCAGCGGCTGACTATCCCCGTGATCGCCAATGGTGAAATCTGGGATTACCAGAGCGCGCAGGAATGCATGAAGGTCACGGGCTGCGATGCCGTGATGCTAGGGCGCGGTGCATTGAATGTACCGAATCTGAGCCGGGTAGTTAAGTATAACGAACCGCGTATGAGCTGGCCTGAAGTGGTCAAGCTATTGCAAAAATATGTGCTGTTGGAGAAACAGGGCGATACCGGCTTGTATCATGTTGCCCGTATCAAACAGTGGTTGGGTTATTTACGTAAAGAATATGCTGAAGCCAGCGATTTATTTAGCGAAATCCGTGCGTTAAAAACCTCAAAAGACATTGCGATTACAATTTTACGGGCGTAGGTTTTCACTGTTTTTATATTCATTAGGCGAATATCTATCTTAAATATAGCCTAAAGAAGAATGATTGTTCTTTTGATTTATTTTAAGTATCGCGTTTATAGTGTGCCTGCATTTTAAATGCAGTATCTCGTTAGGCGAGGCTCCTATACAAACACAGGTTACTGATCTGACGACGTCCAGAGACGCCCAAGGTTAGGACAGGTTATATCGGATTAAGGTATAACCCAAAGTAACTTCTGAGAAATCAGATACGTTGTATAGTGCTAAAACTTAGACACGGAGATAGCCATAGAGCACTCTCTAATCTGGTTGCGCCCCTATGTGAGGACTGTTTAGCTAATTTATAACAGTAATAGGGTCATTTATGAGTTCACATCTCGATTTAGCAATACCAAACCAATCCAATCAAGGCGAGGATAAAGAGTCCACCTTAGGTGCCTATATCAGCGATGCTTATATTACGGTATCGGCTGATATGTCAGTCTCTGAGGCTAAAGCCTATTTCTTGCAGAATATTTCAGACAATGAAATACCAACGCAATTGTTGGTAACCAATGGCAAGCAGCATTTGGTCGGCTTACTCTCGGTTAAGAATTTACTGACTGAAGATCAGCCGGATATAAAAGTATTCCAAATTATCAATCAGAGTTATTTCTCACTATCTCCAGATCAGGATCGCCATGAAGCGGCAAGTTTATTGGCAAAAAGCGGTCTGGACATTGTTCCGGTATTAAGCCACGGAAAATTAGTGGGGGTATTACGGGCGAAAGATATTGCCGAATTGATTGAAGATGAAAATACTGAGGATGCCCAACGGCAAGGTGCCAGCCTGCCTCTCGATGAGCCTTATTTGCAAACGAGTCCGATAACATTATGGCGCAAACGCGTTATATGGTTATTACTGCTGTTTGTGGCAGAAGCTTATACCGGAACAGTATTGAAAGCGTTTGAAGAGCAGTTGGAAGCGGCTATCGCTCTGGCTTTCTTTATTCCATTACTGATTGGAACCGGCGGTAACAGTGGTACGCAAATCACCTCGACTCTGGTGCGGGCCATGGCCTTGGGGGAGGTGAGTCTGCGCAATGTAGGGGCGGTATTGCGTAAAGAGATTTCTACTTCTCTTATGGTGGCAACGACTATTGGCCTGGCTGCCTGGATCCGCGCTTGGTTCTTGGGCGTAGGAATGGAAGTCACCATCGTGGTGAGCTTGACTGTTGTTGCCATCACCGTGTGGAGTGCCATTGTCTCTTCTATTATTCCAATGGTATTAAAGCGGATGTCAATTGATCCTGCTGTGGTTTCTGCGCCTTTTATTGCTACCTTTATTGATGGTACGGGCCTGATTATTTACTTTGAAATAGCACAGTTAGTGATGAGTGATTTGGCATAATTGGCTGACAATGAAAAGGCCGCGTGCGGCCTTTCTGATAAACGGCGCGGTTATTTCTTTTTACGCCCGATAAATTTTGCAATACCTAATAGGAATACTGCACCAACAAGAATCAGCAATGCATCAACCCAGAACGTGAGTGATGCTAGATTTTCATCATGGATATCCGCTAAACCTGCCGCTATTAGAAATACACCGAAGAGAATACCAAAGATTGTTGTTCCCATATAAATACCTATGAATCAGTTTTATATCCGTCATACTTCAAGCTGCATCTGCGTTGGCTACGTTCAATCAACTGAATCACTTACACAGGTAAACTCATCGGGTTAATGAGCCTCATCCCTGAGGCTCACCCTGCGGGCAGCATAAATGCTGTTCAAATAGCTTCCCGACCGATTTGTCTCTTGCTTGCCTCCGTCCTGCAACTCGAATTATTTAGGGTATATCTAAAAATTATGTTGGTAATTATAGGCTAACAATGAGTCTTATAAGTTTTTTTTCATTATTATTGAGAGTCTGTTTAGATTTATAGCATTAATCTCTCCACCAATTAACGTCACATCCCGCGCAATTTAGCAGCATTGAATTAGCCTAACCCAAATTCGTTCACTATGGCTGCTTGATTGTTTTATAAACAATTACTATCTTTCAAAATAATGCTCACAATCAGTAACTGTTCCTTTCTTTGAAAAATGTTTACCGATGAGTAGCGATTAGGCAGTTTTAATCTTTGTAACAATCATTTGAAGAATGTGTGGTGCGCAGGTCATTGCTGTAATTTATAATGCGCCGGACCAACCACAATCACTCCCGACAACCTGTCTAAGCTGACGAACATGCATGTGAAAATCCGTTTTGCACTATTAAGTTTTTTGCTTTTATCTACCGGTATCAGCGTCATTCCTTTAGCCACAGCCAGTGGTGGGATGGCTGAAATTAAAGGGAAAGCTCCCTTGGAACTGGCATCCGGCAGTGCGATGGTGGTTGATTTACAAACAAATAAAGTTATTTACGCTAACAATGCAGATGAAGTGGTTCCTATTGCATCAATCACCAAATTAATGACAGCAATGGTGGTGTTGGATGCCAAATTGCCATTGGATGAGATTATCTCAGTAGATATTCATCAAACTAAAGAAATGAAAGGGGTGTTTTCTCGGGTTCGGGTAAACAGTGAGATTAGCCGCAAAGATATGCTGCTACTGGCATTGATGTCATCAGAAAACCGCGCTGCGGCGAGTCTGGCGCATCACTATCCAGGTGGCTATAACGCATTTATTAAAGCAATGAATGTGAAAGCGAAATCTTTGGGAATGACCAAAACACGTTATGTTGAGCCAACTGGTCTGTCGATTGATAATGTCTCGACTGCGCGTGACTTGACCAAGTTACTGATGGCAACCAAACAATACCCACTGATTGGGCAATTAAGCACCACGACTGAGAAAATGGCAACTTTCCGTGATCCTAATTATACACTGCCATTCCGTAATACTAACCATTTGGTTTATAACGATAAATGGAATATTCAGCTCACTAAAACTGGTTTTACAAACCAAGCTGGGCACTGTCTGGCAATGCGTACCGTCATTGGCAATCGTCCTGTAGCACTTGTGGTGTTAGATGCTTTTGGCAAATATACGCATTTTGCTGATGCAAACCGCCTGCGTAGTTGGATGGAAACCGGTAAAGCAGCCCCGATCCCAGGAGCGGCCAAAAGCTATCGTCAGCAAAAAGATACCCAAGGTCGCTTAGCTCAGGTATCAGAATAGGTATAGAAAACAGTATTCAAATGGCAGAATTTGCAGTCAGACCTGCAAATTCTGCTTAACGTACTGGTGTGATATTTACACCACTCAGATAAACATTAAAAAATTAATTTAAACACGCCAGTAATCGTCAGCAAACCGACAATAAAAATAATGGCGATAATCCACAGTATTATTTTCATTCTGTCTCCCAGATTTAGCTTAATACCGACTAACATGTGTTAGCCGCACCAACCTCGTTGGCTCTAGACTATGACTATAGTTTGTTTGGCAGAATTCAGGAGATAGAGGGCTTGAATTCAGATAATGCCTAATATCGGCTTGATATGGAGCACAGTATCTGTGTGATATTACTTTTTCTGCCAGTTTTTAAGTTTTGAGGTCTTGCCAATCCCCGGATTAAAACTGTTAGTTGGGTCTATCTGTTGGTAAAAATTCTTCAAGGCAGGTTTGGCTATATAGAGGTGCCCCACATTGTGTTCAGCCGGATATTCCGCACCTTTGTCATTGAGCAATGCCAGCATTTTTTGTTTTAATGCCTGAGTGTCGACACCTTTCTTCACGATATAGTCTTGATGGAAAACATGACACAAGAAATGACCATAATAGAGCTTGGCGACCAGGCATTGATCTATTTCTGCCGGAAGAGTCTCAAACCACTGTTCTTCATTACGCGGTAGAGCAATATCGAGAGCCAGAATATCCTCCACTTTGTCGGCGTGAATGGCGTGATAGCGCACGGCGGCACCTGCTGCGGCAAAACGGTGTAAAAATGCTTTCTTACCTTCATCAGCGGTACATGTAATGAAATTTCCTTCCGCTGTCGCAAAAAAGTCCTTCAAAAATTGCTGTGCTTCAGGAATACCTGCACCTGACATTTTAAGCATCAGATGGTGCTCATATTTACTCCGATATGTCTTAATCCGCTTAGGTAAATGATTGGGCAATACCTGGCTGAAGCCTTGCATTATCCGATCAGTTAAATGGTCGATTAGAAAAGGAACTTTGCTAAGCCGAGCGTCAATTTTACCTTTTAGAGTAAAAAAACGGGGCATATTATTGGTGCCCATGCGGTTTATCATAACAAAGGTATCTTTACCGTATACTTCAGCGATATCAAAAATATCGCGATGCATGTACTCACCGGCTATCGGCAGGTGTTTAAAATCACGTAAAATTGCACGACGTAATTCAGTTAATACCTGAGTTTGATTGGTACCGATATAAAAGACTTGCTGCTGTGTTTCACTGGGGAAAGTATCGAGCCGCACCGCAAATACAGCCAATTTACCGGCACATCCTGAGGCTTCAAATAACCGTCTTGGGTCGGCATTGAAGCGTGAAGGGGTTGGCGCATCAATATCTCTTACTCGCGTGGCATACTCATGATCTGAGGCTTGCTGTGTGCCCTGTGTAATATCGCTGGCACGATATTTCCCCCGTTCCAGCCGTTGCAAAATCTCTTCTGGTGTATTGCCTAAGTTAATCCCTAAATGATTTATTAACTGTAACTTACCTTGATCATCAATCTGTGCGTATAGTGCCATCTCGGTGTAGGCTGGCCCTCTTTGAACCAATGACCCCCCTGAGTTATTACAAATACCACCCACCACCGATGCACCGATACACGAGGACCCAATGACGGAATGAGGTTCACGGCCATAGGGTTTCAGACGTTTCTCCAACTGATTCAGGGTACTACCGGGAAAACCAATAACCTGCTGCCCATCATTTAATAGTTGGATTTGATTGAGGCGCAAAGTATTTAATATAACAATTGGCCGATCATAATCATTACCACTGGGGGTTGAGCCTTCTGTCAGTCCAGTGTTCGCAGCCTGCATGATAACAATGGTATCGGCGGCTACACAGGCTTGTAGCAACTGCCATTGCTGTAATAACGTGGAGGGGAATACCACCGCAAGAGCAGACCCCGCACCAGAGCGAAACCCTGTGCGATAGCGCTCCGTTTGCCGCTCGCCGGTTAACAAGTAGCGCACACCCACGATCAACCGTAACTGGTTCAGCAAGGCTTGCATTTTTTCATCATTGGATTGATTCATTGGTGCCGCTCCCTGTAATGGCATTGATTTTTATTAGTGCTCACCCGCATTAGGTTAATATGAACGTGTTCTGCGGATGCCATGAAGTAAACATGAGGGAGGGAAGGGTTTCCTGATAAATCGCACACTTTGTGAGCTGCATCTCGTTATTAGCGCTTAAATTGTCTTCAACCTTCACCATTTTAGTCGTTTAAACATTACTAACATTAATGATTAATCAGGCGGTTATTCAGCGTATTGAGGTTAGGTTGGCCCATCGGGATACTGATAAATATTTTGATCGTTACATGATGAGGTATAGGATCGGGTTTAATAATTACACTGATTAGTAAGGTATTTATGAGTGAGCATTTTGTTGGTAAATATGAAGTTGAGTTAAAGTTCCATGTATCGAACATCAGTCATTTACATGAAAAACTAGCATTACATCAAGCATTGCCATTTACCCTCAATAATAATGAAAAAGATATCTATCTGGAAGCCAACGGTGGTGATTTAGCGGCTAAACAGATCAGTATGGTGCTACGTGAGATGAACCCGTCAGGTATCCGTTTATGGATAGTAAAAGGGCCGGGAACTGAACGCTGTGAGGCCAGCAATATTGAGGATATAGCGAAGGTGCAAAGCATGCTGGTGACGTTAGGCTATCAGCCCGCATTTGTTGTTGAGAAAATCCGCAGTATCTATTTTATCGGGAAGTTTCATATCACGGTTGATAGTTTGGCGGGTCTTGGCGATTTTGCTGAAATAGCCATCATGACCGATGATGCTACGGCTCTGGATAGCCTTAAAGTAGAATGCCAGCAGTTAGCCGATAAATTAGGGTTACTGCCACAACAACAAGAAACTCAATCTTACCGGCAGCTATTAGGTTTTTAGTCCGGTTGCGATGTCATGTCGGCCGTGTCGCATACGCATACCACGGCCACACAGCGTTATTTCTTCATCAAAGACTTAAGGTTGGCGAATGGATTATGGGTAGCAACCCCCTGATCATTCTGGGCGTCATCCCCGGCAATTACTGTAGAGCCATATTGGTCTGCTTCGGTGTATTTAGAATGCTCATGATCATGGCAAAAAAGGCATAACATCTCCCAATTACTGCCATCTTCTGGATTATTGCTGTGATCATGATCAATATGGTGAACTGTCAGTTCTCGCAAATTGGAATAAACAAACTCCCGTGAACATTTACCGCAAACCCACGGGAAAATTTTCAGTGCTTTTTCCCGATAACCACTTTCCAAACGGGTGTAATTCTTCGGTATATATGCCATGTGAACCTTCAATTCAACAAGAAATAATGGCTTTATTTTAGCGTGAATTCAGGCAGTAGACTATCAACAATTTGGTTATAGTTATTCAGGTGGTCGTCTATAATCACGTTGGCGCACAATGGAAACATATTGAATCGATTATAAAAAATAGGATTCAAATAATAATCGTTTTCGGCGTATTTTTGAGACTTTTGCTGATGATTTAAAGGGATAAGACGCTTTACACTATGTCATGTTCTACACCGTGGCATGTTTTACATTATCAGCATTAAAGTTATTAGCATGAGATTATCCGTATCCCGCTAATAGGCTTATTTTACGGCAGGCAATACAGTGTGTTTCGCCTGACCCCCTTTGCCGACACAGTTGAGGCGATATGAAAGAATCTGAGGTGCTGGCCGAAGTCAGTAATGAAAACCAGACATTGGTTGCCGTGGTGCAACAGGATAATCGGGTAGTCTACTTCTATATTTATCCGCAGGAGGCATTTGAGGAGCGTTTCCCCGTGCGTGCCTGCTGGGTGAGAAATCTGGTTGCTGCGCCACAATCGGCGGATAATTCCGCTCTTGAGCAAGGATTGGCCCCACGATTAGCCGCAGAATTTTGCCGTAATGTGGCGGGTGAGGCGGAATTGGATGCGCAGTTTATTACCATAGTCTGGTCTGAAAGTGACGACGGTGCAGCATTGTGGTATCAGGGGCAATTGCTGGCGATTATTCCTGGCTGGAGCCTCTATATTGATCACTCCATTAGCTATTCCGCCAGTTGTATTAAAGATAATCCACTGACATTACCCCTCGGATCAGCGTCGACTAATACGCAATATGCCAGTGCGCAAAATACCCGTCAATTTTGGCGGATCTGGCAACAGGAAGAAGGGAATCCGTGGCCTGCCTTGCAAGCTGACTATATGCAGCGTTATGAACAGCACTTTGGCCCATCGGTGAAATATTATGCTATCGATCAGGGAACATGGCCGCCAATGGCTATCTCCCAGCATGAGAAAGAAGGAATATATTATTTTCTGACATTAGGTGTCAGTATTCGTCCTCAACCGTGGGTTGAAATATTATTCAATGATGATGCGACCCAATACCGGCGTCTGGAAATGGCGATTGCAATTGATAGCCAATATATTAATGAGGACAACGCTATCAACATGGCCAGCGCACTGGCGGGATTCGCTCATGTTCCCTGGAGTAAAATAACTTGGCTTGGCGAAGGGCATACACTTGAATCGGCTGTCGCCCCTCAGGGTTATGAAGGTTATATTTTATCATCAGCATTATATGCAGATGCAGATAATCTGACGCTCCCTTACCAACAAGGTGATCCGGTTAATATGTATTGGGTCAGCCCTGTCTTTACGAGTGAACGAGAGTTTGCCCACAGTGGGCCGAATGGTGGATATGATTTGTTGAAAAAACTGAAACAACAAGGGGTTAATCATATATTTTCGCCGCGACAGCCGGTTATTTGATCTGCGTTGAACTTAGCTGGTCTGATTTGCAGATTTTGTTAATCGGGTCTTAACTTAATGATGTTAGCTGCTTTAAGACTGTCAGGTTAAGCTCGTTATGTTTACCTGAGACCTGTGTTTAAGATTGAACGCAAAGCTGAAAGGCGGATCAAAACAGTGGGTAGTCAAACCAGTTAGCAGCAAATATTAATTTTACGGAGGTGTTTATGGGCATACTATCTTGGATTATTTTTGGTCTTATCGCCGGTATTTTGGCTAAATGGATTATGCCCGGAGAGGATGGAGGTGGCTTTATTATGACCGTTATTCTCGGTGTAGTCGGTGCCCTGGTGGGAGGGTATATTAGCACCTTCTTTGGTATGGGGAGAGTTGATGGGTTTAATTTTGGTAGCTTTGTCGTGGCGGTTGTCGGTTCACTGGTCGTGCTATTTGTCTACCGTAAATTAAGAAGTTAGATACTCATCAATATCCTGTAATTGAGTAAAATATAAGAAAGGTGGCTATTTTTTGTCACCTTTCTCTCATAAAACTTTCATCAAGATGCAATAGAACTATCCGTTAATAGCTCATGACGACAGGCAATCTGAGAGACATGTTATGGGCCAGGCATTACGTAAATTCACTGTGGCTGACTATCCGGCTGCGGTGCAAGAACCGCGTAAGAAGGTACTTGCCGTTAAAGGATTAGTTAAAGCTTACAAATCTCAACACCGCGTTTTGGATGATATAAATTTTGAGCTTCATGCTGGTGAATTTGTCGCAATTATTGGCCGCTCAGGTGCCGGTAAATCAACATTATTACATGTTTTAAATGGCACAATTCCCAGCAGTGCCGGTGAAATCATAAATTATCATGATAATGGTGATACGCAAAATATTACGGCATTAACAACCAAGCAGATGCGTAAATGGCGCGCAAAATGCGGCATGATTTTTCAAGATTTCTGTTTGGTACCCCGTCTTGATGTGATAACTAATGTTTTATTAGGCCGCCTGAGTTATACCTCCACGTTTAAATCATTTTTCAAAATATTTGCTGATGAAGACCGGGCCAGGGCAATTGAGCTATTACAATGGCTTAATATGTTACCTCATGCGTTGCAGCGTGCCGAGAATCTCTCTGGTGGTCAAATGCAACGGGTGGCCATCTGCCGCGCCATGATGCAAAACCCCAAAATACTATTAGCTGATGAACCCGTCGCATCTTTGGATCCGAAAAACACCACCCGCATTATGAATACATTACAGAAAATAAGTGAAAACGATATTGCGGTAGTCGTGAACTTACATTCTGTCGATTTAGTGAAAGACTATTGTACCCGAGTGATTGGCATTGCCCATGGACGGATTATCTTTGATGGTCATCCCTCAATGCTGAATGATTCTATTATTCAAAATATTTACAGTGACGAGTCCACCGAGCTTTTGCATTAATCCCCACTTATCCCTTTATCCGAATAGGTTATTTTAATGAAAAAAGTATTTTGTCTTACCTCATTAGTGGCAAGTTTGATAGTTTTTAATGCTACAGCAGCGGATGCACCAAAAGAAATTAATCTGGGTATTCTTGGCGGGCAGAATGCGACACAACAAATTGGCGATAATATGTGTGTCAAAGAATTTTTAGATAAAGAGTTAAATGTAAAAACAAACCTACATAATGCCTCCGATTATTCTGGCGTAATACAAGGTTTATTGGGTGGGAAGATTGATTTGGTATTAAGTATGTCGCCTTCTTCTTTTGCCTCTGTTTATATCAAAGATCCTAAAGCCGTTGATATTGTAGGTATTGCTATCGATGATACTGACAAATCACGCGGTTATCACTCTGTTGTTGTTGTAAAAGCTGATAGCCCTTATCAGAAAATTGAAGATTTGAAAGGTAAAGCATTTGGTTTTGCTGACCCAGATTCCACCTCCGGTTTCCTGATCCCTAATCAAAGCTTTAAACAGAAACTTGGTGGGACACCAGATAACAAATATAACAACTTCTTCTCTAGCGTGACATTCTCTGGTGGTCATGAGCAAGATATTCTGGGCGTTATTAATGGGCAATTTGCCGGTGCAGTCACCTGGGCTTCAATGATAGGTGACTATAACACCGGTTACACCAGTGGTGCATTTACGCGCATGATTCGCATGGATCACCCGGATTTAATGAAACAGATCCGTATCATCTGGCAGTCGCCATTGATCCCCAATGGCCCGATTCTCGTCCGCAGCGCATTACCGCCTGAGTTTAAAGCGCAATTAGTGGCTGCGGTTAAAAAACTGGATAAAGAAGATCATGGTTGCTTTATTAAAGCAATGGGTGGCAAACAGCATATTGGCGAAACATCCCTCAGTGAGTATCAAACGATCATTGATATGAAGCGTGAATTAACTAAAGGTGATCGTTAATTCGGTCCGGCGGATAAAACAAAATAGCTCTGGCTTGCCGGAGCTATTGCTTTTAGGTGGTAGCTTATTTTGAATACTGATTTTAACCACTACTATCAGCAAATTCGTAGTAAACAGAAACGTGAGACGTTGATTTGGTCATTAACGCTGGCAATTATTTATCTTGGTGCTGGAAGTATTGCTGAGTTTAATTTGCATACTGTTTTTATTTCTATTCCGCATTTCTTTGATTATCTAGCTGAAACGATACCCGTACTCCATTGGCACAATTTATTCGCAGATGGTCACACGGAGGGCTCTCTGGCTTATTGGGGTTATCGGTTACCTATTCAGTTGCCGCTGATTTGGGAAACGCTGCAATTAGCAGTGGCATCTACTATTTTATCCGTGGTGGTTGCGGTTATCTTGGCCTTTCTGGCTGCAAATAATACTCAAAGCCCGCCTTGGTTACGGTTATCTATTCGAACTTTCGTAGCATTTTTACGCACCATGCCGGAATTGGCATGGGCAGTGATGTTTGTTATGGCCTTTGGTATCGGGGCAATCCCCGGTTTTCTGGCGCTGGCATTACATACTATTGGCAGCCTGACTAAGTTGTTCTATGAATCACTTGAAACAGCATCTGATAAACCGGTCCGTGGGCTGGCCGCTTGTGGTGCGGGTAAATTACAACGAATGCGTTTTGCGCTGTGGCCGCAGGTAAAACCGATATTTCTCTCCTATAGCTTTATGCGCCTGGAGATAAATTTCCGCCAATCGACCATTTTAGGGCTGGTTGGCGCTGGCGGGATTGGGCAGGAGTTGATGACGTCAATAAAGTTGGACCGCTATGATCAGGTGAGCATGACATTGCTGCTGATTATTATTGTGGTATCGCTGTTGGATTACGCCTCGGGTAAATTACGTCAGCGTGTTGTGGAAGGAGCTTCATAATGTTAACTCATCATTTAACACCGACACAGATATTAGCTCTAAAACAGCAACATCCGCAGTTTTTCTTACAGCAAAAACGATATATCAGGTTAGTTACCGCTATTACTATCGGTATTTTTTTATACTATCTGTTTTTCTTCAAAGTTTTTGGTATCCCTTGGCTGACATTTGCTAATGGCAGCCAGCAAATAAGTCGCTATTTTTTGCGTATGTTTGTTTGGCATGATTTTATCAATTGGCCCTTTAAATACTATTTCAGTCAGATATTTATTACCTTGGCAATTGTATTTGCAGGAACCTTAACCGCGACGGTACTGGCGTTACCGTTATCGTTCCTGGCCGCACGCAACGTCATGTCGACACCGGGATTACGTATTGTTTCCTTTATGATTCGGCGCTTTTTAGATATTTTTCGTGGTATCGATATGGCCATTTGGGGGTTGATTTTTGTTCGTGCCGTTGGGATGGGGCCACTTGCGGGGGTGTTAGCTATTATCATGCAAGATATGGGGTTGCTGGGTAAACTCTATGCCGAAGGACATGAGGCTGTTGATAAATCACCTAATCAAGGTCTGGCTGCCATGGGCGCAAATGCACTACAAAAACACCGCTTTGGCATTTTCACGCAGTCTTTTCCAACACTGTTGGCGTTAAGTCTTTATCAAATCGAGTCCAATACGCGTTCCGCTGCAGTATTAGGTTTTGTCGGGGCCGGAGGGATTGGTTTGGTTTATGCCGAGAATATGCGCTTATGGAACTGGGATGTCGTGATGTTTATTACCTTAATTATGGTTGTGATTGTTATGATTATGGATAATATATCAGCCATATTACGCAGAAAATACATTATTGGTGAGGATATTGCTCTTTATCAATCCCCCAATAATAGTAAGATGAATAGCTGATATTTAGTTGCATGGAAAGATGAAGAAAATATTTAATTTATCGTGGTCTTCCAAGTTGCCTTATTATTGGTTTTTGTTTATTTTATCGGAATGCATACTTTTCGCATTAATCAGATTTGCATTGAGAAAATCAACGTAAATCTATACAATACTGCCCGCTAGACGTGAAAGAAGCCTTTTGTTTTTCTTGCGATATTCGCGCACGTCTACTCTAAATAATAGGAATAGGGCAGTAATATGATGAACAACGATGTGCTCCGTAGTGTTCGCTACATGCTTAACGTAAACGATACCAAGATAGCAGAAATCATTAAGCTGGCTGATTTTGAAGTGAACAATGCGGATGTCGTTAATTTTCTTAAAAAAGAAGATGAGGCCGGTTATCAGGATTGCCCTGATCTGGTAATGGCACATTTCCTTAATGGTTTGATCTTTTTTAGACGTGGTAAAGATGACAAGTTCCCGGCCCCAGCGGTAGAGCCAGTCATTACCAACAATATTGTATTGAAAAAACTACGTGTGGCATTTGAGTTGAAAGATACCGATATGCACGATGTCTTTAATGCGGTTGAATTCCCAGTATCCAAACCTGAGCTAAATGCACTGTTCCGCAAAGAGGGCAGCAAAAACTTCCGCCCATGTGGTGATCAGGTTTTGCGTTATTTCCTGAAAGGTTTGACGCTACGTATCCGTGGTCCTAAAAAGTAAAATTGATCATATCGATATAAGTATCTGATATAGATTATTAATAACAAAACAGGAGTGGCAATTTGGCACTCCTGTTTCTCGTTAAAATTAAGCTCTACTCTTCTCGCCAATCTCTGAATTAACACATTCTGTTTTTTAATTACCTAATCACATACTTCCTCTTATTGTTGCACTATCTGTGTCCGTGCATTGCGCATTATTGGTGCAGACAATTAGGCCGTTTATCCGCTTATTTGGCCACGTTATCTATAATCTTCAATTAAATTATTAAGATATAAAACTGGCATGGCGATTGCGCAGAGTAATCCGATCTTGTGTGTTTTACTCAACGACCAGAGGTTAACGCTATGCAACATCGTAACTTGATTAAGGTTTTTGCTCTTTCAGCTTCGGTTATCAGTATGGGTGTGGCTTTTGGCACGCTGGCTGCCGACACCATCAAAGTAGGTATTTTGCACTCGTTGTCCGGTACGATGGCCATCTCTGAAACGCCATTGAAAGATATGGCTTTGATGAGTATTGATGATATCAATGCTCATGGTGGTGTATTGGGTAAACAACTGGAACCCGTTATTGTCGACCCAGCATCTAACTGGCCACTCTTTGCCGAGAAAGCGCGGCAATTATTAACACAAGATAAAGTCGCTGTTGTATTTGGTGCCTGGACGTCGGTTTCGCGTAAATCTGTATTACCGGTATTTGAAGAATTAAATGGCCTACTGTTCTACCCAGTACAGTATGAGGGGGAGGAAATGTCGCCCAACGTGTTCTATACCGGCGCGGCACCAAACCAGCAGGCTATCCCCGCAGTGGAATACTTATTAAGTGAAGATGGGGGCGGTGCCAAACGTTTTATTCTGTTAGGGACTGATTATGTTTACCCGCGCACTACCAATAAAATCCTACGTGCTTTCCTGCATACCAAAGGTATTCAGGATAAAGATATCGAAGAGATTTATACCCCGTTTGGTTATAGCGATTACCAAACTATTGTGGGCAATATTAAGAAATTCTCTGCCGATGGTAAAACAGCCGTTATTTCCACCATCAACGGCGATTCAAATGTTCCCTTCTACAAAGAGTTAGCTAACCAAGGTATCAAAGCGACTGATGTACCTGTCATTGCATTCTCTGTGGGGGAAGAGGAACTGCGTGGCATTGATACCAAACCACTGGTGGGGAATCTGGCCGCCTGGAACTACTTCCAATCGGTGGATAATCCAACTAACAAGACATTTGTTGAACAATGGAAAGCCTATGCCAAAGCACATAAGTTGCCGAATGCAGATACTGCTGTCACCAATGACCCGATGGAAGCTACCTGGGTAGGTATGCACATGTGGGCCCAGGCAGTAGAAAAAGCCAAATCAACCGATGTGGATAAGGTTCGTGCTGCGATGGCTGGACAAACCTATCCAGCACCATCAGGATTTACGCTGACAATGGATAAGACGAATCACCATCTACACAAACCGGTGATGATTGGCGAAATTGAGGCTAACGGGCAGTTCAACGTGGTATGGCAAACTGATACGCCAATTCGTGCTCAGCCATGGAGCCCGTTCATCGCCGGAAATGACAAGAAACCGGATCATCCAGTGAAAAGCACTCAGTAGCGATGACTCTCCAGGGCCAGGTTTTGTTGGTTCTGGATCTTTTTTGCCACATATCAGTGATGAGTGGGCCTATGAAATCGTTAATTCCTGTTTGGAGTAGAGCAGTCAATTTTTTGCTCAGGCCGCTGATAGGCCTGTTACTGAGTTTTTCAACCTTGGCAACAGCGGGGCCAGCCCATGATTTTGCTGTGGCTAATCGTTCACAGCAAGCCACTATGTTGCAGCAATGGGCGACCGAACCGGATGCTAGCCGATTACCCTTACTGCAAGCACTGAAACAGGAAACCTTGGTGGTTGATAGCACAGGGCAGGCCTTCGTCCAGCATAATCAGAGTTTCACCCCGCTGGAAGGGCAGTTACAACCTGTCGGTACACCAAAGAAAATCTGGCTCAATAACCGCTTACGTATTCTTATTGCTAATGCACTGACGGCTCAACGGCTGGCAAGTGAAGATGAATCAGTGCGCTTGCAAGCGGCACTGGAGTTACAGCAGCAAGCGCAAAGTGATCAATTACCGTTACTTAATCAGCGCCTTAAATTGGAAACGGACAGCAAAGTCAAAGAGGCGCTAAGTATTGCCTTAGCTAATTTACAACTGACCGATAGCAACCCTTTAGTACGCCTGAAGGCCGTGCAATTGCTCGGACAATCAGGTTCGCCACAGACCCAATCTCGTTTGCAAAGTTTAACCGATGCTAAAACCGAGCCTGATGTACAAGTACGTGCGGCGGCAGTCAGTAGCCTGAAACAGGTACAAAATCGGTTGATGGTTGGGGATATCATTGGGCAGGTCTTCAGCGGGTTATCACTAGGTTCTATCTTGTTGTTAGCAGCTCTTGGGTTAGCCATCACTTATGGTCTATTGGGTGTTATCAATATGGCCCATGGTGAAATGCTGATGTTAGGGGCCTATTCAGCTTACGTGGTGCAATCTTTGTTTCAGCAGTTAGCTCCCCATTGGTTGGCTCTCTATCCATTGGTCGCCTTGCCAGTCGCGTTCTTTATTACGGCTGGAATCGGCATGGCTTTAGAGCGAACGGTAATTCGGCACCTTTATGGCCGCCCGCTGGAAACCCTGTTGGCAACCTGGGGAATCAGCCTAATGCTGATTCAGAGTGTGCGTATGATTTTTGGCGCGCAAAACTTGGAAGTTGCAAACCCTGCGTGGCTATCTAGCGGGGTACAGATTTTGCCGAATCTGGTTTTGCCATGGAATCGCATCGCCGTTATCGCATTTGTGATCATTGTTCTGTTACTCACCTGGCTGTTGCTAAATAAAACCCGCCTCGGCCTACAGGTACGGGCAGTGACGCAGAATCGAGCCATGGCTGCTTGCTGTGGGGTGGCAACCGGCAGGGTTGATATGCTGGCTTTTGGTCTTGGTTCGGGTATTGCCGGGTTAGGCGGTGTTGCCTTGTCACAACTGGGAAATGTTGGCCCGGAATTAGGGCAGGGCTACATCATCGATTCCTTCTTGGTTGTTGTGCTCGGTGGTGTCGGGCAACTGGCGGGGAGTGTTGTTGCGGCACTCGGGTTAGGCATGCTGAATAAAATTTTGGAACCGCAGATTGGCGCAGTGTTAGGTAAAATTTTGATTTTAGTGCTGATCATCTTGTTTATTCAAAAGCGGCCGCAGGGTCTGTTTGCCCTCAAGGGCAGGGTGAGTGATTAATGAATCAACCTTTAGCGATAACCTTGACGCAAAAAGCACCTGTCATCAGTTTGTCACTAGGTGCTGTGGCTGTTACTGTGCTGATTATTCTGCCTTTTTTAGCACTGCTGCCAGCGGATAATCCACTCGCAATATCAACCTATACCTTAACGCTTATCGGTAAGATCCTATGCTATGCAGTAGTGGCTATCGCACTTGATCTGGTATGGGGATATGCCGGATTACTGTCCCTTGGTCATGGCCTATTTTTCGCACTGGGTGGTTATGCCATGGGCATGTATCTGATGCGTCAGGCGGCAGGTGATGGTTTGCCAGCATTCATGTCTTTTCTATCCTGGTCTGAGTTGCCGTGGTTTTGGAGTGGCAGCCAATATTTTATTTGGGCATTGTGCCTGATCGTCTTGGTTCCCGGTTTACTGGCTTTTATTTTTGGATATTTCGCCTTTCGTTCCAAAATAAAGGGTGTCTATTTTTCTATCATGACGCAGGCGCTGACTTACGCGGGGATGTTACTGTTTTTCCGTAATGAAACGGGCTTTGGCGGTAACAATGGTTTCACTGGGTTTACCACCATGCTGGGCTTCCCGGTATCGGCAACCTCTACCCGTATTGCCCTGTTTCTGGCCACACTCACTTTGTTAATCGCCAGTTTGGTTATGGGTTTTGCGTTGGCCCGCACCAAATTTGGGCGAGTGCTGACCGCCGTGCGTGATGCTGAAAATCGTCTGACATTTTGTGGCTATGATCCGAAAGGTTTTAAACTGTTTGTCTGGACATTATCAGCGGTACTCTGTGCTCTGGCGGGGGCATTGTATGTGCCTCAGGTTGGTATCATCAATCCAAGTGAAATGTCGCCAACCAACTCTATTGAAGCCGCAATCTGGGTTGCTCTTGGTGGGCGCGGGACATTAATAGGCCCGGTATTAGGGGCTGGAGTTGTCAATGGCGCAAAAAGCTGGTTCACCATGGCAATGCCAGAATATTGGCAATTCTTCCTCGGATTGATATTTATCTTGGTTACGTTGTTCTTACCCAAGGGGGTTATCGGGTTACTGCGGCGGGGGAAAGACAAATGAGCCGGTTTCAAATTACGGAACAACTGATTTATCCCGAGATAATTGCTCAAGAACCTGGTGCGTTAGAGCATGCGGCAGACAAATATCGCCAGCAAAGAGACCCGGTATTAACCCTCGAAAATATCAATGTCAGTTTTGATGGTTTTCATGCCTTGCGTGATCTCTCATTGCAAATAGGTGTTGGCGAGCTGCGTTGCATTATTGGCCCGAATGGTGCAGGTAAAACCACGCTGATGGATGTGATAACCGGTAAAACGCGTCCCCAGACCGGTAAAATGACTTATGACCAACATCATGATCTCTCAATGATGAATACGATAGAGATTGCTCAAGCAGGGATCGGCCGAAAATTCCAGAAACCGACGGTATTTGAAGCGCTTAGTGTCTTTGAAAACCTTGAATTGGCGCAAAAAAGCACCAAGACAGTTTGGGCCAGCCTGCGCGCCAAGTTGAACAGTGAGCAACGGGATCAAATTGATGAAACGCTTACTATGTTACGCCTTAGTGAGATGCGACAGCGGCAGGCTGGCATGTTATCTCATGGTCAAAAGCAGTTTCTTGAAATTGGGATGTTATTGGTACAAGACCCCCATTTACTACTGTTAGACGAGCCAGCCGCCGGGATGACCGATGCTGAGACCGCCTATACCGCCGAGTTGTTTAATCAATTAGCCGGGAAGCATTCACTGATGGTCGTGGAGCACGATATGGGGTTCGTCGAGACTATTGCTGATCATGTCACGGTGTTGCATCAGGGCCAGGTGTTGGCCGAGGGGTCATTGGCAGAGGTGCAGGCCAACGAGCAAGTGATCGAGGTATATTTGGGGCGCTGAGCCGCTCTGACTCGGTATTGTTTCTCCTTCTATATCACGTGATTGGGTTTTGGTGACTAACAGTTAACTGGCTATTTGGGGGCAATATATGCTGCAAGTGAATGAACTTGATCAATATTATGGTGGCAGCCATATCTTGCGTGGCTTGTCATTCGAGGCTGCAATAGGTGAGGTTACTTGCTTATTGGGCCGTAATGGCGTGGGTAAAACGACGTTACTCAAATGCTTGATGGGACTTGTGCCGGTCAAAAACGGTAGCATTACATGGGAAGGTAAAAACATTAGCCATCAGTCACCACACCAACGGGTGAAAGGAGGCATTGCTTATGTACCACAAGGCAGGGAAATCTTCCCCAGATTAACGGTTGAAGAGAACATTCTATTGGGGCTTTCGCGTTTTCCTGGCGCTCAGAGCAAGGTGGTACCCGAGAGTATTTATCAGCTATTCCCAGTGTTACACGACATGAGACATCGCCGTGGCGGGGATCTATCTGGCGGGCAGCAGCAGCAGTTGGCGATTGGGCGTGCTTTGGCTTGCCAGCCTCGTTTGCTCATTTTGGATGAGCCAACTGAGGGAATTCAACCCTCTGTTATCAAAGAGATAGGTGTAGTTATCAAAAAACTGGCTGCTCAAGGGGATATGGCTATCTTATTGGTTGAGCAGTTTTATGATTTTGCCGCAGAGCTGGCAGATAACTATTTAGTGATGTCCCGCGGCAAAATTATCCAGCGTGGCCACGGTACTGACATGGAGCTAGACGGTGTCCGTGGCTTGGTTGCTATCTGATGGACTCTTATGGGAGGCGTGTCTCTTCGATAGGCAGTGAATCGGATGCTCCCCATTGTGCCCAAGAACCATCATAGAGTGATATCGATGGTGCATTTACTGCCGCCAGCCCCAGAGCCACCACTGCGGCTGTTACGCCAGAACCACAACTGGTAATAATGGGCTTGGTTAAATCCACGCCTTGAGCGGCAAAAATACTTGCCAGTGCTTGTGGCGATTTCAGATTACCATTTTCTACCATGCTCCCCCACGGGACATTAATACTGCCGGGGATACGGCCAAGGCGCAGACCAGGCCGAGGCTCTGGTTCTTGGGCTTTAAATCTGCTGGCTGGCCGGGCATCTATAATTTGTACTTCACTATTTCCCAGTACGGCGACAACCTCATCAACGCTTTTGACCGCAGCACTATTAAAGGCCACCTTGAACACTTGCGGGGTTGGTTTTGCCTGGCCGCTTTCTAATGCATAGCCCGCTTGCCGCCATCCGTTGACACCACCGGCCAATATACGCACATTTTTGGCGCCAAAAGTACGGAACGTCCACCAAACGCGTGGTGCGGAAAACAGGTTACCATCGTCATAAATCACGAGAACATGCTGTTCACTGATCCCTAATTGACCAACCCTCTCACTGAATTCCTGTGGCGATGGCAGCATATGCGGCAATTCAGTGCTGTTGTCTGCAATTTCATCAATATCAAAGTAAACGGCTCCTGGGATATGCCCTTGCTCGAACTCAGCCTGAATGTCTCTTTTAGGTATCAATCCCGGCGGTGACATTCTGGCATCCAGAATAACGATATCGGTATCATTAGTGTGTTCTGCCAGCCATTGTGGTGTAACCAGAAAAGATGAGTTCATAGCAAGTTACCTGTCAACATTATAAAGGAGCGATGGGATTTATCGCTTCATCTTGGTACCCACTATATAACGAAATTACGCTATTGAAACCCCGACTTGCTAATGATGCGTAACGCCTCGCATTTATTGAAATTTATTATTCAAAAAATTACATAGTAAAAATTTATAATCAATTATTGAGTTTGGAGTGCTATCTGTGAGCTGGGTGCTGATATAAGTATCCTGCTTATGTACGCTTTCATTAACTTTACTGTTTTCTTCGTGGCGCCTCGCAAAAAATAACTTTTAATTTCATTTTAGCTTGATGGTGAAATTTTAATTTCGTATAACCATTGCCAAATAAGGCTGCTTTCTCGGGGCTTTAATTTATAAACAGGTAAGGGGAATAAAATGAGAAAAGTTCGAATTGGCCTTATTGGTACTGGTTATATCGGCCGTTGTCATGCCATTGCTTACGCGCAGGTCGCGACTGTTTTTCCACTCAAGGGGCAGCCAGTATTAGAGATGTTGGCCGAAGTCACCCCTGAATTGGCTCAACAACGCGCCGCAGAATTTGGTTTTTCCCGATCTACCGCTGATTGGCGCAAACTGGTTGCCGATCCTGATATTGATGTGGTGGATATTTGTGCACCAAATTTCTTGCATAAGGAGATGGCTCTGGCGGCAATTAGCCATGGCAAACATGTTTATTCAGAAAAGCCGCTGGCGCTTAGTGCTGCCGATGCTAAAGAAATGGTCGATGCAGCAAGGGCAAAAGGAGTGAAAACGTTGGTGGGTTTCAATTATATGAAAAACCCAACGAGTCAGTTAGCACGAGAGATTATTGCAAACGGCGAGATTGGTGAGGTGGTGCATTTTTACGGTACTCATAATGAAGATTATCTGGCTGACCCACTTACACCTTTGGACTGGCATTGTACCAAGGCACAGGCGGGTCTGGGGGCTTTGGGGGATTTAGCCGCACACATTGTTAATATGGCTCATTATCTGGTTGGTGATATCGCGAGTGTTAGTGGTGATATGCAAACGGTCATCAGACGACGACCCGACCCGAAAGATCTGTCATCGCTTTTGGCAGTGGAGAATGAGGATCAGGCCAGTGCACTGGTGCGTTTTACCAATGGTGCAATGGGGACCATAGAAACGTCGCGGATTGCTTGTGGCCGCAAAATGGGGCTGACATATGTGGTCACCGGCACTAAAGGTGCGATCAGTTATTCTCAAGAACGGATGGCGGAATTACAACTCTACCGCCATGATGAGCCACAGGCCAGACAAGGGTTTAAAACATTACTTACAGGGCCACAGCATCCAGACTATGCGGCTTTTTGTGTCAGTGCAGGACATGGCATTGGCTTCAACGATCAAAAGACGGTCGAGATCCGCGATTTGATTAACGGTATTGCTGCCGGGGATCGTATGTGGCCAGATTTTGAAGAAGGATGGAAAGTATCGAAAGTATTGGATGCTATTGCCGTCTCCGCCGAGGAACGATGCTGGGTAAATGTCTTAACAGATTGACCATTCTACTATGGCTAACATTTTTAATTCCTAGCATGTCAATGTGAAGAGAGATTATCTAATTCTCAGATTTGCATAGCATCTTAAGTTAGTTAGTAGTGGGCATCATTTAGCTGATACTGGCCCGAATTAGGCTATGTGTGAGTTTTAAATATGCCCACTGCTGGCACTAAACGTAATAATCACGCGACAAGTACTGCTCACTACCTTAGTGACCAGCAACGGGCAAGGATAAAGCAGTTGTCCCGCTCTTGGTTATGGCGACTGGAACTCCCCACTTGGGTACTGATCGGTGTAATTTACACCGGGTGGTTTGCTGGTGTTATTTATTGGCAGCAATTGGGGCCAGTGTTGGGGAGCGTTCTGCTGATCTTGCTGAGTGCGTGGTATATGTCTCTGCAGCATGAGTTGATTCATGGCCACCCAACCCGTTGGCGGTGGATAAATCAGCTATTTGGAACGTTACCATTTGCGGTGTGGTACCCCTATGGACTCTATCGTGATTCTCATATTCAACATCACCGCGATGAGGATCTGACGCACCCGGAAAAAGATCCAGAGTGTTATTACTACACGGCAACGCAATGGCAATATTTCCATATATTACTCAAAGGTGTTATTCGTTTAAGTAATACCTTTGTGGGGCGGCTAACTATCGGGCCATTACTGGACATCATTAATACCCTCCGCAGCGCAGGCCGGGCTTTTATGTCCGGTGATCGCCCAGCCATATTCATGTGGTTGATTCATTTGGGGCTACTTTACGGGTTACTTTACTGGATGGCAGGCTACGGTATTTCTGCTGTTTTCTACCTACTGGTGATTAGCTATCCGGCACTTAGTCTCACCAAAGTAAGATCTTTTTTTGAACATCGCGCAGCACAAGAGAGTTCCGCGCGCTCAGTCTTGAATGAAGCTGCATGGCCATGGCGCCTGCTATTTCTAAACCTCAATTACCACCTGGTGCATCATGATTTGCCAGCCTTACCTTGGTATGGATTACGCCAAATTTATCTGGAAAACCGTGTTCAATATCAGCAGCGCAGCGGGCAATTTGTCGTGAACGGCTATACTCAATGGTTTGATGCATTCGCTTTTACTGCGTTGGAAATAGAAGTTCACCCATTTTACGATTGCGAGAATAAAACTGTCGCGGCAGAAGAGCGGTCTGGTGTGACTAAAAGCAGTCACCACCGTTCGGCATCAACCTAAATAAATCCGCAGAGGTTAATGCGGATGTGAATTCAGGCGGAAAAATTCTTTGCGGTCTCTCCTATTATTTGAAATTTGCTGTTGTTATATACAGTATTTTATGTAATCTTAACCGAAAGTCTTACTGTTACAACTCGGCTTAAACACTTAGCTATCAAATGGTTATGTATCATAGATACCAGTCTGCAAGCCTAATGTAACGCTAATAATATATTTAATATCAATTGGTTATTTGGCTTGTTTGGGACTAAATCTAATATGGTTACTGATTGGTTAAAGGGGTTCTGACCGCGCACCCTGTAAACATTCAGCGACTACATGTATGTAAGAATGAACGTTAACTCACCTTTGAGCACATGAGAGGCAAGTATGGCAATGACCCTAACCCGTGGACGGATTTTTGCATTGGCCGCAATGGTGCTAACGGCATCAACCGGTATATCACAGGCCGCAGATACTGTCCGAGTTGGCTCAAAAATTGATACTGAAGGCTCATTACTGGGCAATATTATTGTGCAGGTACTGGATGCTAACGGGATAAAAACCACCAATAAATCACAGTTGGGCACCACCAAAGTAGTGCGCGGTGCTATCACTGCGGGTGAAATTGATATCTACCCTGAATATACCGGTAACGGGGCTTTTTTCTTCTCGGATGAAAAAGATCCTGCCTGGAAAAATGCGAAAGCAGGCTATGAAAAAGTCAAAGCGTTAGATTACGAGAAGAACAAACTGGTGTGGCTCTCACCGGCTCCTGCAAACAATACATGGACCATTGCGGTACGTCAGGATTTAGCCCAAGCGAATAACTTGAAAACGCTAGAGGATTTGGGCAAATGGATTAATGCCGGTGGGAAATTCAAATTAGCGGCCTCCGCCGAATTTATTGAACGGCCAGATGCGTTGCCCGCTTTCCAGCAAGCCTATGGCTTTAAATTGAATCAAGACCAATTGTTATCATTAGCCGGTGGCGACACTGCGGTGACGATTAAAGCTGCGGCAGAACAGACATCTGGTGTTAATGCTGCGATGGCGTATGGCACTGATGGCCCGGTTGCCGCATTAGGCTTACAAACACTGGAAGACACTAAGGGTGTGCAACCTATTTATGCGCCGACACCGATTATTCGTGAAGCTACACTGAAAGCACATCCAACGATACCTGCTTTGCTTAATCCTGTATTTGCCACCCTTGATGGGCCGACGTTACAACAACTGAATGCCCGTATTGCGGTTGAAGGCCAGGATGCGAAGAAAGTAGCTGCTAATTATCTGAAAGAGAAAGGGTTTATCAAAGGATAACTTCGAGTGTCAGGGATGGCGCTGTAGTTATCTGATTTATAACGTGATTAAATAAACAGGTCAGCCGCTATTACGGTAAAAGTTACCTGTCATGGAGATGGATTTTTATGGCTGTAAAGAACCGGGTCCTGCTAGTACTGGCTATTTTATTGGTCTTATCCGGTACCGGTTTGTCTTTTGTGAGCCATGCACCTAACCGATTGATTTCCGGGCAGGGGATCTCGTTGCTATCGCTAATCAGCGGATCAGGCTGGTGGTGGTTAATTCCTATCTTGATCCTGCTTACCTTTGCATTTTTGAAACAAAATATTCTGCTGTATTGGCTAACGGTGTTACTTGCCGAGTTGCTGTTATTGGGGTTGTTGTTGTTGGCTGGCAAGACCGCCGTACAGCTTGCCGGCGGTGGCGAGAGTCTGGCTCGCACCTCTCTGGGCTGCGGGTTCTGGCTGATGAGTGGGATGAGTCTATTGATTGCCATCGATAGCTTATCTCGTGCCATTGTTAACCCTGTGTGGCGTAGTGCGGCTAATGTTTTACTGCTTCTGCCAGTGGTGATATTGCTCATGATGGGGCAATTGGATCAACTGTCTCTAATGAAGGAGTATGTTAATCGGCAAGATGTGTTTAATGATGCGCTGTGGCAACATCTTCATATTTTACTCGCAACATTGATACCCGCTATTCTGCTGGGTATCCCTCTCGGCTTATTTTGTTTTCGATCTCATCATTTTCAAAGCACTATCTTTTCGACATTGAATATTATCCAAACCATCCCATCTATAGCCTTGTTCGGTCTGCTAATTGCGCCTTTAGCGGGGCTGGCTGCGGCTATCCCCTGGTTGGCAGAGCATGGTGTTAGTGGGATTGGTCTGGCTCCGGCTATTGTGGCACTGGTGCTTTATGCATTGTTGCCATTAGTGCGCAATGTGGTGGCTGGGCTAGAGTCAGTACCTGACAGTGTTGTCGAGTCGGCTCGAGGTATGGGGATGACCCGCAGCCAGTTGTTCTTTCTGGTGCAAATACCCATTGCAATGCCCCTTATTTTATCCGGTATCCGCATTGTTGCGGTGCAAACCGTGGGGCTGGCTGTTGTGGCTGCATTGATTGGCGCAGGCGGGTTGGGGGCGATTGTGTTCCAAGGTTTGCTTAGCAGTGCACTGGACCTCGTGCTGCTTGGTGTTATCCCCGTGATAGTGATGGCGGTCGTGGTTGATTCACTGTTTAAATTTATGGTTATTTTTATGGATACTTCACGTCGATGATTCATTTCCATCAGGTAAGTAAATATTTTGCCGGTAAACGGGCGGTAGATAATCTGACGTTGCAGATAGCCAAGGGGGAGTTTACCGTACTCATTGGTACCTCTGGTTCCGGTAAGTCGACCACTCTAAAAATGATTAACCGCCTTATTGAACATGATGAGGGGGAGATCCATTTTGCCGGTGAAGAAATTCGTAATTATAAACCTGAAGATATCCGGCGGCGGATGGGGTATGCCATCCAATCAATAGGTTTATTTCCGCACTGGACGGTGGCGCGCAATATTGCCACTGTGCCACAGTTGTTGAAATGGCCCCAGGACCGTATTCGCCAACGCGTCATCGAACTACTCGAGCTACTGCATCTGGAACCAGAACAATTTCTCCACCGCTATCCTCATCAATTGTCTGGTGGGCAGCAACAACGTGTCGGTGTGGCTCGTGCCTTGGCGGCTGATCCTGAAGTCTTGCTGATGGATGAGCCCTTTGGGGCATTAGACCCGGTGACGCGCTCGGCACTCCAGTTTGAAATTACCCGTATTCATCAATTATCGGGCCGGACTATCGTGCTGGTGACTCATGATATTGATGAAGCGTTGAGTTTAGCTGATCGCATAGTCCTGATGGATGAAGGCCGAGTCATTCAGCAGGGAACGCCTCTTGAAATGCTAACTCAACCCGCCAATGATTTTGTCCGTGATTTCTTTGGTCGCAGTGATCTCGGCATTAAGCTGTTATCTCTGGGATGGGCTGAGCAACGAATCAGGCGTGGTGAAACGTTAATAGGGCAACCGATTCTCGGTACCACCAGCCTGCGCGAGGCGCTTTCCCTGTTCGTTTCCCGCCAGACCGATAAACTGCCGGTGGCTGATGAAAATGGGCAATCACTGGGTGTACTTTATTTTGCTGATTTGGTGGCAGATAAGGGGAGCGTGTGAAACCTAATACGGCTCATACCCGCGACACGATACCAACTCGTGATAAAACAGCTATAACGTTTTCATGGGCAGTAGCCTACGTATCACGTTGGCTAAGAGATCCTCTTTGTTGGGCGCTGCTGTTATTGACTGGATTAGTCTTTGGTATGACGTCTTTGCACGGTTTCTTTGCTGCGTTATTTCCTGATCTCGATCGGCCTGTCTACCTGCAAGATACATTCTGGTCACTGGTAGTGGCTCATGTCTTATTGGTGCTGGTTTCCAGTATTATTGCTGTTTTGATAGGTGTGAGTGCAGGTATTGCTGTGACACGCCCCAAAGGGAAAGAGTTTCGCTCAGTCGTGGAAACCGTTGTTGCTATGGGGCAGACTTTTCCACCTGTAGCTGTGCTGGCTATTGCCGTACCGGTGATGGGGTTTAGTGAGAAACCCGCGATTATCGCTTTGGTGCTTTATGGTTTATTGCCGATTTTACAAGGAACTATCACTGGCATCGAGTCTGTCTCCCGTGGCATTCATGAGGTGGCAGAAGGGGTGGGAATGAGTGCCAGACAGATTTTGTGGCAGGTTGAATTGCCTCTGGCAGCACCTGTTATCGTTGCGGGTATACGAACTTCGGTCATTATCAATATAGGTACTGCCGCTATAGCATCAACCGTTGGGACGAAAACCTTGGGTTCTCCAATCATTATTGGGCTTAGCGGTTTTAATACGGCTTACGTTATTCAGGGGGCGGTAGTGGTCGCACTATTGGCTATTATTACAGATATGATTTTTGCTCGTTGGGCCAGGCGGCTGTCACGTTGGCGGGAATTACAATCTCTACCAATAGCCAGGCACGATTAATATTTTGGCTGTTTAGTGCTCTGATTAGTAACAGGTGCCTATGTTAATTTCGCTGCCTATGTATGGTGTCGATCCGCAGGATGTTTTGCCTTTTTGGCAGTTATTATCGCAACAACTGCGCCGGTATGGTGCTATAGGGATAGATGACGTTATAGGAATAGGTGGTGTTGCAGGGATAAGTGATCAACTCGTCTGGCCTACTGATTTACTGCAACATTGGCGTGATCCTGATTTGCTGTTGAGCCAAACCTGCGGTTTTCCTCTGATGATGTTATTGCAACAGCAGGTGCAATTGATTGGCGTATTTAGCTATCAATCACCTTATTGCTCGGGGGAATATTACCGTAGTTTGGTTGTGGTCCGTGCTGATGAAAAGGGCCAACAATTGGCAGATTTTCGCCATAGAGTAGTTGCCTACAACAGTACGGATTCTCAGTCTGGATACAATGCACTACGTGCTTTAATTACCCCACTGGCGATCAATGGGCGTTTTTTTTCCCACAGTTTGGCCTCTGGCGGGCATTACCATTCGATCTCGATGATCCAACAGCGACAGGCCGATATTGCCGCAATAGATTGTGTCAGTTTTGCGCTATTACAACGAGCCAATCCCTCAGCCGTTGCCGGTTTAAAAATAATAGCGCAAACCGACGCGGCTCCTGGTCTGCCCCTTATCACGTCATTATCAACGTCGGCACAACAACTTACCCAGATCCGCCAGGCTATTACGGCTACCGTTAATTCTCCTGAAGCCGCGTCTGCCAAAGATAGGTTATTGATAAAATCATTTAGTGTTTTACCGATTTCGGCTTATGACGTAATTAAAAAGATGCAAGAAAAAGCGTTCTCCGCAGGAGTAATAACACTTTGATAAGAAGTGTTATTGGTGTGAGTAAACAAGCCAATCTCCTGCTGAAGCAATCGCTGAGATAAATACTTTACTGTTTAGCACACGAGGCAGTCATTGCCCCGTGTATGGCTCAATAGAAAAACTAAGCGATATCAATTACAACAAGCCGCCACCTTCAACATCAATCACGCTACCGGTCATAAAACTGTTTTCCAGTAATAGTACAAAGGCACTGGCAATATCGACCGGTTGGCCAACTCGGCCGACAGGTAGTGAGGCGGCCATTTTTGTAAACATAGCCTGTCGCTGCTCATTACTCATACTATTATAAGCTTCAGTCGCGGTTACACCGGGGCTGACTACATTGACACGGCGTGGAGCCAGCTCTTTGGCTAACTGCTTCCCGACTGCTTCCAATGCAGCATTAATAGTTGTTTTGATGAACTGGCCGCTGACGAACTTACGTGATAACAACCCTGACGTCAGGGTTATCGACCCCTGTTCGTGCAGATAAGGTAACGCAGATTGTATCGCTCGCAGTGCTCCCCACAGTTTTACATCAAAATTTGCCTGAGCCTCGCGTAACGAGGTGTCAGCCAAAGCGTGTGCTTGCACCACTGGCCCGGCGGTAATAACCAAGTGATCAAAGGCTCCGACCTGTGCAAACAGCCGCTTGAGTGATTCCTCATCAGTCATATCAGCCGATAAGCGCAACATAGCACTATCATGATCGACCGATTGCGAGCCTGCCGAACGGCGCGAAACCAAGACCACTTTGGCACCCCGACTGATGGCAGCATAAGCCACGGCTGCGCCAATACCACTGTTGCCCCCAAGAATAACCAACTTTTGCTGATTGAGTGGAGAACTGAATTGATGCTGAGATAACATTGTGATGTCCATAATGAGTCCTGTACTTGAATAAGGGTTTCACTCTTCATCTATAGTCATCTATTGAAAGTTGGCGAACAATCGACTAAAAAGACAATCACCTGTAAAGGAAATTTACTAATGATCTCATTTAGCGATTTGGATGTATTTGTTCGAACTGTTGACTGCGGTAGTTTGTCTGAGGCTGCCCGTCGGCTCAATATCACGCCCGCAGCAGCCAGTATTGCGGTTAAACGCCTGGAGTCGCAATTGGGCGTGCGGTTGTTGGCCCGATCAACCCGCAGTTTGCGCCTAACGGAAGAAGGGGCCAGCTATCTCGACAGTGCACGCATTGCATTAGGGGCATTGATTGAAGGAGAGCAGGCCATTCAACGAAAAATAACGGGCTTATCCGGGGTATTACAGCTTTCCGCCCCTTCAGATTTTGGCCGCAATTTATTAGTTGATTGGCTAAATGATTTCAAACGACAACATCCGCATATTCAATTGCATTTGTTACTCAACGATCGCCATGCCGATCTCTTTCGCGAACCGGTAGATATTGCTTTACGTTTCGGCGTGCCTACCGATTCCAGTCTGGTGGCATTGCCCGTTCTAACGCAACATCGGCGTATGTTATGTGCCAGTCCCGCCTATCTTGCTCGCTATGGTGTACCGCAAACACCAGCTCAATTGGCCGCCCATCATTCGGTGTTATATCAGCGCAATGGTCACCTTTATAACCAATGGCGGCTAATGCGGCAGGGAGAAGAACAAGAGGTGACGATGTCTGGTGAATATGTCAGTGATGACGGTGAGATAGCGCGACGTTGGGCGCTGGCAGGGCTGGGTATTGCCAATAAGGCTGCTATCGATGTAGTCGATGATATCCGAGCAGGGCGTTTGGTTCAGGTATTACCAGGCTGGCTGGGAGAAGCCTTACCCTTAAATCTATTGTGCCCCCACCGCTCGCAGGTGTCAGAGCGGGTCAGGGGTTTACAGACTTTTTTGCAACAACGATGCCGCGATTGGATGGGCGCTTACGGTGATTCCTGACCATTGTTGGATAAGCCAGCAGGGCCAATATCAGACAGTGGGGAGGATTCGCTCGTTTCAGTTTCATGTGGGGTGGTTGAACGGGTATAGATGTTCAACCCGGCGAGAAAAACGCCGCCTAATGAACTCAGTGCCATTATCGCAATCAGGATAATGAGTGCTTTTCTTAGCATAATTTTTTCACTTTTCATCGAAACAGAGGGAATTATAATCTGCTCACTGAATGAAACAACCATGTTACATGGTTGATGCATTTATATTCTGAATAAAATAAATACGTCGGTCGTTGGAGCTTAACGCGGCTTAAACAGAAATTTCCCCAGTGTGACCAATATCACCGCAGAAACAATCACGGCTAATGCACACCATTCCGTCGTTGATAAGCTTTCACCTGCAAAACCAATGCCGAGCAACACCGCGACAACTGGGTTCACATAGGCATAACTGGTGGCTACCGCTGGGCGCACATTCTTTAGCAAGAACATATAAGCGCTAATGGCGAGCATTGAGCCGAAAACAATCAGGTAAAGTAACGAGAGAATGCCACCCATGGTTGGCATTTGTTCCAGTTCTTCACCACTTAGTGTACTGGCAAGTAACAGCACTACACCGGCAACCAGCATCTGTGCGGCACCTGACATGGCCCCACTGGGTAGCGCCAGCCGTGAAGCCCAGACCGAGCCAAATGCCCAACTGGCTGAGGCTAATAATATCAACATTGCCCCCACCGGATTACCTAATAAGTTGCTGCCAGTATTGAGCAAGATGATACCTACCAACCCGAGAGCAATCCCCGACCATTCCAGTTTTGTGTTACGCATCCCCCATAACATACTGAAACACAAAGTGAATAATGGAACAGTCGCCACCATGACGGCGGCAATCCCTGAAGGAACATGTTGGTGTTCGGCGATGGTAACCAGCCCATTACCGATAGCCAGTAATAAGATGCCTATCGCACTGGCACCCATCCATTGGCGTAATGTCGGTAGGGCATGACCACGAATGGCTAGAAAGCTGAACAGCAATACGCCAGCAATCAGGTAACGTAATCCAGCCATCATCAATGGGGGCCAGCTCTCTACCCCGATACGGATGACCAGGTAAGTCGAACCCCAAACGAAGTATAAAGTGAAAAGTGAACCAACCAGCAACCACAGATTACGGCTATTTTGCTTAAGCATAATTATTCAATAAAAAAGGGAGCGGTAAAACATCAAGGTATCAGTAAACATGAGAATGGCTGCCGTTAGCAAAGGTTTTTATCATTTTTTTACGTTTTAATTTTTCGTCTGAAATTTACGCAAAAACAGTGAGTTATTCTTGAATATAATAACTGACGAGTTAATAAACAACGGATAGTTTCAGTGTTCTCCATGAAAGCTAAGGTAGCTTCAGGCATGATGCATAAAATCCGATACTCGTGTTGCTGGTTATCTGACAAGGTGAACTATTTATGACATCACAGGCTTTGCCAACCACTAAACTGTTTGATTTTCGAATACTTAATCTGTCACAGGCATACCTTGGGTTGGTGCTGCTGTTTACTTTGCTCATAATCCCGTTTGCCGATGCCGCTCAGGGGAATACAGTCAGAGGCGACTATGCCTTTTTATCAGCCAGTGAATTGCAGCATAACCAGCAGAGTATTGCGCAAAACCAGGCATCAAAGGAGACCATACGGGCTTATCAGCAGTTGTTACAGCAGGCGGATAAAGCACTGCAACGGCCAGATCAAAGTGTTACTGACAAGAGTATTGTGCCGCCCAGTGGTTCGAAACATGATTATCTCAGTCTTAGTGCCTACTGGTGGCCTGATAGCCAAAAAAGTGATGGATTACCTTGGGTGCGCAAAGATGGGCAGATAAATCCAGCCAGTAAAAATGCGGATAGCGATGGCGTGCGATTGGCTGATTTTACCGCTCAGGTACAGGCGTTGACCTTGGCTTGGTATTTTTCTGGCCAGCAAAAATATGCCGATAAAGCGATTAGTATGATTCGAACCTGGTTTATCAACCCACAAACGCGCATGAACCCGAACCTCGATTATGCTCAAGGCGTGCCGGGTATTGCTGCGGGACGTGGAACCGGTGTTTTGGATGGGCGCTACTTTGCAACCCGTATTGTCGATTCACTGATTATGTTGCGGCAAAATACACGCTGGACGGCACAAGATGAAAAGCAGATGCAACAATGGATGACGGAATATTTACACTGGTTGCAACACAGCCCGGCAGGTAAAAAAGAGGCGGCGGCGCAGAATAACCACGGTAATTGGTACACAGTTCAGGTAGCGGGTATTGCTTGGTATTTGCAACAACCACAACGGGTTGCCGAGATGGCTGACTTATTGAAAACTAAACTGGATACTCAGCTCGCTGCGGAAGGCTCGCAACCACTGGAATTGGCACGGACCCGTTCTTTCCATTACAGTTATTTCAGTTTGCAGGCTGCGACGTTGATGGCGCAGTTGGCAGATAAAGTGCAAATCGACCTGTGGCGTTATCAAACACCTAATGGCAGTAGTTTGATTAAAGCGCTTGATTTTATGGCCCCTTATTCTGATGAGCAGACAACGTGGCCCTATCGCAGTCTTGATCACATGGGTGTGCGGTTGGTTCCACTGATGGTTCAGGCAGATAAAGCGTTAGGCGAGAATCGCTACCAGCGGTGGATCAAACAGGCCGACTTTACTGTTATTGCAGGTAAAGAGGGAGCGAAGCGCAAAGGGGCGGTAGCTGAAGCGCTGCGAGATACCTGGTTATTGGCAGTAACCACTCAGCAAAATAAATAGTGAGTTGTTAAGGTATAAATAAGAAAAAAAAGCCGGGAGTTATCCCGGCGTAATAACAGGTAATAAATTCACAATGAAGCATTCAAACAGTAAATCAATGAGGGTCATACCAATGCAAGAAGCTTAGAACTGATAAACTAAACCTAGCGCAACAACGTTGTCAGTATTCAACTTAAGTTTATTATTGTCACTCAGTTGGTTAATTTTATAATCTACATAGGTGGACATGTTTTTATTGAAGTAATAAGATGCACCGATGTCAACATATTTAACCAGGTCAGTATCACCGATCCCTTCGATATCCTTCCCTTTAGATTGAACATAAGCCAGGGATGGTTTCAACCCGAAATCAAATAAATATTGTGCCACTAACTCTACGTTTTGAGTTTTATTAGCAAAACCACTTACACTTGTTGACGCATTATTAATGGTTGCAGTGCCTGAAATAGGGGTCATATTACGGGTTTCAGCATAGGTTGCGGCTAAATAGACACCGTTGTCATCATATTTCAAACCGGTAGTCCAGGCATCAGCTTTATCGCCTTTACCAAAGTTACCGTTCTTCTGCGCCGTAGTACGGTTAGAAGAGGCATAAGCAGCAGCAACGCTCACGCCAGCACCAATTTCATAACTAGAAGACATGCCGAAGCCGTCACCATTTTGTTTGGTGGCATCTGCACGGCCGTTATTGCTATCGGTTTCGCTGCCGTTCTTACCCTGATATTGCAGAGAGAATTTCAGCCCATCAACCAGACCGAAGAAATCAGTGTTGCGATAAGTAGCCACCCCAGTAGTACGGCCAGTCATGAAGTTATCGGTTCTGGTGTAGCTGTCGTTACCGAACTCAGGCAACATATCGGTCCAGGCGGCCACATCATATAACACACCGTAGTTACGACCATAATCGATTGAACCTAATTTCCCGTAACGTAAACCCGCAAAAGCTAAACGTGTTTTATTGTCTTTTGTTTCCTGGCTTTCTGCGTAGTTAGCAGCAATGTTATATTCCCACTGGCCGTAACCGGACAGTTGGTCAGTAATTTGGGTGGCACCTTTAAAACCAAAGCGCACGTAAGATTTATCACCGTCACTTTTATTATTATCAGAAAAATAATGCAGTGCTTTGACTTTTCCGTATAAATCCAGTTTATTACCGTCTTTGTTATAAATTTCTGCTGCGTGTGACGTAGTGGCAACTAATAACGCCGGTACCAGGATTGCCAGAAGATTACGTTTCATATTTTTGCCCTGTTTCTCTTATTTAAAAAGACGCGAGTAGTAGATTTTTTTTGCTGTATTCAATATCTGTCTGAATTCGGCCAGCGCAGAATTTTTACCGCATCTGTGTGATATATTTATGACAAATCATAAATAATTGCGACATTGCGTAAATTTCATCCCATTGTCATGGGGGGCGTATCAACTATCACGGCGATGCTTTCGGGCTGACGTGAGCGTTGCGGTGTGGGACAATAGGGCAACACTCAGTTTAGATAAGATATGCATGGCGTTGTCCCCGGCAGTAAAAGAACAAATCAGTCAGTGGTATAAGGCTCTCCAGCAGCAGATCCCGGATTTCATCTCTCGGGCACCGCAGCGCCAGATGATCGCCGAAGTGGCGAAAACACTGGCCGGTGACGCTGGCCGTCATTTGGCTATTGAGGCCCCGACCGGTGTTGGCAAAACTCTGTCTTATCTGATTCCTGGCATTGCAGTCGGCCGAGCAGAAAGCAAGCCATTGGTGGTCAGTACCGCTAACGTGGCATTACAGGATCAGATTTACAGTAAAGATTTGCCGCTGTTGAAGAAAATAATTCCCGACCTTAAATTCACCGGTGCATTTGGGCGCGGGCGGTATGTGTGTCCGCGTAATCTGGCGGCTATGTGTACCGATGTTTCTGGGCAGGGGGATTTATCCCTGTTTCTCGGCGATGAATTGGCTCCCGCCAATGGTGAGGAACAAGCAACCTGTCTGGCACTGTCTAAGTTACTGAGCAGCCATGTCTGGGACGGGCTGCGCGACCATCATCAGTTGGCGCTCAGTGACAGCCTGTGGACTAAATTGAGTACTGATAAGGCAAATTGCCTTGGGCGCAACTGCCATTATTTTCGTGAGTGTCCGTTCTTTATCGCACGCAAAGAAATAGAAAGTGCTGATGTTGTGGTCGCCAACCACGCATTAGTGATGGCTGCATTGGAAACTGAATCGGTGCTACCCAATCCGAAAGAGTTACTGCTAGTGTTGGATGAAGGCCACCATTTGCCCGATGTGGCGCGCGATGCACTGGAAATTGAAGGTGAGATCACCGCGTTCTTTGCCAATATGCAGTTGGATATGATTGTGCGGCTGGTGGATCAATGCATGGTGCAATACCGGCCTAAAAATCCACCGGGTTTAGCGAATCCAGAACGTCTGAAAGACCATTGCGAGCAGTTGCGCGAGCTGATGTTGAGTGTGGAGCAACAAGTCAGTCAACTGCTTCCTACTGATGGTAATCCGGCAGTATACCGTTTTGAAATGGGTGAGTTACCGGGGAGTTTGACGGAAGATTGTGCCAAATTATTCAAGCTGACAGATGCCCTGCGCGGCTTGGTCGAATTTGTACTCAATGATTTGAGTGAGCAAACCGGTAAGCACGATATTGTGCGCCTGCATCGCGCCATCCTGCAAATGAGCCGTACATTGGGTTATCTGGAGGCCATGAGCAAACTTTGGCGGTTAGCCGCGATGGAAAAAGCCTCGAATGCGCCGATATCCAAATGGGTAACCCGTGATTACCGCGAGAATCAAACACATCTCTATTTCCACTGTGTCGGGATACGTGTCAGTGACCAACTTGATAAAATGTTATGGCGTAAAGTCCCCCATGTGATTGTGACTTCAGCGACATTACGTTCACTCAACAGCTTTGCCCGCTTGCAAGAGCTTAGTGGCCTGAGTGAGAAGGCCGGCGACCGGTTTGAAACACTGTCATCACCGTTTAATCATATTGAACAGGGGAAGTTGATCATCCCCAAAATGCGTTTCGAGCCGACTATGGCCCATGAGGCTGAACATCTGGCGGAAATGGCGCAATTTTTCCGTGCGCAGCAGGCCAGCGGGCTGCATAAAGGCATGTTGATTTTGTTCAGTAGCCATAGGGCGATGCAAACCTTTCTCAGCCATGTGACGGATCTGCGCTTGATGCTGCTGGTGCAGGGAGATCAACCCCGTTATCGGCTGGTGGAAGAGCATCGTAAGCGGGTTAATAACGGTACCGCCAGTGTATTGATTGGCCTGCAATCATTTGCAGAAGGGTTGGATTTGAAAGGTGAGTTGTTGACCCAGGTTCATATTCACAAAATCTCATTCCCGCCTATCGATAGCCCGGTGATCCTCACGGAAGGGGAGTGGCTGAAGTCGTTAAAACGTTATCCGTTTGAAGTACAAAGTTTGCCAAGTGCTTCGTTTAACCTAATCCAACAGGTTGGGCGTTTGATTCGTAGTAATCAATGCCATGGTGAAATTGTTATTTATGACCGGCGTTTATTAACTAAAGGCTATGGTTCGCGGTTGTTGGCAGCGCTACCTGTTTTCCCGATTGAGCAACCGGAGATGCCTGAAGGGGGGCCGGTATCCGTTGTCAACGTAGTGGCTAAGCCTGCGGCAAAACGAGCAAAACGGAAACGGGGAGTAAAGTAATATTTCCTCTTTTTAATTTATTATTAATACAAATTACTATTTCATCTGAAATCTTTCCCTATGTGTATAAATCCAGTGACTAAGATTATATAAGCCGCTGGTGAGCTGACTCGAACAAGTCAAGCCTGGCAGTACCTCCGGTGTAAATGGCGGATTATTGGTTAGCGGCAACGTTAACTGTTATCGACATGTTTAGCGGGCAGGGGTAAAGCAGAATGAAACAGCTAATGGCAGAGTTTATTGGCACTTTCTGGCTGGTGTTGGGCGGGTGTGGTAGCGCAGTCTTGGCTGCAATGTTCCCAGTGGCGGGTATCGGATTTTTGGGGGTGGCACTAGCCTTCGGGCTGACAGTTGTCACGATGGCATACGCACTGGGGCATATCTCTGGTGCGCATTTTAACCCAGCAGTGTCACTCGGTTTATGGGTAGGAGGGCGTTTCTCTGGCGCACAATTGGTACCCTATATTGTGGCGCAAGTACTGGGGGGGCTGGCGGGGGCGGCTGTTTTGTATTTAATCGCCAGTGGTAAAGTCGGTTTTGATGTCAGTGCCGGATTCGCCAGTAATGGTTTTGGTGTTCGTTCGCCGGGGGGCTATAGCTTACAAGCCGTGCTGGTGGCGGAAGTGGTTCTCACTATGGGGTTTGTGATGGTGATTATGGGGGTGACTGATAAGCCTTCTCCCACCGTTGCAGCGCCGCTGGCTATTGGGTTATGTCTTACGTTGATCCATTTAATCAGTATTCCAGTGGATAATACCTCGGTAAATCCTGCTCGTAGTACTGCTGTGGCAATTTTTGCCGGTGGAATTGCATTGCAACAGTTATGGGTATTCTGGCTAGCCCCATTGGTAGGCGGAGCCTTAGGTGGCGCTATTTATCGGGTACTGTTTAGTCCACCGGAAGAGTTGAACAAGCCACTGTGATTTACCTGTCACTGCTGCAAGTTGTTCCGGCAGTGGCGGGTTTCACCCGCTAGCTAACTACCATGCAGTGCCCCCTCTCTCTTGGCTGCGCAACACGAATTATTTCGGGTATCAATATCACTATTAGTGATAAAGTTTCAGCAATAAGTTACCTGATTTATGTTTAACCGTGATGGACAGGGGAAATACCGCACCATGGATTACAGCAACATTATTAAAGAAATTGGGCGCGGTAAAAATCATGCCCGCGATCTGGAAAAGCCTACCGCCTATGCGTTGTATAAAGCCATGTTGGCTGGACATGTTCCCGATCTGGAATTGGGGGGCATCCTGATAGCCTTTCGTATCAAAGGGGAGTCTGAGCAGGAGATTCTGGGGTTTTATCAGGCGATGCAAGAGCAGGTCATGTCACTGCGCGCGCCTACGGGCTATCCGTTACCAGTAGTGATCCCAAGTTACAATGGTGCGCGTAAACAAGCGAATTTAACACCGTTACTGGCATTACTCCTGTCACGTATGGGACTGCCCGTGGTGGTACACGGCGTGACCGAGGACAGCAGCCGGGTAACCAGTGCCGAGATCTTCCAACAACTGAATATCCCGTGGTCACTTAACGCCGCCGACGCCCAGCAGCGGCTTGATAGTGGGTTACCGGTATTTATCCCTGTATCAGCATTATCGGCCCAATTAGACCAGCAATTGCAGTTACGCTGGCGAATGGGGGTTAGAAACAGCAGTCACACACTGGCAAAATTGGCAACCCCGTTTATTCACGATAATGCATTGCGCCTTGCCAGTGTTTCTCACCCAGAATATATGCAAAAGGTTGGCGGTTTTTTTCAGGCGATCGGCTCACCGGCACTGCTACAGCAAGGAACTGAAGGGGAGGTTTATGCTAACCCCTCACGCTGCCCACCGATTCATTACATTAACGGGGGAGTGCAGCAAATTTTACTGGAACGTCAGCCAGAACCGGGTGAGCTGGTGTTACCCCAGTCGAAAGATGCCGCCATAACGGCACGCTGGATTGAAGGTTGTCTGGCTGGAGAGTGGCCTATTCCTGATGCTATTCAGAAGCAACTAGCATGTTGTCTGGTCGCGGTCGGGCGGGCGGATACTCCCGATCATGCGTTGTAACAGATTAAGACTATGTGAGTTTTTTGCGCGCGCGGTCACGTAAAGTAGCATCAGATAGCGGCACCCAACTAAGCTAATTTGTTCTGAGCGAGTTGTGGTTATGACATCAGATGAAGTATCCAACCGATAGGATTCACTTTTATTTTGATGGCAATACCCACCACCCGCTCTGCGGCGATTTATGCTATCTTACGCGCCAGAAAATGCCGATCAGAGAGCCAGACGATGGAAAACAAAAAAATATTCCCCAAAGAAAAAAGCGGATTACATCCACGAAATCGTCATCGCTCACGCTATGATTTTGATTCTCTTTCAGTAAGTTGCCCTGAGTTAGTTCCTTTTCTGGCACCTACTGCCTATGGTGATATTTCTATCGATTTTGCCGATCCTCTGGCGGTCAAAATGCTCAACCGGGCATTGCTGAAACATTTTTACGGCATTGAATATTGGGATATTCCGGCTGATTTCTTATGCCCACCCATCCCTGGTCGTGCTGACTATGTGCACCATTTGGCCGATTTATTGGCCAGTTGCAATGAAGGGGTTATCCCGCAGGGTAGAAATATTGCGCTGTTGGATATTGGTGTCGGTGCGAACTGCATTTATCCGATTATTGGTCAGCGGGAATACGGCTGGCGTTTTACCGGGACTGATATTGATCCACAAGCCCTCAGTGCTGCAAAAATGGTGGTGTCGATGAACCCGACGCTGAAAAACACCTTGCGCCTTAAACAGCAAAAAGATCCCCAGGCTATTTTCGACGGTATTCTGGCGGTGAATGAGCGTTACGATGCCACACTGTGTAATCCGCCGTTCCATGCCTCCGCTGAGGAGGCCGCAGCAACCACGCGTCGCAAGTTACATAAACTGGGTAAAAGTGAAGTTGCCGCTAAACCGGTACAAAACTTTGGCGGGAAAAATAGCGAATTATGGTGTGAAGGTGGCGAAGAAGGGTTTGTTAGCCGTATGGTAGCGGAGAGCGCAACTAAGGCGCAAAACTGCTTTTGGTTCACCTCATTAATCTCTAAAAAGACCACCTTACCGGCAATCTATCATGCCCTGCGCTATGCCAACGCCGTAGAGGTCCGCACCATTGATATGGCACAAGGGCAAAAAGTCAGCCGGTTTGTGGCATGGACGTTCCTGACGCCGGAGCAGCAGGTGGCGTGGAAAGCTGAACGTTGGTAATACCCTTCGTCCTTGAGGCCGCAGGGGTGTTGGCTGCGCGCACTTACCCGAATCACTGACTTGAGTCAGCTCATCGGGATGCGTTTGCTGGCCGCCTACCTGCAACGCCAATGACTTTGGGTATTCTTTTCTTCGTCCTTGAGGCCGCAGGGGTGTTGGCTGCGCGCACTTACCCGAATCACTGACTTGAGTCAGCTCATCGGGATGCGTTTGCTGGCCGCCTACCTGCAACGCCAATGACTTTGGGTATTCTTTTCTTCGTCCTTGAGGCCGCAGGGGTGTTGGCTGCGCGCACTTACCCGAATCACTGACTTGAGTCAGCTCATCGGGATGCGTTTGCTGGCCGCCTACCTGCAACGCCAATGACTTTGGGTATTCTTTTCTTCGTCCTTGAGGCCGCAGGGGTGTTGGCTGCGCGCACTTACCCGAATCACTGACTTGAGTCAGCTCATCGGGATGCGTTTGCTGGCCGCCTACCTGCAACGCCAATGACTTTGGGTATTCTTTTCTTCGTCCTTGAGGCCGCAGGGGTGTTGGCTGCGCGCACTTACCCGAATCACTGACTTGAGTCAGCTCATCGGGATGCGTTTGCTGGCCGCCTACCTGCAACGCCAATGACTTTGGGTATTCTTTTCTTCATCCTTGAGGCCGCAGGTATGATCGGCTTATCAACTCAACACAAAAAAAATCTGGCGGGGATCATCAAGATGCCCGCCAGCGGTATGCTAGGGTAATGTTAGCCTATCATCAGGAAACGTGTTGCAGGAATTCCCGTAAACGTTCACTTGGTGGATTTGAGATCAGGCTATCCGGGTTGCCATCTTCAGCGACTCGGCCTTTATCAATGAAGATAAGGCGCGATGCCACTTTCTGGGCAAAACCCACTTCGTGAGTCACGATAACCATGGTCATACCTTCTTCGGCCAAATCCTTCATTACCGTCAATACTTCGTGACGCAATTCCGGGTCCAGCGCAGAGGTTGGCTCATCAAACAGCATCAACTTGGGTTTTACCGCCAGCGCACGGGCAATAGCCACACGCTGCTGTTGGCCACCCGATAGCTCCGCCGGATAATGATGGGCACGTTCTTCCAAGCCAACCTTGGTTAACAACGCCATAGCAAGTTTGTTAGCTGCCTCTTTAGACGCACCACGAACGCGAATCGGACCAAAAGCGACGTTTTCCAAGGCTGTCAGATGTGGGAACAGATAAAACTGTTGAAACACCATGCCAGCTTCCTGACGAATCAGGCGCTCATCGACTTTGGGATCATTGACATTCAGACCATCGACAATCAACTCACCACTGGTGATGACTTCCAGCTTATTGATACAACGCAGCAGGGTGGACTTACCCGAGCCGGAAGGGCCAATAATCACCACCACTTCACCTTTGGTGATATTCAGATTGATATCGTGAAGCACCTGGGTTTTACCAAAGTGTTTAGAGACGTTTTTGAATTCAATCATATTATTTTCAGCTTTCTTTCTAACCGGCGCAGAACGAAGCTCAGAGCCAAGGTGATAATCAGGTAGATCACCGCCACCGCACTCCATATCTCCATGGCGCGGAAGTTGCCGGCAATAATTTCCTGACCCTGACGAGTCAGTTCTGCAACGCCAATCACGATAAACAGTGAGGTGTCTTTAATACTGACAATCCACTGGTTACCGAGTGGCGGCAGCATACGGCGCAGGGCCAAAGGGGCAATTACGTAACGCAAGGTATCGCGTTTGGATAAGCCGAGAGCCAGACCCGCCTCGCGGAACCCATTGTGGATTGACAGCACCGCACCACGGGTAATTTCTGCGATGTAAGCCCCTGAGTTAATAATAATGGTAACAACGGCGGCTGAGAAAGGATCGATGCGCACCGGCATCATCATCGGCAATGCAAAGTAGATAAACATCACCTGCACCACAATCGGCGTGCCACGGATCAGTTCAATAAAAACTAATGCGATATTTCTGCTCAGCCAACCGCCATAGGCGCGGGCAAACCCTGCTATAACCCCAATAATCAGGCCGCCAAGCAACCCCAGGACCGAGATCCATAGGGTTAACTTGGCGCCTTCAAGCAGGATTGGGATGGCGGGCCAAATAGCGCTCCATTCAAACTGCATGGATATTCTCCTGGTCTAAAAACGGCAAAATGAATTACTTAGGTTCTACGCCGAACCATTTTTTATAGATTGCAGCGTAAGTGCCGTCTTCTTTCAGAGATTTCAGAGCAACGTTAACTTTGTCACGCAGGTCGCTGCCTTGTGGGAATGCAACACCATACTGTTGAGCTTTGATAGATTCGCCCACTGCTTTGAACTGGCCATTGCCAGCAGTTTTGATGAAGTAAAGGATGTTTGGCGTGTCATGTAAAACGGCATCAGCACGGCCAGTACCTAACTCCAGATAGGCGTTATCGATATTCGGGAATTGGCGCAGGTCTTTGGTTTTGATGTTGGCTTTAGCATAATCCACAGAACCAGTGCCGCTTTTCACTGCCAACACTTTGCCTTTAAGATCAGCTTCGCCTTTGATGTCTTGGTTGTCAGCTTTTACCATCACCAGCAGACCGCTGTTGTAGTAACCATCTGAGAAATCAACGGCTTTTTTACGTTCATCAGTGATAGTGATACCGGCTAGTGCCAGATCCACATTTTTGGTTTGCAGTGCTGGAATGATACCGCTGAAATCCATAGGTTTCAGGGTGTATTTTAAATCCAGTTTCTTGGCGATGGCATCCCATAAGTCGATATCGAAACCGACATATTTATCCCCTTGTTTGAACTCAAAAGGAACGAACGCGGTGTCAGTAGCAACGATCAATTCTTTTTCTGCGGCGTGAGAACTAACAGCAAAGGCCAGCGTAAGTGCGACCAATGAAACTTTGACAAGTGACTTCATAAGTGGGAGTTCCTTTGTACTTTTGTGGATGGAGACCCGTTTTTTATATTTCAGATAGCAATATGAAAAGATCGTGCCAGAAATGCAAGTTATTTAAAAATAACGAAATTATTCTAAGTGATTAGCACGCAATTACTTAGCTGGCACTGTTTGCACCATCATGACTCACCAAAATAGTGCGTTAATATCATTTTGGTGCAACTAATCCATTATTTACTTATTATTAACTCCTTAGTTAATAATATACAATCGATAATCAACATCAATGTAACAATATTGTTAACTATCTCCGATTTTTGTTCGGTAATGGTGCAATAAGGCGGGGATGAGGGAGAGATTGCTATCTGAGTTGGCTGTCTTTACTGCCACGGCGGTTATATCCGGCATGGCTAGCTTGGTGTTTGTCTAATTCATTCTGGCAACTCAGGCAATATTTTACCCCAGCCAGAACGTTACGCCGTGCTTCTGGAATAGCTTGGCCACATTCAAGGCAATATAACTCACTCTCACCACTGCCAAGTGCCTGTCTGGCGCGTTGCACCGCATCTTCAATGGTGGAGTCAATTTGATCTTGTACTGCGCCGTCGCCGGCCCATCCACTTGCCATATGACCTCCGTGCGTAGGGCCGGATGACCGGCCCTGTGCCCATAACCGTTAAAATTGCAGGTGCGTTGGCTATTCCCATTACCCGGCCTGTCTTCCTGCATTTTACGATCTATTGGGTATCAAACTGAGTATTACTCAATATTTGACTCGATAAACCACAGGAATTTATCCAGATCACGAGATGCGGCAGTAAACATATCAGCACTGTCTTCATCTTCTACGACTGAAATTGCTTTACGTATATCATTAGCCACTACTGCATAGCGGTCTGCCAGCGCTTTAAGATGTTCTTGCACGCTATGGATATTGGTTGGATAACTTTTCAGCGGTGTTTTGTCATTAATGACTTGTGTGGTTCCGAGCGCGACACCACCGAGTTGTACGGCTCGTTCTGCGAAGGTATCCAGGTGATCAGTGAGGGCGGTGCGGAAGCCATCCAGCATTTCATGCACCGCGATAAAGTTGGCACCGCGCATATTCCAGTGAGCCTGTTTGGTCATCAGAGACAGATCAATAAACTGAATAACCATATGGTTTAATACTTTCACTGTGTCAACTTTGACATGTTCTTCAACATCGTTGCGGGTATAGAGCAGTTCGGAAGATTTTGTTTTTACCAGTTTTGCTGTGCTCATAATAGGTATCCCTTTATTGAGTTGATTACCAATTTCTTCACCGGATTAAGTATAACAAAGATATTTAAATTTGTAGGGTAGATTCGGCCTATCAATTAAATAGTTGATAGTGGTGTTTATTTGTAAATGTAATTTATTGTTTCTTTTTAATAATATTATCATCGCGGTTTTTATGGCTAATTGAAAATAACTATTGCTGTGATTTGTATGGTTTTTATGAGGCCAATATCCATTTGGATGCTTTCAATAATATTTAATGCCACGGATGAGGCGAAGGTGTTATTAATTAATAGCTTGGCGAACATGAGTAATATATATAATGCGATGAATAGTTCCGTACCGGAACGAATCAGCAGGTATGCCAGTCAATAAATTCAACCAGCATACCCGGTATGACTACTGAGCGTGGGCAACAATAAACAAGCGGGGGAATGCCAACAAACGGCGACCATCGGCCTGTTGCGGATAAGCCACATCAATGATTGCCAGATAGTATTGCAAAAAATCCAATCGCATTGCTTCAGAGAGCGGTTCAAGAAAAGGCCGCAAACCTGTGGCACGTAGCCAATCGACGATGGCTTGCGCGGAAGGCATCGGGTGGTAATAGGTGGTGCGCCAAATATCTACCCGCTCTGCATTGGGGGCCAGTAAGTCATAATATTGATTGGCGGACAGAACCTTCGCCCGTATTGCCCCTGCCTCCAGTAGTGTTTGCTGCCATGGGCCGTTTTCTGCAACTTCACGCATAGCTCGATGGCTGGGTTCATCCTGATTATCCGGCATTTGGACGGCAAGTATGCCGTGGGTAGCCAGCTTGGAGAGCAATGAGGGGAAAAGCTGCTGGTGGTCGGTTAACCACTGTAACGATGCGTTAGCGTAAATAAGATCTTGTGGTTCAGAAGGTTGCCACTGGCGAATATCCGCTTCAAGAAATGCACATTCTGGTAGGCGCTGTTGCGCACTGGCCAGCATAGCCACCGAGTTATCAATCCCAACCAGTTGCGCCAGAGGAAAACGCTGGTGCAGCAATTGGGTGGAGTTGCCTGGCCCACAGCCTAAGTCGCTGATGTGCTGTGGTTGGGAGGTGCTGATACGGGCGAGCAGATCACTTGCAGGGCGGGTACGCTCGGCTTCAAATTGGCGGTATAACTCAGGATCCCAGTCTTGCATGCATAACCTCCGATAGAAAAAGATCAGTATGCGGCTCTAAGTGAAAGCCGCTAACGCTGCTGCATATCTGTCTATTATAGATCCTGCAATGGCCCGCTAAACAATACCGCACCGATTGGCTGGTCAGTAGAGGGCCGCTGTAAGGTTCCAGTCTGATGGAACACGATGATTTCACACCGCCTTTCAGGCAACTTGATCAAGTTGTGGCTTGGGTTTGATAGTCAGAGTAGCCCCGATAGAGGCACTGATTATCGATGCAAGAGCCAACCATTGAACCCATGTCAGATGCTCATTTAAGAATACCAATCCTGAAATGGCCGCCAGCGCGGGTTCCAGACTCATTAACGTGCCAAATGTGCGCGTAGGGAGCCGAGTCAGTGCGACCATTTCCAGTGAGTAAGGTAATGCCGTCGATAAAATGGCGACTGCCAGCGCAACGGGCAGGATCGCGGGATCAAACAGGGCAAGGCCGTTATAAGCCACCCCAATCGGGCAAAATACCAGCGCGGCAATCAGAGAACCCACTGCTACAGTCCCCGGACCGTGGTCACCGCCGGCTTTCTGCCCTGAAATAATATAGAGCGCCCAACAGGCCCCAGCACCTAAGGCACAAGCCGCACCAAATAAATCAATGGTACCAATGTTATGCCCCAGTGGTAATAAGAACCATAGCCCCAGAACGGCCAACCCTACCCAGATAAAATCCACCGGGCGGCGAGAAGAGAACATGGCAACCGCCAATGGGCCGGTGAACTCCAGTGCGACCGCAATACCCAATGGCACCGTTTTTAGTGACAGGTAAAACAAAAAGTTCATTCCGCCTAACGCTATGCCATAAATAAGCAGCGGTAAACGGCTGCCCGCAGCGAATCGCATCCGCCATGGCTTAAAGATGACGAATAAAATAAGTGTGCCAATACCCAGTCGCAGCGAGGTTATTCCTTGCGCGCCAACCAGTGGAAACAAACTTTTCGCCAGCGATGCACCACTCTGGATGGAGATCATAGCAATCACCAGCAACAGAATAGGGACTAAGGGGAGTGAATGTTTGGATGAAGGAGACAAAGACATCCTTTTGAGCCTCAAAGAAAATTGTTAGGTAACCGTCTTTGCCAGTGTAAATGAAATGTCAGCCAAGTGTTTGAAAATCACCAACGGAGTGAAAAAAGAAACGGAAAGCAGTGAAGGAAATAATAAATTTTTAGGATTGCGGTTTTTTAACGCTATTTTTGGTGGTTATTTAAGCGCTAAAACTAAGAATAATCTGGAATGGCTTTTGGTGATGGAAGTCACAAAAAGGTGTAGTATATGGGAAATTCGTAAGCGTATTAACAAGATGGAAGATTCTTGAAACTCTTTGTTACACCAAATAAATGGTTAGACAATCATATGTAGGCAGAGTTTCCTACTATTTATTGTTATAATTTCATGGTGTTTTTGTTTCATCTAAAAATTTGCGTCTTTCGAGGTGGTTATGAATAAAATTGCATGTCTTTCAGCCGTAGCAGCTTGTGTATTAGCAGTGACCGCAGGTTCAGCCTTTGCTGGTCAAAGTACCGTTTCTGGTGGTTATGCCCAGAGCGATTACCAAGGTGTTGCAAACAAATCTTCAGGCTTCAACCTGAAATACCGTTACGAGTGGAGTGATTCCCAACTGGGCTACATCACCTCTTTCACTCATACTGAAAAAAGCAGCTTCGGTGACAGCGCGTCTGTATACAATAAAGCACAATACAACGCTATCACCGGTGGCCCAGCTTACCGCATAAACGATTGGGCTAGCGTTTATGGCCTGGTAGGTGTGGGTTACGGCCGTTTCAGCCAGAACTACCCAACTTCTGCTAGCGACAAAAACAGCACCAGCGATTACGGTTTCACTTACGGCGCAGGTATGCAGTTCAACCCAATGCAAAATGTTGCCCTGGACGTTTCTTACGAACAGAGCCGTATCCGCAGTGTTGACGTTGGTACTTGGGTTGCTGGCGTAGGTTACACTTTCTAAGCGATTGCTTGAGAGTCTGCTTTCACGGTGTCATGCTGTGTCTGATAAAAATCCGCTTTCGGGCGGATTTTTTTCGCCTGTCGTATGGTGCAGGCGCGGTATTTATTCGCGGGTGATAATCATCTAATAACCGCATTTGCGGCATCTGCAATCAGCGCAATTATTTGCTGTGGATGAGAAAGTATTGAGGCGTGGCTGGAGGGCAACTCAATCACTTTTTGGGCTTGGATTCGTGCGGCAAAATCGCGTTGTGTTTCGACCGGTAGCATTCTGTCTTGTGTTGAAATCTGGTACCAACAGGGTTTTACTCGCCAGGCAGGCTGAGCAGACTTGTCAGTAAAAGCACGTGCTGCTAAGGGTTTTTGCACCATAGACATCACCAGTGCTTCATTCTCATCAATGTCATGACACATATTTTCGTGGAACTGGTTAGTGTCAATCCATAGGAATCCATTATCATCCGGGCGAATATAAGCGGCACCAACAGGAGGCTGACGCAATGCAAAAGTACTGGATAAGCTCTCTCCTGCATCCGGGGCAAAAGCGGCGAGATAGACCATACCAACCACATTTTGTAGATGCCCGACTTGCGTGATGACCATGCCGCCATAAGAGTGGCCCACTAATAGCGTAGGGCCATATAATGCACTGGTCAGCTTCATTGTGCGCTCCACATCATCAGCTAATGATGTCAGCGGATTTTGTATCGCAATAACTCGGTGCCCCATGGTGTGCAGCGCTGGGATAATATAGCGCCACTGCGAGCCGTCAGCCCATGCACCATGTACCAAGACAATATTCAGTTTTGTCGCCATATCTCCCCCATAATGGGCATTATCCTAAATCATGCATAATATCTTTATGCCGAAATAGCCTTCTTGATGAATAACAATTTCTGCTCATTTACCCGTGTTAATTAAAAATCTTGTTTATAGCCAGATGTTATTAAAGTTAAATAAACCTGTTATTAGATTTAAAGTATAAAGCTCTGGGCGCTAATGGCTTTAAGATAAGGATGAAAATGACGTGCTGAATTAATCTATTGGCGATATAAAATCCCTAATAGCAAATGATAAAATATTTTAAATTAACAAAAACAAGAGATTAACTAAGACTTATGTTTGGGCAGCGCGGCGTAATTTACTGGTAAAAATGCGATTATATGACACACTATTATTAGCACAGTCTTATTTTTAGTTTCTAGTATGGTTTTAGTATTACGTTAAATAAAGATATATTGTATTTAATCAATGGGTTGTAATAAAAGTAGATTATAATAATGCATAGGTAGTAATAACTAATGGGTTTAAATCATGACGATACTCAGTGAACAAGCGCCACCTTTGCTACATGACACTAAGCTTGAACAGCAGATTTTAAGGCGTTCAATTTTTTGCACTTTATTTATCGCCATTATGGGGATTGTTTTTGGTATCGTATGCGGTTCGATGTCGATTATTTTCGATGGTATGTTCTCTGCTTTAGATGCCGGAATGTGCAGTTTATCGCTATTGGTTTCCCGGTTACTCGGTCAACCCCATAGTCGGCGCTTTCAATACGGTTTCTGGCATGTTGAACCACTGGTTCTGGCTTTCAATGGCAGCTTGCTGGCTTTTCTATGTCTTTACGCATTCGTCAATGCCATCAAGGGAATTGTCGATGGCGGCAGAGAGCTGGAACTGGGGTGGGCGATCGTCTATGCATTAGTGGTCAGTATCTTCTGTTTTACTCTCTTTTTAAAACAGAGCCGTTTAAATAAACGTGTCAAGTCTGAGCTAATCGCACTGGATACCAAAAGTTGGCTAATGTCGGCATGCATCAGTTCCGCGTTATTAGTGGCCTTTTTGCTTTCATGGTGTATGGAAGGCACCCGCTATGAGCACTTGATAGTTTATACCGACCCCACTGTATTAGCATTGTTAACCTTAATCTTGATACCTGTGCCAATAAAAACGGTCATTTCGGCCGTCCGTGAAGTATTACAGATGACGCCGGACACACTGGATAACGCCATTGAGAGCTTGATGGATAAATTAATGGCGAAATACAAATTTATTGATTATTCCCATTATGCCACTCGCATGGGGCGGGGGTTATTTATTGAGATTCATGTGGTTATTCCGCCAGAGATGGAGACAAACGGTGTCAGTCATTTTGACAAATTACGCGATGAAATAGCCAAAGAAATTGGCGAGTCCGGCCCTCATCGTTGGCTAACGATCTCCTTTACCCGCGATGCAAAGTGGTTATAGCGTCACATTACTAGCGGGTCTGGAGATGTGTAAATAAATTAACCAGGGTAATGATTTTTATGAATAAGATGATTATTAATCGCCAGGCAAAACTTAACGCTATTGATACACCACCAAGATTTGATGCTGTTACCAAGGTAGCCATTAACGATGAAACCATCGAATATCGCCAAGCTAAAGTTATTCGTAATATGCGCCGTGCCGATATCGATTATTTATTGGTGTATGCGGACAAAGAGCATGGCGGGAACTTTGAATATCTGGCGGGGTTTATTCCCCGTTTTGAAGAAGCGGCTATGGTGTTACATGTGTCAGGTGAGGTCTATTTATTATTAGGTAACGAGAATTTAAAGCTATCTCACCATGCCAGAGTGAAAAATACCGCAATTCATGTTCCCTATTTTTCATTGCCAAATCAACCGATGGGCAACAATAAAACGCTTACTGAATTATTGGCAGCAACCAGGATTCAGCAGGCTAAAAAGATTGGGGTTGTGGGATGGAAACTGTTTACCAGCAAGTTGGATGATAACAGCCAATTATTTGATATTCCGCATTTTATTTTTGATGCGATTAAGCAGTCTGCTTCACCCGTAGCAACGATTATCAACGCTACCAGTCTATTTATTGGCAGTGATATTGCTGCCAGAGTGACTAATAATGCTAATGAATTGGCACACTATGAATATGGCGCTAATTTGGCGTCTAATTGTATTCTTAACGCATTAGCAGCGGTTGATATCGGCATAACAGAAAAGCAACTTGGCAGTTATCTGGCAGATGAAGGCCAACCGAATAGCGTTGTGATGATTGCAGCGACCGGCATCAGATTTGAACAGGCTAACTTATATCCCAGTGATAAAGCGGTACAACTCGGCGATAAAATATCATTGACCACCGGCTTTAAAGGCGGTTTGAGCAGTAGAACCGGCTATGCGGTGCATCAGGCAGGTGAACTGCCGCACGCGGAAAGAGACTATCTTGCTAAGGTCGCGCTACCTTATTACACCACTGTGGTCGCTTGGCTGGAAAATATTCGTATTGGTATGCCAGGTAAAGAGATGTACGCATTAGTGGATACGGTTTTCCCTAAATCACAATATCATTGGTCGCTCAACCCCGGCCATTTAGTTGCTGATGAAGAATGGTTGTGCTCTCCCATTTATAGCGATTCTGAAGAGAGAATTCGCAGTGGGATGATATTCCAAATCGATATCATTCCTTCGGTAAAAGGTTATGCCGGAGTGAGTGCTGAGGAGTGTATTGCACTGGCTGATCAGCATTTACGTAATGCGCTGGCTGCACAGTATCCTGATGTTTGGCAAAGAATACAAAAACGGCGTAGTTATCTCAGCGATATCCTGAATATCCATCTCAGTGAAGAGGTGCTACCGATGTCTAACACGGTTGGCTATCTGCGACCGTTCCTGCTGGATAAATACAGCGCATTGCAATGTTTTGATGAGTAACAGCACGAATAAGCCAGGGTTTAGGTTATTTATTTAAGGGGCTAATAGCCCCTTTTAGGGGCATCAAGTTTTTACTGCCATCGCCACTTAGCGCCAGATTTAAGCGCTTGCTGAGATTTCGTGCAAAACTGGAGGCGATACTCTTGCCATCTTGTGGCATAATGCGCGCCGAATCACATTTTCTATAATTCTTGAATATCCCTATTCAGTAATCCAATCGAGAGCGAGCTCTGTGCTAAGTACTAACAATATCACCATGCAATTCGGCAGCAAGCCGCTGTTTGAAAACATTTCAGTAAAATTCGGTGGCGGTAATCGCTATGGTCTGATCGGCGCTAATGGCTGTGGTAAATCCACCTTCATGAAAATCCTTGGCGGTGATTTAGTGCCGAGCGGCGGTAACGTATTCCTTGACCCGAATGAGCGTCTGGGTAAGTTACGTCAGGACCAATTCGCCTTTGAAAACAACACAGTGCTGGACACCGTTATTATGGGACACGGCGAACTGTGGGAAGTAAAAGAAGAGCGCGATCGCATCTACGCTATGGCTGAAATGAGCGAAGCAGACGGCTATAAAGTGGCTGATCTGGAAGTTGCCTACGGTGAAATGGATGGTTACAGCGCAGAAGCACGTGCCGGTGAATTACTGCTTGGTGTCGGTATTCCGGTTGAACAACATTATGGGTTGATGAGCGAAATCGCTCCTGGCTTTAAATTGCGTGTATTGCTGGCGCAAGCCCTGTTCTCAGACCCGGAAATTTTATTACTCGACGAACCGACCAACAACTTGGATATCGATACTATCCGCTGGTTGGAGCAAGTGCTGAACGAACGTAGTAGCACCATGATCATTATTTCCCATGACCGTCACTTCCTGAACATGGTGTGTACCCACATGGCGGATCTGGATTATGGCGAACTGCGTGTTTATCCGGGTAACTATGACGAATACATGACGGCGGCGACACAAGCTCGCGATCGTCTGCTGTCAGATAACGCCAAGAAAAAGGCCCAGATTTCTGAGCTGCAATCTTTCGTTAGCCGCTTTAGTGCCAACGCCTCTAAATCCAAACAGGCGACGTCTCGTGCTCGTCAGATTGATAAAATTCAACTTGATGAAGTGAAAGCGTCTAGCCGCCAGAACCCGTTTATCCGCTTTGATCAGGATAAAAAGCTGTTCCGTAATGCGCTGGAAGTTGAACTGTTGACCAAAGGTTTTGATGACGGTCCGCTGTTTAAAAAACTGGATTTGCGCCTGGAAGTGGGTGAAAAAGTGGCTATCCTTGGGCCAAACGGTATCGGTAAATCTACTTTGCTGAAAACCTTGGTTGGGGATTATGAGCCGGATTCTGGTACCGTGAAATGGTCTGAAAACAGTAAGATCGGTTACTATGCGCAGGATCACGCCAGCGACTTTGAAATCGATTTGACGGTATTTGACTGGATGAGTCAGTGGAAACAGGAAAAAGACGACGAGCAGGCTGTGCGCAGTGTGCTGGGTCGTTTGCTGTTTAGCCAGGACGATATCAAGAAGAAAGTACAGGTCTTGTCTGGTGGTGAGAAAGGGCGGATGTTGTTTGGTAAGCTGATGATGCAGCGCCCTAACATCATGGTAATGGATGAGCCAACCAACCATTTGGATATGGAATCGATTGAAGCGCTGAACATGGCATTGGAAATGTACGAAGGCACGCTAATCTTCGTTTCCCATGACCGTGAGTTCGTCAGTTCTTTGGCAACCCGAGTGATTGAAATGACACCAGGCAAGCTGATCGACTTTACCGGTAACTACGAAGACTATCTGCGTAGCCAGGGTATTCAGTCCTGATTAGTTGATTGTGTGTTGATAAGAGAGCTGATGCATTGCATCAGCTTTTTTTTTGCGCTAAATAGGCGGCTAATCTTTGCCACAGACTTCACAATGGACATCTTTGGCTAGCTTCATGGTCCGAAACTCTGCCGTTGCGGCGTCATACATCAATATGCGCCCAGATATCACCTGACCATAATCAGCCAACAGTTTTATGGCTTCCATCGCTTGTAAATTACCAATGATACCCACCAAGGGTGACATTACCCCAGCTTCAACACAGGTCAGTGCATTGTCACCGAATAACCGACTGAGGCAGCGATAGCAGGGTTGGTTTGGCTGATAAGTGAAGACACTTATTTGCCCCTCCATGCGAATTGCTGCACCTGAAACCAGTGGTTTATGTTGTGCATGACACAGGCGATTGAGTTGCTCGCGGCTGGTGACATTATCGGTACAATCCAACACCAACTGATGTTCAGCAATGGTTGCCGCGAGTTGTTGGTCATTTAACTGACCATCAATGGATTTCAGTGCCAAATGGGGGTTCATTTCAGACAGCGTCAGTGCTGCAGAGGCCACTTTTGACATTCCGATACGATTATCGCGATGCAAAACCTGCCGTTGCAGGTTAGAAAGCGAAACCGTATCAAAATCCAGCAGGGTAAGGTGGCCCACCCCTGCTGCTGCCAGATATTGTGCGGCTGCGCACCCCAGCCCCCCCAATCCAACGATTAACACCTTAGCGGCATTCAGTTTTTCCTGACCGTCAAAATCAAAACCGCGCAGGACGATTTGCCGGTTATAACGCAGGGCCTGGGCATCGGTCAGTTCTGGCAACATGTCAGCCTCTTCACCATATACAATTTATTGCCCCAATAGCCCGTTAAACAGTTCGATTTCAACTGTTTCACCGACCGAGACTGAGCCGCGCTCGCGTTCCAGCACAATAAAGCAGTTACCTTGGCTGAATGAACTGAATACGTGAGACCCCTGATGGCCGGTAGTACGTACTTCCAATTCACCGTTAGCATTGGTGGAGAAAATACCGCGTTGAAAATCTAAACGGCCAGGGGATTTCTTCAATTTTGTCGCCGCGACCGCGTTGAGGCGCAGTGGTGGACGCCACCCCGCATGGCCGGAGAGTTTAGCAATAAGGGGTTGTACCAACTGATAGAATGTTAGCGCAGCCGAGACCGGATTACCCGGTAAGCCGCAGAACCAGGCGTTATCCAATTTGCCGAAAGCAAACGGTTTGCCGGGTTTTATCGCCAACTTCCAGAAACCGATATCGCCTAACTCTTCCAGCATCTGTTTGGTGTAATCCGCTTCACCCACCGAGACACCCCCACTGCTGATAACAAGGTCAGCGGCGGCATCGGCTTGTTCAAATGCTTTGCGCAATGCGTGTTGATCGTCACGGATCACGCCAAGGTCAACTATCTGGCAGCCTAACTGTTGCAGCATCAACCGTACCGCGAAGCGGTTGGTATCGTAAATCTGTCCTTCGCCTAAGGGCTGCCCGACCGGTTGCAATTCATCGCCGGTGGAGAAAATAGCCACTTTCAGTGTGCGAAACACGGCAATCTCTGCAATGCCTAATGAGGCGAGTAGCGGCAATTGCGCCGCGCCTAATTTTACCCCTGCGGGGAAAACGGCAGCACCCTGTTGGATATCTTCACCCGGCAAGCGGATATTTTGCCCAACCTGCACATGGCTATTGAATATGACACCTTGTTCGCTAGCCACGGCCTGTTCTTGCATGATGACGGCATCGGCTCCTTCAGGAATAGGGGCACCGGTCATGATTCGCACGCAAGTATTGGCTGGCCACTCACCTTTAAACGGTGCACCGGCAAAAGCCTTACCGGCCACCGGCAGCGGTAATGTGCTGCTAAGCTCATTACAACGCACGGCATATCCGTCCATCGCGGAGTTGGCGAAAGGGGGGACAGCAATCGGTGATGTAATTGCACTGGCGGTGATTCGGCCCGCCGCTTCGGTTAATGCGACGGTTTCTGTTGCTTGCAATGGTGTAACCTGCGACAGCATTTTAGTCAGAGCTTGTTCGAGAGAGAGTAAATCCGAGGTATTACTGTGATCCATGCTGGACTCCGTGGTCAGTGTGCACCGTTAGCTAGAGGTAATTATGGGTGCTGAGCTACCATCAAATAATGGAACCATTATGGCAGAGATTGTCAGGTGGGTGAATGGATGGCGGCGCAAAGAGACGATAGACTGATGCTAGCTTGATCAGTGCTATTATTTTCATGGGTATAAACCTTCGGCAGGCAACACAGGGGTGTGACATGGAGTATCAAAAGATTCTGGAATTCTGGTTTAGTGAGATTGACCCGGTATTGTGGTTCAAAAAGAATGAAGATTTTGATGCTCTGTTACGCAAGCGGTTTGGCCCTGTTTGGCAAGCTGCGTCTAAAGGGGAATTGGCTCACTGGCGGTCTAAAATAGAAGGGCGTTTGGCGGAAATATTGATACTGGATCAGTTCAGTAGAAATCTGTTCCGTGATTTACCCGCGTCATTTTCTTGCGATGGTATGGCGCTGGTCCTGGCGCAAGAAGCGATCAACAGTGGTCAGGCGGAACAACTATCTGATATTCAACGCGGTTTTCTTTATCTTCCTTTTATGCATTCCGAATCGGCGCTTATTCATAAACAAGCATTAGAGCTCTTTACTGCATTGGATGATGACAATCAGCTTGATTATGAGTTACGCCATAAAGCGATTATCGATCGCTTTGGCCGTTACCCACATCGCAATCATATCCTTGGGCGAGTCTCCAGCGCAGAGGAACAGGCTTTTCTTTTACAGCCAGGCTCTGCTTTCTAGACGACAAGGGGAGGCGAGCACATGGTCAGCGAAATCCTGGTGCTGACCATTGATCGTCACTTTCGTTACCGATTGATCCCATTTGTTTTCTGTAGCCCCGCTCACAAGAAAACCTTTATTAAACAGTCGACTTAACATATTTATGTGCTTGAGATCACAAGAGAATTTGAGGTTTTTCCTAAACTGCTCTCCGCACGATAACTCTCATTGAAACGATAATGTTACCAATATATAACAATCTAACAATATAAAATGAGAGTTCAGTGTCTGTGCTTTCTCAGTTCTGAGCTTATGGTGGCATGGACGTTTAACAATATGGCAGACGCATCAATATGGTTGAAACAAATTCATTAGACACTACTGTGGCAGAGGGGAAGGGGGCATCAGCACGTCTGACAGAGAAGGCGGATACTCGGCAACGAATACGAGCCATCGTCGGGGCCTCTTCCGGGAATTTGGTTGAATGGTTTGATTTCTATATTTATTCTTTCTGCGCACTCTATTTTGCCCCGCTTTTTTTCCCCAGTGATAATCCAACCACCCAATTAGTGCAGACTGCCGGTGTTTTTGCTGCTGGCTTTTTGATGCGCCCGATTGGTGGCTGGCTGTTCGGTTATATTGCTGACAAACATGGTCGCAAGTTATCCATGTTGATTTCGGTCTATATGATGTGCGCCGGTTCGTTGATGATTGCTTGCCTGCCAACCTATGCGTCAATTGGTAGCCTGGCGCCGGTCTTGCTCTTAGTCGCCCGTTTATTCCAGGGGTTATCTGTTGGTGGCGAATATGGCACCAGTGCCACCTATATGAGTGAAGTCGCAGTGAAAGGGCGCAAAGGGTTTTATGCTTCGTTCCAATATGTCACATTAATTGGTGGCCAATTGTTGGCATTATTGGTACTGGTTTTGTTACAACAAACTCTTTCATCAGAGGTATTGCACAGTTGGGGCTGGCGTATTCCTTTTGTTCTGGGGGCACTGTTGGCAGTGGTCGCTCTTTACTTACGCCGTTCACTGAATGAAACCTCGGATGAAAAGACCCGTAATAAGAAAGATGCGGGGAGTTTGAAAGGGCTCTGGAAGAACCGCCGCGCATTTATTATGGTGCTAGGCTTCACGGCGGGTGGCTCTCTTTCTTTTTATACCTACACCACTTATATGCAAAAGTATTTAGTCAATACCGCCGGAATGGATGTAAAAACCGCCAGTTTGGTAATGACGGCTGCATTATTTATTTTTATGCTAGTGCAGCCCTTATTTGGTGCATTATCCGATCGTATTAGCCGGCGTACATCTATGTTAACGTTTGGCCTATTATCAATGTTATTAACAGTACCTATTCTGCACGCCCTTAAAGGGGTAACCAGTCCATATATTGCGTTTATGCTGATTGTTACCGCCCTGATTATTGTGAGTTTTTATACCTCTATTGGCGGATTACTAAAAGCAGAGATGTTCCCACCGGAAGTGAGGGCACTGGGTGTCGGCCTGTCTTATGCAGTTGCAAATGCCATGTTTGGCGGTAGTGCCGAATATGTGGCGCTATCTCTCAAGTCTTTTGACATGGAAAACAGCTTCTTCTGGTATGTTTCAGCAATGTGTTTCGTCACTTTCTTGGTTTCATTGCGCTTGCACCGCAAAGGGCAAGAGGTTGAGTTATAGTGCGAAACCTACATTAATTGCTGAAGCCATGTACCAATGTGGCTTCAGCCTGTGGTTGCTAAATAATCCTCAATGGTAGCTAATAATTTCCCGGTACCGCAGCATGTATCATTATATCCCTTGGTATGTCTGCGATTAATAACCCGGTCATGGGGGCAACCGCCATGACAGATAGGAAACCACTTACAGTGGTGCATTTTTTTAGTTGCCTCTATTTCTTCGATTACCGCCTGCTGATTATGTGATGAGTTAGCAAGCAGGTCGGCTAACTCAATATTCAGTATCGAACCATAAATACTATTGGCATCACCTCTATATTTGTCACAGGGAGAGATATCACCATTAGGTTCTAAAGTAATGATTTCTTGTGAGCAATTGCCAGACCAATAACAGGCAGAGAGTTTTTCATCAGGATATTTTAAGGCTTTGATAAAATCCTCGAAAATAGTAATATGTATTTTTTCACGATAATCTTTTATCCAAATAATAAATAAATCTGATAGAAATTTGATGAACTCAGCATAACTGATAAAGTCATTCCCAATATATTCACCCGCAACCAGACGATTGTCTGGAACAATATTAAGGAATTCAATGCCAGTTAAATCTATTGAAATAAAGTAATCCAACATCTCTCTCATGTCTGTTTGATATACTTCCCGGTCGACAACGATAAGTGCACCATATAGTATATTGTAATGCTGTAGTTTTTTTATTCCTATGGCTACCCGTTCAGATGTTCCCTTCCCTCGGTAGTCCACTCGCCGCTTATCATTAACCGCAGGTACACCATCAAGACTGATCCCAACGTTCATTCCTATGCCTTTGATAAACGTTAACCACTCCTCAGAAAGATTCACTATATTTGACTGCATTGCATTGGTGATATATTGCTCAGGGCGTTTAAATTGCTGCTGTAACCAGATAAGTTTTTTGAAAAACAGTGGCTTAAGTAATGTCACTTCTCCACCATGCCATACAAATTCGAATCTATTTACATTCGGAATTGAGAGGATTTTATGTATCGCACGTATTAGTATATCGAATGAAATGCTTTGGTTAGGGCCTTCAGCCCAGGAGTGACAATAGGTACAACGAAGGTTGCATAATCGTGTGGCCTTCAGGACAATCACGAGTTTATCTGCATTTATTGCTTTTACCTCCATATGATGAGTTAACTCTTTATTAAATAGAGTTAACTCATCACCATCCAATAATTGGCTAGCAGGAATCTTCCCGATGAGATAGGCTGATAATGCTTTATATTCACACGAGGTTAATTCCTCCAGTTTTCTAATATTTATGTCTCTAATATTAACGCTATCTATGTTTACGATGGGTATTATATCACGCATGTTGCGCTCCTATTTTCAAGTTAATTTACCATCTCTCATGGTTATTATTCTATTACCATATGTGGCGGCTTCATCTGAGTGTGTAACCATTATTATGGTTGTTCCGGTCTGATTTATTCTGCTTAATTGTTCAAGTACATTTCGGGTGTTTTTACTGTCCAAATTACCGGTTGGTTCATCAGCTAGCAATAATGTTGGATTGGATACCATGGCACGGGCAATAGCGACTCGTTGTTGCTGACCACCCGATAATTGCATTGGTTTATGATCTCTACGATTCTCGATAGCAAAAAGGTTTAAAATCCGATTAACGCGTTCAATACGTTCTTTTTTTGCAACATGGCGATACTTCAGTGGTAACTCAATATTATCGAATATTGATAAATGTGGAATAAGATTAAATGATTGAAAAATATAACCTATCAACTCACGCCTTACTATAATTCGTTGTGAGTAACTTAGGGATACGACATCCTTTCCTGCTAAGGTAAGTGAGCCACTATCAAGTGAGTCAAACATGCCTATAATGTTGAGCAGAGTCGATTTCCCCGATCCTGATGGACCCATAATTGATACGAATTCACCTTGTTCCACAGCGAGGTTCAGGTGATGAAATACCCGGGTTTTAATCGTTTTTGTTATGAAACACTTTTCTGCATTTTGTATGTTTAGCATATTATTTAAACTCAATTATATTATATTCGTTACTGTTTGAATATGAAGGGATGATAATACGTTGACCTGAATTTAGTCCTGCTGTTATTTCTGTCTTTTCTGCATTGCGGCGTTTAATTTCTACTTTAGTTTTAATTGCATGATCATGTTTTTGTTGGTAGATATAGAGGTAGTTACCCCCATATTTATCTGAAGTAATACTTTCATTGGGTACTAATAATATCTTCTCTTTTTCATCTTGCAATGAGATTTCTATTTCAATAGATTGGCCTCTTTTTAGCGGGAATTTGTTTAATTGAGTCGGTGTCAGCTTTGCCTTAAACTTGCCATTATCAATAACTGTGGAGACCGATTCAATAAGCAGGCCAATATCTTGGCCATTTATTTTTGCAATAACACGAGTTTGTGGTTTTATCTTATCTAAGTAATATTCACTCAAAAAGACATTGAAATAATATGAATTGAAATTATCTACGACTGCTATTTTTTCACCAGGTTTTATTTGCTGGCCTAACTCAATGTCCAAAACAGATAAAGAGCCGTCAATAGGCGCAGTTATTACTAATTGATCGATGCCCGTTTCAATCATTCCCATCATTCGTTCAAGTAATAAAATAGAGTCATTAATATTATTTAATTGCTTAGGAAGTGACTTTTGGTTTTTGTTATTATGTTCTAGTAATATCTCACGCTTAGTTTTCCAATTTTTCAGTATATCTTTTTGGTTTTCTAACTCTGATTTTGCAATCATCGATTTTGTATCGAGGACTTGATGCCTGATAAGGTTTTTGCTAACAACCTCGATCTGGTGTTGAGCTTCTTGTAGGTTGAGTTTGGTATCTCGATTATCTTGTTCCAATTGCATTTTCATATTACGCAGATTATTTATTTGTTCGGTGATATCTGCCATTCTGGAGGTTGTTTCTAACATGAAATCATAATTGGATAAACGAACGATAACATCACCTTTGTTAACCGCTTCAAAGGCTTTTTTGGCAATTTCAATGACTTTTCCCCCACGTTCACTTGATATAATCGTGCTTTCCTTCGGTACCGTAATGGCACGTGTAATTAATACGTCCTGAAATTCCTCAGGCTTAACCGTAATGAAAATAGTGTTTTCCCGCGCAACTAATAACGTATTTTGGCTTGTGAATAAAGAGTAAATGTAAAAACAACAGGCAATCAGTATAAGCGATACACCTATAATAATTAACTTTATGCGTAAGTTTGTATACGCATTTTTTTCAATTTTTATATCCATGTGTTTATTATTTCTTTTGGGTATTTATGTTGTCTTTATTAAAGATCAGCGTAATAGTCATAATGACAACTATGCTAATTATGAAAATAAAAAGTGTAGCAGTGGCATTGACGTATGAAAGATTATCCACAGCATGGTATTGAACCAACCATCGATGCAATAAAAAGAAACCCATCGAGAATGCTATTATAGCAGCAAAAATAATGGGGGCGATATTTTGCTGTATAAAGAAAACGATATGGGTATAAATAGAACCACCAATAGACTCCATTATTCTTAATGTCTTACTGATTCGTTTGGTTTCGGATATACTGATGATTACGGTGCTTATTAATATTAACGAAAGTGAAAGTATGGCAACAAAATTGGCTGTTTTTTGCATAAGTCTATTCGTATTGAAATATGCTTGATGTAAATGTTCCACTGTTTGTATTTGCGTGGGGTTAACCCGATATCGCTCAAGTGTTTTTTTTACTTCCCCAATATCCTGTATATATTGCAATTTTAATGCGCCATATCGTTGGGGCTTGTTTTCAATAAATATCAATAGCGGTGTGGTGCTTTTATTGACATCTGCAAGATAAAAATCATTTATTATTCTAAGAATTCTTATTTTATGCTCAGAGTCATTATCATTAATGTAAAATATGCTATTCAATGTTTCATCATAGGAATGTTGCCCCATTAAAGTCATAAAGGATTGAGTCGCTACCGCATGGACAACATTATCATCATCACTCGGTATTAGTACATTATCATACCCTGCTAATACCTTAACTCCCCAGGTATCAAGGAAGTGTTTATTGGCATTAAGTGTATTTACTGTTACTAACTTGTCTTTCTCTTGCTGATTAAGATGAAATATTGAAGTGTTTGTCCTCGACATGTCAAAGGGTTGCCAGCTACTAAGTGCAATAGACTCTATATTTACAGTATTCTTCAATTCATTTTGTAAACTATTTATTGCTGCTTGAGAGATTAACTCATCACTTAAAGTAAATGTCACTATATTGTCTTTTTCATAACCAAAATTATGATGCTGCATAAAATTATTCTGCGTCAATATTCCTGCCCATAAGTATACTATTATGCCTGCGATTGTTATTTGTATGCACAGTGCTCCTTGATGGACGTAGCGTGATATTGGCTGTTGATTATAAATATTATAATGGCCAGATTGATTGGGGAAAACGGTAACATATAGATATGTTATATGAGAAATGAGAATTGCTGTATAAATTGAAATCAATGTAAAAAAGAAGGAGGCTAGTAATGTTTTAGTTTCTTGAATGAGAATTAACTCTTTAACGCCTATAGATAGCTGTATTAAAACAATCAGAAAGAGGATTGCGAACAGGAGTACAAAAAAGGCTTGAAGCAGTGCGATGGAAAGAGATTCAGTCAATAGTTGATAACGTGAGGCTCCGAGCGATTTCTTTATCTGGAAACTATTTTTTTTATTGGTATTTATTACATTGTTAACATTAAAAAAGTTCATGGTGGTTGTTATAAATATAAAAATACCGGCTGCATATAAGCTGTATAAATAGGATTTTGCAATAACTGTGCTGATCTCATCAGGTAACCCATTATCGTAATGGATATCGGTAATATTACGTGCAGACAATTGAATGAACTCTTCGGGGCTAAATGGTGCTCCAGGGAGTTGGGGAGCGTAACGGGTAACGAGTGTATTCAATTGTTCAGAATTGGGCTTTCCTCCTGCGTCCATTGTAATGAAGGCATAGGCGTGCATATCGTACCAATCATGCCTTTTATCATGATAGCCATCTATGAGTTCGGGAGAAAATGCAATCACGGCGTTGGTTTTAAAACGGCTATCCTTATGCAAACTAACCATATCTTTAATGACGAATTGGCCTTTGTTCCCTAAGGTGATAACGTGCCCGACCGGATTATCCAGATGAAGATATTGACGATTAAATTCTGGCGTAATAATAATTTCATTCTGGGTCAGATGGGGGCGGTATTGAGAAATATTTGGTTCATATAGATTAGGTTGATCATTACTCAGTTTATAGGGATTAATGACATTGAAGAAATTCGGACTAACGGCATAAATCTCTACTTTGCGGTGAGTTTGGTCATTCACTTGTAAATCTGTAAATAGACGTAGTGCATAGATAACCTCTTTTATGTTCTTTGCATTCTGCAATGCTGGGATCAATGGGAATGGTACCTGTGCTGATTTTACATCGTCACCGTTTGGTAAGTTAAACTGAGTTTCTATGCGATATATCTGTGTGTGGTCATTGTGGTAACTTTCAATACTTCTATCCGTTAAATAAAGCAGTAATACTAAAAATGATGAGAGCATACCTAAAGCCGTTATTATTATCGCTAATATACTTGCCATCGGGCTAAGCTTAACATCATTAATGAATTCACTTGTAAACATACAAGAATATCTCACTTTATTTATACCCATGATTTCAAACACGTAAGTGTGTTGAATTGCTTTCACTGTTACTGCTATGTGGAACAAGGTTAGGCCATTAATAATTCATGGCCTAACCAATAATTTCTGAATGGTTCATTTTTCTATTCTTCAGCAAAACTTCTTGACCAGTTCCATGCTGTTATTTTGCTTCGCAGGGTATTGTTTTTTATTTTTTCTATTTCATTGTCATTTATATAAAATGCATTATTCTTAAATGATTCTTCTAATGATTGTAACTTACCTTTTAGTGCCATTAAGTGGCTGTGTTTTGTTCCTTTATCATCTGATTGCTTTGAAATATTCATATAGCACCCCATTTAAATAATTATCTTTGAATGTAATTAAGTGCCAGAAGGATTCTGGCTATTTATTTGTAATTCTATTTTTGGAATTTATCAATATTTTTATTTATAGATATTTTTGTATTGAATGTGATTGACTATCATATTATTTTAATTTTTTGATTGTTAGTTAGGTATGGCTGTAACGGGAACAACTGTGCATTTCTACGTTAAAATAAAAAAAAAGCCCCGTAGGGCTTAAAATAGTTATGATTGATAATCACGTTAATTACATCGATTACGGATGTAAGAATTCTGCATGGAAGCGTAAGTGATCTTCAATAAATGTGGCTATGGTGAAATAGCTATGGTCATAACCCGGCTGAATACGAAGTGTCAGTGGCCAATCGCGTTGCCGTGCCAATTCAGCTAATTTTGCCGGTTGTAGCTGGTCTGCCAGAAACTGATCACTATCACCTTGATCTACCAGCATCGGCAGTTGGGTGTGGGCATGTGTAAGTAAGTGGCAACTATCATATTGCAACCACTGACTCTCATCGGTACCCAAGTACGCAGTAAAGGCTTTGCGGCCCCAAGGCACCTGACACGGATTGACTATCGGCGCAAAGGCCGAGGCTGATTGGTATTGCTGCGGGTTACGCAGTGCTAGCATCAATGCCCCGTGGCCCCCCATTGAATGGCCACAAATAGACTGACGGTCACTCACTCTGAAATGCTGGGCGATCAGCGCCGGTAACTCTTGGCTGATATAATCATACATCTGAAAATGTTTAGACCAAGGCGCTTGTGTTGCGTTGAGATAGAACCCCGCGCCTTGCCCTAAATCATAACCTTCGTCATTCGGCACATCATCGCCACGTGGGCTGGTATCTGGCATAACAAGTACCAGACCCAACTCAGCGGCCACCCGCTGCGCAGCAGCTTTCAATGTAAAGTTTTCATCATTACAGGTCAGACCCGACAGCCAGTAAAGCACCGGTGGCGGGTTGTCATCCCGTAAGGGGGGCAGATAGATGCTGAAGGTCATATTGCAATTCAGGCTGCTGGCGGTGTGGCGATAGCGTTGCTGCCACCCGCCAAACATCCGGTGCTCTTCGAGAAGTTCAAGTGACGTATTCATGCGTTGCCTGCCTCCTTGCCTTATTTGTTTTGTGAAGAATGAGTATCTGATGAATGATTAAAATGGATCACGGTACGGATAGATTTACCTTCATGCATCAAATCGAAGGCTTCGTTAATTTGATCTAACCCCATGGTATGGGTAATAAAATCATTCAGAGCGAATTTACCGTCCAGATATTGCTGCACGATGCCCGGTAACTCGGAGCGCCCTTTAACACCACCAAATGCTGAGCCACGCCATACACGGCCTGTGACCAATTGGAATGGGCGGGTTGAAATTTCTTCACCCGCGCCGGCAACACCAATGATGACTGATTCGCCCCAGCCTTTATGGCAGCACTCAAGCGCTGAGCGCATGACATTGACGTTACCAATACATTCAAAGGAGAAATCTACGCCGCCATCGGTCAGCTCGACGATCACATCCTGAATAGGTTTATCATAATCTTTCGGGTTAATCAGGTCTGTTGCGCCTAGTTTGCGGGCCAGCTCGAATTTACTGGTATTGAGATCAATACCAATGATGCGGCTGGCGCCAGCCATTTTCGCCCCAATCACTGCCGATAAACCAATGCCACCCAAGCCGAAGATAGCGACAGTGTCGCCCGGTTTGACTTTGGCTGTGTTCATCACAGCCCCCATACCGGTGGTCACACCACAGCCCAGCAGACAAACTTCTTCTAATGGTGCTTCTTTATTGATTTTTGCCAGTGATATTTCCGGTACCACTGTCAGTTCAGAGAAGGTTGAGGTACCCATGTAATGGAAGATCGGTTGGCCATTTTTAGAGAAACGAGTGGTGCCATCAGGCATCAAACCCTTGCCCTGAGTGCTGCGGATCGCCTGACACAAATTGGTTTTACCGGAGCGGCAGAATTTACATTCACCGCATTCTGGTGTGTACAGCGGAATGACGTGATCACCTACTGCAACGCTGGTAACGCCTTCGCCGATTGCTTCTACAATCCCACCACCTTCATGGCCGAGGATCACAGGGAATATCCCTTCGGGATCTTTGCCTGACAAGGTGTAGGCATCGGTGTGGCATACGCCACTGGCGACAATCCGTACCAGCACTTCGCCTTTTTGCGGTGGCATCAAATCAACTTCTTCAACCGATAGCGGCTGGTTTGGCCCCCATGCGACTGCGGCGCGAGTTTTAATCATCTGCATGGTGTTGCTCCTATAGCTTCTGTGTGATGGGTGTTATATAAATGAATTGTTTATGTATCTAATATGTTGCATGTAACTGTCTGGGCGTAAGTCAATATGGCTTGTATAAATTATGGCCGATAAGCGGCAAGCCGTCAGATAAGTCACTGAATTTCAATCTGCTCGATAATCAGTTCTTTTAAGGTGCGGACATTTGGGCTAAAGGCATCTTTACGCCAGATAAGCCAAGTTGCGGTATCGGCAATATCAGCCGGTAAGGCATGAACTTGTACCCGTTCATGGCCCGGCAGTAGCGCCAATACGGAATGGGGTATCAATGCCAGCCCGGCACCACTGGCAACACAGGCTAGCATGGCATGGTAAGACTGGATTTCCATAATATGGCCCGGTAAAACACCGGCCTGACGGAACCAACTCTCCAGGCGCAAGCGGTAAGAGCAACTGGGGCGAAAGGCAAACAGTGTCTCATCCGCCGCATCGCGGGCTTGCATAATCGGGGGGTGGTCCAGACAAGAAATGATCACCAATTGTTCGTCAAAAGAGCGGCACCCGTGCAGTTCATCATGTTGAACTGGCCCATCAACGAGCGCTGCCGCCAGTGTCCCGGCCCGTACTTGTTCGATGATTTCACCAGACGTCCCGGTGATAAGCGATAAGGAGACCTTGGGGTAGCGCTGATGATAGGCCGCCAGCAAGTTAGGCAGGCGGGTGGCCGCGGTGCTTTCCATTGAGCCTAACGGGAAGTTACCCGCAGGTTCGCCAGCATGCGTAATGCGCATTGCCTCTTCGCTTAGCGCCAGAATCCGGTTGGCGTAGCAGAGGAAGTTATGGCCCATAGGGGAGAGCCGCAGCCGCTGTTTTTCACGGATAAACAGGTCGGCACCCAGCTCAACTTCAAGTTGGCGCAGACGGGTCGTCAAATTTGAAGGGACGCGGTGCATCTGCTCCGCTGCCCGGGCAACGGAACCGGTTTCTGCTACACAGCAAAACATGCGTAGCTGGGTCAGGTCCATAGGTGTTCTCTTTTTGTGATGAACTTAATGAGCATTATTCATTTTTTGTGATTCTAATGCTCAGGCATGATATTGGCAACTTTCTTTTAACTGTCTGGCAAGGGTCATCTGTCAGCAAGCAATAGGTAGAGTAGATGGCATTGAGAATTGCATTAAGTGGTTTTCTCGCGTTAGTCGTGGCAATGGGGATTGGCCGTTTTGCTTTTACGCCGCAAGTGCCGCTAATGATCGCAGAGCATCAGTTCACCCTAACGGGTGCCGGGTTGGTGGCAGCATTTAATTATCTGGGATACTTGTTTGGCGCTTTTGATGCTATGCGCGCCAGCCGCCATGTGGAGCGCCGTTTATGGCTTGGATTGTGGGGAGTGGTAACGCTTACGCTGCTATCCGCAATAGTTGATGGGGCGTGGTGGCATGGCATGGTACGTTTTGTCATCGGCTGGGCCAGTGGCTGGTCGATGGTGCTTATCGCCGCCTGGACCAATGAACGTCTGGCCCACTTTGGTCGTCCGGCACTCAGTGCCGCAGTATTTGCCGGGCCGGGCGCGGGCATATTCATCAGCGGTATGTTAGCAGTGGTTATTCATAGCTATGGTTTATCGGCCGCTCAAGCCTGGCTGGTCTATGGTGTATTGGCGTTAGTTATTATTGCCATGATCAGCATTAATCTGCCACGTAGTGGGGAGTTGCATCGCCCGCATATTACTGCGGTTCCTCTGACCTTAACGCCCGCACTCAAGCGCCTGGTGTGGAGCTACAGTCTGGCGGGATTCGGTTATATTCTGCCCGCAACATTTTTATCGCAAATGGCGACAGCGCGCTTCCCAGAGAGCCTGTTTGCCCAGTTTGTCTGGCCAGTATTTGGTGGCGCGGCGGTGATAGGGATCACTATCGGTATTTTGACCCGCCACTGCCTGAGCTCGCAAACCCGCTTGGCATTAACGCTCTGGGTGCAGGCATTGGGGGTATTGTGCGCGGAGCTAGTGCCGGGAGTCAGTGGGTTGGTATTAGGTGCATTACTGACCGGTGGTGGTTTCCTGAGTGTAGTGCAACTTTCATTGCAGCATGGTCGAGAGCTGGCTCCGCAACACACCCGCTATATGGCCGGTTTACTGACCACCGGTTATGCGCTTGGGCAACTGGTTGGCCCAATATTATCCGCTATCTCAACGACGTTGACTCAGCGGTTAGAGCCAGCGCTGTACGTGGCAGTGGTGGCACTGTTCATTGCGGGTAGTTTGGTTATCAAAACGCCACGTCGTGCTCAGGAAGTGGTTACTGGTTGATTTACGCTACAGTGAATGTACCAAATGTAACTATTTCATCATGATGTAAATAACAATTCGATATGAAGAACAATCACTGGATAATCATTTTGCTCTCAACTAAAGTGGGGAGCAAAATCCGAACGTGATCTACATCATGTTTATGCTGTTCGGAGGCGTACGCCTGCTGGAGAAAAGAATGTCATCGCTAAGTAAAGAAGCTGAGTTGGTTCATGAGGCATTGCTAGCCCGTGGTCTTGAAACCCCGCTGCGCAAACAAGAGTTAGATGCCCAAACGCGTAAAACTAAGATTCAAGCGCATATGACCGAAGTCATGCAGTTGCTGAATCTTGATTTATCTGACGATAGTCTGGCGGATACGCCAAGGCGTATTGCCAAAATGTATGTTGATGAGATTTTCTCTGGACTGGATTACGAAAATTTCCCCAAAATAACCCTGATTCAGAATAAAATGAAAGTCGATGAAATGGTCACGGTACGAGATATCACTCTGACCAGTACCTGCGAACATCATTTTGTCACTATCGATGGTAAAGCCACCGTCGCTTATATTCCCAAAGACAGTGTGATTGGTTTATCTAAAATTAACCGTATCGTGCAGTTCTTTGCTCAGCGCCCGCAAGTACAAGAGCGACTGACACAGCAAATCCTGTTAGCACTACAGACGTTGTTAGGCACCAATAATGTCGCAGTTTCTATTGATGCGGTGCATTATTGCGTTAAAGCTCGTGGTATTCGTGATGCAACCAGCGCGACCACGACGACATCATTAGGCGGGTTATTTAAATCCAGCCAGAATACACGCCAGGAATTCCTGCGTGCTGTTCGTCATAATAACTAACGTCGCAACGGCTAATTAGCCTTTTCAGAGAGGGTGCCAGTGGGTGCCCGTACACAGGATGTCGGGTATGCGTCAACGCATCGCAACGTTAGACAGTGCGCGAGGGCTGGCCATCCTTGGCATTCTGCTGCTCAATATCAGCGCCTTCGGTCTGTCAAAGGCTGCCTATCTTAATCCGGCCTATCTGGGCCTTCCTTCGCGGTCAGATGCCTGGACTTGGGCCATCCTCGATATAGTGGCACAGGCCAAGTTCTTATCTATTTTTGCCATTCTGTTTGGGGCGGGCCTTGAGCTATTACTTAAACGTGGCAAGGGTTGGATTCGGGCACGACTTTCCTTATTGCTATTACTGGGATTGATTCACGGTATCTTTTTCTGGGATGGAGACATCCTATTTGCTTATGGTTTGATTGGTCTGGTGTGTTGGCGAATGATTCGTGATGCCAAAGATGCCGCCAGTTTGTTGCGTACCGGTGCGGTGCTTTATTTAGTGGGTGTCGCGGTATTGCTGCTACTGGGGTTTATCACCAATGGCGAACCGGGGCGTTTTTGGCAGCCAGGGCCTGCGGATCTGCAATATGAGCAATTTTGGAAGTTGCGTGGCGGGATGGAAGCCTGGAAGAACCGGTTAGATCTGTTCTCATCCAATTTGATTGCCATCGGTGCCCAATATGGCTGGGAGCTGGCTGGCTCGATGTTATTTGGTGCTGGGTTAATGCGTTCTGGCTGGCTACGCGGTGATTTTAGCTTGCGTCACTACCGCTTGCTTGCCGCATGTTTGATACCGCTTTCACTCGTTATCCAAATACCGGGGGTGGCGCTGCAATGGGGAGTGGGTTGGGACTACCGCTGGAGCGGTTTTTTGCTGCAAGTTCCCCGTGAGTTAGGCGCTCCATTACAGGCTGTGGGCTATTTGGCTCTGCTGTATGGCGTCGCTCCGACAATATCCGGTTGGCGTGTCAGCCATTGGTTGGCACAGGTAGGGCGCATGGCCCTGAGTAATTATTTACTGCAAACATTGCTATGTACGCTGATCTTCTATCACTTCGGTTTATACCAACAACTCGACCGACTACAGCTCCTCGCGATTGTTCCACTGGTCTGGCTGTGTAATATCCTGTTCTCCCTGCTATGGCTGCGCTACTTCGCTCAAGGGCCGCTCGAGTGGTTATGGCGAAAATTGACCGCCTATGCCTGCGGTCAATCGTTACAACCACGCAACACTAAGCTCTGAATGCATCTGTAAAGTAAAAAGGATTAAGCGGGTTACAAATTTGTATGTAAACGTTTTCTTTCTTGTGACGCATTTCACGTGGCAAATTCAACAAACTGGGTAGGATAGGCCACCTGCCATGCCCAGTTCACGCCAACGCGCGCATGGTTACTTATTCATAGGATAAGGTCATGGCTGCTTTGCATTCATCTGGAAATAGTATCACCATTCGTGATGTGGCCTCACGCGCTGGCGTTTCGCTGGCTACGGTATCTCGTGTCCTCAATAATAGCGCCGCTATCCGGCCAGAAACGCGGGCCGCAGTGCTGAAAGCGGTATCAGAGCTGGGTTACCGGCCAAATGCCAACGCACAAAATCTGGCAACACAGAGCAGCGATACTGTCGGCGTAGTGGTGATGGATGTCTCCGATCCCTTTTTCGGTGCGCTGGTGAAAGCGGTAGACACTGTGGCGCAACGTCATCAAAAATACCTGCTGATTGGCAATAGTTACCATCAGGCTGATAAAGAGCGCCATGCCATAGAGGTGCTACTACGTCAGCGTTGTAACTCATTGGTTGTTCACGCTAAGGCATTGAGTGACAGTGAGTTAATCGCTTTTTTAGATCAAGTTCCAGGTATGGTTTTGATTAATAGGATTATTCCTGGATTTGAGCACCGCTGTGTAGGATTAGACAATGTTAGCGGTGCGCAAATGGCGTGCCGCTTGCTGCTCAAACAAGGCCATCATCGTATCGGCTTCCTCGGTTCTAATCACCCCATTGATGACGTTACTCAGCGCCAAACGGGTTACCTAAATGCGCTTAAGGCCGCCGGTATCAGTGCTCCTGACAGTTGGCGAGCTTTTGGCACCCCGGATTTAGCTGGGGGGGAGCGTGCCATGATTGATTTGCTGGGGCGCAATTTACAGCTTAGTGCGGTATTTGCTTATAACGACTCAATGGCCGCTGGTGCGCTGGCGGTGCTGAAAGAAAACGGTATCAGTGTTCCTGAGCAGTTTTCGCTGGTGGGCTTTGATGATATCCCTATTGCCCGCTATACCAGTCCCAAATTGACCACAGTCCGTTATCCTATTGTTTCTATGGCAACTTTGGCCACGGAGCTGGCACTTGAAGGGGCCTGTCACTCGCCAGACCCGCACGCGGCTTATTGTTTTAAACCCACATTAGTGCCGCGCCATTCTGTCGCAATTTGTGGGGTCGCTCACTAGTTCGGTATTTATTCTTGTGTAACCGTTTTCAATCTGTGAGAAAATTCACAGATTCTTAACAACGGCCCGTCTATGCTCTAGTTGTTTTCTACCTGAATGTATCAATATGTCATCGGTTACCGGATAAAAAACACACGGTAGCGGGTTTTAGAATAGTAATTTACAAACACACGTTCCGCAGATGTTGAGTTTGTAAGTGGCATGGTTTTTGACGACTCAGGCGGCTTTCTCGGAGTGGAGTGCGCTCAAGGACGATAGATATTCAGTGTCAGCAGCTTTGAACGATGGGTCTTTCTCACGTTAAGGCGACGGTGTTATCACCCTGTACTACCCTACATAAACCCGGAGATACAAATGAATAAGAAGGTTTTCACATTAGCAACCCTGGTTGCCAGCATGATGTTTGGCGCGGCTGCTCAAGCTGATACCCGTATTGGTGTCACTATTTATAAATATGATGACAACTTTATGTCCGTGGTCCGTAAAGCTATCGAGAAAGATGCTAAAGCATCTCCTGACGTTACCTTACTGATGAATGACTCTCAAAATGACCAGTCCAAGCAAAACGATCAAATTGACGTATTGCTGGCTAAAGGTGTGAAAGGGCTGGCCATTAACCTGGTTGACCCAGCAGCAGCACCGGTTGTTATTGAGAAAGCCCGCGGCAACGATGTGCCTATTGTGTTCTATAACAAAGAACCTTCACGTAAGGCATTGGATAGCTACGATAAAGCTTACTATGTGGGTACTGACTCTAAAGAGTCTGGTGTTATTCAGGGTGAGCTGATCGCTAAACACTGGAAAGCCAACCCAGCATGGGATCTGAACAAAGATGGCAAAATCCAATTTGTGCTGTTGAAAGGCGAACCGGGCCATCCAGACGCTGAAGCACGTACAACTTATGTGATTAAAACGTTGAATGAAAAAGGCCTGCCGACTCAACAATTGCAGTTAGATACTGCAATGTGGGATACCGCGCAAGCTAAAGATAAAATGGATGCCTGGTTATCTGGCCCTAACGCCAACAAGATCGAAGTGGTTATTGCTAACAACGATGCGATGGCGATGGGTGCAGTAGAAGCCTTGAAAGCCCATAACAAAACCAATATTCCAGTGTTTGGTGTGGATGCCTTGCCAGAAGCGTTAGCACTGGTGAAATCAGGCCAAATGGCCGGTACCGTGTTGAACGATGCCAACAATCAGGCTAAAGCAACCTTCGATTTAGTTAAAAATCTGGCTGCTGGTAAACCTGCGGCTGAAGGCACTAAATGGAAAATCGAAAACAAAATTGTACGTATTCCGTATGTAGGCGTTGATAAAGATAACCTGGCTGAATTTACTAAATAACAGCCTGTCGTGATAGGTGGTGCCCAAAGCCGTGTTAGTGCTGAGGGTAAAGCAGTAATTATTAACCTTCTGGCCCCGATATTGGGTGACCAGCATTGGGGCGGAAGGTTTTTGCATTGATCCTTATTTTGAATATGCACTTATCGGCGGATAGGGTATTTATCTCGCAGATGAGTAGCAATTCTTAGCCAGGTATAACTATGGCCGATATTAATACAGCACAACCTCGCGAGTGGTTGCTGGAAATGAGTAATATCAATAAATCATTTCCGGGTGTAAAGGCGTTAGATAACGTAAATCTTAAAGTGCGGCCAAGTTCGATCCATGCATTAATGGGAGAAAATGGTGCAGGTAAGTCAACGCTATTAAAATGTCTGTTTGGTATCTATAAAAAAGACTCCGGGAGTATTCTCTTTCAGGGGCAAGAAATAGAATTTAAAAGCTCTAAAGAAGCATTAGAGCACGGTGTCTCTATGGTACATCAGGAATTAAACCTGGTGTTACAACGAACAGTGATGGACAACATGTGGCTGGGGCGTTACCCAACCAAAGGCTTTTTTGTCGATCAAGATAAAATGTACAAAGATACCAAAGCTATCTTTGATGAATTGGATATTGATATTGATCCCCGCGATAAAGTCGCAACATTATCAGTATCTCAAATGCAAATGATCGAGATTGCCAAGGCGTTCTCTTATAATGCCAAAATCGTCATCATGGATGAGCCGACCTCTTCATTAACCGAGAAAGAGGTTAATCATCTATTTACGATTATTCGTAAATTGAAAGAGCGCGGCTGTGGCATTGTTTATATCTCTCACAAGATGGAAGAAATATTCCAACTGTGTGATGAAATCACTATTTTACGTGATGGTCAGTGGATTACTACCCAGCCGCTGGAAGGGCTGACCATGGATCAGATAATCTCAATGATGGTGGGGCGCTCACTGAGTCAGCGCTTCCCTGACCGCCTGAATAAGCCGGGTGAAGTCATTCTGGAAGTGAAAAATCTGACCTCGCTGCGCCAACCCTCGATCCGTGATGTCTCTTTTGATTTGCATAAAGGTGAGATTTTGGGGATTGCCGGCTTGGTTGGGGCCAAGCGCACCGATATTGTTGAAACCTTATTTGGTATCCGCGAAAAAGTGGCTGGGACCATTAAGCTACATGGCAAAAGTATTAATAACCATAGTGCCAATGAAGCCATTAATCATGGGTTTGCGCTGGTAACTGAAGAACGCCGCTCAACCGGGATTTACGCCTATCTCGATGTGGGGTTTAATTCCCTGATTGCTAATATCCGTAACTATAAAAATAAATTTGGGCTGTTAGATAATACGCGCATGAAAAGCGACACCCAATGGGTTATCGATGCGATGCGGGTAAAAACACCGGGTCACCGTACCAATATTGGCTCTTTATCCGGTGGTAATCAGCAGAAAGTAATTATTGGCCGTTGGCTACTGACTCAACCAGAAATATTAATGTTGGATGAGCCGACTCGGGGTATTGATGTCGGTGCTAAGTTTGAAATCTATCAGTTAATGACTGAATTAGCGAAGAAAGACAAAGGGATTATTATTATCTCTTCTGAAATGCCTGAGCTATTAGGGATCACTGACAGAATTTTAGTAATGAGTAATGGTCAGGTTGCGGGAATTGTTGATACTAAGCAAACCACGCAAAATGAAATATTACGTCTTGCATCCTTGCATCTCTAATCTAGTCGAAGGTTCTTATTATGAATGCGTTAAATAAGAAAAGTATGCTCACTTACCTTAAAGAGAGCGGGATTTATGTGGTGTTGTTCGTATTACTGGCAATTATTATTGTTAAGGACCCGACGTTTTTAAGTCTGATGAACTTAAGTAACATTCTGACCCAATCATCGGTGCGTATTATTATCGCACTGGGCGTGGCGGGGCTGATTGTTACCCAAGGGACCGACCTGTCAGCCGGCCGTCAGGTAGGCTTGGCGGCAGTAGTTGCGGCAACCATGTTGCAAGCAATGGATAACGTTAATAAAGTTTTCCCTGATTTGCACACTGTACCGATTCCGATTGTTATCTTAACCGTCTGTCTGATTGGTGCGATTATTGGTTTGGTCAACGGTATTATCATTGCTTACCTGAATGTGACACCATTTATTACCACATTAGGTACTATGATTATCGTCTACGGGATTAACTCCCTGTATTACGATTTCGTTGGCGCATCACCGATTGCAGGTTTTGATCCGGCATTCTCAACCTTTGCACAAGGGTTCCTGCGGTTTGGTGATTTCAAACTGTCTTATATTACCTTCTATGCTTTGATTGCTATAGGCTTTGTTTGGGTGCTGTGGAATAAAACTCGCTTTGGTAAGAATATTTTTGCCATCGGCGGTAACCCAGAAGCGGCAAAAGTTTCTGGTGTGAATGTGCCACTAAACTTGATCATGATCTATGCCTTGTCAGGTGTGTTCTATGCCTTCGGTGGTATGTTGGAAGCAGGCCGTATCGGCAGTGCGACTAACAACCTTGGCTTCATGTACGAGCTGGATGCGATTGCCGCTTGTGTGGTGGGTGGGGTGTCCTTTAGTGGTGGTGTCGGTACCGTTATCGGCGTAGTGACAGGGGTAATTATCTTTACCGTTATTAACTACGGATTAACCTATATCGGTGTGAACCCTTATTGGCAGTATATTATTAAAGGTGCGATCATTATCTTTGCCGTCGCATTAGATTCACTGAAATACGCTAAGAAGAAATAATCGGCTATTGTGAATTAACGTAACAGCCAGTCAGGGGTAAACCCGGCTGGCTGTTCTGTTATGGGTGTCACTTTTATCCACGTCATTTCGTCAAATTTGTCGATATCAATGGCGCTATTGGCTTAATGGGCTGGATTTCGCAGATAAATAATCCAATAAGTCAGGCCAACCAATAAGCCTCCACCAATAATATTGCCGATTGTCACAGGAATAAGATTATCGATAATAAAGTTGTTTAGGGTCAGAGCGGAAAACTGATCGGGGGTAGCATTAATTGATAACCAGAACGCCGGTGATGCATAATCGCGGATGACAATAGCTAACGGGATCAAAAACATATTAGCGATACTGTGCTCAAAACCGCTGGCGACAAACATGCCAATAGGCAGTAACATCACCACAATTTTATCCGTCAAAGTATGGCCGGAATAACTCATCCATACCGCCAGGCAGACCATCAGATTGGCCAGAATCCCCAAACAAACCGCTTCTACAAACGTATGATGTAATTTGTGTTCGGCAGTTTGCAGCACATTCAAGCCCCATAAACCATTTGCCGCTGTATGCTGACCGGCAAACCAGATCAGTGCCACAAAGAACAGTGCGCCAATAAGATTACCAAAATAGACGTTCACCCAATTGCAGATTAATTGCCGCCAACTGATTTTGCCACTGGCTTTAGCCACCACAATGAGTACTGTGGATGTGAACAAATCAGCCCCACAAATAATCACTAAAATCAGGCCGAGAGAGAAACACAGGCCACCTACCAACTTTGCCAACCCAAATGCCACCACGCCAGCGGTGCCGGTTGTGGCTGTAATGTAGAAGACAAAAGCGATAGAGATGAATACACCGGCAGTCATGGCTAAATAAAAGGTGGTGGCCGGATTCTTAGTGGCTTTATATATACCGACTTGCTCTGCCAGTTTTGCCATATCAACCGGAAGTCGCAGATCAAAGGGATTTTCAATGCTCATTGATAACTCCTTACTTATTATTTTATCGGTGTAGGGGAATAAAAACTAATATTAATAAATTATTTTTCTGACCTAAATGTAATGCATTTTTCATACCAGAGATTCATTGAGTGATTTTACTGTGGTATTTTGTATCTTCCCTAAAATTGGTTTTTTTCTGGATCAGATATTAATACTTATTTTTATTTTCGATATGTATTTATTTATATAGCGCTGGTTGTCATTTGATGTTCCATGTAGGGTGAGTATCACATGTAACCTAATGTTTTTATTTATCTTACGATGTAAATGAGACGTGATTTCAACTGATTGGTAAGATGGACAAATTACGGAGAAATAGTTTGTTAACCCAGATCAAGCTTATCGTCTGTTGATATATATTTGTTCAGTTTAATACCTTAAAGTAGTGATCATTTTTCTGGGCTTAATAACGACGTTTATGGATAGAGCAAAAAAACTACCCCGTCCCACATTGGCTCAAGTTTGGCAAGATACACTGTTCACGGTATCAAAAAAGTTATTATTGCTACGGGATATAACCGATTTAGTTAATGAACTCAGAAAGCTCTCTTTTTCTGTGGTGCGTTTTCAGCGGGTCAATTTATTACTGCTTAACCCTCTTTATAACCAAAATACCCTTTATACCCATGACGATGCGACCAACAAGGTGCAGGGATCGCAAAATATCTTGTTTGCCGAAGGCCCCGGTGGCTTAGCCTGGCAGCAGCAGACGCCTTTGCAGACTGACCATCGCCGTATGCAAAGGGAGTTTTCTGCTGTTTGTGATTTGACACCTTATCAGGCATTGCACTCCGGCTGCCATTTCCCCTTGGGTCATGACAATCACTGGTCGGGCTGTATTGAATTTATTAAAACTGATGACAGTGAGTTTGATGAACAAGCAGTTACTTTTCTGGGATTACTGGCAGATGTAGTGGCAATCGCCGTTGATAATATTGCTGAAATCAATCGGGCATTTTCCGAGCGTGAAAAACTGCGCTTTGAGCGCGACCACTACCGAATTTTAGTAGATGTGACCAATACGGTTATTTCTAAGCTGGAGTTGGATGTATTAGCGGCAGAAGTCTCAAAAGAGATACATCGATTTTTTAATATTGATTACATTAGCTTAGCGCTCTGTGGTACCCATAAGGATAAAAATAAGTTAAATGTATTTTCTACCCGCTACCAGAGTGGCAAGGCCGTACAGTATCAGCAGGCATGGGTGGATATTACCGGCACTTTGGCTGGGCAGGTTTTACAGAGTAAAACGTTATTGCTGGTTAATTTGGCTGATATCTCTCTTTTGGCACCGGACGATAAGCAACTGGCAAATATGCTGGATGAAGGGTTACAAGTTGTTTGCCTGTTGCCGCTTTTTTTCGGCCACAAAATGTTAGGTGTTTTGAAACTGGCACAATGTCAGAGTGATATCTTCACTGATAGCAATGTAAAACTGTTGCGTCAAATTGCGGCGCGTATTGCCATTGCTGTTGATAACGCTCTGGCCTACAACGAAATTACCCGCCTAAAAGATTCGTTGGTAAATGAAAATCTCTATCTAACGGATCAAATTATTCATAATGGAGAGTTTGGCGAGATAATCGGTAATAGTGCAGGGATTAAAGCGGTACTGGAACAAGTTGAGATGGTGGCCTCCAGTGATTGTACCGTATTGATTCTGGGGGAGACCGGCACCGGTAAGGAGCTGATTGCCCGGGCTATTCATAATTTGAGTACCCGCAAGAATAAACGCATGGTGAAAATGAACTGTGCAGCCATTCCATCGGGTTTGATGGAAAGTGATCTGTTCGGTCATGAGAAGGGGGCTTATACCGGCGCATCATCACAACGTATTGGCCGGTTTGAAATGGCTGACGGCGGCACACTATTTCTTGATGAAGTGGGCGATATTCCTCTGGAACTACAGCCTAAATTATTGCGTGTATTACAGGAGCGGGAAATAGAACGCCTTGGCGGCAGTAAAATTATTCCGGTGGATGTTCGCCTGATTGCTGCGACCAATCGTGATTTAAAATTGATGATGGTGAATCGCGAATACCGCAGCGACCTCTATTATCGGCTTAATGTTTTTCCGATTGTGATCCCTCCGCTGCGTGAGCGGCCGGAAGATATTCCGTTGCTGGTAAAATTCTTTACTCAAAAAATAGCCAAACGGATGAATCGCACTATCGACACAATTCCTGGTGAAACATTACGTTTGCTCAGCCGTTTACCGTGGCCGGGCAATATTCGTGAATTGGAAAATGTTATTGAGCGGGCGGTCATCCTTAGCCGTGGCACTACGCTGAATTTGCAGTTACAAGAGTTGGAATATCATTTGTCGCCGCTAGAGGCTACTAAACCTGTGGCAGAAAGGGTTGTGCATAAAACCTTATTACCCGAAAGTGAAGAGCCTGAATCTTCAGAGTCTGAGCGCGCGCGAATTGTTCGGGTATTACGTGAAACCAATGGCGTGGTTGCAGGCCCAAAAGGGGCCGCCATTAAGTTAGGGCTAAAACGCACCACCTTGTTATCACGGATGCAGCGGCTAGGAATATCAGTCAAAAGTATCGAAGATGAAGATGGGATGGATTAACTCATTTATTTGCTACGAATAAAACTAATATCTATTTACCGAATACCGTGTGGAACCAAGCAGTGCCAAACCCTTCTGCCTGCGAGGCACCGCGAACAAAGCCAGTCTGGGCGCGCTCAGCGCACAGCCACCGGAGTGTACATAAGTACATGGCGGTGGCGAGCACTGCGTAAACCCAGAATGGCAAAGCGCAGTAGCCGTTAACCGATCAGCCCACTTCGGCTTCTCTACGTAACCGCGCCTTCAATTGGCTATACTCTTGTTGTACATAGTTTTCTGCCCACGTCTGATCCGAAATGGCTTCCAGTTTCACCGCACAATATTTATATTCCGGTGTTTTGGAAATTGGATCCAGATGGTCCAGCGTCAGCTCATTACAGGCACCAATCCACCACTGGTAGGTCATATATACCGCACCGACATTAATGCGTTCACTGACTGAGACCCGCGTGATAACTTTACCGCGACGGGATTCTACCCATACCAGTTGTTGATCCTGCAAGCGCATTTTATCCGCATCCTGCGGGCTGATTTGCACATAACCCGGTTCATCGGCCAGCGTTTGCAGTGCGGAACAGTTGCCAGTCATCGAACGGCAGGAGTAGTGGCCGACCTCACGCACGGTACACAACACCAACGGATATTGCTCATCCACCAGTTCCATTGGCGCACGCCATTCACTGGCAAATAACAACCCTTTGCCTCCAGGGCGGTCAAACTTATTACCGGCATATAACCAGGGTGTACCGGGGCTATCTTCAGTGGTACATGGCCATGGGATATAGCCCAAACCAGCCATTTTCTCGTAGGTTGCGCCATAGTACAGCGGGCACAACTCACGCAGTTCATCCCAAATCTCTTTGGTATTGTTATATTTCATTGGATAGCCGAGTGCGGTCGCCATCAGACTAATAATTTCCCAATCTGGTTTTACATCACCTTGTGGTTCAACCGCTTTTTCAAACCGCTGGAAACCACGGTCTGCCGCGGAATAGACCCCTTCATGTTCACCCCATGAGGTAGCGGGGAAGATAACATCTGCTTCGGCTGCGGTTTTGGTCATAAAGATATCTTGCACAATCAGCAGTTCTAATTCGCTGAAGGCTTCGCGCATCATGGACAAATCCGGTTCGGTCTGGAGTGGATCTTCGCCCATCACGTAGTTGGCTTTAATTTTCCCCTCTTTCACTTTATGCGGAACATCGGTCAGCGAGTAACCGACTTTACCGGATAGGGATGGTACCCCCCAGGCTTTGGCAAATTTTTCCAGTGTGGCGGGATCGGTCACCGATTGATAACCCGGATACATATTTGGCAATGCGCCCATATCGCAGGCACCCTGCACGTTGTTTTGCCCGCGTACCGGGCCAACACCGACATTCGGGCGGCCCAGATTACCAGTTAACAGTGCCAGTCCTGACAACCCTTTCACGACATCTACGCCCTGGCCCCACTGGGTGACACCCATCCCCCACAAGATAGTGGCTGAAGGGGCGGCGGCATAGATACGCATGGCTTCACGAATTGATTTCGCCGGCAGGCCAGTAATGCTTTCGACATATTCCGGGGTGTATTTGGCGACGATTTCACGGTACTCGTCGAAGCCCTCGGTATAGCGGGAGACATAATCTTTATCGTACAGCTCTTCAGTGATCAACACATTGGCAAAGGCATTCACCAGTGCCATATTGGAGCCGTTTTTCAGGGGTAACCAGAGATCCGCAATACGCGCCGTTTCGATATGGCGTGGATCGCAGACAATTACTTTCGCGCCTTTTTCTTTGGCTTTCAGAATACGGCGGGCCACGATCGGGTGGGAGTCAGCGGCGTTGTAGCCAAACACTAAAATACATTTGGTATCTTCAATCTCACAGATTGAATTACTCATCGCGCCATTACCCAATGTCACTTGCAACCCGGCGACCGACGGGCCGTGGCAAACACGGGCGCAGCAGTCAATGTTGTTGCTGCCGGTAACCGCACGGGCAAATTTCTGCATCACATAGTTGGTTTCATTACCAGGGCCACGGGATGAACCGGTATGCATAATGGCTTCCGGGCCATATTTCTCTTTGATTGCCCGCAATTTACTGCTAGCAAATTCAATCGCTTCATCCCAAGATACCGCCTCCAGCTTGCCGCCTTTTTGGCGACGGATCATCGGCTGTTTAAGGCGCGGAGTTAGCAATTTGGTGTCATTGAGAAAGTCCCAGCCATAGTAGCCTTTCAGGCAGAGTTCGCCCTGATTGGTGACGCCATTTGCGCCTTCAGCGCCAATAACTTTGCCATTTTCGACCAGTAAATTGATTTTGCAGCCGGAGCCGCAGTAAGGACAGACAGTGAGTGCCTTGTGCATATTAATCATCCTTCGTTTTTGGAGCCGCAGCGGTGTTAGCTGCTCTCGTTCACCCGAATCACTGACCTGAGTCAGCTCATCGGGATTATGAGCCTCTAATGAGACTCACCCTGCGGGCCAGCGCAAGCGATGTTCAACATGGTTTACAACCAAGTTGTCGCTCAATTGCTGCCTTGCTGCAACACCAATTACTTTGGGTCATCCTTCGTTTTTGGAGCCGCAGCCTTATTGACTAAAAGCTCATTTCGTTGGCTTCATCCAAAGCAGCGCGCATCTGTTTTTTGCGTAACATAGCCTGCATGGTGTCGCGGCCAATCATGTGCAGCGCCTGTGTTGGGCAAACGGAGATACACGCCGGCCCGGCGGCTTGCCCTTCGCACAAATCACATTTCTGTGCTTCGGCTTTCAGGCAGAATCCTTGTGAGAGGCCGTTAAACATCACTTCGACCTGTTTGGTCACGACGCTCATCGCACCATACGGGCAGGCAACGACACAGGTTTTGCAGCCAATGCATTTTTCCTGCAACACTTGAATACTGTCCGCTGCCCGAACAATTGCGCCGTTCGGGCAAACATTGGCGCAAGGTGCATCTTCACAGTGCCGACACATAATGGCGGTACTGACATTTAGCCCTTTAACCACCTTCAGCCGAGGCGCGAAATTGGCTTTAGTTAGCGTGTCCAGCTTGCCACCGTTGTGTGCCAGCACGCAGGCCACCTCACAGGTGCGACAGCCAATACACTTTTTGGGGTCTGCGATTATGAACCGGTTCATTGTGTTCTCTCCTTCCCTTTCATCTTTCAAGTTGCAGGTGTGTTGGCTGCACTCGCTTACCCGAATCACTTACTTGAGTAAGCTCATCGGGACTCACTCGCTTGCCGCCTTCCTGCACCTTGAAATCTATTGGGGATAAATACCTTCATCTTTCAAGTTGCAGGTGTGTTAGCTGCACTCGCTTACCGCCTTCCTGCACCTTGAAATCTATTGGGGATAAATTGATAGATCTGGCAGATTCACGTTTAGAACAGCTAATCTGGCTCATTGCCCTACATACTGCATGGTTTATGCCAACTTGAAATGGTGGCGTAAAAGTGGATGAATATGATTGTTTTATAAAGGATTAGTGGATATTGATGCGGGAGGGAATATTAACAGGAAACTGTCGGCAGGCATGACGTCGGCAAAATTGACGACGGCATGCCGTCATTTAGCTATAAATGCGCGAAACCGCCGTCACCTTGCCAGTGTGGCAGTTGTTGATACACCGTTTCTACCGCCTGTTTTACTGGCTCGGTCATTGGGAAGTAAAACGCCACTAAGGTGGGTTGAATCCCCACAAAAATGACTTCGCTAATATCTTCCTTTAACTGATCAATTAGAAAGTTGAGCGGCAGATTATGGGTGCTCATGATAAACATTTCGGCAATTCGCTCAGGATCAATAATGCGAATCTCACCCGGCGGCAGCTCCATATCGGCAGCATCGACAATAACTAACCGTGTCGGTTGCAACGCACGAATACGATGCACGACATTTTCCGGTGCCGAACCACCGTCAATTACCTGCCAGTCAATCAATGGTTGTTGTGTCATGCGCTCAGCCAGTAACGGGCCTGCACCGTCATCGCCCATCATGCTGTTGCCAACGGTTAACACCAGATTGAGGGCGGTGGTGTGAGTGGCGGAGGGATGTGGCATGTTCATGGGCGGCGTTTCACCATTAAATAGATGGCCGGTTCCTGCTCGATATCGTACAGGGTTTGCAGCAGTTGTTGGCTCCATGGCTGGTGGAGCGAGGCGGGGTCTTCAGCCAGCGGCGCGAAGGCTTTTGCCAATAATTGGGTATGGGTACTGTCGATGGTGATTTCACCAAACTTCAGTAAGCCTGCCATCTTGCGGTGAGCCTCGCCGGCGGGCAACTGACCAAACCATTGTTCATATTCTGCCAGTGGACATTCCATGATGGCTTTTAAGCAATCAATCACCCCCACATGGTGGCCGATAGCCAGTGAGTAATACATCACTTGCTGTGCTTGCTCGGGCATATCGTCATCACTGTCGAGGAACTTCTGATTCAGTGCATAAAAAATAACCTTAGCGGACATCTCTCTTGCCTCCCGCCAGTTGTATCTGGGCAATGTGTTGCAAGCTGGCGAATATCTCGCTCAAACGCGGATCATCTTGTTGGCGCAGGTAGTGCTGGCAGCGCTGTTCAAATTCCGGTAATGGCTGATTGACCAGCAGCGACAAGAAACTGTCGGTGATTTCCCGCCCCTGGCGATAACCGGCCATACGGCGCGCTTCACGTTCCAACAGCACTCGTAGGTTGAGCGGGGCATCGGGATGGATCAGCGCGACACGTTCATCGGCAGTCTCCTGATGCTCTTCGCCTTTCAGTTTTTGCTCCAGCAGACCCAATGCCACGGCAAAACCATAGATGGTTGCGGCTGGGGTCGGCGGGCAACCGGGAATGTACACATCAATCGGTACGATGGTATCGCTGCCACCCCAGACACAGTACAGGTCATGGAAGATGCCACCACCACAACCACACGCGCCGTAAGAAACGCAGATTTTTGGATCCGGGGCCGATTCATAGGCCCGTAGCGCAGGTGCGCGCATGGCACGAGTGACCGCGCCGGTAAACAGCAAAATGTCTGCGTGGCGTGGCGAGGCGACTACTTTGATACCAAAGCGCTCGGTGTCGAACAGTGGGGTGATTGAGGAGAAAATCTCAATCTCACAGCCGTTGCAGCCACCACAATCCACCCGATAGACATAAGCGGAGCGCTTGATATCTTTCAATAACTTACTTTTTAACTGGGCTACCGAGGGATCAAGTGCGATCGGCTGGCTAACATGGTGCCCCCAACCCGGTTTCAATGAATGTGGTTGGCTCATAGCTTGCCCCTCCCTTCGCTGTGCTGATCCAGCATGACGTTGTTATTAATAACGATATTCTGCTTGCGCTTACACTCAGGGCAAGTTTCAAAATGTGGCCGCTGCTGCTCGACATCATCGGCCGCCATCCCGGAATGAATCAGCAGTGCCATGACATAATCCACTTCTTTTTTTGGCGCAAAGGGTTGCTGGCATTGCTGGCAATGGGTAAGGGTAAAACTGGCGCGCTGATATAAATCCGCTTTGTTGAAGACGGCCAGTTCAAACTCTTGCGATAACACAATGGCGCGGGTCGGGCAGACCTCCTCACAGCGGCCACAAAAAATGCAACGCCCGAGAAATAACTGCCACTGACGAGTGCCACTAGCAAGATCGGTTTCCATGGTGAGTGCATTGGCAGGGCAGGCCATGGTACAAGCGCCACAGGCGATACATTGCTCGGCATCATATTGCGGTTTGCCGCGAAAACCGTGGCTGACCTCAAGCGGCTTAAACGGGTATTTCACCGTGGTGTCGCCCACTTTCAGGATGGTTTTAAACAGTTTGAACATTCTTCATCCCTCTATTTGAGCGGCGAATGGGTGCGCTCAATGCCATAACGCTCGATCTCTTTGTACGGCACGGTGATGGACTTTTGCTTGCGCACATCCACCAGAGTGACCCGGTCAGTACAGGAGTAGCAGGGATCGAGGCTGCCGATAATCAGTGGCGCATCGGAGACGGTATTGCCGCGCAACATATAACGCAGCACCGGCCAATTGGCGTAAGTTGCCGCACGGCAGCGCCAGCGGAACAGCTTCTGGTTGTCGCCGGTCATGCTCCAATGCACATCTTCGCCACGCGGTGCTTCTGAGAATCCGAGGGCGAACTTGTAAGGTTGGTAATTGACTTTTTCTTCCAGCAGCGGCCCGCCCGGCATATGATTCAGGCCATATTCAATCATCACCAGCGAGTCAAAGAATTCGCGCACCCGCACCAGCAGGCGGGAGTGGACATCGCAGCCATCGAGGGTAAACAACTCTTTGGGCACATTGGCATAGTTGGCGTAGCTGTGGTCATGGCGCATATCGCGCGCATAGCCACTGGCGCGGATCATTGGGCCGACCGGGCTGAAATCGCGGGCGATTTTGCGATCAAGCAGGCCCACCCCCACGGTGCGTTGTTCGATATTGGCGGTGCTCATCAACATATCCACCAACTGGCCGATATCGGCACGCATCTCCGATACCAATTGCAGCGTTTTGATACGATCCGCTTTCAGGATATCGCGGCGTACGCCACCAATCAGATTCAGACCGTAGGTTTTACGTGCGCCAGTGAGCATCTCAGCAATCGTCATCGCTTTTTCACGCACGCGGAAGAACTGCATAAAACCGGTATCGAAACCAACAAAGTGACACGATAAACCGATATTGAGCAGATGGCTGTGCAGCCGCTCTACTTCAAGCAAAATGGTGCGGATCATCTGCGCCCGAGGCGGCACGATAATGCCCAAGGCATTCTCAATGGAAGAGGTGTAGGCCACGCTGTGGGTAAAGCCACAAATGCCGCAGATGCGATCTGACAAGAAGGTAACATCGTTGTAACCCATGCGAGTTTCAGCCAGTTTTTCCATGCCGCGATGGACATAAAACAGGCGGTAATCGGCATCAATAATATCTTCGCCGTCGACAAACAGCCGGAAATGACCCGGTTCGTCAGAGGTAATATGCATTGGGCCAATAGGCACCACCCGGCTACTGCTACCGGCTTCGTTTTCAAACTGATAGGTTTCCGTATCGCTGGTGGGCGTGGGGCGTTGGCGATAGTCCATGGTGTCTTTGCGCAGCGGATAGAGATCATCCGGCCAATCATCGGGCAGCACTAAACGGCGCTCATCAGGCAGGCCAACCGGTTGCAGACCATACATATCGCGCACTTCACGCTCGCCCCAGACGGCGGCGGGTACTCGGGGTGTGACTGACGGGAACTCTGGTCGTTCAGGGCTGATAAGTGCTTTGACAATCACCCAGCACTTATCGCCATACTGTTTACCGGTCTCTTCGCCATATTGTTCACGGCCTTCCATCGACAGCACATAGTAAATGGCAAAATAGCCATTCAAGCTGCGTTCATCATTACCAAACAGCACCGACAACCAGCCACCTTGTTGATAGTAAAGGTGCTCTACCACATCGGGCAGGCTATTTAGTTTGATGGTAATGGTCAGTTGATCTGGGGTTTGCCACTCTTCATCTAAAATTGCCGCAGGAAATTGTTCACGCAGGCGGGCTACATAGGCCGCACCCAGCTTTTCACCGCTGTGTGGATGGCTTGAAACCGGTTGACCTGAAACCGGCTGACCTGAAACCGGAATAGCTGAAATAGGGGTTTCGCGAGTCACGTTACATCTCCTGACGATTCGGGGTTAGTTGCACCGCACTATGGCTCTGTGCAACGGATGGAATAGGCTGAGTTACGGGCTGCGGTGGGGAAAGGTGCTGCCACGGCAGCATAAATTGTTGCTGGGTTGGCTCACTGCCATCGTTATTGAGAACAATCTGGGCCGCATCGGTCAATAAACGGGTCACTGGGGCCGGAATATGCACGCCAAGCAACAGCATCAACAGCAACAGTATCGCCATCGGTGCGGTGGTCAGAATACCCAGTTCGCCTTTGCTGACCGCTGCCGGTGGTGTTCCCAGCACGGTGTTGGCAATCATGCGTACCAATCCGGCCAGTACCAGTGTTAGCAGCAAGAGCAGGGCGATAACCAGCCAAATATGGCCGGCATTAATTGCGGCAGCCACCACCATAAATTCACTGATAAACACGTTGAATGGCGGCATCCCAGCCAGCGCTAATGCGCCACCGGCCAGTAACACCGCAGTCAGCGGTGCGACGCGGATAATACCTTTAATCGCGCCCATATCCCGCGTGCCGTATTTCAATAACACATTGCCGGAACCACAGAACAGCAAGGTCTTAGCCAGGCTGTGATTCAAGGTGTGAAACAGTGCTGCCAGCACGCCTAGCGGGCCACCAATGCCCAGTGCAACAGCAATTAACCCCATATTCTCGACGCTGGAATAGGCCAGTAAACGCTTCATATCGCGCTGTGCCAGAATAAAGAAGGCGGATACTGCAACCGACATCATGCCGAACACCAACAGCAGCATTTGTGGGAAATGTGGCCCGATGGCAGCGCTGATAATGATGTAGTAACGGATGATAACCAGTAGGGCGCAGTTAAGCAGCACGGCGGATAACAGGGCGCTGGTGGGGCTGGGGGCTTCACTGTGGGCATCCGGTAGCCACGAATGCATTGGGAACAGCCCGGTCTTAGTACCGAAGCCAATCAGGATAAAGACAAACGCCAGATGCATCAGGCTGGGGTCCAGCTCTTTAGCATGCTCGGAAACCACGGTCCAGAAGATGGCACTGCCCGGATCTGCCAGCACATTCGCGGCATTGGCATATACCAGCACCGTGCCGTACAGCCCGAATGCCACACCGACAGTACAGATAATAATGTATTTCCACGCCGCCTCCAGTGAGGAGCGCTGCCCGTATAATCCCACCAAAAAGGCTGAACTGAGGGTAGTGGCTTCAATACCAACCCACATCAGGATCAGGTTATTACTGGTGACCACCAACAGCATGGTGAACAGGAACAGATGGAAGAAACCGTAGTAGTTGCACAGTGTGCCAACCGTGATTTCGCCGTTATTCACTTCATGGCGCATATAACCAAGGGAATAGATACCGGTGATAAAGCCGATAATGCCCAGAATAGCGAGGAACAGCGCACTGAGACTATCGATATGCAGCCAGTTGTGCGCCGCCAGAATTTCCCCGCCCAGCGCAACTCGGCACACTACCGTCAGCGCCACCACCAGCAACAGCGTGATGCCAGTAAAATGCACCCAAGTGGTTGCCATCCGTGCGGCACTGCCTAACGCCCGGCAAGCAAACGCGAGCAATGAGGCTATCAGAGGTATCGCCAGCAGCAACAACAGCAGGTCAGTATTACTCATTTCATTACCCCTTTAGCGCCGTCAGTTGTTTAACATCCAGCGTGTGCAGCGTGCGGTAAATCTTGCGCGCCATGAGCGTCATCACAATCACCGCGAAGATGGCATCGGTGGCAACGCCAATCTCGACCAATTCCGGTGCGCGGAAGGCCAGCAGCGCCAGCATCAGATGAGCCCCGTTCTCCATCAGGCAATAGCCAAAGATATTTTTCAGAATATTGCGTTGGGTAACGATACACAGCAGGCCAATCAGAAAATGCCCCAATGAGACAGCCAGCGCCGGTTTCAGTGCGCTGACCATGGGCAATTGCACCGGTTCAACCACGAAGTAGCTCAGCAAGATAATGATGGCAGCGATAAAAATCAGGCTGGCGGTACCAATGATGCCGCCATTGGCTTTTGGATCGTCCATTTGGCGAAAAGCGCGATACATAATCCACGGCACCAGCACCACCTTGGTAACAAAGGCACTCAGCGACCACAGGTACAGCTCATGGGCACCCAAGGTTTCAGCCAGTACCAGAAAAATCAGCACCAGTACCAGTGACTGCAAGGCATAAAGCAGCGCCGAAGTGGCGGGTTTCTTTGCGATGATTACCAGTAGTGAGGTAATGATCAGCAGCCCTGCGAGGTTATTTACGACCAAATTATTGACAAAAAGTGTTCCGGTCATTTTCTACTCCCTTATCCGAGCCAGGCGACAGCAATAAAGCTTGAGCACACCGACATAATCACCAGAATCACCAACACCCCCTGCATCGCCAGTGGCAGTGGTTTGGCGCTGGCGACCTCTGGTGATGGTTTGCCGGGCACGGTTTGCCCGAACCAGTAGAGGAACCAGCCAAAACTCGCCACCGATTCAAGTAGCGCCAGCACCAGCAGAGGTATCAGTAGCCAATGTTCGTGAGAGAGCGAGAAGCCAGCGGCAAAAATAGGGAATTTGCTGAAGAAGCCATTAAAAGGTGGCACCCCAGTGATTGCCAGTGCAGCGACACAAAACCCTACGCCCAGCAGTGGCATTTTGCCCATGATGCCTTTGAGTTTTGGCAACATACGGGTACCGCAGCTATAACTCAGCGCACCGGCCACTAAGAAGAACAGACTCTTGGCAAACGCATGGTTAAAGATGTAGGCAATGCCGCCATCAAAGGCCATTTTTGAGCCATAGATAGCCAACGACAGAGCGAAGAAGATGTAAGACAACTGGGTGATGGTGGAGTAGGCCAGCAGCCGCTTCATATCTTTTTGTGGCAGATACATAAAGAAGCCATAGATCAGCGTAATCACTGCCATCACCATGCCCACGGTGCCAATTATTTGGGGTACATCGCCAGCGGAATAAATGGCGCGGGCAAAGATATAAACCCCCACTTTGACCATCGAGGCGGCGTGCAGGTATGAACTGACAGGTGTTGGGGCTTCCATCGCATCCGGTAACCAGATATGCAGTGGCAACTGGGCGGATTTCCCCCACGCGGCAAACAGGATGCCGCCGAACACAATGATTTTGGTGCTGTTATCCAATTGCGCCAGTGCCGTTAGGGCAAAGGTGCCGGTATTAACCAGCAACACCGCTGCCGCCAGATACAGGCCAATAGCCGCAACATGGGTTACCAGCAGCGCTTTGAGTGCCGAACGCAGTGACTTCTGACTCTGGTAGTAACCAATTAATCCCCACGAACAACCGCCGGTGATTTCAAAGAAGAACAACTGACCCAGCAGAGTGGATGACAATACCAACCCGGCCATTGCACCGATAAATACCAGCAGCAGGGCGTAGTAGCGGTTAGTGCCTTCGTGCGGGTGCTCGCGATTACCCAGGGTCAGATAACCGGTGGAATAGATACTGACCAACAGCCCAAGAAAGACGACGGCGAAAGCAATCAAGGTACTGATGCGGTCGATAGTCAGGCCAAACAGCGCCATATCGCCGTAGTGAATCAGATCAACCGTGACATCAATCTTCCCGCCACTTAAGTAGATATAGGCCAGCAACACGGTCCCGAGGGTTGCCAGTAGTGAAAAGAAAGTACAGGACCATTTCGCCCATTGCTGTGGCAAGCAGGCCGTGAGGATGGCACCGGCAAATGGGACCAGAATGGTCGCAAGGGCGATGTTCATTAGGGCGATATTCATAAGAGCCATGTTCTCCATGATGGGTTTATTAGCTCCTTAAAGACCTGTGAGATAGAAAACCAGGGACAAGGCGGCAACACCAAACCCCAGCCAGGTAACACGGGAGGTCAACAGGAAGCGCCCACGGGCGATACTGTTTTCCACGATGGAGGCCAGTACAAACACCACCACCAGCTTGATAATGCAGGCCAGTAGCGCCCACATCAGGCCAAATCCAGTGAGCACCGCCAGCTTGCCGAACGGGATAAACACGGCGAGGAACAGTTGTGCCACCACCACTTGTTTCAGGCTGATGCCCCATTTGACCAGGCCCAGCGCGGCACCTGAGTATTCGGTTAGCGGCCCTTCTTGTAACTCTTGCTCAGCTTCGGCGACATCAAACGGGATTTTGCCCATCTCGATAAACACGGCGAAACCACAGGCCAGTAACGCCAGCGCGGTAGCGGTCGGCGATTGCCAGTGGCCGGTCGAAAGTGCAGTACTGATGGTGCCGATATTGGTCGAACCGGCGATTAACCCCACCACCAGTAGCGACAGAATCAGTGTCGGTTCCACCAATACACCGAGGGTTAACTCACGGCTGGCCCCGATACCGGCAAAGATGCTGCCGCAGTCCAGGCCGGCCAGTGAGAAGAAGAAGCGGAACAGCGCGAACAGATAAAGCAGGGTGATCAGGTCACCCGCCACGCCAAATGGCGATGCCAGCGTGAAAATGGGCAGCGCCATTGCAATCAGCAACATGCTGCCTAATAACACATAAGGCATCAGGCGGAAGATGATGCCTGCGTTAGCCGGTGCTACATCCTGGCGTTTTAACAGTTTGGCTAAATCACGATAGTCTTGTAGCACACCTGGCCCACGGCGCGAGTGCATTCGGGCTTTTACCATGCGCGAAATACCCGACATCAATGGTGCCAGCGCCAGCATGAAAAGCGCCTGCCCAATGGCGAAGGCAATCATAGAGACCGCAGGCATATCAGTAGTTGGCATTGCTCGTCTCCTTAAATAGCCGCGATTATCAGCAGGGTAACCAGTGCGGCGACCACATACAGACAGTAGAGGCGGAAATCACCCTGTTGCAGCCATTGAATACGCTGGCTGAGCCATTGGATCAGGCGAATAAGCGGGGCCACAATTTTGTCGTCCCATAGCGGCTCTACCCGTCCGGCACCATTGACCGAGTGCTCAAGAGCACGTTGCATCATCGGTGCGGGATCGAGTGTTTTACGCATTCGATAGAGTGGGGCAAACATCATCCGCAAGGGTTGAGTAAAACCACCGGCGGAGACAGTCATTGCTTGTTCGTAGGCATAACCACAGGCCCATGGGTCACCGCCATGGCGGAATGCCAGACGGCTGCCTTTGTAGAGGCTGGCTATCAGTAAAATCACCAGTGGCAGGATTAATAAGCCGAAGAAGATGTAGAGGGTAGACAGCATCGCTTGAGAACTGTGTTGTGGGAACAACACCGCCCCTTGTGCAACCTGTAAAGTCTGCGCCTCAGGGGCCGCTATCAGGCTGCTGGCAATGCGGGCAATCACCGGTGCTACCTGGGTGGCACCAATCCCCAATGCCAGGCACAGCAGGGCTAGCAACAGCATGGCTGCCGTCATTGGCCACGGGACTTCCCGCGCCTGTGCGGCTTTTTCTATGCGCGGCAGGCCGCAGAAGCTAATGCCGTAGACTTTAACGAAGCACATGGCCGCCAGTGCGCCGGTAATCGCCAACATGACAATGGCAATCGGTCCGGCCAGACGAATAATAAATCCGCCATCTTTGGTCATGGTAAATAGCGATTGATAGGTGAACCATTCACTGACAAAACCATTGAAGGGTGGCAGCGCTGAAATTGCCATACATCCCACCAGAAACGCCAGTGCGGTATACGGCATCATCCTTGCCAGCCCACCCATCTTTTCCATATCTTTGGTGTGCACCCGGTAGATGACAGCGCCAGCGCCAAGGAACAATAGCCCTTTGAAGACCGCATGGTTAAGCAGATGGTAGAGTGCACCCAGTAGGCCAAGGGCGGCCAATACTGGCTGGTGGCCCGCGATACCTATCATGCCGACCCCAACGCCCATCAGAATAATGCCGATGTTTTCAACCGTGTGATAAGCCAGCAACCGTTTGATATCGTGCTCGGCTAATGCATACAGCACTCCCAGTACCGACGACACTGCACCAAAGGCCAGCACCACCACTCCCCACCACATTTGGCTGGCACCGAGTAAGTCGATACCTACCTTGATGATGCCGAAGATACCAATTTTTACCATCACGCCGGACATCAAGGCCGAAGCATGAGATGGGGCTGCGGGGTGGGCGCGCGGGAGCCAGCCATGTAACGGTAGCATCCCGGCTTTGGCACCAAAACCGAAGAAAGCCAGCAGGAAGATAGCGGAAGCCATTACCGGTTCTGGATGCACCTGCCGGAAGGCGGCAAATTCCAGACTGCCGCTTTGGCGGTACAATAAGAAGAAGGCAATCATGATTAACACGGAACCGGCGTGGGCAATCAGGAAGTAGAGCAGGCCCGCGCTAATAGCATCGTCGTCTTGATCGGAAATCACCAGGAAGTAGGAAGCCAGTGACATCATTTCAAAGAAAATAATAAAGTAGAAGGCGTTATCCACTACCACCAGTGCCACCATCGAGGCGATGAATAGGTTCATAAATACCCCCATACCCCACGCTCCACGCCCTTTGTATTCCTGCACATAGGCCAGTGAATACAGCGAAGTGACGACCACCAGCAGTGAAATGACCATCAGCATAAAGGCCGCCAATGGATCAAGGCGCAGGCTGAATGCCGCGAAGGGGAATGGCCCGGCGGTGATAAAGGTAATGATATCGCCCCCCAGTAAGGTTGGCGCGGCGGCAAACAAGCCAGCGACCCCACCCAGCAAGGAAGCCAGCCCAGCGGCATAAATCGCCAGCGTTTCGCGACGGGCCAAAAGTAGCGAAAGTAGCGCACCAGCCAGATAGAGCAGTAAGGAGAGCCACAGTAGCTCCAGAGAGTTCATCATCTTTTCTGCTCCTCGTGAGAGAGGGTGGGCGAACTGTCCCCGGTGATAAAGGGCAGGTCGTTGGCAAACCCACGGGCCGCAGCGAGCCGTTTAGCCTGATTGGCTTGCTCGATGCTGTGTTCATCCACCAACATCAGCGCGTTAGTGGGGCAGACCCGTACACATTCCGGTCCCTGTGGTTGGAAGCTACATAAGTCACACTTCACCGCAATGGCACGAACACCGGCGGTCCAGGCCAGGAACGGGTTCATATTGGCCGGGCTGAATGGCACATCAGACAGCTCGGTCATCGGAATATATTCAGGAAAGCTCTCCGGCACGGCTAATGGCTTACTGCCAGCGGGCGTAATTGCGCCAAACGGGCAGGCGATACCACAGAGCTTGCAGCCGATGCAGGTGGTTTCATCCAACTCAACGGCGTTATTGGTCAACGTGATGGCATTGACCGGACAAACTCGCGCGCACCATGCATCCTCACAGTGGCGACAGAGGATCGGTGCGGTGACCGTGGCATTACGCATCACGGTCAATCTGGGGTGCTCTTGTAAACCCTTGGCTTTATGCACCTGGCTGCAAGCAGCCATGCAGGTATTGCATCCAATACAAAGCCTCGACTCCGCAATGACAAAGCGGTTCATAGCCATACCCTCCGGGACAAAAATCTGGTGACAGTCAGGCTGATAGCAATCATTTCTATGCTGCAAAGCATATTCTGTGCCAGCACGCCTGCTGCAGCTGCAAAAGAGCGGTGAAGGCACGCCTGCTGTGCATTGGGGCGAGGTCAGTAAAGTGCGGAGATTTAAACGGCGGTGAAAATGGCGTAATTACGGTGGTTAAGTGTCGACATTAGTGACGAAACCGCCGCTCATCAGTGACACTTCGACAGTGATTGCTGACTTTAACCCTCTGGTTGCGGCTACATCTAAATAATAGTGTCATTTATTAGTTAGTTAGGTTTGGTGTTGCTTTGGTGGAAACCAGCGCGTGGCTGGCATCTTCTTTGCATTGCTATTGTCATGGATACGCCACAGGAGCAGCACGGTCATGCATGAAATAACCTTGTGCCAGAATGCTATTGCCATGATGGAACAGCAGGCCCGTTTACATGGCGCGCAGCGAATTACCGGGGTGTGGCTGGAAACGGGCGCATTTTCCTGCGTCGAACCGCAGGCATTAGAATTCTGTTTTGAGTTGGTATGCCGAGGCACGCTGGCGGAAGGTTGTGTGCTGCATCTTAGCCAGCAGCCATCACAGGTGTGGTGCTTTGATTGCCAGCAGCAGATTAATTTGCTGAGCAGCAAAGTGACTCGTTGCCCGTTGTGTGCCGGGAGCCATTTGCGCATCGGTGCATCTGATGATGGCGTCATACTTAAGCGGTTGGAGGTGGAATGAATTTACTTTTTTTAACTGAAATTGTGCGATTGAATGGCGCAGAGGTCAGGCTATGTGTATAGGTATCCCCGGTCAAATTGTCGCATTGGATGAAACTCAGCCCGGTACAGCCTGGGTGGATGTGTGCGGTGTGCGGCGTTCGGTGAATATCATGCTGGTGGCGGGCGACTCACAGGCCTGTCTGGCATTAATCGGCCATTGGGTGTTGGTGCATGTTGGGTTTGCCATGAGCCGGCTGGATGAAGAGGAAGCGTTGGAAACATTGCAGTTGTTACAGCAGATGGGGGAGGTTGAGAGTGATGTCGGGGCGTTTTTGGGGCAAAGGGGGTAACCGGGCTGGTATATTATTAAAAGCAGGAGCGGATTACTTTCGGTTGCCAGAGCTTCACGGCTCACGCGAAATATTACTGCTGTTTGCGGTGCTCTCCGGCAGTTTGCAGGCTAATGCGCCCATGTGGCTCATTCGGCCTGCAATCTTTGTCGGTAATATTCCTGATTGCGCTTAACGTCAAAATCCAATCCAATATCAAAAGTTAATTCAACATCATGGTGCTGGTGCTGGTGCTGGTGCTGGATTTTTCGGTTTTTCTTCTGCCAGCCGGTGTTCCAGCTCAACCAATTGTTCTGGTGAAACGGCCGGATAACCTTGTGCGTCATCGGGGATCACATGTACCGCCGGAATGGGAATTAATGGCCCAAGGAAGCGTGGTTCACGCTTCAGAATATAGAGATCCGACAATGCGCCGAGACGGGCAAAAATCTCACGCACTCGCACATTGAGCATATCCTTCGGTGACGGCACAGCAAAACACTGCGCCTGAATGCCCATATGGAGGGCGATAAACAGTGCTCGTTCGCAATGGAAACGTTGGGTAATGATAATAAAATCGTTAGTATCAAATACCTTACGGGTGCGTACGATGGAGTCCAATGTACGGAAACCTGCGTAATCCAGCACGATATCAGCGGGGGCGACACCGGCGGCGATCAGGTCGCGGCGCATGGTCATCGGCTCGTTATAACTTTGCAGTGCATTATCACCACTAAGCAATAAATAACTGACTTTACCGCTGTTATAGGCGTTTATCGCCCCTTGAATCCGGTATTGATAAAACTGATTAATACCGCCAGTACGGTAATACTTGGCAGTACCCAAAACCACACCAACCTGCCGGTGGGGCAAGTCTTGTAGCTCATCGTAGATAAAGGGGGCCGTTTTCCAGCTAATCCAGCGATCGAGCACAATAGCTGTCACCATCAGCAACCCTGCGATGATAATTAAGCTAATAATCAGGCGTTTCCACATTCTTAGGCCTTTGATGCATTCAATCCACTGGTCATATTGTAAGGCTACTGTACCTGCCCATGTTGCGCAATACATATCCCCTTCGTCCTTGAAGCTACAGCGTTGTTGGCTACGCGCTCTAACCCGAATCACTGACCTGAGTCAGCTCATCGGGACGAATATCGAGTATGTGTTTGCTGGTGGATAACCGGCGCACGCAAAACATGAGCCGGTTACTATTTAGAACGATGTGCGCTTATAAGTGCGGTACTGCGGTTGCCAATAGTTATGCTCAATGGCTTTTTTCAGTGCTTCTTCTGATGTCACAATGGCGACACCTTGCAACTGCGCCGCTTTACCCACCTGCATTGCAATGCTTTTTGACACCGCCTGAATATCGTCGATACGCGGTAGTAATGCTCCTTCACCATTCAACGCTAGTGGTGAACACTCAGCCAATGCACGGCTGGCAGCCATCAACATACCGTCGGTCACCCGCCGTGCACCCGATGCCAGCACACCCAAGCCAATCCCTGGGAAGATATAAGAGTTATTGCATTGTGCAATTGGATACAGCTTTTCTTTATAACTAACCGGTGAGAATGGGCTACCTGTGGCGACCAGTGCGGCACCATCGGTCCAGTTAATAATGTCTTCTGGCCGTGCTTCAACCCGCGATGTTGGGTTAGACAATGGCATCACAATAGGCCGTGGGCAGTGTTGGTGCATCTCACGGATCAGCTCTTCAGTAAACAACCCTGGCTGACCTGATACACCAATCAGCACTGTCGGCTTGGCGTTGCGCACCACATCCAGCAGTGAAATGGAGTCGCTGGCCAGATTCCAGCTTTGTAGCGAATCACTTTTTTGCACCAGTTTACTTTGGAAATCTAATAAGTTAGGTAGCTTGTCAGTCAACAGACCAAAACGGTCAACCATAAAGACTCGCGCCCGGGCCTGATCTTCACTCAGACCTTCTGAAATCATCTGCGCAATGATCTGTTCAGCAATACCGCAACCTGCTGATCCGGCACCGAGGAAAGTAACGGTTTGGTCGCGTAACTGGCTGCCTGCGGCACGGCTGGCGGCAATCAGACTGCCCAGAGTGACCGCTGCGGTACCCTGAATATCATCATTGAAACAACACAGTTCGTCACGGTAGCGGTTCAGCAGCGGGGTAGCATTGTTCTGCGCAAAATCTTCAAACTGCAACAACACATTTGGCCAGCGACGTTTGACCGCCTGAATGAATTCGTCAACAAAAGCATAATATTCATCACCGGAAATACGCGGGTGACGCCATCCCATATACAGTGGGTCATTCAAGCGTTGCGGGTTGTTGGTCCCCACATCTAACACTACCGGCAATGTATAGGCTGGGCTGATACCGCCACATGCGGTATACAGCGATAATTTACCAATGGGGATGCCCATGCCGCCAATGCCCTGATCACCAAGGCCGAGAATGCGCTCACCGTCAGTTACCACGATAACTTTCACGTTCTGTTTGGTGGCATTTTGTAACATATCGTCAATGTGTTCGCGGTTCGGGTAAGAGATAAATAACCCGCGCGCACGGCGATAGATATCAGAGAAGTGTTCACAAGCCTCGCCAACTGTTGGCGTGTAGATAATCGGCATCATCTCGCTGAGATGGGCGTCCAGCAGGCGATAAAACAGAGTCTCATTGGTATCTTGAATGTTACGCAGATAGATGTGCTTATCGTCGTCGTTTTTGAAATCTTGATACTGGCGGTAAGCGCGCTCAGCCTGTTCTTCAATAGTTTCAACCGCTTCAGGCAACAAACCGTGTAAGTTAAAGTGGTTGCGCTCATCATTAGTAAAAGCGCTGCCTTTGTTGAGAAGAGGGAATTCCAACAGAATCGGGCCAGCGTAGGGGATATAGAGGGTGCGCTTACTTTCGTATTCAAGTTCCATGAGTTTTACTCTTAAATGACTATGGGTATAGACAGTAATTGTTACCCCGATCCTAAAAGATAAGAGAAATATGTACAGCTTTTGTTAGTTAAATATGTCTGTAATCGGTAAAAATGCGAGGCATCTTGCAGATTTAGCTGAGCAGTTTAGCGCAACCGGGTGCCATTCGTTGCGGGATCTTGCGGTGCTATAATGGGCATCGCTCAGGCCGGTTGATGGCATGGAATACCAGATGATTGAACAGATCGCACACGCGGGAATGCGTTTCACCGCTATTTAAGGGAATAGGCGGGATTAGCATGATAACCGGGGGTTAGCAATGTAACCCCCGATTGGTGGGGCATTATTTCGGCAAAAACGTCATGTGTTTTACATCATCGCAACCCAAGGCCGCCAGTGTTGCCAGTGTGGCATCCCACTGAGTCAGTGCCGGGTTACTGCCCTCAATCAATACTGCACGGCGAATTGCAGCGCAATCCCCACCGGTAATGTTGGTCAGAATCAATGCAGCTTGCAGTGGGGGCAGGCTGGGGTTGAAGGCGGCATTTTCTGCATAACGGCCCACATAGATAGTGCCATCTGCCGCTTCCAATGCAATACCGCTATGAGCGTTGCTATACGGGGCATGACTCCGGTTCGCGCCTTCAAGGGCTGCCTGAGTTAGCGCATCGGTTTCAGCCACGGTGTAGCCATGAAACACCGGATCCATCAGTAGAGTGGTGATATCCAAGTCTTTTGGGCCGAAAGAATCTGGTAAATAATGTCCGAGGGTTGCGGCAGGGCGGCCCGGTAAATGGATATGTAGGTCGGTTCCGCTATTCAGTTCATTCATAAACTGGCGGCAATGACCACAAGGGGTGTAATTAACGGTAATTGCGACCAGGCTGGCTTCGCCGCGTAACCAGGCATGAGTCACCGCACACTGCTCGGCATGAATGGTTTGCTGTAGCGGAACGCCGCTAAACTCCATATTGGCACCAAAATAGAGATTGCCACTGCTCCCCTGCGCGATAGCACCAACCATAAAATGAGAGATTGGAGCGAGCGCACACGCGGCGGCCAGCGGCAACAACGCGAATGCTAACGCATTGTCATCTAACCCACTGATGCTTTTTACCGTTTCCACTTGTTTCGCTGTCAGCATGGCAGGGAAATCGTTTGCGCTCAGAATAGGTTCAAGTGCAGATTGCAGTGAAGCGGGCAGCTTAGCCCAAGGGGCTTGAAAACGTGCTTGCATAGGGGTCTCTCCAATAGTAACGGGAAACTATTTTAGGCAGCTTAGGGGCTTCTTGATGTGATTTAGATCTCGTTACCAATGAAATTGATGCAAGTAAAACCCCAAATGAGAGATGTATCTCAAATTTAAACCTGAAAACGGGCGGCATTTTACCTTGTAACTGTAGACCCTAATGCGCGTCAGGGAGCCACATTGTTAGCCGAACAAATGGAGCAACACCGGGAACAGGAAAGGAGCTAACAATGAAGTGATAATCCCGCAGATTACCAGTGCCAGCGAGCTAAATGCACCTTCCTGAAAGTCCATTTCAGCACAACGGGCGGTGCCCAATGCATGTGAGGCGGTACCCATGGCTAACCCCCGTGAGGCTTTAGTCGTTATCTTTAATAAATTCAGTAAGCTATGCCCAAACACTGCGCCCAAAATACCGACAAAAATTACACATACTGCGCTGATGGCGGGTAAGCCATGGATAGACTCAGCGACGGCCATGGCAATGGGGGTGGTGACAGACTTAGGTAATACTGAAGCCGCAATCTCAGGAGTTGCCCCCATCCACAGGGCGACAGCCGTACCGCTGACCATGGCGGTAATACTGCCAATAAAACAGATACTGATAATGGATTTCCAGCGGGCGCGAATTTGGTGCAACTGTTCATACAACGGGAAAGCCAGCGCCACCACCGCAGGTTGCAGTAAGTCATTTAATACTTTGCTGCCAGCAAAATAGTTGGCATAGGGCATATGTGTGACCAGCAGCAATGGAATGATAACAACCATGGATATCAATAATGGGTTAAGCAGCGGCATTTTCAGCCAGCGTGCTAAACGGCGCGCACCAAAGAACACGATTAAGGTCAGTGGCAGTGACCACCATAAATTGCTGATCATTTGTCGTCCTCTGTATGGGTAGGAGAACCAATGACTTTGCGTTCGCGGTGAACATAATGAGAACTGTAAGCCACCACCAACATCACAATTAGGGTGCTGACAAAGCAGGAAACCACGATGGGGCCGAACTGTTTAGTGAGTTGGTCGTAGTACTGCATCACACCGACACCGATTGGCACAAACAACAGCGCCATATAGCGGATCAGTAGATGGCAACCGGGTTTTACCCAAGTTGAGGGCAAGATCTGGGACGCCAGCAGAGCAAACAGAATCAGCATCCCAATGATACTGCCGGGGATGGTGATAGGTAGCAACAAGGCCAAAGCTTTACCTGCCCATAAGCACAGATAAATAATGGCGAAAGCCCGCAGGTACTGCCAGCAAAGTGAAGTCACATTGCGCATAGAAAAGGTCCTGAGTTACGGAATGCATTCATCATACAATTAAGTTTGATTATGTGCTAGCTGTCACACTATGAATAATAGACTCATCATGTATCAAGCTGTGAGCGTGGTGATTGCTACTACACACCACTTATTCGCAGGCTCTTTACTGCATCTTGGCACCTATTGGGTATGTTCTGATACCTGATGGGGGTTTTCTGCCTGCGTCTTAGCCAACCGATAGCCGCGATAGAAAAATGCCAGCCCTAAAATAGCCGCGATAATCAGCATATAGAACATCATCTGCGGTGCGGCCCAGGCGAGTAAGAAGCCACAAAGTATCGGGTTAATGGCCCCACCTAACTGGCCGAGATTCTGTACTCCATAGTAACTGCCTTTGAGATTCGCCGGAGCAATAAAATCGATAAACAAGTATTCGACTGGGATAACAATAATTTCGCCCAATGAGAAAATCGCCATTGCCAGCATCCATAGCGGAATTGAATCTTGAGCCGCCATAAATCCGAGCAGGCCAACGATGAAGAACAGGGTACCAAACATCAGCCAGCGCATTAAATTCTGTTGATTCATACGGCGACTTAATAAGTATTGTAGGGTAATCACAATGGTTGCATTAACGGTCATCACCGCCCCGATCACCTGATAGGCAAATTTCGCATCTGACACCGTAATCAGGTATTGGGATAAATAACCCGAGAATTGGCCAAAGACAATGGCACTGAGCATGCTGCCGAGGGTAAAGTAAATCAGCCGCTTATCACAACGTAAGATGGTAAATGTTTGGCGCAGATCCGGTACTGATTCGCTAGCTGAGCGTTCTGTTACCGACATATCGGTACTGCTTATTTTAAATTTCAACGCAACCGCCACCAGCAACGCCAATACGCCAGAAATGATAAAAGGCAATTGTGAGCCAAAACCAACCACCAAAACCCCCATCGCCGGACCTACCGCCCAGCCGACATTGACCAACGTGTAGTTAGCTGAAAAGGCTTTAATTCGTTCATTCACTGGCAGCCAATCAGCAAAGCAGGCTTTGAGTGCGATACTGTAAACCGAGTAGGCCGAATGCAGCAGCGCCAAAATCAGAATGATCCAGGCCGGATGCTCAATCCATGGTAAAGTGAAAAACGTGGCAGAAAACAGACTTATTGCGAGCAAAATCAAGCGCTTTTTATTGAATTTGTCCACCAGATAGCCGCCATATAAGCTAGTAAAAATACCTAACGTTAAACTTGCCCCTAACACCAGCCCGACTTTATCGGGAGCCAACTGAAAATGCTCAGCCAAATAGATAGTTATAAAAGGCAGGGTGATGGCTCGCCCAATAGTCAGGACTAGCGAAGCAATCAGCAAATTGGTGACTCGTGATGGAAATCCTTTCATGGTGTTTTCTTTTTTAATTATTTGGATAATAAGGTGTATCTATGCGGATTATGTCTAATGAAAAGAACGGCTCGCACAGCGCTACGACAGTGGCTCAGCCAACTACATTAGACTATTGCGGCGATAAAGAGAGGGGGGGGAGGAAAATTTTTTGCAAACAGCAGATCGACCTGAATCGATCTGCCATTAATTGATATCGCCAACGTCATGGGCATACCGCTAACGCAACAGTAACGGCAAGGACGAAGGGGATTATTAACCTAAATATTCGATGATGGACAGCCCAGCGTTATAATCGGTGCTATAGATAATCCCTTGTGCATCAACAAACACATCACATGACTGAATAACTTTTGGCCGACCAGGCCGTTTATCGACCATTTTTTCCGGGGCCGCAGGTACCAATGCACCCGTTTCCTTCGGTTGGTATGGGTTACTGATGTCGTAAGCGCGCACTCCGGCATTTTGATAGGTGGCAAAAATCAGTGACGAACTGATAAAGCTGCCTGGGCGGTTCTCATGCAGGTTATGCGGGCCAAAATGTGCCCCTTTTTTGACGTAATCCCGCTCATCCGGTACCGGAAAAGTTGAGATACTCACCGGATTGCTTGGCTCGCGAATATCGAACAGCCAAATATGCTTTTCACCATCTTCCTGATTATCCAGTACCGCCTCATCCAGTACCACTAATAGGTCGCGGTCTGGTAATGGGAGTGCAGTATGGGTACCGCCGCCAAAGGGAGGGCTCCAATTGCGATGACTTATTAGTTTCGGCTCATGCCGATCAGCGACATCCAGCAGGGTCAGGCCACCATCGCGCCAACTGCCATAGGCTGTATCACCGCTGATAATGGCATGATGCAATGCGTACCGTTTGCCTTCTGGCCAGCTTGGTTGCTCACCCGCCGCAGTGTGCATACCAGGTAAAGCATAACGCCCCGCCACCTGTGGTTTTTGCGGGTCAGCCAGATCAATGGTCAGGAAAATATAATCACTGTAACCATCCAGCAATGCAGAAACATAAGCCCAGCGGCCGCCCACATACCAGATACGATGAATACCAATACCATCAAGCGGCAGGAAGCTAATCTCACGCGGTTTATCCGGTATCGAAATATCAAAAATACGTAAACCGGCACACCAACTGCGGCCTTCCTGCCGGGTACTGACGGTTTGTGCCACCGAGCGGGTGTAATAGACTTTCTCTTGCGCAAAACTGGCGTCAGCAAACAGGTCGCGGGCGTTAATCACCAGCAGCAGGTCATCATGGACTTGTAAGTGTACGTTCCAGGTATTGGGGGGGGGCGGCGATAAAGCCTGCCGGGCGCGGATTTTTTGCATCCCGCACATCAATAATTGATACCCCTTGCGATACCATATGGCCGACATAGGCATAGCCCCGGTGCACCATTACCTGTACGCCGTCCGGTTTACCGCCTTGATTGCTATGGCCAATCAGCCGCATATTGCGGCTGTATTCTGGTTGTGGCAAGGAAGCTTGCGTTGCCATTTATTTCACTCCCAATCGGTTAGATTTACTGGCCGTTTTTGGCGGCAAGGGTGGCGAACCATGGTGAGTTGAAATCATCGGATTGACCCCAGCCCGGAATAATTTTACTTAACCCTGCCACGTTAACTGGGCCGGGTTGACTGGCTAACAAGGCTTGTGGAATGGACGCAGCCCGGAATTCATAGCTGGCTGGTGTCTCTTCCCCCGCAATCTTCTTGGCAACTAAACGCAAGTTAATGGCCCCAATCAGTTTAGGATCGACGGCAACACTGACTTTCCATGGGCTATTGGCTTCACGCATCAGTTGTAAATCCTGATTCGATATATCAATGCTATAGAGTTTGATCTCAGTACGGCCATTCTCCTGTAAGGCTTTATAAGCGCCTTGAGTAAAGGCATCCCATGTTCCCCAGATTGCGTCGATTTTGCCTTTCGGATATTTTGCCAAAACGGCACCGACTTTATTGGCAGTATCACCCTGCACATCAGAAGACACAGCCCCGATAGATTCCAGTTCATGAATACCCGGATTCTGTTTTAACAGTGCCTGATAAGCGGCCTGGCGGCGCTCCATCGGTGGGAAACCGGCAACCCAAAGCTTGATGATATTGGCTTTACCGTTGAAGTCTTTAACCAATTGACCAAAGGATTCATTGGTCAGGGAGGCATCATCCTGTTGAGTGACGGTCAGGCCGGGAATATCACCCTGAATAGCGGTATCGAACACAGATACCGCAATGCCGCTGGCTGCAATTCGTTTGACCAGTTCGGTTGAATACGGGTCACGCCCCTGAGAGAGAATGATTCCGTCATATTTTTGGCTGATGGCCTGATTCACAAAGTCTTGAAAACGGGCGTCGTCACCGTTGCTCAAGAAGGTATCGACTTTGAAACCGAGCTTTTTGCCTTCTTTCAATACACCAGACAAAAACTGAGTAGTGTTATCATCTGATCCCAGGTTACGGATCACCGCAATTTTAATCTGCCCTGGATGTTTGGCGATAGCATCCGGGATCGGGGCTACCGTGGCGGTGTCCGCTGCGAATACCGGCAGTGCTGTCAGCAGGCTCAAGGCCAGCAAAGGGAAAGCAATTTTTTTCATCCGAAACTCCGTCATGGTGTCGATAAGTTAGGCAAAATGAGTATTATCTTCGTTGTTATGGCTATCTTTGTGTCTAGACGTCTATTTGTCGCTGTACAGCATCATAACCATAACTATTTTGATTAGGAATTAACTTTGTTATGAATTTTTGGATCGGGTTATATCTTTTAGTTTGGATGGCTTAAATAAGCAGCAAAATAGGACTAAAGGATTATTATGGTGTGAGGCAATAGGGTTAATAACCTTTCTATTACAAAGGCTTATTTTTACCGTGAGTATTCCCTTATTTTTATTAGGATTAATTTTTTATTTCGTTGTTTGCTCAGGACTGATACCCTAATGAAAATGCGTAGTAATCAATAATAGAGGCTCAATATCCATAATATAGGATGGGTTTTGCAATTTTAAAGTTAATGATATTTAAAGGATTAAAGTCACTATGGAAAAAGTTAGCAGTCTATATAAATTCAGGCAGGGACGTGCTGATGGCGCACAACTGAATTTTAGCTGTTTTACCTATAAAAACATCTATTTTTATCTGTCACGCAGTGAGTTTTTATTTCTATTTATTCGCTATTTATTAGCATTAATGGTACTCATTTTTTTAATACTAATACTATTTCCTGATTTAGCAGATGAAGTCTTGTCTTTGTCGATTCAGGCTTTTCCCGCCGTCTACTCAGTCGTCTTATTGCTGCCTTGTCTCAATCGGTTAATCTACCAAAATCTGACGCCTTATTGGTTGGTTTTTCATATTTTCCCCATTATTGAAATGGTTTTATATACTCCAGTTACCTCATTTTTATCAGATTTATTTTTGCTATATCTGATATTTATCAATATTTATGATGTGAAACTACCTGCTTGCGAACGGAAAAAACAATTTGCTGCTGCTAAGGCAGAAGAGTATCCGTTTGGTCTCACTATCGTTTGCTTTAGTACCTTGTATATAAGTTTCTTTCTGTTATTTGAACTGGATGATGCCATTATTTCACTGATGCTACTATCGTGGATTTTCTTTTTACTGGCCAAATGGCATTGGCCAGTTGTGATGCTAAATTTATTAGGCGCTCTTGGCATATTTGGGCTTTTTGCATCAGGTTTTGTCGAGATGAAACATCATAAGAATATTATTGTTAACGCGCTAATTAAGGTTTCCTTGCTGGACAGTATTCTGTTTCTTATTTTCTCATTAAGCTTATTTATTAATATGTTATTTTGGTTGGAGGCATGGCAACGGGATCGGTTGTCAACCGTCACCAACATCGAGTGATAAAAAATGCCGGCTGGGTTTCCCCTGACCGGCATTTTGGCTATTGCCTGACAATTTAATTATTCCCTGACAACCACTTTCGTCAGGGAACGGCGTCATACATCAAATCACTTCACTTGCATGCCAGGTTGGGCACCACTGTCTGGGCTGAGCAGGAAGATATCTTTACCGCCAGGGCCTGCCGCCATCACCATGCCTTCTGAAAGGCCGAAGCGCATTTTACGTGGTGCCAGGTTAGCCACCATCATGGTCAATCGGCCTTCCAATACTTTCGGATCAGGGTACGCAGAACGGATGCCAGAGAAGACTTGGCGAGTTTGGCCGCCGATATCCAGAGTTAATTTCAATAACTTATCAGAGCCTTCAACAAATTCTGCCTGCTGAATCAGCGCAATACGCATATCCACTTTGGCAAAATCATCAAAACTGATGGTTTCCTGAATCGGAGAGTCAGCTAACGGCCCGGTGGCTATCACGGTGGGTGCCATATCCGCTTTAGACGAAGTAACCATTTCGTTAACTTTATCTAAATCGATACGGTTGAACAGAGCTTTAAAGGTATTGACCTGATGGCCTAACAGCGGTTGTTGAATGCTATCCCACGTCAGTTCGGTATTGAGGAAAGCCTCAGTACGTTCAGTCAGTGATGGCAACACCGGCTTCAGGTAAGTCATCAGCACGCGGAACAGATTGATACCTAAGGAGCAAACAGCTTGTAAGTCGGCATCGCGACCTTCTTCTTTCGCTATCACCCACGGGGCTTGTTCATCAACATAACGATTGGCAATATCAGCCAGTGCCATGATTTCACGGATGGCTTTACCTGATTCGCGGCTGTTATAGGCATCTGCAATGCTGACAGCAGCATCGGTGAAGGTTTTATACAGCGCCGGATCGGCCAATTTATCGGCTAATTTACCGCCAAAGCGTTTATTGATAAAACCTGCATTACGCGAAGCCAAATTCACCACTTTGTTGACAATATCGGTATTAACACGCTGGACAAAGTCTTCCAGATTTAAATCGATGTCATCAATTCGTGAAGAGAGTTTCGCGGCGTAGTAATAACGCAAGCAATCGGCATCAAAGTGTTGCAGATAGGTGCTGGCTTTAATGAATGTGCCGCGTGACTTCGACATTTTCGCGCCGTTTACTGTGACATAACCATGAACAAAGATATTGGTCGGTTTGCGGAAATTGCTACCTTCCAACATGGCAGGCCAAAACAGGCTATGGAAGTAAACAATGTCTTTACCAATAAAGTGATAAAGATCGGTTTCAGAACCTTCACGCCAGAACTCATCAAAGTCCAGATCACCGCGCTTGTCGCACAGGTTCTTAAACGACCCCATATAGCCGATTGGGGCATCCAGCCAGACGTAGAAATATTTACCTGGCGCATCCGGCACTTCAAAACCGAAGTAGGGCGCATCACGGGTGATATCCCACTGTTGTAGGCCAGACTCGAACCATTCCTGCATTTTGTTCGCGACTTGTTCTTGCAGTGCACCAGAACGCGTCCAGGCTTGCAACATGTCGCTGAAGGCTGGCAGGTCGAAGAAGAAATGCTCAGATTCGCGCATCACCGGCGTCGCACCGGAAACCGCCGACTTTGGATCGATAAGTTCAGTCGGGCTGTAGGTTGCGCCGCATACTTCACAGTTATCGCCATATTGATCTGGCGCTTTACACTTCGGACAGGTGCCTTTGACAAAACGATCAGGCAGGAACATGCCTTTCTCAGGGTCATAGAGCTGAGAAATGGTACGATTCTTGATATAGCCGTTCGCCTTCAAGCGGCTGTATATCAGGCTCGACAGTTCACGGTTTTCATCACTGTGAGTGGAGTGATAGTTATCATAACTGATAGCGAAACCGGCGAAATCCTGTTGGTGTTCCTGGCTCATTTCGGCAATCATCTGCTCCGGTTCGATACCCAGTTGCTGAGCTTTCAGCATGATCGGGGTGCCGTGGGCATCATCTGCACAGATAAAATGAACCTGGTTGCCGCGCATTCGCTGGAAACGGACCCAGATATCTGCCTGGATGTGCTCGAGCATGTGGCCGAGATGTATAGAACCGTTAGCGTATGGTAGCGCGGACGTCACCAATATTTTTTTCGCGACTTGAGCCATAGTGGGAAATTGCTTTCTTTATGTCGATTAAAGGGTCTTTGATGTTAACCGATATGCAAGCTTGCCGCTAGGGTAAGGCAACCCGCACTTTGCCTTAAGTCATAATCGGTTTACTTTGGTGACACAGGGGCAACTGAGTTCTGGTACACTATCTTTGGTTAATAACGATAAATTCAAGGAGCCGGGATGAGCCCAAAATCCCCCGAGCAGACCACCCCTGACCTGCTGCAATCACAAATTTCGAAGGTCCTTACGGCCTTTACTCACCCAACCTTGCAAAAGGATCTCCATACTCTGCGTGCTATCCACCATTGTGCCTTATTGGACAATGTGCTGCATATCGAGCTGGTGATGCCGTTTGCCTGGCAATATGGTTTTGATGCATTGAAAGAGTCGGTCAGCGCGGAATTGCTGGCAGTGACTGGCGCTACAGCTATTGATTGGAAGTTGTCGCATAATATCACCACACTCAAGCGTGCCAATGATCAGCCGGGTATCAAAGGTGTGCGTAATATTGTGGCCGTCAGCTCGGGTAAAGGTGGTGTGGGGAAATCCAGTACCGCCGTTAATCTGGCACTGGCATTGGCGGAAGAGGGGGCCAAAGTCGGTATTCTGGACGCCGATATTTATGGCCCTTCCATCCCCAATATGCTTGGTACCATGAATCAGCGGCCAACGTCCCCTGACGGTAAGCATATGGCACCGATCATGGCTCACGGTCTGGCGACTAACTCGATTGGTTATCTGGTCACTGATGAGAACGCTATGGTGTGGCGCGGCCCGATGGCCAGTAAAGCATTGATGCAGATGCTGCAAGACACCTTATGGCCAGATTTGGATTATCTGGTGATTGATATGCCGCCGGGTACCGGTGATATCCAGTTGACGTTGTCGCAAAACATTCCGGTGACGGGTGCGCTGGTGGTAACAACACCACAAGACATCGCTTTAATCGATGCCATGAAAGGCATTGTGATGTTTGAGAAAGTGCATGTGCCGGTGTTGGGTATTATTGAAAATATGAGCATGCATATTTGCAGTAATTGCGGCCATCTGGAGCCTATTTTCGGCACCGGCGGGGCGGAGAAACTGGCGCAGAAGTACCATTGCAAACTGTTGGGCCAAATTCCATTGCATATTTCTTTACGCGAAGACCTTGATCGCGGTGAACCAACGGTTGTTAGCCATCCTGACAGTGAATTTGCTGATATCTATCGCCAACTGGCATCAAATGTGGCGGCAGAGATGTACTGGCAAGGGGAAGCTATCCCAACGGAAATCTCATTCCGCGCGGTGTAACAGCCGCTAACACCCCAGCGGCGTCAAAGACGCAAAATTATACCCTGCGGCGTCAAAGACACAAAATCATACCCAAAGTCATTGGCGTTGCAGGTAGGCAGTAAACGAATAAATCCCGATGAGCTGACATAAGTCAGTGATTCGGGTGCGTGAGAGCCGCTAACACCCCTGCGGCGTCAAAGACGCAGGGTATAGTGCTGGCATCAAACCCGCTAACTCCTTATAATTGCCGCGCTCGAAGCACGTTACGTGCTTTGTCTCCCCTCACACTTCGTAATCAGGTCTTTAATTTTATGACTGACAAAGCACACCAGTGCGTCATTATCGGGATAGCGGGTGCTTCTGCCTCCGGGAAAAGTCTTATCGCCAGCACGCTGTATCGCGAATTACGCGAACAGGTAGGTGACCAACATATCGGCGTTATTCCTGAGGATGGTTATTATAAAGACCAGAGTCATCTGTCGATGGAAGATCGGGTCAAAACCAACTATGACCACCCGAGTGCTATGGACCACAACTTATTGCTGGAGCATTTGCAATCGTTGAAAGCAGGCAAGCCGGTTGAATTGCCACTTTACAGTTACACTGAGCACACCCGTAAAAAAGAAACCGTCCATTTAGAACCGAAAAAAGTGATTATTTTGGAAGGGATCTTGTTGTTAACGGATCTCCGCCTGCGTCAGGAAATGAATTTTTCTATCTTTGTTGATACTCCGTTGGATATCTGCCTGATGCGCCGTATGAAGCGCGATGTCAATGAACGCGGTCGTTCAATGGACTCGGTAATGGCGCAATACCAGAAGACAGTGCGCCCAATGTTCCTGCAATTTATAGAACCGTCCAAGCAATATGCTGACATTATCGTTCCACGCGGTGGTAAGAACCGAATTGCGATCGATATTCTAAAAGCGAAAATCAGTCAGTTCTTTGAGTAATGTTCGTCTGGACCTTTGCTTCTTAATATGGCAGCTTGCGTAGTAGGTAAGCTGTAACATGCGAATTTTGATGGAGATTTTAGCAATGAGACTGTGCGATCGTGACATAGAAGCCTGGCTGGACAGCGGTAAGTTAGGCATTGATCCTCGCCCACCGGTAGAACGTATCAATGGTGCCACAGTCGATGTTCGCTTAGGCAACCAATTCCGTGTCTTCAATGGTCACACGGCGGCATTTATTGACTTAAGCGGCCCGAAGGATGAAGTCAGCGAAGCGCTGGAACGAGTCATGAGTGATGAGATCAATCTGCCGGAAGGGGAGGCATTTTTCCTGCATCCAGGGGAGTTGGCGCTGGCCGTGACACTAGAGTCGGTGACAATCCCTGATGACTTGGTTGGCTGGCTTGATGGCCGCTCCTCATTAGCTCGCCTTGGATTAATGGTGCATGTTACCGCACACCGTATAGATCCCGGTTGGCAAGGCAGGATTGTGCTGGAGTTCTATAATTCAGGTAAGTTGCCATTAGCGCTGCGCCCTGGGATGTTAATTGGTGCGCTGAGTTTTGAACCACTCTCCGGCCCGGCAGCTCGCCCTTATAATAGCCGTCAGGACGCAAAATATCGTGGTCAACAAGGCGCTGTAGCCAGTCGTATAGATAAAGACTAGCCATTTCTCGCTGAGAGTTTAGCCTGTTTGGACTTTTTAGCCTGATTAGACAAGAGGATGTCATGAGACGATTACTGACGACGTTAATTATCCTGCTGGTTGTGCTAGTTGCAGGGATGAGCGCATTAGTATTGCTGGTAAATCCTAATGACTTTCGTGCCTACATGGTCAAACAGGTAGAGAAAAAAAGTGGTTATCAGTTGCAACTGGAAGGGGATTTGCGCTGGCATGTTTGGCCACAGCTTAGCATTATTGCGGGCCGGACCGCACTGACCGCCCCTGGTGCAGCGGCACCGGTTATTAGTGCGGAAAATATGCGACTGGATGTCAAACTTTGGCCACTGTTATCGCATCAACTCGAGGTGAAACAGGTGATGCTGAAGGGGGCGGTTATCCGCTTGACGCCAGAGAGTGAGGCGCAACAACAGCCTGATGCCCCTGTTGCGCCATCCGGTAATGCACCGCTTAATGAGCAACGCGCCTGGAAGCTCGACATCAATAAAGTACAAGTTGCCGATAGCCTGTTGATTTGGCAGCGGACGGACAATGATCAAGTTAATGTTCGTGATATCAATCTTGAACTTCAACAAGATGCCCAACGCCAGGTACATATCTCTCTCTCCAGCCGTGTTAATCGTAATCAACGTGATGTCACTTTCTCAATGGTCGCCGATGCAGACATGCGCCATTATCCGCAGCAGTTCAGCGCCAATATCAGCCAATTCAGCTATAAATTGGAAGGCGCGGATATTCCGGTTGGCGGTGTGAGCGGCGAGGGGACATTACAAGCAAGTTATCAACACGATATTCAGCAACTATTGCTGAACCAACTGAGTTTTTCTGCTAATAACAACCAGTTGACGGGGACCGCCAGAGCCACCTTGGGCGAGGTACCCGATTATGTTATCAATTTGGCTGCTGACAATCTTAATCTGGACACTATCTTTGGGTGGGAACCTAAAAGTACAGTTGCCAGTAAAGAAACGCCCCGACAGTCTGCTGTGACCGCACCGGTGATCGCTATTCAGGCCGATGATGATGTCGGGCAGGACTTGCAGGCATTACGTGACTTTACGGCCCAAATATCACTAACGGCGAATAATCTGGTCTATCGGGCGATTAACGTCAGTCAGCTCAATCTTCAAGCCTCCAATCAGCGCGGTAAGGTAGAAATTAGCCGTTTAACCGGTAGTGCGGTTGAGGGGGATTTTTCGTTGCCAGGTTCATTGGATGTGACGGGCAAAAAGGTTCTGGCTGCCGTTAACCCAGTGATAAACCATATGCAACTGGGACCGGTTTTATTGGCCGCTGGCTTGCCACAGATGATGACAGGCAAGTTTTCCATGAAAGCGCAGTTGTCGGGGGATGGCATCACGGTTGATGCATTCAACCACCGCTGGCAGGGGGATGCGCAGCTCAGCATGAATAATGCACGGCTGGAAGGGCTGAATATTCAGCAGCTTATTCAACAGGCGGTTACTCGCAGTTCCAGTGATGTCAAAGGTCAGGATCGCTATGAGCGTTATACTGAGGTTAAGCAACTACAGGCGAATCTGGCTTTGCACAGAGGCGCGATGAAAGTCAGCAATCTGAGTGCTGATTCTGCATTGATTTCCATTAAAGGTAACGGGTCACTTAATTTACCTGCACAGCAATGTGATATGAATCTGGCGGTGCGAGTGATGCAAGGCTGGAGCGGGCAAGATAGCCTGGTCAAAATATTGCAAAGCACCGATATCCCTCTGCGTATTTATGGTCCGTGGACTCAACTCAGTTATCAATTGGATGTCGAGCAGTTGTTGCGAAACGAATTACAGCAGCGAGCTAAAAAAGCACTTAATGATTGGGCTGAGCGGAATCAGCAAAGCCGTGGCAGCAAAGATCTTAAAAAGCTTATCGATAAGCTTTAATTTAATGACCTATTACCTCCGATAGGCGTGGCTGTTTATCGGGGGCAATAGCGGCATATTGTTATGTATTTGTTGTGTAACTGTTCGCCAACCTCGCCATTCAAAACATAAAATCCTCTCTCTTGCTCACAAACTACTATTTGTTTCTAAAATCTCTGCGAATCATTGATAGATGTCATAAACTCGCCGATGGACTTTGGGCAGAGTGCAGAGCCAATTATGTATTTTAACGATAATAATGCTGAAGCAATATTTAGCAACACACAGCAACAGGCAAGACTCAGAGAGGGTATATGTTAGATCTTTTGATTGGGATAGTCGTAGCCGTCGGTGTAGGCCGTTATATCATTAAAGGCTACTCAGCAACGGGTGTGCTGATGGTTGGTGGCTTACTGCTATTAATTATCAGTGCCTTGATGGGCAAGAATGTATTACCTGCCAGTGCAACATCAACGGGCTGGCGAGCGACGGACATTGTTGAATATGTCAAAATCTTGCTGATGAGCCGTGGTGGCGATCTTGGCATGATGATCATGATGTTATGTGGCTTTGCGGCTTATATGACTCATATTGGTGCCAATGATGTAGTGGTAAAAATTGCATCCAAGCCACTGCAAATGATCAACTCACCATACTTACTGATGGTTGCGGCTTATCTGGTGGCCTGCTTGATGTCGTTAGCGGTATCATCAGCGACCGGGTTGGGCGTGTTACTGATGGCGACACTGTTCCCAGTAATGGTTAACGTTGGTATCAGTCGGGGTGCCGCAGCCGCAATCTGTGCATCACCGGCGGCGATTATTCTAGCCCCAACATCAGGTGATGTGGTGCTGGCAGCGAAAGCCTCTGAGATGCCACTGGTGGATTTTGCTTTTAAAACCACCTTGCCTATTTCTATTGCTGCGATTGTCTGCATGGCTATCGCTCATTTCTTCTGGCAGCGCTATCTGGATAATAAAAGTCAGGAAAAGCATGAGATGATGGATGTTAATGACATCACCACCAATGCACCGGGCTTTTATGCCATTTTACCCTTTACCCCGATTATCGGTGTGCTGATATTTGACGGTAAATGGGGGCCGGAGCTGCATATCATTACGGTGTTGGTGATTTGTATGCTGATTGCCGCTGTCATTGAGTTCTTACGCAGTTTCAGCGCTAAAACGGTATTTACCGGCCTTGAAGTGGCTTATCGTGGTATGGCTGATGCGTTCGCTACCGTGGTGATGTTATTGGTTGCCGCTGGGGTATTCGCACAAGGGTTGAGTACCGTTGGTTTTATCAGTGGCCTGATTGGATTAGCTCAATCTTTTGGCACCGGTGGCATTATTATGATGCTAGTACTGGTGGTGATTACGATGCTGGCTGCTATGACCACTGGGTCAGGCAATGCGCCGTTCTATGCGTTTGTTGAACTGATTCCAAAGCTTGCAGCTCAAATGGGGATAAATCCAGCCTATTTGGTTATTCCGATGCTACAGGCTTCAAATTTAGGGCGTACTTTATCACCAGTTTCTGGCGTGGTGGTTGCAGTCGCTGGGATGGCAAAAATTTCACCTTTTGAAGTGGTAAAACGTACCTCGGTACCGGTTTTAGTTGGGTTGGTAGTGGTGATTGTTGCCACTGAAATCCTGGTGCCTGTGCACTTGTAATCGCCGCTTATTGCGACAAAAAAGCCGGGTAGATTACCCGGCTTTTGCACCAAATCTCGACGACTTGTTACACCTCATAATCCGGGTCAGGTATTTTCAACGGCGTTATCTTTACCTTCAAGATACGATGGCTGCTAACCTCTAATGGCTCAAAGAGATAGTCACCAATTTTCATCTGTTCACCGACCTGCGGGATGCGCTGGGTATACTCCATGATTAACCCGGCTAAGGTGTGATACTCGCGTTTATCATCAAGAGGCAGTGGTAGATAGAGTACCAAATCCTCCAGCGGCATGTAACCGTTCGCAATCCAGCAGCCATCCTCGGTTTGCTGAATATCATGGCGGGCATCCAACTCTTCACCAGCGACGGGTAGATTACCGGCAATAGTTTCCATCACATCAGTTAGAGTAACCACCCCTTCGATGGAGCCAAATTCATCTACTACAAAGGCAAAATGCGTCTGCGCCTGACGGAACTGCTCTAACGCCATCAACAGCGAAACCTGTTCGGGGAAAATCAACGGCTGGCGAATCAATGCGCGTAAGTCGAGCTTTTCGCCTGCTAACTGCTGCCTTAATAAATCAATGACATGAATAACGCCCAAGGGTTCATCTGTCAGACTATCTTCAGTGACCACGATTCGGGTATGCAAATTTTTGGTCAGCAACTGAGACAGTTTCTCTGGGGGATCGTTAAGGTCCAGATACTCCACATCATGCCGTGATGTCATGATGCTGCTCACTGTACGCTGTGCCAGCCCTAATACCCGCTCAATCATCCGGCGTTCTTGTTCATTGAAGACCTCTTGGCCGACACTGGTATTATCGGCGATTAGGTTGGCTGTATGATTATCCAACTCTGCCTCTTCATGTTTGCCACTGAGCATACGTAACACCGCTTCCGCGGTTCTTTCACGTAATGGTCTAACTGTTGACAAAAAACGGCGACGATTGAATTGTGAGAACTGATTGAGTGATTCGATAATTACTGAGAAACCAATTGCGGCGTACAAATACCCTTTCGGAATATGGTAACCAAAACCTTCAGCCACTAAGCTAAAGCCGATCATCAGTAAAAAGCTCAGACAAAGTATGACAATGGTCGGATGTGCATTAACAAAGCGCGTCAATGGCTTACTGGCTAACAGCATCAAGCCAATCGCGATACAGACCGCAGCCATCATGACCGCGAGGTGGTCTACCATGCCGACGGCGGTAATGACCGAATCAAGCGAGAATATCGCGTCCAGTACTACAATCTGCGCGACAACAGGCCAGAACCGTGCACCCTTGCGTTGTTGGTTTTGCTGCTGGTCCTTGCCCTCAAGTCGCTCGTTTAGCTCCATGGTGGCTTTAAAGAGCAGGAATATCCCACCGATCAGCATGATTAAGTCACGGGCGCTGAATGGGTGCTGGGAAAGGGTGATTAGGGGTGTCGTTAATGTGGCCAGCCATGAGATACTGGCTAACAGTACCAAGCGCATCAATAATGCGCACAGTAAACCGGTAACTCTGGCTTTATCTCTTTGATGACGAGGAAGTTTTTCCGCCAAAATGGCAATAAATATCAGGTTGTCAATGCCCAATACAATTTCGAGCACCACCAGCGTCGCCAGCCCTGCCCAAATAGTAGGATCTGCGATCCATTCCATATATCCAATTTCACCTTTGATTTCTACGGCTTATGCCGCCAAAGTGAATAATGGGCGCTGATAGGCTAAAATTCAACATCCAATCATGTAATAGCCTAGACTGATTGCAAATGGCGCAAATAACCTACAGTCATCAGAGGTGGTAAATATCGATTTTAATCGATTGAAAAACAATCAAATTAGCCATTAAAACATTCAGTCGTTAAATATATCAACTCAGTTTATTCTTAAAATGGCCAAATGAGTCTTATAAATCGACAAATTACGCCAGTCTGGCTGAACAAAGTGTGAATGTGGAATATAATACGCAACCAGAACGTTAACTTTTTTATTTGTCTGGATGTGCTGGTAACACATTGAAATAATATATGAATATAGGATAAGTAAGATTTGGAATACAGTCTTGCGCGCTAAATTGTTAGTATCACCTGATCGAATTTGTATCTATTCAAAGGCCTGCTTAACGGCCACTCCAGAAAAGGTATGGTAGATGGAAAAGAAATTGAAGGCTGTGATCCCTGTTGCCGGGCTTGGCACACGTATGTTGCCCGCGACTAAAGCGATCCCAAAGGAAATGCTGCCGGTGGTGGATAAGCCTCTGATCCAATATATCGTTAATGAATGTGTTGCCGCCGGCGTAAAAGAGATAGTGCTGGTCAGCCATTCGTCCAAAAATGCGATAGAAAACCATTTTGATACATCATTTGAACTGGAAGCAGCACTGGAGTCACGTGTTAAGCGGCAGTTATTGAAAGAGATCCAAAATATCTGCCCGCCGGATGTCACTATTATGCAAGTGCGCCAAGGCCATGCCAAAGGTCTGGGGCATGCAGTATTGTGTGCCCAACCGATGGTGGGTGATAACCCATTTATCGTGCTGCTGCCAGATGTTTTACTCGATGATTCAACAGCAGATTTATCTAAAGAGAATCTTGCCAGTATGATTAAACGCTTTGAAGAGACTGGGCGTAGCCAGATCATGGTGGAGCCGGTACCTAAAGCTGATGTTTCCAAGTACGGTATTGCTGATTGTGGTCATGTGGCTTTGTCACCGGGTGAAAGTACCCTGATGACGGCAGTGGTGGAAAAGCCCTCACTTGCTGATGCGCCTTCTAATCTTGCCGTGGTTGGGCGTTATGTATTGTCAAAAGACATTTGGCCGCTGCTGAAGAAAACGCCACGCGGGGCGGGTGATGAAATTCAGCTTACTGATGCCATTGCGATGTTAATGGAGCAAGAGGATGTTGAGGCTTTTCATATGACCGGTAAATCGCACGATTGCGGGGACAAATTGGGTTATATGAAAGCCTTTGTCACTTATGGCGTTCGCCATAACACCGAAGGCGAGAGCTTTAACGCCTGGCTGAAACAGCAAATCGACTAACGCCAGCTTAGCGGCTGAGTAGGAATAGATTTTAAATTCGCCTTAAGAAATCAGTAGGTTAATTATGACCAAATTGAAAGCAGTGATCCCAGTCGCCGGTTTAGGTATGCGAATGCTCCCCGCGACTAAAGCCATTCCAAAAGAAATGTTGCCTATCGTCGATAAGCCATTGATCCAATATGTGGTCAACGAATGTGTTGCTGCTGGTATTAAAGAAATCATTCTGATAACCCATTCGTCGAAAAATGCGGTAGAAAACCATTTTGATACCTCTTATGAGCTGGAAGCCATGCTGGAAGCGCGTGTAAAGCGTCAGTTATTGGATGAAGTTCAATCTATCTGTCCGCCGGGTGTGACTATCATGCATATCCGCCAAGGTCATCCTGAAGGTTTGGGGCATGCGGTGTTATGTGCCAAACCGCTAGTGGGTGACTCACCTTTTGCAGTATTGTTGCCGGATGTCTTGATTGATGACGCCAAGTCGGATTTAACCCGTGATAATTTGGCTCAGTTAGTTAAACGATTTGAAGAATCTGGTACCAGCCAGGTATTGGTGCATGCCGTAGAACCTGAAGCATTATCCAACTACTCGGTTATCTCCTGTGAAGTGTCAGATTTAGCACCCGGTGAAAGTAGCCGGATTAACGCGATGGTTGAGAAACCGCAAAGCCCGGCTGACTTGAAATCCAATCTGTCGGCTGTAGGGCGTTATGTTTTGTCTGCTGATATTTGGCCAATGCTGGAAAAAACTAAACCTGGTGCTTGGGGTCGTATCCAACTGACTGATGCTATTGATGCATTAGCCGCTGAGAAACCGGTAGATGCCGTCGCTTTAACCGGTCAATCCTATAACTGTGGTGAGAAGCTCGGATATATGAAGGCCTATGTCGCCTACGGTCTTCGCCATCCAAAGCAAGGCGCAGAATTTAAGGCTTGGTTGAAAGAGTTCGTGGCATAAGCCAATTTCAGCAGCAATGAAAAGCAATCCATGGGGTTGCTTTTTTTGTATATAAGCCAGCCAGGTCAATTGAGTCAAATTGGTTTGCACTTTACCAAAGCAAACGTGTGCGAACAGCAACTGGTCAGTTGTGCTATCTATCGCACCAATCACTACCCAGCTGACATAATCCTGAGTTAACATGTTTCCCACATCAAAAACCTGTTGGCCTCAAGGCCGGTAACAGGTGTCATCCTTCAGACAGGAGTTTTTTAATGTCCAAACAACAGATTGGCGTTGTCGGTATGGCGGTGATGGGCCGTAACCTGGCGCTCAACATCGAAAGCCGTGGCTATTCCGTTTCTATCTTTAACCGTTCATCAGACAAAACCGACGAAGTGGTTGCCGAGAATCCAGGTAAAAATCTGGTGCCGAGTTATACCGTGGAAGAGTTTGTTGATTCACTGGAAAAACCGCGTCGCATCCTGCTGATGGTGAAAGCGGGTGAAGCCACTGATAAGACTATCGCTTCACTGACTCCGCATCTGGATAAAGGTGACATTCTGATTGATGGTGGTAATACTTATTACAAAGACACCATCCGCCGTAACCGCGAACTTTCTGCGCAAGGCTTCAACTTTATTGGTACCGGTGTTTCCGGTGGCGAAGAGGGCGCATTGAAAGGCCCATCTATCATGCCAGGTGGCCAGAAAGAAGCCTACGAACTGGTTGCGCCTATCCTTGAGAAGATTGCTGCCCGTGCTGATGACGGTGATGCTTGTGTTGCGTATATCGGTGCCGATGGTGCAGGCCATTACGTTAAAATGGTTCACAACGGCATTGAATACGGTGACATGCAATTGATCGCAGAAGCTTATTCCCTGTTGAAACAGTCTTTAGGCTTGAGCAATGAAGAGCTGGCTAGCACCTTTGCTGAGTGGAATAAAGGAGAGCTAAACAGCTACCTGATTGATATCACCAAAGATATCTTCACCAAAAAAGACGAAGCCGGTAAATATCTGGTCGATGTGATTCTGGATGAAGCGGCGAACAAAGGCACCGGTAAATGGACCAGCCAAAGTTCTTTGGATTTGGGTGAGCCATTAACACTGATCACTGAGTCTGTGTTTGCCCGCTATTTGTCTTCTCTGAAAGATCAGCGTGTAGCTGCCTCTAAAGTGCTGACTGGCCCTAAAGTGCAGCCTTTTACTGGTGATAAAGCTGAATTTATCGAGAAGATCCGCCGTGCGTTGTATCTGGGTAAAATCGTCTCTTATGCTCAGGGCTTCTCTCAATTGAAAGCAGCCTCTGACGAAAATAACTGGGATTTGCATTACGGTGAGATCGCTAAGATTTTCCGTGCTGGTTGTATTATCCGTGCACAGTTCCTGCAAAAAATCACTGATGCATATGCAGAAAATGCAGATATTGCTAACTTGCTGTTGGCACCTTACTTCAAGCAGATCGCTGATGAATACCAGCAAGCACTGCGTGATGTGGTGTCTTATGCTGTTCAAAACGGTATCCCAACACCAACATTCTCTGCGGCGATTAATTATTACGATAGCTACCGTTCAGCCGTACTGCCAGCCAACTTGATTCAGGCGCAGCGCGACTATTTCGGTGCGCATACCTATAAGCGTATTGATAAAGACGGCGTGTTCCACACCGAATGGCTTTAAGTTAACGGCTACTGCGCGTTCGTATTTTGATATTGGGCAGTGCTCGTCATCCTCACGTACTGTGTGTACGCTCCGGTGACTGTGCGCTGTCCGCAATCAAACTACTTTCGCTCGCGACGCCTTGAATGGACTTGCTGTTAAGACAAACTTAGCAAGAACAGACAGTCGCTGATTTAAAAGGTTTGCCCTAATAAAAACGCCCCCGATGCTGAATCGGAGGCGTTTTTTTACCAGTAAGAACACCAATCAAGGCGTTACTTCTCGTGACGTTCGCGCAGGCGTCCAATCACTTTACTCAGATTCAAATCTTGGTCCTGCAACAACACCAGCAGGTGATACATCAAATCCGATGCTTCGTTGGTCAACTCTTCACGATCATTCACTGTTGCGGCGAGGGCGGTTTCTACCCCTTCTTCCCCCACTTTTTGCGCGATACGCTTAGTGCCGCTGGCATACAGCTTGGCGGTGTAAGAACTGGCTGGGTCGGCTGATTTACGTGAGGCCAATAACTGCTCTAACTGGTATAGGAAGCCCCAATCGCTGGCCGCCGGGGCGAAGCAGCTATTATTGCCTAAATGACAGGTTGGGCCGATAGGATTAGCCAGAATGAGCAGAGTATCATTGTCGCAGTCAGGATAGATATTCACCACATTCAGCACGTTACCGGAGCTTTCACCCTTGGTCCATAAACGCTGTTTGGTGCGAGAGAAGAAGGTTACTTTGCCGGTTTGCTGTGTAACCGCCAATGCTTCCTGATTCATATACCCCATCATCAGAACTTCACCGGAAATGGCATGCTGTACGATGGCTGGCATCAGATTGTCGACTTTATCCCAATCCAGTTGGGCAACTTGTTGTTCGCTTAACACACTCTTATCTCCACGCCTTGTTCAGACAAATACTTCTTCAATTCGCCGATATTAATGATTTGTTTATGGAACACCGAGGCTGCCAGCGCACCATCGACATCTGCGTCACGGAAAGCTTCAAGGAAGTGTTCCGGTGTACCCGCACCACCTGAGGCAATCAACGGAACATGACAGATGGCTCGCATCTGTTTCAACTGACGTAAATCGTAGCCGTTGCGCACGCCATCTTGGTTCATCATATTCAGCACAATCTCACCGGCTCCACGTAACTGGACTTCTTTGATCCAATCCTCGGTCTGCCAGGTGGTGGCTTTGGTCCGTTTTTCATCACCAGTAAATTGATATACCTGATAACTACCACTTTCCGCGTCATACCAAGTATCAATACCGACGACAATACATTGTACGCCATAGCGGTCGGCCAAACGGGTAATTAAGGTTGGATCAGCCAGCGCTGGTGAGTTGATAGATATTTTATCGGCACCGAAGGTCAGGATCTGGCCTGCATCTTCAACGCTTTTAATCCCACCCGCCACGCAGAAAGGAATATCAATCACTTCTGCGACTCGCGATACCCAGCTTTTATCGACCACACGGCCGTCAGATGACGCAGTAATATCGTAAAACACCAGCTCGTCTGCGCCTTCTTGTGCATAACGCTGCGCCAGCGGCACGATATCGCCAATGATTTCGTGATTACGGAACTGGACACCCTTGACGACTTGGCCGTCTTTCACATCCAAACAAGGGATTATACGTTTTGCCAGCATGCGATCGCCTCCTTCACGTTAAACTTGCCGTCCAATAGCGCGCGGCCCACAATCACACCTTGCACACCACTGCCACGCAGGCGGGCAATATCATCCAGACAACCGATACCACCGGAAGCCTGGAATGCCACTTGTGGGTAGCGCTGGCACACTTCCTGATACAGTTCTACATTGGAACCACTCAGGGTGCCATCACGGGAAATATCGGTACATAACACATGCTTCAGGCCAAACGGCAGATATTGCTCGACGATTTGTTCCAGCGTAGCATCTGAGTTTTCCTGCCAACCACTGATAGCCACCTGTTTGCGGCCCGCCTCATTAATTCGGACGTCCAGTGCTAATACGATGGCCTCAGCGCCATAGCGCTCAAACCACTGTTGCACCATTTCTGGCTGTTTAACGGCTGTTGAACCCACGACAACCCGTGTTGCACCGGCTTCCAGCAGTGCGACCACATCTTGTTCGTTACGGATGCCACCACCCACCTGCACCGGAACATCCACACCGGCCAGTAACTCGCGCAGCAACGGGATCTGACGGGCTGCCGGATCTTTGGCCCCGGTAAGATCGACCAGATGTAACACCTGAGCGCCTTGCTGCTGATAATCCTGTAAGCGGGGCAGTGGGTGATTACCGTAATCACGCTGCTGGCCGTAATCGCCTTGATGCAAACGCACTACCTTGCCTTCGATCAAATCCAAAGCGGGAATAATCATGGTGCTCACATCTCCAGAAAGTTTTTCAGCAATTGGGCCCCAGCCGCACCGGAACGCTCCGGATGAAACTGCACGCCAAAGAAGTTGTCTTTTTCTACTGCGGCGGTAAATGGCTCGCCGTAATTGGCCTGGGCGATGGTATCTGGGCATATTGGCATTGCATATCCGTGCACAAAGTAGAAATAGGTCCCATCCGGGATCCCACGAAACAGATGATTACCCGCCTGTGGGGTAATCTGATTCCAGCCCATGTGTGGCAGCGGTAAACCAAAATCCATCATCTGTTTTACCGGCGTATCAATAATACCGAGAGTTTCAATACCGCCACTTTCCTCGCTGCTGGTCGCCAGCAACTGCATTCCAAGGCAGATACCCAATACTGGCTGAGTACAGCTCTTAATCAGTTCGATAAGTTCGCGTTCTTTTAACTGATCCATTGCCGCATGGGCAGTACCGACACCTGGCAGGAAAAGCTTATCTGCACGCAGTACAATCTCAGGGTCACGGCTGATAACTGGCGCGTACCCCAAACGCTGCACCGCATAGGTGACAGAGGAGAGGTTGGCGCACCCCGTATCCAGAATCACCACATTCATTACAGCACTCCTTTGGAACTTGGCAGGGTATTGCCCTCAACACGGATCGCCTGACGTAAAGTACGACCAAACACTTTAAACAAGCTCTCGACCCGGTGGTGATCGTTACGGCCTTTGGTTTTCAAGTGCAGAGTACAGGCCATGGCATAGGAGAGGGAACGGAAGAAGTGCTCGACCATCTCAGTACTCAGGTCACCCACGCGCTGGTAATTAAATTCCGCTTTGTATTCCAGATGCGGGCGGCCAGAAATATCCAGCGCGCAGCGCGCCAGGCACTCGTCCATTGGTAAGACAAAACCAAAACGGCCGATACCGCGTTTGTCACCGAGTGCGTTGTTAATCGCCTCACCCAGTGCCAGCGCCGTATCTTCTACGGTGTGGTGGTCATCAATGTAGAGATCACCGCTGACCTGAATATCCATACGGAAACCGCCGTGAGTGGCGATTTGATCCAGCATATGGTCGAAGAAGCCCACGCCGGTTTTGATCTTGCTGCCCCCTTCGCGATCGAGCCACACATTTACGTCAATGGCCGTCTCTTTGGTGACACGGTTAACATAGGCATGACGGTCTCGCTGGGTTAGCTGTTTGGCAATCTGCGACCAGTTCAGGCCATCACGCTGGTAACGCAAACCGCTGATGCCCATATTGTGAGCCAATTGCAGGTCAGTTTCGCGATCGCCGATAACATAGCTATTGGCACTGTTCATCACGCCTTCAGCCAGATAACTTTCTACCAACGCGGTTTTCGGCTTACGGCAAGTACAATTATCCGCAGGCAGATGCGGGCAAATTAGCACTTGCTCGAAATTGACGCCCTGCGAGCTAAATATTTGCATCATCAGGTTATGAGGAGGATCAAACGTTTCCTGTGGGAAACTGTGTGTACCCAAGCCATCTTGATTGGTGATCATCACCAAACGATAATCCGCTTTTTGCAGTGCCAGCAAGGCCGGGATCACTTCTGGCTCCAGCGCCAGTTTGTCCAGCCGGTCAACCTGAAAGTCTTCCGGTGGCTCGGCAATCAAGGTGCCGTCTCTGTCAATAAAAAGAAATTTCTGGCTCATATCGTTTCCTTACGGAGGCTGGAGGTATTAGTGCTATTGGAGCTATCAATACCGGGCAGGGGAGCAAGGGCGGCAATCACTCGCTCACATTCCTGACGGGTGCCTACCGTAATGCGCAGGCAGTTGGATAACCCCGGTTGCTTATTTTGGTCACGCAGAATGATGCCTTGATCCCACAGTGTTTTGAACACGCTGCTGGAGGCGGTAAACCGGGCCAGTAAATAGTTACTTTCACTGGTAAATACCTGCTCAACACAGGCACAATCTTGCAGCGCGTTTTGTAACCATGCGCGGTTAGCTTGCACCTCTTTCACCCGCTGGCGCATTTGCTCAAGACCTTGTGGGCTGAGCGCTTGCGCAGCAATGTCGGCCACCGGTGTAGACAACGGATACGGTGCGATTACTTTAAGCAGCAATTGGATGATATCGCTGTTAGCCAAGGTAAAGCCACAACGTAAACCGGCCAAAGCAAAAGCTTTCGATAAGGTGCGCAAAATGACTAAATTCGGATAATCTTTTAACCAACCGCTTACCGAGGCCTGTGGGCAGAACTCGATATAGGCTTCATCAATAGCCACGATAGCGCGGCCTTGTGCCAGTTCCAGCACGTCGCGCAACGCGGCTGGGTTGATTAAATTGCCGGTCGGGTTATTTGGGCTGCAAACATAGATCAATTTCACTCGATCCAGGTTTTCTTTAATTGTTGGTAGATCTAACTGCCAGTCAGCGGTGGTTTGTACGGTACGCAGTTCCACACCAAAGGTTTCCGCGCTAACGCCGTACATACCATAGGTTGGCGGGCAGAAGAGTATCGCATCCTTACCTGGTTCACAGAATGCGCGGATCAGCAGCTCAATACCTTCATCGGCACCACGGCTGACTAACACTTGATCGGTTGCTAAACCGGCATAGGCGGCATAACGCTCGATCACCTGTTTCGGCTGACATTCGGGATAGCGGTTGAAGTTTTGCGCCGTAAGTTGGTATTCAGTTGCCAGCGGGTATTCGTTGGCATTAAGCCACACATCGCCATTACCGCCCAAACGGCGGGCAGACATATAAGGGGTCAGGGCACGGACATTGGCGCGGGCCAAATCGGTGACGTTGGTAGATTGGCTCATGCTTGCTCCTTATTGGCGGCTGTCAGGGCCGCGACACGTAGGGTAACGGCGTTTTTGTGGGCGGTGAGTTGTTCGGCTTGCGCTAAGATTTCAATTGTTGGAGCCAGACCCAGCAAGCCCTGTGGTGTTAATTGCTGCACGGTCATACGCTTAACAAAATCGGCCAGACCCAAACTGGAATAAGTTGAGGTATAACCATAAGTCGGCAACACGTGGTTGGTGCCGGAGGCATAATCCCCCGCAGATTCTGGCGACCAGTCACCCATAAAGACTGAACCGGCATTATCAATCTGATCGATAATGTCTTCCGGCTGGCGGATTTGCAAAATTAAGTGCTCTGGGCCGTATTGATTACTGATATCAATACATTGTTGCAAATCTTTGGTGACGATCAAGCGGCTGCTTTCCAGTGCCTGACGAGCGATATCGGCGCGTGACAGCAACTTAAGCTGCCGCTCTACTTCAACGGCGACCGCTTGGGCAATGGCGGCATCTGGGGTCAGTAATACCACTTGTGAGTCAGGCCCGTGCTCTGCCTGAGACAGTAAGTCAGAGGCGATAAACGCCGGTGTCGCGCCACTGTCGGCGATAACCAACACTTCTGATGGGCCAGCCGGCATGTCAATTGCAGCACCATCCAAACGTTGGCTTACCTGACGCTTCGCTTCAGTGACATACGCGTTGCCAGGCCCAAAAATCTTGTTCACTTTCGGTATTGATTCGCTACCGAATGCCATAGCCGCAATCGCTTGTGCCCCACCAATCTGGAACACTTCTTTAATCCCACACAGTTGCGCGGCATACAGGATTTCGTCGGCAATCGGCGGCGGGGAACATAAAATGACCCGCTGACAACCAGCAATGCGTGCCGGAGTACCGAGCATGAGTACGGTAGACAGCAGCGGGGCAGATCCCCCTGGAATATACAAGCCGACGGAGGCAATCGGGCGGGTGATTTGCTGGCAGCGCACGCCCGGCTGAGTTTCAACATCTACCACTGGCATTTTCTGCGCGTTGTGGAAGGTTTCAATATTACGTACCGCTTGCGCCATGGCTTGTTTAATGTCGTCATTCAAGCGCCCGGCAGCGGCAGCTATCTCATCGCTACTGATGCGGATATCGGCAACCTGCACCGTATCAAAGCGTTGGCTGAAATCACGCAAGGCACTGTCACCCTCGGCTTTCACCCGATCAAGAATGTCGCTGACGGTTGCGGTGATCCTGTCAGAGGCATTAATAGCCGGGCGGCTGAGCAGCGCCTTTTGCTGCTCTTCACTGCATTGCTGCCAGTCGATTAGGGTATTGAAATTCGTCGGCTGCATCAGTTACTCCATCATTTTTTCAATCGGTAATACCAGAATGGAGCTGGCACCCAGTGCTTTCAGTTTTTCCATCGTTTCCCAGAACAGGGTCTCGCTACTGACCATGTGCATTGCTACCCGGCTCTTATCGCCGGCCAATGGCAGAATGGTAGGGCGCTCGGCACCGGGTAGCAGAGTAATGATTTCGTCCAGACGATCACTAGGTGCGTGCATCATGATGTATTTGGATTCACGCGCTTGAATCACGCCCTGAATACGGGTCATCAGGCGATCAATCAGTTGCTGCTTATCGGCTGGCATTTCGCCATCACGCTGAATCAGGCACGCTTTGGAGCGGTAAATGACTTCAACTTCGCGCAGGCCGTTGGCTTCCAGCGTGGCACCGGTTGACACCAAATCACAAATGACGTCGGCCAAACCGGCGCGTGGTGCCACTTCAACGGAACCGTTCAATAAGCAGGATTTAAAGGCAACCCCTTGTTTGTCGAGGTATTGCTTTAAGATGTGCGGGTAAGAGGTGGCGATGCGCTTATTTTGCAGACATTGCGGGCCGGTATACTCGGTATCCAATGAGGCCGCAAGCGACAGACGGCAGCCACCGAAATCCAGACGGCGCAATGTGAAATAACGTGGGTCTTCGCCTTGAGCGCGGCGGCTCAACAGCTCTTCTTCCAGCACGTTTTCGCCAATAATCCCCAGATCAACCACCCCATCCATCACCAGCCCTGGGATATCGTCATCACGTACCCGCAGGATATCGATTGGCATATTTTCCGCAAAAGCGATCAGGCGCTGTTGTTGCAAATTGATTTTAATCCCGCAGCGCGATAACAATTCATGGCAATCATCACTCAGGCGGCCTGATTTCTGCATCGCAATGCGTAAACGTGTTTTATCCAGCATGGTAAATCCTCAATCTATTAATTAATCATATAAAATGATGAGCAACAAAAAAGCCCTCGGAAGATAATCTTCCGAGGGCTTTCTCTATTGCGTTCTACCGCCACCTGGAAGATTCGTTAACCGTCTTCCAGCACACATCGGCCTGTAAGACTAATCAGGATGATGGTGATGATGGTGATTAAATTGAACGCAGTTCATAGTAATTTCTCTGTTTGGGCGGTTTTGAGCAAATCAAAATAGCCTTGATATAAACACATAGCCAGAACATGGCATAATCTCTGTCAAACAACGTAAACCATCTGATTGGTATGGTGCAACCTTTTTTTCGCCTGATGCTGTTATTTCACGATGCCTGGATTCGACTTATCAACCAGCAATGATTTTCTATTTGGTGGTTATCACTTGGTTCTATGGCAGCCTAAGCATGAAATATTTACCAATGGTCATTATACCGATTTATAGAAAGACACTCATAATAGAGAGTAATTGTTAGGGAACTGTAGTTGGCGTAACTTATGAGTATTACGTGTGTTATCGGTATGACTCCGTGGAGAGCAATTGAAATGAAGAAAGTAGCCATTATTGGGTTGGGCTGGCTGGGTATGCCGTTGGCGCAATCATTAATCCGCCGTGGAGTACAAGTGGTTGGCAGCAAGACTACGCCAGACGGTGTCGAGGCCGCCAGAATGAGCGGCATTGATTGTTTTCAATTGCAACTGACACCGCAACTAATTTGCTCTCCAGACGATCTGGAGCAACTGATGACCGCCGATGCTCTGGTCATTACCTTACCTGCCAGCCGCACCGCCGAACGTGGGGATCAATATCTTCAGGCGGTACAGATGGTGGTCGACAGCGCATTGGCTTTCGGTATGCCGCGCATTATTTTTACCAGCTCTACCTCGGTGTATGGCGAAACCCGTGGCCGAATCAAAGAGAGTTCACCGCTACAACCGGTGACCACTGCCGGTAAAACGCTGATGGAGCTAGAACTGTGGTTGCATAAGTTACCCAATACCTCGGTGGATATTTTGCGCCTTGCTGGGCTAGTGGGCACTGATCGTCATCCAGGGCGTTTTCTGGCAGGGAAAACCGGTGTGAAAGGTGGATCTTTAGGTGTTAATTTGGTGCATCAGGAAGATGTTATTTCTGCCATCGAATTGCTACTTAATTTGCCCAGAGGCGGCCATATTTATAATCTGTGCGCGTCACATCACCCCGCTAAACGTGATTTCTATCCTGAGTGCGCGCGCGCATTACAATTGACGCCACCGGAGTTTGCTCCCGAGGATATTGAGGAAGCACCCCGTGAGATTGATGGCAGCAAGATTTGTAGCGAACTGGGGTTTGAGTATCAATATCCAGATCCAAGCAGGATGCCTTTGAATTAATTATCTTATCGGCTACTGCGCGTTGTCATACTGAGATTGTGCAGTGCTCGTACTCCTCACATACTACGTGTATGCTCCGGGTACTGCGCACTGTACGCACTCAGTCTGACTTAGCTCGCTACGCCTTGAATGGATGTGCATTGAAAGCATTCAAAATAAGAATCAATACCCTATCACCGCTTTTGATGGATATAGGTCAGCGCCAGCGCCATCGCCAATACCAGCCCTTTGATGATATCCATGGCATAATAAGGTACTGACAGCATCACCAGCCCGTTTTGTAATACGCCCAAGATCACCGCACCAATTAAGGTGCCGAAAGCATTGGGTTTGCCAGAACCCGCCAAAGAGAAACCGATATACGCCGCCGCTACGGCATCCATTAGGTAGCCACCCCCGGCGTTCACTTGCGATGAACCAATCCGTGATGCCAACAGAATGCCACCCAGCGCCGCTAACAGTGAAGAGAGCACATAGGCCAGCACCCGATAACGCACGGTACGGATACCCGCCAATCGAGCGGCTTCTGGATTCCCCCCAATCGCATACATACGCCGACCATGTTTGGTTAGCGACAGATACAACTGCACTACAATTGTTACCGCCAACATTATCAGCACAATTACCGGTACTTGGCCCAGTGCTGAAAACATCTCAGGTATGACACCTTCCGCCATATCGCCGCTGGGTAACAACATATTTTGCGTGATAGATCCGCCATAGCTGTAGGTCATCGCCACGCCCTGAATCACAAATAGACTGGCAAGGGTGGCTAGCATGTCAGGGATCTTCAATACCACGATCAGAAACGCGTTAAACAGACCGACCAAGGTACAAATCAAGAGCGTCAGAATAATGGCACCGGTGGTACCAAAACCGTACCAGACAAATAGCGATACCACGATGGCATTCGCCAGTGAGGCGGTTGAACCCACCGACAGATCAAAACCACCAATCGACAGCGAAATCGACACCCCAATGGCAATCACCGTCACGATGGCGATGGAGCGCAAAATATTGATAATATTGTTTGGATCGAGGAAGTTATCCGATGTCAAGCCAAATAACGCGATTAGCGCCACAACGGTGAGCAACATCCCCCATTTGTAGAGAAAATCAAAGAGCTGATGACGCCATGGTTGTGCGTCGGCTAGGGGGATTTCTTTGTTCACTGAGGGGTTCCTCCAGTAGAGAATAGTAATAATGTCTCTTCATCAACATCAGCGGCGTTCAGTTCGGCGACAATACGCCCATCCCACAACACACAGATGCGAGAGCATAAACCGACCAATTCTGAGAATTCACCGGATGCATAAATAATGCCTTTCCCACTCTGGGCTAAACCGTCAATCAGAGTGAACAGGTCTTGCTTGGCTTTGATGTCGACCCCTTTAGTCGGTTCATCAAAAATCAGTACCTGCGCATCACCGCGCAACCACTTGCCTATCGCCACTTTCTGCTGATTGCCTCCCGACAAGCGCGCGAGTTTCTGTTGCGGCGAAGAGGTGCGCACCCCAAGGCGCTGAATTAATGCTTTGGCCCAATTCAATTCCTGACGGCGGCTAAAAATACTCCAGCGGGAAAAACTGTCATCGGCGGCCACACTGAGATTCATCGGAATCCCTTCGTGGATAAAAATACCTTCTTTGCGCCGCTCTTCCGGTACCAATGCCAATCCTTGTGCGACAGATTGGTCGGGCGACCGTGGTTTCCAGGCTTTACCTTGTAATTCACCACTGTCGACACGGCTGGGTGTTGCGCCAAACAACGCTTTGCACAGTTCGGTTTTCCCCGCACCGGCTAACCCAGCAATGCCTAGGATCTCCCCTTCATGCAATGTCAGGGAAATATCACGCAATTTGTGTTGATCATGTAAACCACGTACTGCCAGCAGTGTTTTACGGCTGACCACCGCTCGCCGCGGGGGGAAAATATCATCTAGCGTATGGCCAAGCATTTTTTCCACAATCTGCTCGCCGCTTAGCTCACCCATGGCATCATGGCTCACACGCCGCCCATCACGTAACACTGTTAATTGATCGCAAATTTCGCGTAATTCATGGATGCGATGTGAAATGAAAACGATTGCTATGCCTTCCGATTGCAAGCGGCGGACTACGCGGAATAAGCGTGCGCTCTCTTCTTGATCCAGTGGTGCGGTGGGTTCATCTAAAATCAAGAAACGGCATTGGTGGGAAAGGGCGCGGGCTAATAACACCTGTTGTTTCTCTGCCAGCGTGCAGGATGCCAAACGTTGACGCACATTCAATTTAAGATCAAGTTGCCTGAGTAGCGCTTCTGCCTGACGGTAAAGCTGTGGCCAGTTAAACAGATGTCCCCGCTCCGCCAGCGTATCCAGCATAATATTTTCCGCCACAGACAGGGTGGGGATCAGCGCGACATCAACCTCTTGCTGAACCACATGGATACCCTGTTTTTTAGCTTGTCGGGGGGAATGAATATCTATCTGTTGGCCGTCAATATAGATCTCACCACGATAGTGACTGTGAGCGCCGGAAAGAATAGCCATCAAGGTTGATTTTCCAGCACCATTAGCACCGACCAGAGCATGGGTAGAACCACCTTCCAGTGTAAAATCAACTTGTTGCAGGGCATGAAATCCAGAAAACGAAATAGAGATATTACGCATCTCAAGGCGGGAGGAGTTAATACTGGACATAAATTTCTGTGACTGCCCTATAAAGTATATTGGCGACCTACCCTTTTTGGCTCTTCCGGGAAAGGTTTACGAATTCTCTCAGGCCAACTCACCGGAGAAACAGGCAGTCAATAATGCTGCTGATAGCTTTCTTTTTTAACACAGTTTCTATTATTCGCAACAAACTAAAGTACTTAAGGTATATCAAAAAATTATTAAACATTGTTGGCTTACCCCTTAAGATGAGAAAAACAGCGATAAGAATGTCATTCAAAAGGAACGGCGATGAGCACGAATGCAATCCGGGTACAGGTAGGCCCGGCCAACTATTTTTCTTTTCCGGGTGCTATCGACAAACTGAGTGAGTTCTATCCTCCGGCGGTACTGGATAAGGCACTGTGGATCTTCGGTGAACGCGCCTTGGCGGCAGCCAGTGATTACTTGCCCACCGCGTTCCACGGGCCACAAGCGGTGCGTGCTGCGTTTTCAACCCATTGCAGTGAGTCTACTGTTGCTGATTTAGTGAAAACGGCGGGCAATGACCGCCAGGTGGTGATCGGTATCGGCGGTGGGGCAGTATTGGATACCGCAAAAGTAGTGGCGCGTAAGCTGGGGTTGCCACTGGTCGCTATCCCGACTATCGCCGCAACCTGCGCCGCCTGGACGCCGCTATCCGTCTGGTATAGCGACGCTGGGCAGGCACTGAATTTTGAAATTTTCAATGACGCCAATCAGTTAGTATTAGTGGAACCGCGCATCATTTTACAGGCCCCAGTGGAATATCTGTTGGCGGGTATTGGCGATACGCTGGCGAAATGGTACGAAGCCGTGGTACTTAGCCCACAGCCGGAAACTTTATCGCTCACCGTTCGCCTTGGATTACAGGCTGCGTTGGATATTCGTAATGTGCTGCTAAAGCAAAGTGAGGCCGCGTTACAAGCGATTAAACAAGGTGAACTGACGCAAGACTTTCTGGATGTGGTGGATGCGATTATTGCCGGTGGGGGCATGGTCGGCGGGTTGGGGGAGCGTTATACCCGGGTCGCGGCGGCACATGCGGTACACAATGGCCTGACCCTGTTGCCACAAACAGAACATTTCCTGCACGGCACCAAAGTGGCTTACGGTATCTTGGTCCAGACAGCCCTGCTGGAGCAGGATGATGCATTGCAATCGCTGATTATTGCCTTTAACACATTAGGTTTGCCAACCCATTTAGCGGCGCTGGATGTTGATATCAATGACCGCGATGCTATTGAGCGGGTGATTGGCCGAATTCTGAAGCCGAGTGAGTCAATTCATTATCTGCCAATTGCATTGAATTCAGACAAACTGTGGGCGGCAATTGAGCGAGTAGAGATAGCGGCTCAGCGCTGATAGCACGCGGGAATAGCCATTTAGATCAAACTGTCATAAGAATATTGTTTCAAGTGCTTTAACATCTTGTTTTTTGCTCTCAACTTAGGGCAAAATACGCACCATGCAATAACCGACGTTTAAACGCGTCGGTTATTTTTTTGCATTCATGTTTTCACAAATAAAGAGGCCGGACAACGATCCGGATAGATAAACAGGTCCGCGAGCGATTATTCACATACTGAAATCGCCGTTATGAGGAAAGAAAGATGGGGCAATTATTCACACTGGCACCGGTGCCCACCGGTATGCGCTGCACATGCAGCGATTATGGCGCAGCAGGTATGGCAAATACCCGTTACTCCGCTCTCATTTCCCCACTTACGTATCCCAGGCAGATACGAAGTTTCCCCGTCACCTCTAACCTGTGCGCTACACTTGCGAATCGGGTTAAAGGTATGGGGAGGCTGAATCATGACGCATAACGCTACTGTCGCAGTCGGTACTAACCAAACGGGTACTAACAACCGCGTTCAACTCAGAAAAACACTGACACTGGTCCAAGTGGTGATGATGGGTCTGGCTTATTTACAGCCGATGACCATTTTCGATACTTTTGGCATTGTATCTGGCTTGACCGATGGTCATGTCGCGACCTCTTACGCCATTGCGTTGATTGCGGTGCTATTCACGGCAATCAGCTATGGCAAACTGGTTAAACGCTTCCCGTCTGCGGGGTCGGCGTATACGTACGCCCAGAAATCCATTAGCCCGAATGTTGGCTTTATGGTGGGTTGGTCATCACTGCTGGACTATCTGTTCATGCCGATGATTAATATTCTGTTGGCAAAAATTTACCTCGAAGCGATTTTCCCCGGTGTGCCATCGTGGATTTTTGTTGGCGCGCTGGTCAGCTTGATGACGCTGTTCAACCTGCGTGGTATCAACGTGGTAGCAAACCTGAACTCGGTTATTGTTGTGGTTCAGGTGGCTATCATGGTGGTCTTTATGGGGCTATTGATTCATGGCGTTTATCAGGGTGAAGGTGCGGGTACATTGGTTAGCCCACGCCCATTCTATTCTGAAAATGCCCATTTGGTGCCAATGATAACCGGGGCCACGATACTGTGCTTCTCATTCTTGGGTTTCGACGGCATTAGTTCATTGTCTGAAGAAACCCCCAATGCCGGTAAAGTGATCCCGAAAGCGATTTTCTTGACTGCATTGATTGGCGGCGTGATCTTTATTGTGGTGTCTTATTTCTTACAGCTCTATTTCCCGGATATTTCGCGCTTCACTGATCCTGATGCGTCACAGCCGGAAATTATGCTGTTTGTTGCTGGCAAATTCTTCCAGTCAGTTATCTTGTGCTTCTCCTGTGTCACGGTATTGGCATCAGGAATGGCGGCACATGCTGGCGTTTCGCGCCTGCTGTATGTGATGGGTCGCGATGGGGTATTCCCAGAAAAAGTATTTGGTTACGTGCATCCGAAATGGCGGACTCCGGCAATCAACGTACTGTTGGTCGGTGGCGTGGCATTATCTGCTATTTCCTTTGATCTGGTGACGGCAACCGCATTGATTAACTTCGGTGCGCTGGTGGCCTTTACCTTCGTTAACCTGTCAGTGATTTCACAGTTCTATATCCGTGAACGCCGTAACAAAACGTTCAGGGACCATTTCAGCTACCTGGTTCTGCCAATGATTGGTGCAGGAACGGTGGGGGTGCTGTGGATGAATCTGGAAAGCAGTTCAATGACGCTGGGACTGGTGTGGGGCGCAATTGGCCTGGTTTATATGATCTGGAAAACCCGTGCTTTCCGCCAGGCTCTGCCTCAGTTTAATGGCGAACTGGCACAGTAATCGCATCTGATATTGCGTAATTGCTGACTAAAACGGAGCCTGATGGCTCCGTTTTCTATTGGATAACCGACTGTGATAACCCTAGCTTACCAAGCCTCTGGCATACTCAAACAGTGCTTTCAGCAGAGCTAACTTCTCTTTATCGTCTTCATACTGGTTATAGAATTGCTCCAGTTGCAGCACGTAGTCCTGCACTCTTTCAGGATTGAGGGCTTCGCGGCGATGCGCTAGCCAACGCTGTTGCTCACTGTCGGTTAGCGTATTGGGGTAATTACGGGCGCGGAAACGGAAAAATAGCGTTTCCAGTCGTGGATCTTGAAAGGTTAAATCCAGCGCGGGCAAGTTTTGCGGTTCAGTTTGTAAAATGATCTTCATGGTGGCGCGGTCGGCATCGCTGAAGAAGCCATTATACAGTTGTGCATCGACATCATCGGATACCGCAAAGGGTTCGGCTTCGGCGAACAGTGCCACCACTTTTTCGCGTACTTGCGGGTTTTGCCGCAATAATTGCAAATTTTGCAGACAACGTTGGCGATCAATGCCCAAACGTTCAGCATTTTCTGGTAATAACGTTTTTGCAGGGGCCAGTACCGGGCATTTATTGATATGTACCAGTTTGAGTGGCACTGCTGCATCTTGAGTATTGAGTTTGTCGCGGCGGGTATACAGGCGCTCGCGCAGTGTATCGCTATCCAACGCCAGTAATGGCGACATATCACCGGCCAGATCACACATAATCACTGCATTTTTATTCTCAGGATGCCATGCCAACGGCGCAACCCAACTGGTATTGCCCCGAGCTGCGCCAAACATGCCAGAGACATGAACCAGCGGCGTCATCTCAGCGATATCAATTAAGGCATTTATTTTATGCTTACTGCGGTGTTGATATAGATAGTCGAATAGGCGGGGTTGCGCCTGTTTGACCAATTTCGCCATCGCAATGGTGGCATGCACATCTGACATTGCATCATGGGCATGCAAATGCTCCACGCCATTGGCTTTGGTCAGGTGTTCGAGCTTGAAACTCGGCAGGCCATCTTCATTTTCCGGCCAGACAATACCTTCCGGGCGCAGGGCGTAACACGCCCGCATCACATCTAACAGATCCCAACGGGAATTCCCCCCTTGCCAGCTATAGGCATAGGGATCGTAAAAGTTGCGGTAGAAAATATTGCGACTGACTTCATCATCAAAACGAATATTGTTGTAACCGAGGATACAAGTGCCCGGCACATTGAAAGCCTGATGGATTTGGCGGGAAAACTCCGCCTCATTCACACCATTAGCTAAAGCGTGTTGTGGCGTGATACCGGTTATCATCACGGCCTCTGGCTGTGGCAAATAGTCATCGGCAGGTGCACAGTAAATGACCAGTGGTTCCTCGATAATATTGAAATCCAAATCGGTACGCACCCCGGCAAACTGCGCTGGCCGGTCCAATGCCGGGCGCTGACCAAAGGTTTCATAATCGTGAATGTAGAAAGTAGGTTGCTTATTTTTATCTGACATTATTCGGTTTAACCCTTTTTACTATGGTCATTCTTTAGTGATGATAACCGTTCTGGTGGTAAGCCGCAGTGACCAATGACGTGAGCGTTAGAATATCATTTCAGGTGCGCCGAGACGTTAGGATTTATTTTGACATACTTATGTTTCGCCAAAAGCATGTCGATCTAATGAGTATTTACCTACCGTTTACTCGGCTATTAATACAATTCGCCTACTAAATGATACTGTAGGACTCATGGTGAAAAAACTTCTGCTAACCGGCGCAACAGGGTTTCTGGGCGGGGCAGTGCTTGAAAAATTATTGTTGGCAGACGCCGATTTTAATTATTTACTATTAGTGCGGGCTACTACCCCGGAGCAGGGGCTAAGCCGCATCCGCGAGAATTTGGCGAAGTTTTATCTCCCTGCTCAGCGGCTAAATAAAATAAATATCGATCATATTTTATTAGGTGATCTGGCTGAACCGGATAGCTTTATTAATGATCCACGTATCGATGATGTAACTCATGTTATTAATTGTGCTGCTGTCGCGTCATTTGGTAATAACCCCTTAATCTGGAAAGTGAATGTAGACGGCACCTTGGCATTTGGCAAAAGAATGGCAAAAGTGGCAGGTTTACAGCGGTTTATCCACGTTGGTACCGCCATGTCATGCACACCTGATGCCGGAACGGTGGTTAGCGAGCAGGTATTATCTGCACAAGATGATGCGCATTTAGTGGAATATACCAAGTCCAAATCGGCCATTGAGCGGTTGCTGGCAGAGCAATGCCCAAGTTTACCGCTGGTATTAGCCCGGCCATCGATTGTCGTTGGGCATACCCGTTTGGGGTGCCAGCCCTCCAGCAGTATTTTCTGGGTATTTCGCATGGCACTAATGCTGCGTAAGTTTATGTGCTCATTAGATGACTATATAGACGTTATCCCGGTCGATTATTGCGCGGACGCGTTGCTGTGTATTTTGCTCCATCCCCACTTGACCGAAAATATTTATCATATTTCTGCTGGGGAACAAGACAGCGTCAGTTTTGCTGAAATTGATCAAGCCATGTCCTCGGCGGCACGGCAAAAACCGATGGGTACAGAGTATTGCCAGGTAGACTACGGTGCTCTGGTGCAGATGCGTAAGCAATTGAAAAATATTTTCGGCCCCTGTAATGAGCGCTTAATGCTCAAAGCCATGCGCTTATATGGCTCTTTTGCGGTGTTAAATGTGCGGTTCAGTAATGAGCGCCTGCTCAGTTTGGGTATGCCAAGATCACCACGCTTCACCGATTACATTGCCTGTTGTGTAGAGTCCAGCCATGGAATAACTATCCAGCAACAAATGGCGGTTGATTTTAAGTAAGTATCTCTCCCCGCGTGACGACAGTTTGCGTGATGGCTCATCAGCACGTGAGCGAGAGGTTGCCGCCGAGTTAAGTGAAATTGCGGCCGAACTGAAATCATGGATGTTGGCGGTAACGCAGGGGTAGCAGGTAGAAACGTCCATTTATGGCTATGTTTGGCTGAGTATGGAGCGAACCAAACAGCTTGAGGAACTCGACGATCTGATTAATATGACATTGCGCAGGTGATCTCTCGCCGCTAAAGGCAGATGAAATTTCTGTCTGGCGGGTAAAGCAGGTAAGATAAGCCAATGAATCTTGTCACCAGGTACGACAAAGCGGTATGGTGCAGGTAGCCTGGTCACCAGCAATTGAATTTGTGTAAAACTTAAGTGAAGGTGTAAAAATGGATAATGCAATTAAGCCGACTTTCCAGGACGTTTTGGAGTTTGTGCGTATGTTTCGTCGCAAAAACAAGTTGCAGCGTGAAATCGTTGATAACGAAAAGAAAATCCGTGATAACCAAAAACGCGTTCTGTTGCTCGATAACCTGAGTGATTACATCAAGCCAGGGATGAGTATTGAAGAAATTCAGGCCATTATCGCGGACATGCGTACTGCTTATGAAGATCGTGTTGATGATTACACCATCAAAAATGCCGATCTGTCTAAAGAACGTCGTGAATTGTCGAAAAAACTGAAAGCGATGGGCGAAGTTAAGTAACTTCACCACGGTTTAATAGCTTATTTTAACGCTATTAAGAGAAAGGCTGGCATTAATTGCCAGCCTTTTCTTTTGGCTAAAACGGCCTTAGCTTGACGGTTTGTTCTGCCGCAAGAAACTAAATGCCGGGATTTTCGCGCCTTTGACAAAGATAAACGCCAGCAGTAACGAGCCCCACAGCGCCATAGTGATATAACTACTGACACCCATGATATTCAACCCGCTTTCCAGCATTTGCAGCAGGAACAGCGCCAGTACAATGCCGAAAACTTTGCCAAATCCACCATCGGGATTTACCCCACCCAGTACGGTTGCCAAAATAGTGATCAGCAACAGCGACTCACCGTAGGATGCTTTGGCTGAGTTCAGTTTTGACATCATTAATAAGGCTGCTACCGCACACAGTAATGATGAAATCACATACACCCAAACCAGTGTGCGGCGCGTGTTAATCCCAGAGAAGAAGGTGGCTTTCTCATTAGAACCGGACAAATAGATTTGGCGACCTAGCGGCGTTTTAGCCAGAATTAGCCAGATGGTTAGCGCTACCGCGACGAACAGATAAAGTGGCACTGGCACACCGAGGAAGTTGCTGCGATCCAGTGCCAGTACATAGTTCGGGAAGTTTGAGATAGCCGAACCTTTGGAGATAAGCACGTTCACGCCTTTGAGCAATGTCATGATGCCCAAAGTGGCCAGAATAGGGGATACTCGCACCACCGAGATAAGTATCCCATTGATAAGCCCCACAACCAATGCTACCGAGGCACCCGCCAATAACATCAACATCATTGAACTGAACGTTGGCGCAAGATGGGTGCAAACCCACGCCATCACCAGGGCACTGGCGTTAGCGGTAGCAATAATCGATAAGTTAATGCCACCGGTTAACATAGTAATCGCCATTGCCAGGGTTAATACCCCCGCGACAGGGATTTGCGAGGCGATGGATTGGAAGTTAGCTGCCGACCAAAATACCTGTGGAATAAAGAGGCTGAATCCCACGCCGACCAGCACCAGCAGGGTAACCAGCCAGCGTTCAGTATGATCACGTTGCGTTGTTTTCGACATGGTTATATCCCTACCTTATGGCGTTGGCCCCAGGCCGTCACACTGATACTAATGACAATCACCAGCCCGATAACCACGGTATGCCAGTACGACGAAATACTCAGTAAATTCAAACCATTTTGTAATATTGCCAGCAAAATCACGCCCAGCAACGTACCGGTTAGCGTCCCACGACCACCCACAATACTGGTACCGCCGAGCACCACGGCTGCCAGCACCGTTAGCTCATAACCCAGCAATGAATCAGGTGCGACGGTTAATACGGTATAAGACTGTACTACGCCGGCGATGCCGGACAAAAAGCCCATATAGCCATACACGAACAGTTGCAGTTTGAGAATGCTAAACCCCATGCGTGACGCTGCTTCCTGATTGCCCCCTAAGGCATAGATTTGCCTGCCAATGCTGGTGCGGGTCATCAGTAGAGCGGTAACAATAATGGTAATTAGCAGCGTTAGAATAGGGAGCGACAGGCCGTAGTCATAACCATCGGCAGCGGTAAAGGCGAACAGCATTGGCCCGTGTTCAAACCATTCAGGGTAGCTATATAGCCAAACACCACGGCTGAGGTACAACAGTAAGCCATAGAAAATATTCAGTGTGGAAATAGTGATAATGATCGACGGCACGCGCAAGCGGTTAACCAGCAGCGCATTAATCAAGCCCAAAAGTAGGCCGATACCGCCAGCCAGCGCAAAAGCTACCGGGAAGTTGCCACCAAACTTCACAATTAATGTCACCATGACATATTGTGAAATAATGGTCATCGCAGGGAATGAAATATCAATGCCGCCAGAAATTAATACGATAAATAAGCCGCAGGCCAAGATGGTTAACATGGCATAGTTATTTATCAGATCATAAATATTGGCAAGGGTCAGAAAATCTGGGCTGGTGAATGCAAGATAAGTCGAAATAAGCAAAATAGTGAATGCCAGCATCACTTCATGGCGTTTTAGTTGTTCTTTATTGAATAAACCTGTTTTACCTGCCGCAGATTTATTAACTGCATGGGGATTAGCCATTTACTACCTCCGCAATGGCTGTTTCGCTGCTGTTACCCGGTAAAAATTCTTGTACCAGTCGCCCGGCCCGCATGACTAAAATACGGTGGCTATTGAAATAAGCTTCATCAATTTCATCGCATACCATTAATACGGCGATGCCGCGAGCAGCTAATGCATTGATAATATTATAGATACCGGCTTTGTTGGCGATATCTACGCCCACGGTGGGTGAGTCAAGGATCAAAATTTGTGGATCGGTTGCCAGCCATTTTGCGATGGCAATGCGTTGCGCATTGCCGCCAGACAGCGTATTGACCGGAAGGTCGCTGTTGCCGATTTTGATCGACAGGTGTTTCACCATATCCTCGACCAGCGTATCGACCCGCTCGGTACGCATCAGATGGAACACGTTTTTCAGGCGATGCAGAACCGTGGCACTGATATTGTCACGAATGGATTGTTCCATAATCAGCCCGGTGCTCATTCGGTCTTCAGATACATAACCGACCCCTGCCGCAATAGCATCACGGTTACTGTTGAAATACATCGGTTTATCGTTAATTCGGATGGTGCCTGACTCCGGTGAGGTCAAACCGAATAAACTAAGACACAGTTCAGTGCGGCCAGAACCGAGCAGGCCCACCAACGAGACAATCTCCCCCGGATGCAGCGTCAATGAGATGTTGTGATATTCGTTACTGCGACAAAGCTCCTCCACGGCCAGTACCGGTGGACGGGCGGCACTGTAGGGGGGGAGCACCTGAAAATCGAATTTCATGCCGGTCATCAGCCACGCCAGCCGCTGGTTGTCCACTTCGGCGGCTGGGTAAGTGCCAACCCAATCACCATCCTTTAGCACCGTGATGCGGTCTGATATCTCCAGCACTTCACTTAATCGGTGGCTGACAAATACCACGCAGATGTTGCGTGATTTCAGTTCATGCACCACACGCAATAAGCCGTTAACTTCTTGTCGGGTGAGGGAGGCGGTAGGTTCATCCATCACAATCAATCGGGCATCCTGTGCCAAGGCACGGCAAATAGCCACCAGTTGCTTCTGGGCGATGGGCAAATTTTCAACCAGTTCATCCAAATTGAGATGCGCATCGATGCTACTTATCACCTGCTCAGCAGTGGCACGCATCTGGCGTTTGTCCACCCATAAGTGATGGTGATAGTGGTTCATGGCGATATTCTCAGCCACAGTCAGGTTCGGGAATAACGACAAGTCCTGATAAATCACTTGAATCCCTAACCGAACGGATTCAATAGGGGTCAGGCTTGAGTATGTTTTGCCATCAATGGTAATCGTGGCATCCGCATCGGGTTGATAGACACCAGAAATAATCTTGATCAGGGTGGATTTGCCACACCCGTTTTGCCCTGCGAGGCAATGGACTTCACCGGGTAACAGGGTCATGGCCACTTTATTTAGCGCTTTTACGCCATAAAAGGTCTTACTAACATTTTCCAGGGTAATAAATGGCTGCATATATCCTATATCCTTTTGATCCCTAATGAATTAATTGCGGGGCCAGACAGGGCGTCCGGCCCCGCAATAACTTAGTGAATCAATACAGTGAATCCACGTTGTCTTTGGTTACCCGTAATACATTGTGGAACTGGATCAGATGCTTATCTTGGTCAACTTCAGCTTTACCCACGCCAGGAATTTCCATACCTGACTCAATTTTTTCACCTTTCAGCACTTTGTTCGCAACGGCGGTCAATGCATAACCGGCAGAACCTGGGTCATAGGTCACGCCCATCGCGATATCACCGCTTTTAATCAGAGATGCCGCCTGTGAAGGGATCATCATACCGAAGACATGGACGTTGTTTTTCGCGCGTTTCTCTTTCACTGCACGGCCTGCACCGATCGGACCTTGCGAACCGAAGGCGACAATACCTTTCAGGTCACTGTGCGCTTTCATCAAATCGAGCGTGGTACGGCGTGAATCATCAATACTTTCGGCAACGGGCATACGGCTGGTCACCTCGAACATATCGGGGTAGTGCTCTTTCTGATATTTAACAAACAGATCGGCCCACAGATTATGTTGTGGCACGGTCAGGCTGCCGACATAAATCACATAACCGCCTTTACCGCCCATGGCTTTTGCCATCTCTTCCACGTTATCTGCTGCAAATTTGGCGTTATCGATGATTTCAATATCCCAGTTAGCACTTGGTTGCCCTGGAGATTCATTGGTTAACACCACAATACCGGCTTCACGGGCTTTCTTGAATACGGGCTCCAGCACATCGGCATCGTTAGGTACGATGCTGATAGCACTGACTTTTTTGGCAATTAAGTCTTCAATGATCTTAACCTGCTGTGGGGCATCGGTACTGGAAGGGCCAATTTGATAGGCTTTGATAGCCAGATCTTTACCGGCACGTTCCACACCTTCACCCATGCGGTTAAACCACGGCATACCGGCGATTTTGGAGATATTAACCACTTCTACTTCCTGTGCCAGCGCGCTGCCTGAGCACACCATCATGCTGAACAAGCTGGCTGCCAACAGGGTTTTCACACTCAATTTATTCATCTAAGGCTCCCGGAACTCATGTAGGTTGAGGTCGTTGCTATTTAAGGTATTGGTGCAATATTCAAAATGCTGTATTACATGAATTTTATTTATGTTTTTAAAAAAATGAAGATTTAACAGGAAACAGATTTTACATCTTCACTACATTTCCTGTAGGACGAATCTAATACCTTGATAGCAGTTTCCCCCATATACATGAATGCTATTTACATGGACAAAATAGCTGCATTCCCTGTTTGTGACTGGAGTCATGATTTTTGGGGGCAAGACAAAGAGAATTACATAGAAATGGTACGCGAAGAGGTAATAACAGCGATATTTTCATGGATATTCTGGTTCAGATGATTCACCACTTTTCGCTATCATGGCCTGATGCTGAATTACGGGTTAACGCACGCCACCGGGTACCATGGTTAACAGGTGCTGGCGTGGATAATGGCGGTTGATGTTGCGCTGCTGCAATTGCCAGTACACCTGCTCCACGTCATGACGTTGACGGTCAAGTAATAATCCAACCACACTGCCACTGTGGGCTACGTTCAACCCGTATAAATCCAACTCCTCCACCAGTTGCAGCAGGGCGGTAAAGTCTGGTTTTACCAGCAAACGCTGGCTGGCTTGCGCACTCAATGTGGTGGCCTGGCCCAGCAGTGAACAATCGCGGTGCTCGGCGGCTTGGGTAAACAGTTGCCATGCTCGCTCCAGCGAGGTGGCACTTGCCAGTAGCGCCGGTTGGCGATCACGGCGGTGGAAATCCTCAGTTTTGAGGAGCTGCGGGCTTTCCAGTAACAAAATATCTATCGCGGGCTGCCAGTCATAGGAGATTTGTGTTGCGGCAGTTTGGTGGTCAAACAGTGTCAGTTGCCGAAACAGCGTGCTGTCAGTGGGTTCTAACCGGACGCACAGTGCTGCCAGCGCAGCTTCGTTGAGTGTTTCACCGAGATGGCGGGCGGTTGCCAGTGCAGTGGCAGCGATATCGGCGGTACTGCTGGCAAGCCCTTTTGCTACCGGAATGGTGGAATCAAAACTGATGTGCAGGTCATTGACCCTTTCCGCAGGCTGGTCAAAATAGGCCAGTACCGACCGCAGCATCTGGCGCATGCGTGGGCGTTCATTCTTGCCCGGTACACCGTCGGTTACCGATACCGTACTAAACCAGTTGACCGGGCAGGAGATAAGCTTCTCACCACCCAGTATCCAGCCCTGAATCAGCTCACCACAAGAGGCCGGGCAACGGGCTTCAGCCATGACCAAAGATCTGCTGTAAGGCACTGATCAGCCGTTGGTTATCTGCTGCGCTTTTGATTGCCACACGGTAGTGGTTGCGGGTTAGACCGGGGTAATTCGCACAATGGCGAATCAATATATGATGCTGCAACAACGCATGTTGCAGATTAAGTTCAGGTTTAAGGCAGCGCAGGAAAATGTAATTGGCGCACCCTTGCCACACCTGCAACGCGGGTAGGGCGGCTAAATGCTGATATAACCAAGGCCGCTGCTGCGCCAACCATTGATGCGTGGCTTGAATATAAGGTTGGTCGTCGAGAATAATCTCACCCGCCAGTGCGGCAAAAGCATTGATAGTCCAAGGCTCGCGTTGCTGTTTCATTTGCGCCAGCGCTGCCTGATCGCCACTGAGCAGATAGCCAAGGCGCAATCCCGGAATGGCAAAAAACTTGGTCAGTGAGCGCAACAAGTATAAGTGTGGGAAATCTGCTAATTGAGGGGTAAGCCCCGGCGCATCTGGCAAGAAATCGATAAAAGCTTCATCGATAATCAAAGCAATGTGGTGCTGATGGCAACACTGCACAATGGCTTGCAGCAATTTGGCATCCGGCATCAGGCCGGTCGGGTTGTTGGGTGTCGCCAGAAATAGGCAGTCTGGGCGCTGTTGGGCTAATAGCGCCAGTAGGCGTTCATCGGGCTGATAGCCATCTGCCTCACTCATCTGGTAATCATGAATCTGGCAGCCGACCCGTTGCAGGGCGCGGCGGTACTCAGCAAAGCCTGGTGTCAACAGCACCGCAGTGCGGGGTTGCAGATGCTGCACCACCGCGTAAATCAGCTCAGTAGCACCATTGCCCGCCATAATATTCTCTGGCAGGCAGTGGTGAGCGCGGGCCAACGCTGCGTGTAATTGGCGATACTCAACATCAGGATAGTGTTCGGCACGGGCCAATTGTTCGATAATCGCCGTTTTCAAGGATTCCGGCATGCCCAGCGGATTAATATTGGCACTGAAGTCAATGATATTGGCTGCATCTGTGCCGATTTTCAGTGCCATTTCCAGCACATTCCCACCATGCTCACTCATTGCTACTCTATTCCCCTATATAGCTTGTGTGTTTAGAGTACCATACCCTTCGCCCTTGATGCTGTAGGGTTGTTTGCTACGCACACTTACCCGAATCACTTACTTGTCGTTGACCCTATATGAATAAGCTCATCGGGATGCGTTTACTTGCTGCCTACCTACAACGCCAATGACGTTGGCTATATCAGCGAGGGAATAGCGTTTAGCGACAATAGCTCCGGCGTGAAGGCGAGCACATCCCGTAGGCGTACCACGTCACCAATAACAATCAGCGCCGGTGCCGATAAACCCTGTGCGGCAACCTGATCGGCTAATGTGAGCAGTGTGCCGCTGGCAACTTGCTGTTGCTGGTGGCTGGCGTACATCACCACGGCGGCAGGTGTTGTGGGGGCTTTCCCCCCGGCGACCAACTGCTGGCAAATGGTTGTCAGTTGTGTCATCCCCATTAGGATAATCAGCGTACCTTCCAGCTTGGCCAATGTTGCCCAGTCCTGTGGCTCATTGCCTTGGCGCAGATGGCCGGTTATCACATGAAAGCCTGAGGCATAATCACGATGTGTTACCGGAATACCCGCATAAGCCAGCCCGCCAATGGCAGAACTTATCCCTGGAACCACCTCAAACGGAATACCGGCCAACGCCAGTGTTTCAGCTTCTTCACCGCCACGGCCAAAGACATAAGGATCACCGCCTTTGAGCCGCACCACATTCAGCCCACGTTGAGCGCAATCAACCAGAATTTGATTGATCTCCGTTTGTGGTACCAAATGGTGGTTGGGGTTTTTGCCCACATTGATCATTTCACAACCATCAGGGGCTTCTGCCAGTAACTCAGCACACACCAAACGGTCATAGACCAGCGCATCAGCGCGACGAATAACATGTAATCCCTTCACCGTAATCAGCGCGGCATCCCCTGGCCCTGCGCCTACCAACCAAACTTTCCCACTTTTCATATTGCCTCTTATTGTGCGGCGAGGGCCGGTTGTACCGGCAGATTCAGGGCCACGCGAATGACATCACGGGCAATCATTAATTCTTCATTGGTATTGACGATAGCAATCTGTACTGGCGCCGAGTCATGTTGGATAAACGACTGATTGCTGATATTTTTCTCTTCGTCCAACTCGATACCGAGGAAGGCCAAACCACGGCAGATTTGCTGGCGGGCTGTGCGGGCATTTTCACCGATACCGCCGGTAAAGATCAGTGCATCAATTCCGCCCAGTTGCACGATATAGCTGCCAATCACCGCGCGGATACGTTCGGCAAAGAGTTCGAGCGCCACTTTGGCACGCGGGTTGCCATTGGCGGCGGCTTGTTCGACATCGCGATAATCGTGGGAGATACCGGAGACACCCAGTAAGCCGGATTGATTATTAATCAAATGGTTGATTTCACTGGCACTTTTCCCTTCTGCTTGCTGAATAAACGGTAGGATGGAGGGGTCAATATCACCGCTGCGGGTGCCCATCATAATACCGGCCTGCGGGGTGAAGCCCATCGAGGTATTCACCGACTGGCCGTTGCCGATAGCACAAATGCTGGAGCCGTTGCCAAGATGGCAGGAGACAATACGCAATGCTTCCAGTGGCCGCCCCATTCGTTCGGCACAAACGGCACTGACATATTTATGACTGGTGCCATGGAAACCGTAACGGCGAATACCCAGTTCTTCATAGTAGCGCCACGGTAATGGATACAAATAGGCGGTCTGGCTCAGCGTTTGGTGGAATGCGGTATCAAACACCGCCACCGCTCTGGCATGGGGCAGGGCATGTTGGAACACCCGGATACCAAGCGCATTAACCGGATTATGCAGGGGGGCCAGTGCGCCAAGCTGTTCTATCTTATCCAGCACTTCGGGAGTTATCACGACCGAATCGGCGAATGCTTCACCGCCGTGCGCGACACGATGGCCGACACCGGTAATTTCATCCAGCGAATCAATAATATTGTGTTCAATCAGCGCGTGAAGTAGGTGTTCAGCACCTTGGCGGCAATCGGAAATGGGCAGAATTTCGCGCCATTTCACATCTGTGGCGCGCAGGTTAAATATCGCATCATCCATACCGATACGTTCGATTAATCCCTGACAGATCACATGCTCATCAGGTAAGGAAAACAACTGAAACTTCAACGAAGAACTGCCGGCGTTAATCGCCATAATCTTACCGGGCATGCGACTCTCCAGAATAATTCAAATAAGTAATAAGGTCGGTTAATCCCTCACCGCTCAGCGCCGAGGTCACAAATAGGTGTTGCGCGCCCGCCTGTGTGAGGCTGTCAGCGGCCCAACGCAATTGGTCCGGGTGGCTAACTGTGTCGGCTTTACTGATAATGCCAATCACCGGTTTGTTGAAAACCTGCGCCAACATTGGGGCAAACCAGCTTTGGGTTGCATCCGCATTTTGTACCAGTCCGACGATATCCGCTTCACAGGCACTCGCCAGTAACGCACTGTATAAACAGCGGTTTTCCAAGTATTCACCGGGAGTATCAATGGCATTGTCCTGCCAGACGATGGACTGGGTTTTCTGGTAATTAAGTGCTTCACCCTGCAAACGCTGGATAAGCGAGGTTTTGCCGCACTGGCTAGGGCCAATCAACATGATGCGTTGCATGGCATCAGGTCCGGGTCATCGGGCAGGCGGTAAACTTCATCATGTCGCCGAGGGTATGGATCACCTGTTTCAGTGCATATTCCACCGCTGATACATCACCGGTAAACACCACTGCACCGGTGAAACGGTCGATAAAACCAATCTCAACTGCACCGGATTTGGTGGCGATATCACTGGCAATAATCGAGGCTTCGCTAGGCGTAATGGTCAAGATGCCAATGGCGCTACTGACATCATTCAGCCCCAGTTTTTTGTAAAGTGCCTTATTGGGGTTGGCTATCAGATGCGCCAGGGTTATCTGTTTACCGGGAACATATTCCTGAATCACGCGCTCGGGGGTGCTGCTCTTTTCCATCATGCCTCCTGAACTAACTGACGCCATAGCGCCTCATGGGGCCGTGGGATCACTGAGCTGTAAACCAATAATCCCTTCTCACCGGCACACTGGCTGGCAACGTCCACGGCAGTTTGTACATCAGCAATATCGCCGCTGAGCACCTGATAGCATTTGCCGCCGATGCCAAACGCCATATGGATCCGCACCAGCGTGACATTGGCCGCTTTGACCGCGCGGTCGGCGGCAGTAATACAGGCCGCCACACTCCAGGTTTCCACCACACCTGCCGCCTGGCGGTTCTCCACCGTATTCAGGCCGCTGATCGCCGGCAATACAGATGGATGAAGGTTGGGCAGGACGATGCTATCGACCAACAGATGCCCACTGTGCCGCTCACCGTTTTGTACCGATTGGGTAACGGCACCGATATCGCCACCGACCATCAACAGATATTTACCGGGGCACAGGGTTTTGCTCACCAATAGGCTGACGTTAGCGCTTTTCAGCATCAAATCGCAGACTTCCATGCCCTTGGCGATACTGCTTAATTCAACAATTCCAATGGCTTGTGACATAGCCCTTCCTTTTAATAAACGTCAGCCCGTTTAAGGGTGATGGTATTTGCGCTAATAGCCGTGACCGTGCCGCTGATACTGGCATGCACCGGTGCGCCTAACGCGTTATTCGGAATTTGGCCAATAAGTTGACCGTGATCGACCCGTTCGCCGACCGTGACGATGGCGTCGGCGGCAGCCCCGATATGCTGGCGCAATGGCAATACCACCTGTAGTGGCTGATAGTCCTGTTCGCTGAATGGCGCGGCCTGATACCAGTCGGTGAGATCCAGACGGGCAATCAGCCTTGATATCGGTACCATGCGGTAATTAGCCATCGGATCGGCCTCACGTAGCGCCCCTTGATAGCGGGCACCTTGCGCCCGCAACTGCGTTTTCAGCAGGCGGTTAATGCGCATCGGTGAAATATCCACCGGGCAGGCGTAACTTTCACAAAGCCCGCATTCCGAGCAGGTCAGGGCGCTGAGTAAAATGTCTGGTGTGGCAACTTGTTGATAGGTTATCGCGCGCACCAGCAGATGCGGGGGAAGCTCATGGCCAATCAAATGACGCGGGCATAACTCAGTACACATGCGGCACTGCTCACATACGGTACGAGCAATGGCTAGCACATCCTGGTCGCTGCGGGCGCGGCGGGTAATCAGTAAGTGGTCAGCGGGCAGCACCAACAGGCCGCCGGTAGTTTTAGTTACCGGTTGGTCAAGGTCATGCAGGGCATGACCCATCATTGGCCCGCCATTGATATAGGCCGGATTGTTGATGGTAGCCCCTCCTGCCAGCGCCAGAACCTCGCGCAGCGGGGTACCCAGCGGTACCGTCAGGGTTAAGGGTTTCGCCACTGCACCATTTACGGTCAGGGTGCGGCGAGTCACCGGCCACTGCTGTTCCACCGCCCGTGCCACATTGAGTAGCGTTTGCACGTTGTTCACCACCACGCCGATGCTGACTGGCAGCGCCGCAGGTGGCACCCGGCGGCCAGTTGCCAGCCAAATAGTGATAACCTCATCACCGGCGGGATAGACATCGGGCAGAATATGTAGCCGGATTTGTGGCGGTAATAGTGGGGTTAGTGCGGCAATCGCCTCACTATATTTGGCTTTTAAGGCGATGATGCCTTCGCGTGCGCCGGTGGCTTTCATGCCATACAGCACACCGCGCACCAGTCGGGCTGCCTGGCGCGGCATCAACTGCTGATCCACTTTCAGCATTGGCTCGCACTCAGCCGCATTGACTAGAAAAATCTCAGCCTGCGCTTGTAGCTTCACTGCCGTTGGGAAACCCGCACCCCCGGCACCGACCACACCCGCGTGCTGAACCCGTTGCTGAATAGTCACGGCATCACAATCAGCCAGTTCACCGTAGGCGGGTAGCAAGCAGGTATCCGCACTGTGTAGGTCACTCATAAAGCGCCTCGATAATCCCACGGATATCATTGCCGTCAGCCGCACGCGGGTTAGTGCGCAGTGTCACATCGGCAAGTGCGGCGGTAATTATGTCGGGAATACGTTGCTCTAACTGGCCCTCATTGATTTTCATCGCGGCCAGCGGCTGAGGTAATCCGCACTGGCGTTTGAGTTGTTCAATCTGATGGACCAATTGGTTGACTGCGCTGCGCTCATCGCCATTTTCCGCACTGAAATGGCACAGTTTTGCCAATCGCGCATAGCGTTTACATGCCCGCGCATCAAGCGCGTTAAAGCGAATCACCGGCACCAATAGCAAGGCATTCGCCAAACCGTGCGCGATATGAAATTGCCCCCCCCAACTGGTGTGCGATAGCATGATTGATGCCCAGACCAGCCTGGCTGAATGCCATGCCAGCCAGCGTGGAAGCGTTGTGCATCTTGCCTCGGGTAATCAGGCAATCACCTTTGCGGCAAGCGGTGGGCAGGTGGCGGAACACCAACTGCACCGCTTTTTCTGCCAGCGCATCAGTAAAGTCACTGGCACGCGGGGAAACATAGGCTTCCAACGCGTGAGTCAACACATCCAGCCCGGTATTGGCGGTGATAACTGGCGGTACGGTAACCACCAGAGCCGGGTCCAGAATGGCGATGTCCGGGTAAATATCATCGTCAAACAGAGGGTATTTAATACTTTTTTCTGGGTCGCTGATCACACAGGCACTGGTCACTTCTGAACCCGTGCCGCTGGTGGTCGGGATAGCGATACAGGTCTCGATCTCTATCCCTTGTTTACGACTGAACCAGACAATGGCTTTCGCCGCATCTAGTGCGGAGCCGCCGCCAAAACCAATCACCACATCGGGGCGCAAGGCATGCATCTGCTCAATGCCTTTAACCACGGTGTTAATGTTCGGGTCCGGCGTAATGTCGCTGAACAGACTGATTTGGTTATCCTCTGCCAGCACCTGTTTTAAGCGATCCAGCAACGGTGAGGTGGCCAGAAAGCCATCGCAGACAATCCAGATTTTGCGTTGATGGAAGCGTTGCAGCACCTTAAGGCTGCCTTCCCCGCTGTAAATACGTGTTTGCAGGAAAAAAGTCTTCATACGTCCTCGCTCAGCGAATGGAAAAACCGTTAGTCAGCACACAGCGGCGCTGGCGCGCAAAGGTGCGAGCCGAGGTGGTGCCTTCGCCGGTCGGGGTGGCGATGGTAAAGGTGGTAAAGCCTTCACCGCCGACGCCTATCCCGGCATAGGACGGGCCGTTTTTAACAAAAATAGAGGTTTGTAACAGTCGGGCGGCCAAATTCAGGCGCGAGACATTTTGTGAGTGCATGGTGGCGGTATGGTGCAGGCCACCTTCCACTTGCAGTGCCAGCGTCAGGCCAGCATCAAAATCCTTTACCCGGACCACCGGTAACAGCGGCATCAGTTGTTCGGTAGTGACCAGCGGATCGTCACCAGCCACTTCAACCAGCAGCAAGCGCGGTGCTTTGGCCGGACAAGCGATGCCCGCCGCTTTCAGCAGTTCAAGCGGGCTTTTACCCACCAGATTCTTATTGGCGTGGCCTTGAGGTGTCAGGCAGGCTTTGCGCAGGCTATCGACCTCTTGCGGATTACTGATCAGCAGCGCATCGAAGGCTTGCATCTGTTGCAATAGCCTGTCGGCAACACTCTCCACCACGATCAGGCTCTTTTCAGCGATACAGGGCAGGTTATTATCGAATGAGGCTCCTGCCACGATATCCTGCGCCGCTTTTACCAATTCAGCCGTTTCATCCACCAGACAAGGTGGGTTACCGGCACCGGCACCAATCACTTTTTTGCCGCTCTTCATGCCCATTGCCACAATGGCAGGCCCGCCAGTGATGGCCAGCAAGGCGATTTTGTCGTGCGCCATCATCTGCTGAGTGGCTTCAAAGCTTGGCTCTTTCACGGTCACCACCAGATTGCGAATACCGCAACTGTTGAAGATGATTTCTTCAATTTGGGCGATTAAATCCAGTGATACTGATTTAGCGCCTGGGTGTGGGCTAAAATAGATGGCATTACCGGCCGCCAACATACTGATGCTGTTATTAATAATGGTTTCGGTTGGGTTAGTGCTAGGGGCAACGGAACCTATCACGCCAAAAGGCGAGTATTCGAATAACACCATGCCGCCATCGCCGGTCAGCGCCGTGGTGGACAAATCTTCAATACCTGGGGTGTTTTCTAACGCTGCTTTATTTTTCAGTAATTTATCTTCTTTGTTCCCCATGCCGGTTTCACTGGCACCGCGTTCTGACAGTGAGGGCAACTGTGCTTTTAGCTGTTCACGCAGGGCGCGGATAATCGCGCTGCGGGTTTTCATCGGGCTTTGTTGATAACGCAAGAATGCGTTATGAGCGGCATTGACAGCTTCATCCACGCTGGCAAAAATGGCGCTGGAGGCAGACGCAGATGTGGGCGTCAGTTGCTCAATGAGGATAGTGCGAATGAGAGATTCAAGGTCATTGGTATTCATTATTCATTCCTCAGATGTAAAGCCGATATGGCCGCTTCTGCTATGTGCATATCTTGTTCGACGCTACCGCCGCTGATGCCTAACCCCCCCACTAATTGGCCGTTACGCCATAGCGGGTAGCCACCACCAAAGCTCACTACTTTGCCACCGGTACTGGCCTCAAGCTGGAACAGGTCGGCCCCCGGTTGTACGGCATCGCTAAGTTGGTGAGTTGCTGTTTTCATCGCCACAGCGGTCCAGGCTTTTTTCGGTGCCAGTTCGCTGCTGACCAGCAAGGTGTCGGGCATGCGGTAGGTCATAATCATGTTGCCGTGGCGGTCAGCCAGTGCTACGACCACAGCAATTTGTAATTTCATGGCGGCATCGACCGCCAATTTAACTAACTGATGAACATCAGAAAATCCAAGAGAAGCCGTTGTTTGTGGCTGACTTGTGGCTGGGGGGAGGGCTGTTGCCGCCAGATAACGGGCCACCACGGTTTGCGTGGTGTGTTGTAACTGTTGGCGCTGGTCTTCATCACGGGCCAGTGCGTACAGGCAATCCGATAAACGGTTTAGATATTGCAATAACACTGGGCGTACCGGGACTTGTTCAGCCAGTTCAATCAGCCGCCGTTCACAGCGCCGTGCCAGAGTGCGGGCAAAATGCAATCGGCTACCGGCTTCACTGCTACCCGGCAGGATAAAACCCTGTACCGGTGGCAGCCCCGCCATACAGCGGTCTACGGCTTGCTCCAGCGCTTGGATCTCAGGTTCATTAATACTTTTGCGCCCGGCAGGCGGTGTTGCGATACCTTCGCTTGCCAATTCAGCGCTGAAATAAAACAACTGATGTTGTATGGCATCGAGTAATTGACGGTTTTCCTCGCCCTGCGTCACGCGGGCACACAAGCTCAGTGCTGCATTGAGTTCATCCAGCGTGCCGTAAGTTTCCACCCGGGGATGGCTCTTTTTCACACGTTGCCCGGTGAACAGGGCTGTGGTGCCTGCATCGCCGGTTTTGGTATAAATGCTCATAAGGTCCCCGCTCAATCAGTAAGAACATTAATCATCAGTAAGAACATTCATCGACGATGGCGACAATCGCCAAATCGATGGCATCATTCGGCTCGGAAAATACCCGTCTGGCACTGGAACCGCCTGACAGCAAGACCAAATCGCCCTGACCGGCACCGACGGAATCGACGGCCACTTCGTCCGGTGTTTTGCTGTCGGGTGGCAGTGAGCCATCACCGGCAACACGGCGTACCAGCAGCAGCTTCCTACCGATCAACGTGGGTGATTTTTGCGTTGAGACCACGGAACCTACCACTCTGGCCAGTTGCATGATTTACTCCTGCCTTAACAGTTGAATGTGACGGGCTGACACGGTGTCCTGCGCCAGCGGTGTAACCAGCGTGTGGCTTGCAATGAGTAGCCAGCCGGGGTCGAGAGTGGCGATATCGCGATAACTTAGAACCTTGCCCGCGTGCAACCGTATAGCAACGCCCTGACTGTCGCTGAAACTGAGCGGCAATGAGTGCAGTGCGGCACAAGGCAACGCAGCCAGCAGTTGGCGATGTAAGCTGATATGCACTTTCATCCCCCACGACCATGCTTCGTTTAACGCCGCCACCGCAGGGCAGGTGGTATCGAACTGCGCCAGCCGGTGGATAAATGCCAGATCCGGCAACATCAGATGCAGCGTGGCATAGTGCACGAATACCGATGGATCAAGCCCGGCGCGCAATTGAGGCAGTAGCAGGGCGTGAACCCGGCGTTCGCGCTCAACTAACCGCGTGACAATCTGGCTGACCAGTTGTTCGGTTTGCGCCTGAGTCAGATTCATGGCCGCGTTGTCCCTGATGACGTTAATATCGTGGCAAACGCCGCAGGGTCGTCGGCACCCGCTGCATTGGCCTCGTCGGTATCGATATGCATCTCCAGTTTCATTTGGGGTGAAACGCGGATCGCCACATCATCCAGTATCAGGCGACGGCCACTGCCCTGAATGGCAACTTGTACCCGGTCACCGTGTTTTACCCGATAGATAAGGGCATCCAGCGGCGACATATGAATATGGCGCAGTGCCACAATCACCCCGTGGGGTAACGTCAGCTCAGCGAATGGGCTGACTAGCGTGATGGCCGGGGTATCGTCCAGATTGCCAGACATCCGCAGGGGGGCATTGATACCCAGCGTGCGTGCATCGGTACGGGAGATCTCCACCTGGCTGTGGCTACGCAATGGGCCAAGAATACGCACATTTTTCAGGCTGCCTTTCGGCCCGACCAGCGTTACCGTCTGTTCGGCGGCGTACTGGCCGGGTTGAAGCAGCGCTTTCTTTTCAGTAATCGGCTGCTGTGGGAACAGCCGTTGGTAGTCCTGCATCGAAAGATGCAGGTGTCGGTTGGAAACCCCAAGTGGGATCGGACGAAGACGCATTTCGTCGAGGATCTTATTGACAACGGGTTCCAGTAACGCTTTTTCCATCAGACTTTTCCTCGTTTACCCAAGTGGATACAGCGAAAGCGAGGCTCGCCTTTATGGCGTCGGCAAGCCGGATCGAGGCAGAGATTACAGCTCACCCGAGGAGCGATTAGAGCCTCACTTTCCACACTACTTTCTTCGGCACCGATTTTTTCAGCACTAAAGACAGGTTCAGGTACATCATCTGTGGCGGTCGTCGCAACGGGCTGAGGCTCTGCGGCTTCCGTCTCCTCGTTAATGGGTGCTGTAGCGATAACTGGCTCTATCGCCACGGCGATTTCGGGGGCTGCGACCTCGACAGCCTCTGTCAGCCAATAGGCCAACAGGGCTTTTGTCGGGCGGGCCAGTACCGCGCGGGACACTAATCCGTGATGCAGTTCGGCCAAGGCGGCACCGGTACTGATTGCCGCCTGTACCGAGGCCACATCACCGGTCAGACGAATTAACATCCAGCCGGAACCATTGGTTTTTTCTATACCTATCAGGTTGATAGATGCTGATTTTGCCATCGCATCTGCCGCACTGATCGCCAGCGCTAGACCGCTAACTTCAAGTAAACCCAGTGACGTTTTCACGCTGTGCTCCTCTTCTTGCCCTTAGGCAGAGGTCGGTAAAATGGCTTCTACATCGCTGTGTGGGCGTGGGATCACATGGCAGGATTTCACTTCACCCACCGCGCTGGCAGCCGCAGAACCGGCATCAACAGCGGCTTTTACTGCGCCGACATCGCCACGGACCATCACGGTGACCAGACCGGAGCCGATTTTTTCGTAGCCCACCAGTTGTACGTTGGCGGATTTGACCATGGCATCAGCCGCTTCGATAGCAGCGACCAGACCTTTGGTTTCGACTAAACCTAATGCGTTATTCATGTTTCATTTATCCTTGTTATCAAGTAAGGGCTATCTTGTTTGCCATTTTGAACCAGGGCAGTGCTCGCCATTCTCACGAACCTTGGCTTTTACAACACCAGGTGTACGCTCCGGTGGCTGTGCGCTGGCCAAGTCCAAACTGCCTGCACCGACAACGCCCTGCGATTTGTGTGTGGTTACTTAAATGGTAAGCCTTTGACTAACCGGGCCGCGTTATTGCCAAGCTGCCGTAGTTGGTCCTCGTTCTGCCCGCGCCGCTGTCGAAATAGCGGGTTGGCGGGCGGTAAATTACGAAAATGCACGACTACTTCGTCGCCGGAACAGGCCAGCCCGACCAATAACGGAGAGCGGGTGGCGGCCTGCCAGGCGCGTTGTGCTACATCACCGTCGTCGTCTTGTTGCCAACGCCAGGGAATGCCTTCCTCCTCAATACCCAGCAGCACCTGATGCCAGACGGCTTCGGGTGTCGGTGTCGTCAGACTGATCACTATTGCAGGAGCGTCATGGGTGAAATTCATCCGTGATTCTCCCGTTGATAGGCCAGAATCAGCCCGGTGGCTACCGCATTACGTGGCCCCTCGCTGGCGCGAATGTTGCCGCGCCCCGCCACCAATTTGTAGTGAGAGAGCGCGTCGGTGACCAATTGCGGAATTTCAAAGTCCAGCGACGAGCCGCCAACCAACACCACGAAGGGGATATCGCGGATATTGCCGGTTGGGCTGACTTGACGCAGGGCGCGAAGCGCATTGGTAACAAACACCCGCTCTTTGGCGGAGCGGCGGATATTGCGCACTTTTTCCAGCGCGTAATCCCCCGGCAGTGGCACTAAACCTTCCGGCTTGACCACCACCAGTCGGGCAAAAACCTCTGGCGGCAGCGGTTGTGGGAAGAACTGAACGCTGCCATCTTCATGGCGCAAGTGGAACAAGCTTTCCACTTTTGCCAGCGGGTACTTTTTGATGTCCTCTGCCAGATAGCGGTCTTGTAAATCTAATTCAGAGGCGATGATCATCGTGACCATATCGCCAGCTCCCGCCAGATGGGTGGCAACGATCTGGCCCTGAGCATTGATGATGGAGGCGTCGGTAGATCCCGCCCCCAAATCGAGGATGGCGAGTGGCCGTTGCGTCCCTGGTGTGGTCAGCGCGCCGAGTATCGCCGCTTCGGCTTCTGCCCCCCCAACCTGAACATCAATATTCAGTGTCTTTTCGATTTCTCTGGCGATATGCGCCATTTGCAAGCGATCAGACTTCACCATGGAGGCGATGCCCACCGCTTGTTCAAGCGAGAATTCGCCCGCCAGACCGCCGGTGACATTGACCGGCACGGCAGTGTCTACTGCCAGCAAGTCTTGAATGAAGATCTCATTGGTGGGTTTGTTGGTCAGTTCCGCCATGGTTTGGCGAACGTGTTCGAGCATGCCGCCGATATTGGTTCCCGCTTCACCACTGACATTGTCCAAATGACGGAAGCTGTTGACCGCCGTCATAATGGCTTCACTTCCGGTCGCCACATCAACTCGTACCGTGCGGCCGTCAGCGAATAATTCCAGATGACCGGCCGGTATCGAGCGTGCTTTAACATCCCCTTCTGGTGTTTTCACTACCACCGCCGAGCGGGTACCAATCAACGCTCGCGCCACCGGCACAATGTTTTTGGTTTCTTCGGCAGTCAGTTCAAATACGGTGGCAATACCATAGGGGTTAGAGAGGGTTTCAATCACTTGACCCGGCATAGCAACTTCTACCGCCGCCAGCATGCCCATCGGGATGCGGTCGATATGTAGCACCTCATCAACGATCGGTAGCGGGTGCGCCAGCCGATTACTGACCAGCACGCCATCGTCCCGTTGCAAGATAACCGCCGTGATGCGATAGCCAGCGCCGTTGGCAGCATTGACCACCGCCGCGACATCGGCGAAATCCACCGCTGATGGCACCACCAGAATGTAAGGTTGGGCAGGGTCACGGGTGACCAACTCGTCAATAGTAATGGTCAGCCCCACCCCCAACCCCAGTCCACCGGGGGTTTTCGGGTTATGACCGATCATGGTGGATTCGGTGATGATGGTTTCGGTAATTGTCTCCATCGCCACATCACCAATCACCGGTGTGGCCTCGTTAATGCGGATCAGGCTGATATCGCTTAGTGCAATACCGGACTTTTCCACCAACATATTCAGCGCCTTGTTAATGCCGAAAATATTGCGTTGAGTCCCTTTGATACCCGTCGTCTCGGTCAGGGTACTGGTAATAAAGTGCAACTGACCACCAGCCGTGCATTGTGCTAATGCCACTTCTGTTGACGAGTTACCAATATCCACACCGACGATGTAATCCATATCCGATCCTTAAATGACTAATAACTGGATGTCGTGATCAACGGGGCTATCGTACCTAGGGGCGCTCCGGCGGTTTACGCCGCTACGACCCCCACGGCACGCTTCCCCTTGATTGATATCACTGCGTTAATCGTCGCCTTTTAGCTTCTTACGCTGAACATACAAAACGGCAGCTTCACGGACGAATGCCGCACAGATAGTCGCTTTGTAGGTCTGTTCCAAGTCGTCGGCGATAGCGTTCAGCTCCTCTTTGCTGGAGCGGAATGGACGTAGGGCGTTATAGATATCCAGTACCTTGTCATCCGGTACTGCCGTCAGCTCGGCTGCACGCTCGAAGTTAATTGCTAACAGTGGACGACCAGCATCACGGGCAATAGATGCCTGAATACGCAGGATTTCCGGTGTAATCCGCAAATCTTGCGAAGTGACACTGCCGTTCAAAACGTTAGCCAGCGTGAGGTCATCCAGCGTTTTGTTCGTGGCCGTTTTGACCCAGTCAGGGTGTTTATTTGCCAGCGGATAATCAGAGACTTTGGCATCATTGCGCGAACTGGTTGCTGGTGCTGCACAAGCAGCCGCAGGGGTCTGGCTTTGCAAGCTGTTCATCTTGCTCAGCACATCGCGAACCATGGATTCAATAGCTTCGGAATTCATTGTGTTTTCCTTTGTTAAAGCGCCACCCGGAGTTCCTGAGGATTCTTGCCGGTCACCACATATTTGGTTTCTTTAATATGCAGAATCGCTGATTTAGCCTGATATTTTGGCCGTGCCATTTGGTCGTTCAGGGTAGGAACCGGTTGTGGTGATTCCCGTTTGGCATAACGCGCGGCGTTTTTGCCAATCTGGCGATAAGTTTCCAGCGTCAGCAGCGGGGCCTGCGGGAATAACTCCAGATTGGAGAGCGGCGGTAAGCCTTGCTGATGAATCACCGTAGTGCCTTTGGATTGAATGCCGATAGAGATACCGGAACCACTCAGGCGGTTACCCTCGACGGCAACAAACGCCACGTCGGAGGATTTAAAGCAGCGGATAACGCGTGCTTTAATGCCTTCTTCTTCAATACCGGCGATCAGTTCGCGCAGAATATTTTTGTGCGGGATACCGACGATGTTAGCCGTTTGTGACAGGCCAAATGCCGGGCCGACGGCAATGATTACTTCATCCTGATTGCTGCCAGGGCGGGCTTCACCCACTTCGGTGAGGAAATTCCCTTCAGCAACAGTGGCCGCAGCCGCTGCGGGTTGGGTATCCTGCTTAAAGGAGACGGTATTTTTGTCTCCCTGCATTTCCTGCAATACGCCTTCGATAATTTGGCGTAACAGTTTTTCGTTAATATCCACCATCTCGTGAACCCCTTAGCCAAGCTCATTCGGATCAAGCGCGTTTGGAATGTTTTTGATCTCTTCCCAACGTGCACCTTCCAGCCGGTAACCGGTAGCTGGACCCGCGTAGTCATTGACGTCATTCACCGCTGACAGCACTTGGTTGTCACCTTTGATGATCGCCGAGGTATGCAGGTAGTCACCGGCAATTTTGGCTTTCTGGATGTTGAGCATGTCTTGCGCCACATCTTCGAAACCGCCTTGTGCCAATGCTTTAACCACTTCCAAACCGGTGCGGTTTTTGCTGATGATTTCCTGAGCGAACTTGATGTCTTCAACGATGTTACGTTCCGGCATATCTTTCGAGCCGTGTGCATATGTCGCCGCAATCACTTCTTCGTCAGTAATGGGTGGCAGACCCATACCGGCAAATACCGCTTGCAGTGCACGGGCAGCTTTATTACGAATTGCCACCACGTCAGCTTCCAGTACCGGACGCAAGCCACCATCAACTTTCAAGTCGCGCTGCAATACGTTGTAATCGTCAAAGTCTTCGGCATCTTCGTTGGAACCGGCGAACATGTTGTCGTAGTTCGGCACCGCAGAAAAACCAGATGAGATAAAGTCAGTACCCGGCAGGAACTGCATCAGCAGACGCGCGGTACGGCGCATATCGGAGTGGGTAAAGGTCTGGTCGTTACTGGAGGCGCATTCCAAATCCAGTGCAGAGCAAATCAGGTTTTCTGCCAGAATGGCCCGGATGCCCGATGGCACAGCGGACGGCACGCCAACACAACTCACTGAACCATTTTGCAGCCCCTGAACCCCGGCAGCCTTGGTGATATAGATACAGCGAGCTTCCAGATACAGCATGGATTTGCCTTCGGCATAACCCATTTGCACCTCGGAGCCTGAACCTGAGGTAAAACGCATTTTCAAACCGCGTGACGCATAGGACGAGGCAAGGAAGCCTTTGGACCATGGCGTGTCATCACCGTCGGTAAATACCGGCTCAGTACCGTAAACCGAAATGGTTTCGGCATAACAGGTATGGCCCAGCATCCCCAGCTTCAACTCGGTGGCTTCTTCCAGTGAACATTGTGTCAGCACACCAGGGCGACCCACTTGCGAACCGACCAACAGTGCGATGGCATTGAATGGCGCATAACGGGCCACGGCCACGGTAGTTTCCTGCTCATCAAAGCCACGGTATGCGCCTTCGGCGGCATCGGCGGCAATCTGCACCGGATTATCTTTAACGTTAGTGACGTGAGCCTGTTGTGATGGGGTACGACGTGCGCGCATTTTCTGCATCGACATCATCATTTCCACCACGTTCATATGAGAAACCACCTCGACAATTTTGGCCGGGGTCATCGCTGTGGTGAGTGGCACAATGGTGCGGCGTGATACGTTAGGATCACACAGCATGTTGGCCAACTTGATGGAGTCCATCTTCATCACTTCTTCCGCATGCGCTAAATTGATACCGTAGCGGGCGATAAAGTGGTCTATCAGGTCGAAACTGCTTTGTGGCTTACCGTCTAATTCGGTCACCACACCGTTAACAATCTTGATGGAAGGTTTTGGATCATTCGGGCTTTCCATGGCAATAAAGCCTTCCTCGATCCACTCTTTGACAAAGCCGTCCTGATTAACTGGGCGTTTCGCCAACGCTTCAAATCTTTTCGATTTCATGAAACAGCCTCACTGTGGCGTCAGATATAAGAAGGGCGGTCGTTTTTCGGTTCAGAACCCAAGGTCGCTAATACCGTTTTGCCGATCTCACGAGCAGAAATGACGGCCTGACGAACTGCGCCAGAATCACCGGAGATAACCAGAATCACTTCGTTACTGAAGCTGGTGCCATGTGCGGGGGAGCTGTAAGCCACCACGTCAACGTTGGCGGATTTCACGGCGGTATCTGCCATCAAAACACCAATCGACGCCGGTGCACCGACTATCACACCGCAAGAACGGCCCAATGGTGCGCCAAATGCCTTTTCCAATGCGTGGCTGGCACGTGCGCTGTACTGCAATTCAATGTGACCGGCTTCATTGGCGTAAACGTCGCCGAAGGTCCGATCCAGCTCTTTCAGCGCCACTTCAACAGCACGTTTCACATCAGAAACATCATCACCACCGAAGATAATCAGCGAGCCATGACCGGCACCGCCCTTGGTATCGCGGGGTAACTCAATACTGACCACTTCGGTATTGGTGGCCTTAACGGCTTCATCGGCTGCCATGATGTGCGGGCCGGCGCCAGTACGTGCGCCCAGAATACCGATGGAGCGATAGCGTTTTTCCAGCTTCATTGCGTCCAGTAGGGCGCTGTCGACGTTGGCGATCACCAGTCCGACCGTGTCACCGATCGCGGTACCAACAAATTCCGTTAAACTGCAAGTCTTCTCAGCCATAGCCGTATCTCGTTGTTTATAGGAGGGTTGTTTAGAAGACGCCGGAGCGTGTTCGCTGACTTTTGCTATCACCTGCGCCATGATTTGGTCGACCAGGTCATTGCTTTCCATTAGCTATTTCCCTTTGGCAAGAACTTCTCGACATCGGTATGTGGGCGTGGGATGACATGGGTCGATTTCACTTCACCCACTTTCGCGGCCGCACTTGCGCCAGCATCAGTGGCAGCTTTAACCGCCCCCACGTCACCACGTACGATGACAGTGACCAGACCAGAGCCAATTTTTTCATAGCCGACTAATGTCACATTGGCCGATTTCACCATGGTGTCCGCAGCCTCAATGGCTGCAGTCAACCCTTTGGTTTCCACCATTCCTAGTGCTTCTTGTTGCATAAATACCTCGACGGGGATGTCAGGAACCTGATGTTTGTGCGTTGGAAATACAGCTATTTCGGTTTCGAACGCGCTCAGGTTCTAAAATAAAAACTGTCGTGTTGGGGCCATTCAGTAAATTTAAAAAAGTAAAGTCAGTAATTTTAAAAATAAAGTTGTCAGGTTCGTGCTGAGAACGAATATACAAACAAGCAATGAAAAAGAATGGCTGTATTGAATTTACTGATGGGAATGGTTAGTGAATAAATAACAAAATATTGCCATGATTATAACTTAATGACTTGTTTTATAATGGAATTTATCGAAAACATGGTGGTAATAACTGGCTATTGCATATTCAGAATTACAATTTATTAGGTGACAATAATAATTAAATTTGTTAATTGCGCGCCTGCCCGTTTAATAGGTCGCGTGATCGCGCGCATAAATATAATGATATCCGTGAGGGTGAAGTTGCCACAAAAGTGCGAGCTTGATAACAATAACGGAAAGAATAAATGGCAAGAAAGTCATATGGCTGAATAAAGCATAAAAGTGCCTGTTAACACGGTGTTGGCGCTAACTTTTCTGCGGAAATGACAATAATTTGTTATTGAAGGTCTACTTTTTGTTTAATTAATGGCACATCACGACAACACTTTCATTTTTGCTCTCTTTATAGTGGCTGGGTCATGGGCCGTGCATTTCCATACCCGTCATACTTCGAGCTGCATGTGCGTTGGCTGCCTTCCTGAAACTCGAATTATTTAGGGTATATAACGTATTAATTTAATAACAAGCAGGGTAACCCTATGAACGACTCACTAAAAGCGCAGTGTATTGCGGAATTCCTCGGTACCGGGCTGTTTCTGTTTTTTGGTATTAGTTGTTTGGCTGCATTGAAAGTAGCAGGTGCCAGTTTTGGTTTGTGGGAAATCTGTATTGTGTGGGGGTTGGGTATTTCACTGGCGGTCTACCTGACGGCAGGAATTTCCGGTGCTCACCTCAATCCGGCTATTACCATCGCGTTATGGTTATTTGCCTGCTTCCCTGGCCGGAAAGTCATCCCGTACAGTATTGCTCAAGTCGCCGGTGCTTTTGGTGGCGCGGCACTGGCCTACATGCTCTACCATAATTTATTTACTGACTTCGAAGCCGCACACCAGATGGTGCGTGGTAGCATGGAAAGCCTGCAATTAGCCAGTATTTTCAGCACCTTCCCATCGCCAGCAATCAGCGTATGGCAGGCTGCATTTGTTGAAATTATTATCACCTCGATTCTTATGGGGCTGATTATGGCGCTAACTGATGATGGTAACGGCGTACCGCGTGGTGCGTTAGGCCCACTATTGATCGGTATTCTGGTGGCGGTTATTGGTGCATCTACCGCTCCGTTAACCGGTTTTGCCATGAACCCGGCACGTGATTTTGGCCCTAAATTATTCACCTTCTTTGCCGGCTGGGGAAAAATCTCAATGACCGGTGGCCGTGATATACCGTATTTCATTGTTCCGATTGTGGCACCGATTATTGGTGCTTGCCTCGGAGCCGCAGTCTACCGCTTCCTCATTGGCAAAAATCTACCTTGTAATACCTGTAAGTTAGAGGATGAGAAAGTCAATTTATAAAGCAACGTGGATTTCCTCATCTGATACTGGGTGAGGAAATTTCGTGATCCATTCTGGTTAATGGATCATTAATTGTCCCCTGATGTTTATGACTCTGGTAGAGTAAATTGTTACTTTGCCTTTTCAGGGAAATAGATTTTAACCTGATGAATGGGAATAATTAAATAACAATGCTCTAACATATTACTTATTACAGGGACGCGTTATAACAATAAAATAAAATTTAATAACAATAAATTAACTGAGAGGTTTTATCATGATTTCTGCCAGTTCTCTTAACTCAGAGCTCATAAATAAAATCGCCCAGGATTTTGCCCAAGCCACCGGGTTGGCGGTGGTAGTGGTGAATATTCACGGTGAGGAAATCTCTGACCTGTTTAATTTCACTCCATTTTGTCAATTAATGCGTCAAGATCCGGTTAACCATCTACGTTGTCGGATGAGTGATCGTTGTGGTGGTCTTGAAGCATCCAAATCCAATGAGCCATGTATCTACCGCTGTCATGCTGGATTAACGGATTTTTCTATTCCTTTGGTGATTGCCGGCCATCTGGTGGGTTTTGTGTTATGTGGTCAGGTCCGGCTGCATGCAGATGTTTACCTTATTGATATTCTGAATATCGATAACCACTGGCAGCAGAATCCGGCGCTAATGGATGAGTTCCATAATGTGCCGATAATGGATTTTTCGCGGGTAATAGCCTCGGCTGATTTACTGAAGCTGATTGTTGAGAACTGCCTGAAAAAACACCTCAATTTTGTTGTGATCAATGACAATATGGGGAGCAAAGATCCAGGCAGGGTACGGCCGGTTCATCCGCATGACAGCAAAATGAAGAAAGCACTACGCTATATAGACACGCATTTATCAGAAGAGCTACGGTTGGAAGAGGTGGCTGGCAAGGTGTATCTCAGCCCTTACTATTTCAGTAAGTTATTTAAAAAATATCAGGGGATCGGCTTCAATGCCTGGGTCAACCAACAACGTATGGCTAATGCCAGAGAGATGTTGCAGCACAGTGATTGGAGCATTGCCAGCATTGCCAAAAATCTTGGTTTTTCCCAAACCAGCTACTTTTGCAAGGTGTTCCGCCAGACCTATAATGTGACACCGCAGGTATTTCGTTCACTTTCTTCTGAACGCAGTGAAATGAAATGACAGTTATTGATCTAATAACAATTAGTCATGTTCTATGTTCACGTTTATATATTTAAAAACTGTGCCAGCTATTAATGTATAAAATAAATAATGACAATTTTTTGTTATGTTTTTATATATGATTTATATCTTAACTCATTGTTTTTGTTTGGATTTAAATCTAATGGCGGCAATTTTTTGTTGTGGTGACACTAAAAAATAACCGCCAAAAAATGAAATTAACCATTTTTTATTTGTGGAAAAGAGTATATTAACGTTAACTGGATTTAATAAACCAGTTGACGTTACAACTGTGTAAATAAAGAGATAAATTCTATAACGAAATAGAAATAAAATAATCTACTGTATTAGATAAATACATACCCCAATCTAGTTGGCGTCGCAGCAAGGCAGCAAACGAGTAAACCCCGCCGGCTGACTAAGGTCAGTAATGCAGGTGCGTGATAGCTGCTAACACCGCTGTAGCTGCCAATACGATGGGGAAGTTACTGAAATGGTTATGTCGTGTACGCATTGGCACTTAATACACGACAGGGAAGGGGGTGACAATCCCCCGCAGCCCCCGCTGCTGTGATGCCGACGAACCCGCTGAAACCACTGATCCATCGGATTGGGAAGGTGCGGGGGAGGATGACGCTAAGCCAGAAGACCAGCCAAATCGGTAAAATATATTCAACTCCTTCGGTGGGAAGTGGGTTGTCATCAGATGCGCGCTGCGGTGACGTTGCGCAGACGCACCTTTTTGACACTGCATATCCCGCTCGAAATGGCGGGATTTTTTATGCAACGGTCTGGCAAACAAGCATTTATTATCGCAGGTACCGGCAGTGGATGCGGTAAAACAACCGTGACGTTGGGTATTCTGCGGGCGCTGATGGCGCGCGGGTTGTCTGTGCAGCCGTTTAAGGTCGGGCCAGATTACCTGGATACCGGTTGGCATAGCGCCGTCAGTGGTGTTACCTCGCGTAATCTTGATGCTTTTATGCTGCCGCCTGCGACCTTGAATGGGTTATATAACCAGCACATGCGCCATGCTGATGTGGCGGTGATCGAAGGTGTGATGGGCTTGTATGACGGCTACGGCACTGATCCCGATTATTGCAGTAGTGCGGCGATGGCCAAGCAACTGGGCTGCCCAGTTATCTTACTGGTGGATGGCAAGGCGGTATCCACCTCGGTTGCGGCTACCGTGCTGGGGTTCTGCCAGTTTGACCCAAATCTCACCATCGCAGGCGTGATTGTTAACCGTGTTAATTCAGAAAACCATTATCAGCTAATCCGCCACGCCATCGAGCATTACTGCGGTATTCCCGTGCTGGGTCGCTTGCCGGTGATGGACGATGTCGCACTGCCATCACGCCATTTAGGGTTGATACCGGTGCAAGAGCAGCGTGAGGGCGTGGCGGGTAAAACCCAGCAGCCCGACAGCTCGCCCCGCTGGCAACGGCTGGCACAGCAGGTTGAAGCCTTTATCGATCTCGACCGATTACTGGCATTGACGCATTGTGCGGCACAGCCTGCCGGCACCCCGCCTTCCTTACCTCCGTCTACACTGGCTAACGGCCTGACACTGGCCTTGGCCGAAGATGAAGCCTTCAATTTTTATTACCCCGATAACCTTGACCTGCTTGAGCAGGCAGGCGTGCGCATCCAACGTTTCAGCCCACTCCATGACCACCGGTTACCCGATTGCCAGATGATTTATCTCGGGGGCGGTTATCCCGAAATTCACGCGAGCCGCTTAGCAGCGAATACAGCGATGCATGCAGCGTTACAGCAAGCGCACCGCCAACAGATCCCGCTGTATGCCGAATGCGGTGGCCTGATGTATCTCGGTGATGGCTTAACGGATGAGAGTGGTCAGCGCCACCCGATGGTTGGCATTTTGGCCGGTGAGAGCCGGATGGGGAAACGGCTGACTCGCTTTGGTTACTGTCAGGCACAGGCCCGCAGTGACACTTTATTGGCTGCACAAGGTGAAATTCTGCGTGGTCATGAATTCCATTATTCCGATTTTACCAGCCCATTGCCGCCGGTATTTGATAGTAGCAAATGGCGTGATGGCGTCGCTATTCAGCGCTGGCACAGTGGCTATCAACTTCAGCGCACTCAGGCCAGCTATCTGCATATCCATTTTGCCCAGCGCCCCGGTTTACTGAATGGCTGGCTGACGGCTGCTCGGAGCGTGCTATGACCCTGAGCGCATGGTTTATTGCTTTCTTGCTTGATAGCTGGCTCGGCGACCCGCCGCACTGGCCGCACCCGGTGCGCTGGATGGGTAACCTGATCTCTGTCATGCAACGTGCTATCCGTGCGGTTTGCCATAGCGAACGGGCACTGAAGTGGGGGGGAGCAGCGCTGTGGTTGGTGGTGGTCGGCGTGACATGGCTGCTGAGTTGGGGGTTCTTATCACTGATGACACACTTCAATCCGTGGCTCGGCTGGTTGGCGCAAGTGTGGATGATTTACACCCTCTTAGCCGGACGTTGCCTGAGTGATGCGGCGCTGCTGGTATTTGATGCCCTGCAGCATGGTTCGCTGGCACAGAGCCGCGAGAAGCTGTCATGGATTGTCGGGCGTGACACCTCACAACTGGAGAAGCCACAAATCACCCGTGCGGTGGTCGAAACGGTGGCCGAAAACAGCGTTGATGGCGTGATTGCGCCGCTGTTCTTTCTGATGTTAGGCGGTGCCCCGCTGGCAATGGCTTACAAAGCAGTCAATACCCTTGATTCGATGGTGGGTTACAAAACGCCAAAATACCGCGCGATTGGTTATGTATCGGCACGGATGGATGATCTGGCGAACTGGCTCCCAGCCCGTCTGAGCTGGCTATTACTCAGCGCCGCCGCGTGGTTACTACGAGCCGATTACCGTCAGGCATTGTGCATCGGTTGGCGTGATCGTTATCAGCACGCCAGTCCTAACTGCGCCTGGTCTGAAGCCACGGTTGCCGGTGCGCTTGGCGTGCGGCTGGGGGGGCCGAATAATTACTTTGGCGTGCGGGTTGAAAAACCCTGGATCGGTGATGAACGGCGCGAGGTGGCGCTGGATGATATCCCGCGCACTATCCATTTGATGCTGATGGCGTCGTTATTAGCACTGTTACTTTTTGCCCTGATTCGTCTGCTGCTGGTCGGCATTTAACAAGGATAACCTGATGAACTATATAAAGAACCCGCAGGAAATAGAGCAAAACAGTTTTGCCATCATCGGTGACATTATTGCCGATGAGCGCCCGGACTATCGCTTTGTCAGTGAGATGCAAGAAGCGGTGATCAAGCGGGTTATCCATACCACGGCGGATTTTGATTGGCTGGATATTCTGCATTTCTCACCGCAGGTACTGACCCATATTGCCGAGGGTATCCGCCGGGGTTGCACTCTTTATACCGATACTACGATGGCGATGTCCGGTATCAACAAGGTGCTGTTAAAGCAGATGGGATGCGAATGCCGTTGTTACATCAGTGACCCTCGGGTGGTGGAGAGTGCGCCGCGACAGGGTATTACTCGCTCGATGGCCGCAGTGGATGTCGCTCTGGCAGAGTCAGGTGAAAAGCTATTTGTGTTTGGTAATGCTCCGACTGCGTTGTTCCGCTTGTTGGAACGCCACGCCACACCGATCGCGGTCATTGGCGTGCCGGTGGGGTTTGTCGGGGCGGCTGAATCCAAAGATGCCTTGGTTGCCAGTGATCTGCCGTGCATTGCAGCACTTGGGCGCAAAGGGGGCAGTAATGTGGCGGCAGCCATCATCAATGCCATCCTCTATCAGTTGCGGGGGGCGCTATGAGTGAGGCTACTGTCAATGACAGTCAGATGCTGCAAAACCAGCAATTAGACAGTATTTGGCATAACGGCAAACAATATCGCAAAGGCTACACCACCGGCTCTTGTGCGACCGCGGCGGCTAAAGTGGCGGCGCTAATGGTGTTGCGCCAGCAAGTGATTGACCAGATTTCAATTGTGACGCCTTCCGGTGTCACGTTATGCCTGAATGTAGAACAACCCCTCATTGAGGGCCAGCAAGCTACGGCGGCCATCCGCAAAGATGGTGGTGATGATGTTGATGCCACCCACGGCATGCTGATTTTTGCTCGCGTCACGCTGTGTGAACAGACGGAAATTACTCTGCGCGGTGGTGAAGGGGTCGGGACAGTGACACGTAAAGGTATTGGCCTCCCCGTCGGTAGTTCAGCCATTAATCGTACACCGCGCCAGACCATCGAGGCGGCGGTGCGTGAGGTTATTGGCCCGTTACGCGGCGCTGAAATAGAGATTTTTGCTCCCGAAGGGCAAGAGCGGGCGAAAAAAACCTACAACGGGCGGTTAGGGATCCTCGGTGGCATTTCCATCATCGGTACTACCGGCATTGTGACACCGATGTCGGAAGAGAGTTGGAAACGCTCGCTGGCTCTGGAATTGGAGATGAAGCGCGCGGCGGGTGAAGATCGCGTCATTCTGGTACCGGGCAATCATGGCGAGCGCTTTGTCCGCGACCATCTGGGCCTCGACAGTCAGCGGGTGGTGACCATGAGTAATTTCGTCGGCTATATGTTGCAGGAAACTGTGCGACTGGGTTTTCGCCAGGTGCTGCTGGTAGGTCATCCCGGCAAATTAGTGAAAGTGGCCGCCGGTATCTTCCATACCCACAGCCATATCGCGGATGGCCGCATGGAAACACTGGTTGCCCATTTGGCGCTGATGGGGGCGCCGCATGCGCTATTGCTTGAAGTAAACCAGTGCGACACCACTGAAGCGGCGATGGAGTTGATTACTGAGCAGGGGTGGCAGGCGGTCTACAGCCGTATTGCCGAGCGTATCTGTGAGCGCATTGCTGAAATGATGCGTTTCTCCGTTAATCCGCCGCAGTGCGATGCGATTTTATTCTCTTTCGATAATCAGGTGTTAGGCAGCAGCCGGCCCCTGGATGAGATTGTGGAGGCATTGCGATGATTACTGTTGTCGGCATCGGCCCAGGTGATATCGACTATCTGACCCCTGAAGCCCGGCGGGCTATCAGCCAGGCTGAAGTGTTGGTGGGCGGGAAGCGCCATCTGGCAACATTTAGCAGCAATCTCCGAGAGTCCCGCTTGTTAGATGCCGATCTGCTGGGGTTACTGGAGTGGCTGGATAGCAACAAGGCACGCGCCATTGTGGTATTGGCTTCCGGTGATCCTCTGCTGTATGGCATTGGCAAACTGCTGGCGGCGAACTTCGGCACTGACGAGCTACATATCGTGCCCGGCATCAGTGCCATTCAATATCTGTGTGCCAAAGTGGCGCTGGATATGAATGACCTTTTTCTTACCAGCAGCCACGGGCGGGTGCCCGATTTTGACTGGATTTTCCAGCATGACAAGGTGGCGATGGTGACTGACAGTGTTATCGGCCCACGCGCCATCGCTGATGCATTACATCAGCGTGGTCTGTCCCGCACCTTGATTATCGGTGAAAACCTGTCACAACCCAATGAACGTATTCACCGTCTGTCGCAACAACAGGTAGCGGCACGTTATGACATGAATGTGGTGGTGATCCTCAATGAGAGATGATCTGTTCTTACGCGGGCAAAAAGTCCCGATGACCAAAGAAGCGGTGCGCGCATTGGCATTGGAACGGCTGGAGTTACCTTGTTACGGCCATCTGATTGATGTGGGGGCCGGAACGGGCAGTGTGGCGTTGGAGGCGGCACTGCGCTTCCCCGATTTGCAGGTCACCGCGATTGAGCGCAATCCGGCAGCACTGGCGTTGATTAGCGAAAACCGCCAGCGGCTGGGTTGCCACAACGTGGCGATTATCGCAGGCGTTGCCCCGCTAGCTAATACTGCCGCAGCCGATGCCATTTTTATTGGTGGCAGCGGCGGCCATTTAACCGATCTGATTGATTGGGCGCTGATGACGCTAAAGCCCGATGGCCGTTTGGTACTGACCTTTATTTTGCTCAATAACCTTAATGACGCGTTGGCTCACTTACAGCGCTGCGCTGTCAGTCAGTTAGATTGCGTGCAATTGCAACTCTCCACCCTGACCCCTTTGGGCAGCGGGCACTATTTTAAACCTAATAATCCTACTTATCTTATTTCCTGCCACAAGGAGGCGCGCAATGTCTGAGCATCCTGATGCTGCATCAACAGCGGTAATACCATCCTGGGATACACAAAAAATCTGGTTTGTCGGCGCAGGGCCAGGCGACAAAGAGTTGATCACCCTGAAAGGCTACCGTTTGTTACAGCAAGCAGAGGTGGTTATCTACGCCGGTTCGCTGATCAATACCGAACTGCTGGAATATTGTTCGCCCGAGGCACAATGCCACGATAGCGCGGGTTTGAATTTGGAACAGATCATCACACTGATGGTTGATGGTGTACGTGCTGGCAAGTTAGTCGTGCGGTTACAAACCGGTGACCTCTCTTTGTATGGTTCGATCCGTGAGCAGGGGGAAGTGCTGAGTGAGCACGGTATTGGTTTTGTGTCGGTACCGGGTGTCAGTGCTTTTCTTGGCGCAGCGGCGCAACTGGGGGTGGAATACACCGTGCCGGAAGTGGCGCAGAGCTTGATTATTACCCGAATCGAAGGGCGAACCCCGATGCCGCCGCTGGAGCAACTGGAGGCGTTTGCCGCGCACCAAACATCGATGGCGATTTTCTTGTCAGTACAAGAGATGGACCGCGTGGCTGAACGTTTGATTGCTGGCGGATACCCAGCGACGACTCCTGTTGCGGTGGTGTACAAAGCGACATGGGCTGAAAGCCGCACTGTGCGCGGTACGCTGGCTGATATCGCCGAATTGGTTCGCGCCGCTGCTATTCATAAAACTGCACTGATTTTGGTGGGGGCGTTCCTCGGTGATGAATACCACTATTCCAAACTCTATGATGCGGGGTTTAGCCATGAATATCGTCAAGCCTGAATCCATAGCGGTGTTTTGCCTGACTCCGGGCGGGGTGCGGTTGGCGCGGCGTTTGCAGACCCACTTGCCGCTGACCTGCTTTACCAGTGAAAAACTGTTGGAACCGGGTTTTCTGCCGTTCAATGGCAGTTTTGGCGACACCCTCCGTGAGGCATTTAAACAGTATTCGGCACTGGTGGTGGTCGGGGCTATCGGCCTGACAGTGCGGGTTATCGCACCGTTGGTGAATGACAAAATGAGCGATCCGGCGGTGGTGGTGATTGATGAGCGTGGGCAACATGTCATTAGTCTGTTGTCTGGTCACGTGGGGGGCGGCAATACGTTAACCCGTTATTTGGCGGGCATTCTCGGGGCCGATCCGGTGATAACCACGGCAACCGACGTTAACCAGATGGCGGCATTGGATACGCTGGCGACCCAACTGGATGGCGAAATGCAGGATTTTCGTCACGCCGTCAAAGTGGTCAATCAAATGTTGGTCAGCGAACAAAACGTGGGTTTGTGGTGGGATACGCCTCTGCTGGCTGAGCGTGAACGCTGTGACACTCGTGGTTTTGTACCGGTTGATTCGCTGGATCAATTGCCAAAACTGGATGCGATAGTTTGTGTCACGTTGCGCGACAGTCTGCCTCTATTACCGTTACCGGTGTACAAACTGGTGCCACGCCGGGTGGTCGCGGGTATCGGTTGCCGCCGGGCCACCTCGCTGCAAACCTTGGTTGAATTGTTACAACAGCAAATGGCCGAGAATCACTTTGACGTCATGGCGCTGCGGGCTATTGGCAGTGTCACTATCAAAAAAGATGAACCCGCGCTACATCAATTGGCTCAGTGCTGGCGAGTACCGTTCGAACTGTTCAGTGTCGGCGAACTGAGCCGCCATGAGCAACGTTTCCCTGCTTCTGATTTTGTCCGCCAAACGGTGGGTGTCGGCAGCGTTTCACAACCGGTCGCCTGGCTGATGAGCGACGGTAAATTGGTTGGCAATACTCTGCGTCAGCAGGGCGTCACCATCACTCTGGGAGTATCGCATTAATGTTAACCGTAATTGGCATCGGGCCGGGCAGTGAATCGATGATGACGCAGGAAGCTATCGCTGCAATCCGCGACGCGGAAATTATCGTCGGTTATAAAACCTATACCCATCTGGTGAAACCCTTGACTGGGGATAAGCAGGTGATCAAAACCGGCATGTGTAAAGAGATAGAGCGCTGCCAAACTGCCATTGATCTGGCGCTGGCGGGCCATAACGTGGCGCTTATCAGCAGTGGTGATGCCGGAATCTATGGTATGGCGGGGTTGGTGCTGGAGCTGGTAACGCAACAAAAATTGGAGTTAGAGGTGCGGTTGGTGGCTGGGATCACCGCCAGTATTGCTGCTGCCTCGTTACTCGGTGCGCCACTAATGCATGATTTTTGTCATATCAGCCTGAGTGATTTGATGACGCCGTGGGCGGTGATCGAAAAACGCATTGTCGCGGCAGCGCAGGCTGATTTTGTTATCTGTTTCTATAACCCCCGCAGCCGTGGCCGTGAAGGGCATCTGGCCCGCGCATTTGAGTTAATGCAGCCGTGGAAGCGGCCGGAAACGCCGGTCGGGGTAGTGAAAGCCGCCGGGCGTAAAAAACAGGAAAAATGGATCACTACGCTGGGTGAGATGGATTTCGAACCGGTGGATATGACCAGTCTGGTGATCGTCGGTAATCAGGCGACCTATTGCCGTGATGGGTTGATGATCACGCCACGGGGCTATTCATTGTGATGAGCCATCACCCTTATCCACCGATTCATGTCTTTGGCGGTACCAGCGATGCACGGTTGATTTGCCAATTGCTGGATGCCGCAGAGCAACGCTATAGCCTGTCGGTTGCCACCGATGCCGGTAAACAACTGGCGGGGGATATTGGGGGTGAGGTCATGGTTGGGCGGATGGATGCAGGGGAGATGGCTGATTTTTTGGCGACCAGACAGGTCCAGTGGGTGATTGATGCCTCGCATCCTTATGCCTGCATGCTCAGTGACAATGTGGTGGCGGCCTGCGAACAGTCGCATGTCACGCTAACCCGTTACCAACGACCAAGTGAAATTGATGTTCTAAGCCACCCTCTGCTGCACAAGGTCGATAGCGTTGCGGCGGCCTGTGAGGTGGCACAACAGTTGGGGCCGCGGGTGTTACTCACAACCGGCAGCAAGCAGTTGGCTGAATATCAACGTGGGTTGGCGGGCAAAACTTTACTGGTTCGGGTGCTGCCCACGGCGCAAGTGCTGAACCAATGTGAAGCGCTGGGATTGGGGGTTGACCACATTATTGCGCTGCGTGGGCCATTCAGTGCGTCGTTCAATCAGGCACTGTATGAGTTTTGCCAGCCGGATGTGGTTATCACTAAAGAGTCTGGTGCCCAGGGGGGATATCAGGAAAAAGTCGCCCCCTGTCTGGCACTGAATATCCCCTGCATTGTGGTGTGTCGCCCCGCCAGCGTGGTATTGGGCGGTATCGGTCAACAAGTGACGTCATTGGATGAATTTAGCCAACATCTGACCCACTGGCAGCAACAACGAGGACAATAAAATGAAAAAGGCACTGTTGGTGATCAGTTTCGGCACCAGTTATGAACAAACCCGCCAAAAGAATATTGATGCTTGCGAACAGCAACTGGCGGCAGCTTACAGCGATCGTGATGTCTTTCGCGCGTTTACCTCGGAGATGATTATCCGCAAATTGTGCAAACGCGATGGTTTGCTGATCAACAACCCACGGGAAGCGCTAAAACAACTGGTTGAACAGGGCTATCAGGATGTCGCCATCCAATCGCTGCATGTGATAAACGGCGATGAATACGAAAAAATTGCCAATGAAGTGCGCACCTTTAGCGACTGTTTCCATCGTCTGGTATTGGGTACGCCGTTATTAAGCAGTTTTGCCGATTACCAACAATTGCTGGTGGCGTTACAGGCTCAAATGCCGGTGCTGGCTGCCGATGAGCGGGTGGTCTTTATGGGCCACGGTGCCAGTCATTATGCTTTTTCAGCCTATGCCTGTCTGGATCATCTCATGACCTCGCTGCACTTCCCGGCATTGGTGGGCGCGGTAGAAAGTTATCCAGAAATCAGCCATATCATCACCCGATTGCAACAGCAGGGGGTGCGTAAAGTGCACTTAATGCCGCTGATGTTGGTGGCCGGTGATCATGCCATCAACGATATGGCCTCTGATGAACCGGACTCATGGCAATCGCAATTGGAGGCCGCCGGTATCTGTGCTCACTCCTGGTTACAAGGATTGGGCGAGAACCCATTGATACGTCAAATGTTTGTCGAACATCTGGACCAAGCCTTACAACAAAAACAGCAGGAGGCAGCGTAATGAGCGGCAGACTTTATGCGTTAGGTGTTGGCCCTGGTGCCAGTGATTTGATTACGGTACGCGCAGCACGGCTGATAGCCAAACTCGATGTGCTGTATGCGCCTGCCGGGCGCAAAGGCGGCGACAGTCTGGCGCTCTCTATTGTGCGTGAATACCTTTCACCACATACCGAAATCCGCACCTGTCACTTCCCTATGAGCGCTGATGACAGCGAGAAGCAAGCGGTATGGGATGAGGTGGCGCAGCAGTTGCAATCGGAAGTGACCAATGGCCGCCAGGTGGGATTTATCACCCTCGGCGATGCCATGTTATTCAGCACATGGGTGTTTTTATTGGAACGCATTGGGCGGCCTGATTGGTTGGAAATTGTACCGGGCGTAACCTCATTTGCCGCCATTGCCTCGCGTGCTGCGTTACCGCTGGCGATGGAGCAGCAGTCACTGGCCATCATGTCCTGTACCGCACCGGAAGCCGAATTGGAGCGCGCACTGCGGGATCACGACTGTGTGGTGCTCATGAAGGTCTACGGCCGCTTTGCCCGGATCCAGGCGCTGCTGGCACGGTTGGAGCTGTTCCCACATGCGCTGTTGATGTCGGAAGCCTCATTACCCGGCGAAGTGTGCTGGCGTCAGCTTGATAGCATCGCCGCTGACCAGCCATTGCCCTATTTCTCGACCATTTTAGTGAATAAACAGCAATTAGTTAATGAATAACAGTGATTTAATCAATAACGGATCGTTAAGTTTTTTAACCGATATCCAAAGTGATTGGAGCAACTAATGGAAATGGAAAAAGAGTTAAAGAAACTCTCGTATAGCGGCGTGGCAATGGCAATCCTGCTTACGTTGGCACCGAATGACGTTTTTGCCATGCACATTATGGAAGGTTTTCTGCCGCCGATGTGGGCGCTGGCTTGGTGGGTGCTGTTTCTGCCATGCCTATTTATGGGATTGGTGCGCTTAAAGCAGATTGTGGCAGAAGACAGCAATCAGAAAGTGTTACTGGCTCTGTGTGGTGCGTTTATTTTCGTGCTCTCAGCACTGAAAATCCCGTCGGTGACCGGCAGTTGCTCGCACCCTACAGGGGTAGGGCTGGCAGTCATCTTGTTTGGGCCGGTGGTGGTGGCGGTGTTGGGGGCGATTGTACTGCTGTTCCAGGCGCTATTACTGGCACACGGCGGGCTGACAACGCTCGGTGCTAACGGTATGTCGATGGCGGTGATCGGGCCGGTAGTGGGTTATTTGGTGTGGAAATTGGCCTGTAAAGCAGGATTACGCCGTGATGTTGGGGTTTTCCTCTGTGCCATGTTGGCGGATTTAACCACTTATTTTGTCACCTCAGTACAACTTGGCTTGGCGTTCCCCGATCCACAATTTGGTATCAGCGGTTCAGTTATCAAGTTTATGGGGGTGTTCTGTATTACCCAGATCCCGATTGCGATTGCTGAAGGGTTGTTGACGGTCATGATTTACGACCAATTGACCAAACGGCGCTTAATTCACGCGGAGAGCCACTAACATGAAAAAGACCCTGATCCTGCTGGCAATGGTGATTGCACTGGTTATTATGCCGTTCTTTATTAATCACGGCGGCGAATACGGTGGCTCGGATGGTGAGGCTGAAGCGCTGATCCAACAAACGGCACCGCACTATGAGCCTTGGTTCCAGCCATTATATGAACCTGCCAGTGGTGAAATTGAGAGCCTGTTGTTCACGCTGCAAGGCTCCATTGGCGCGGCGGTGATTTTCTATATCTTGGGCTACTACCGGGGGAAACGCGGTGAGCATGCTGGGGATTGATAAACTAAGCTATCAAAGCCGCTGGCGGCAGGTTGACCCAATAGGGAAACTGGTGCTGTATGGGGTTTTCCTGCTGCTGGCGATGCTCAGCCCGCCGCTCTATCAGGCGTTATTGCTGATATTTATCGCCGCGCTGACCTGCTACTTGTTACGCGTTGGCCCGCGCCGTTATCTGCGCTGGCTGGCTATTCCGCTGTCATTCCTGTTGGTGGGGCTGGTGACCATTGTGTTATCCCTTTCTCGTCAACCGGAGAGCATGTGGTGGAGTATACAAATCGGTAATTGGTGGTTCGGTATCGATAAAGTTGGCCTAACCACCGCCAATCAAACCTTGTGGCGCAGTCTGGCTGCGTTGGCTGCTACCTTTTGGTTTGTGTTGAACACGCCATTCCCACAACTTATTCAGATACTTAAACGTTGCCATGCTCCCCGTTTGCTGACCGAGCAAATTTTGCTGACCTGGCGCTTTATTTTTATTTTGGCTGAAGAGGCTGCCGCTATCCATCATGCGCAGTCCCTGCGGTTTGGTTATATCTCATTGCGTACTGGCTACCATTCGCTGGCTATGTTGGTGAGTATGCTATTTACCCGCGTGATGATCCGCTATCAACAGATGGTTATCTCGCTGGATATGAAACTTTATCAGGGTGATTTCCACCTGTAAGGCAGGATTTGATGTTAGCCACCAGGCAGTTAGGTTTCAGCTATCAGGATGAGCAGGTATTGCACGATCTGACGCTGGATTTCAGTCAGCACGCGGTCACCGGTGTCTTGGGTGCCAATGGTTGTGGCAAATCCACCTTGTTTATGAATCTGACCGGTATTTTGCAACCCCAGCATGGCAGCGTGCTGTGGCAAGGCGAGCCGCTGAGTTATAAAAAGGCCAGCCTGCGTGAGTTACGCCAACGGGTGACAACGGTATTTCAAGACCCAGAACAGCAGATTTTTTATACCGACATCGACAGTGACATCGCGTTTAGCCTGCGCAATCTCGGCGTAGAGGAAGCGGTGATCGCCGCACGAGTGGATCGGGCGCTGACACTGGTTGATGCGCAGGGTTTTCGCCATAAATCTATTCAGCACCTCAGTCACGGTCAGAAAAAGCGGGTGGCGATTGCCGGTGCACTGGTGATGGAAGCGGAGTATCTGTTACTCGATGAGCCGACTGCCGGGCTGGATCCGGCGGGGCGTCAGCACATGATTACCATCATTGAACGCATTGTGGCGGAAGGGAAACGGGTTATTCTCTCCAGCCATGATATCGATTTGGTCTATAAGGTTTGTGACTATCTGTATGTCTTATCTCATGGTCGCCTGATGATGGCCGGTGAAACGACCGAGGTGTTTCTGCAACAGGATAAACTGCGTGCTGCCGGGCTTATCCAGCCATGGTTGGTCAAAATGCACTGCGAGCTAGGGTTACCGCTGTGCAAAACGGAAGAACAACTTTTTGCGTTGATGCGTCAGCGTGAAACCGAGGAGGCGCAATGAGTTTATCGGTGATGGTGCAAGGTACCGCATCTGATGTAGGTAAGAGCGTATTGGTGGCTGGGCTATGCCGTATTTTTATGCAGGATGGCTATCGTTGTGCACCGTTTAAATCGCAGAACATGGCGCTCAACTCAGGTATTACGCCGCAGGGTGAGGAAATGGGGCGGGCACAGATTTTTCAGGCTGAAGCCGCAGGTATCGCCCCTGATGTGCGCATGAATCCGGTACTACTCAAACCCACCAGTGACCGTAAGGCGCAGGTGGTACTGATGGGCAAAGTTGCCTGCAATATGGATGCGGTGGAATACCATCAATATAAGCCGCAATTGCAGCAACAAATCAGCGAGGTTTACCACAGTTTAGCCAGTGAATATGACGTCATGGTGCTGGAAGGGGCGGGTAGCCCGGCAGAAATTAACCTGCGTGACCGCGATATCGTCAATATGGGGATGGCGGCAATGGCCGATGCACCGGTGATATTGGTGGCTGATATCGATCGCGGTGGGGTGTTTGCGGCTATTTATGGCACCTTGGCCCTGTTGCATCCGCATGAAAAAGCGCGGGTCAAAGGGGTGATAATCAATAAGTTTCGGGGTGACATTGCGCTGCTTAAACCTGGGTTGGAACAGATTGAAGCGCTGACGAATGTGCCGGTATTAGGGGTAATGCCGTGGTTGGATATTGATCTGGAAGATGAAGATGGTGTGGCGTTACAAAATGGCAAATATCAGCATGCGGCGGAAAAAGCGCTGGATATTGCCGTCATTCACTTGCCACACATTGCTAACTTTACCGATTTTAATGCGTTGGCGGCTCAGCCAGATGTGCGCCTGCGCTATGTTTCGCAGCCTTCAGCCTTGGGTCAACCGGATCTGATTATTCTGCCCGGCAGCAAAAATACCTTGGGCGATTTACAGTGGTTGCATCACAGTGGGTTGGCCGCCGCGTTATTGGCACAACATCAACATCAGGTACCGGTACTGGGTATCTGTGGCGGTTATCAGATGTTGGGAAAACGTATTATTGATGGTGTGGAGTCAGGCCTGGAACAGATGGATGGCCTGGGTTTGCTGGATGTGGAAACGCAGTTTGCACAGGACAAAGTGACAACGCGGGTCAGTGGCTATTGTCTGGCGGGCCTGCCGGGGATGCTGGAAAGCTGCGGCGAGCAGCAACTGGAAGGCTATGAAATCCATATGGGTGCATCCCTACTCGGGGCGGCAGCCAAGCCTTTCGCACAATTGACATTGCGTAACGGGCAAGTGGAGCAATGGCGGGAAGGGGCGGTGAATGCCGACGGCAGTGTGCTGGGCAGCTATATTCATGGCCTGTTTGACAGCCACAACTTCACGCGCACACTGCTGGACAATTTGCGCCAACGTAAAGGGCTGGTGGCATTTGACGGTATGGCGGTTAATTACGCTGAACATAAGCAGCAACAGTTTGATATTCTGGCAGAAAGTATGCGGCAACATATTGATATTGAAAGTATTTATAAAATAATGAAAACACATCGACAGGAGAGCGCACAGTGATTTTGATTACCGGAGGTGCGCGCAGCGGCAAAAGTTCGCTGGCTGAGCGGTTAGCGGCACAGGCGGCTGAGCGGGTGTTTTATATTGCGACCTCAGTGGTGACGGATGTGGAAATGGCCGCGCGGGTTGAGTTACATCGTGCCAGTCGCCCGGCACACTGGCGTACCTGGGAAGGTTATCGGGATCTGGGGGCGGTGTTAGATCAGCAAGTGGAACCCGGCGAAGCGGTGATGTTGGAGTGTATTACCACCCTTATCACTAATCTGCTGTTTGAACAGGCGGGTGATACGCCACCGGAGCAGATGGATTTCACGTTACTTGAAGTGGGGATTCAGCAACAGATTACCGATCTGCTGGCCGCTTGTGCTCGAAGTTCAGCACCGATTTATTTGGTGACGAATGAACTGGGGATGGGCATTGTGCCGGAAAATCGTTTAGCGCGGCATTTTCGTGATATCGCCGGTCGGGTCAACCAGCGCCTGGCCGCTGCTGCTGACCAAGTGTTTCTGGTGGTTTCCGGCATTGAGGTAAAAATTAAATGAGCTTGCGTCTATTTCTCGCCACCTTGCAGTTTATGACCCGGATTCCGGTGCCGGAGCGCTGGACGCAAGGATTGTCGATGGATCAGTACGAACGCGGCATTATCGGTTTCCCGCTGATCGGGCTGATTGTCGGTATCATCGGCGCGCTGGTTTTTACCCTGCTGGCCCCTTGGTGTGGCATTCCGTTGGCGGCACTGGGTTATGTGTTGGCACTGGCGCTGGTTACTGGCGCTTTCCACCTTGATGGCTTGGCAGATACCTGCGATGGCGTGTTTTCCGCTCGTAAACGCGAGCAGATGTTGGAGATCATGCGTGATAGCCGCCTTGGTACTAACGGCGGTTTAGCCTTGATCTTTATCGTGGTAGCGAAAGTGCTGGTTGTAAGTGAACTGGCACTGCGCGATGTGCCGATGCTGGCGATGCTAATGGCAGCATCAGTGGCCGGGCGCACGGTGATTGTGTTGTTGATGTACCGCCAGCGTTATGCCCGTGCAGGCAACGGCTTGGGTAATATTTACATCGGTAAAGTTACCGGCCGGCAAACTGCCGTCACATTAGTGGGGGGCGCAATACTTACCCTGTTACTGGGAAAAGGGACTGCGCTGCTGGCACTGGTGATTACCATGGCGGTAGTGCTGCTGTTGGCAACCTATCTGCGTAGCCGTTTAGGTGGGCAAACCGGTGATACATTGGGTGCGGCGGCCGAAATAGGTGAGTTAGTGTTTTTGCTGGCGCTGTTGTAGTTGCTTTGCAATGACGGCGTTATTTCCTGAATAACCTCAATATTGAGCCATTCTATGCGACTTTTTCTGGTACGCCACGGGCAAACCGAGGCCAATTTGCGTGGTGTTTTTTGCGGACTGACCGATTTGGCGCTGACACCACAGGGGGTGGAGCAGGCCGGATGGGTGGCAGGTTGGTTGGCGGATGTGGATTTTAGTCAGGGCGTCAGTAGCCAGTTGCTGCGCGCGCGCCATACCGCCGATATCATACTCGCTGGGCATCGGGTGAGCGCCGATAGCGACGGGCAATTAAATGAAATGAATTTTGGCGACTGGGAAATGCGCCATCATCATGATTTACAACGGGAAGACCCAGATGCATGGGCACAATGGGTAGCCGACTGGCAACTGGCAAGCCCCACCGGAGGGGAGTCATTCCCTCAGTTCTCTGCCCGGGTTGAAGAGGTTATCCAGCCACTGTTGTTAGCATCAGGCACTTCACCACAAAGTAGTGATAACAATCGGCTACTGGTTGCCCATCAGGGGGTATTAAGCCTGATGTTGGCTCGTTTGCTGGCCATGCCAGCGGCGGCTATGTGGCACTTTCATTTTGATCAGGGGGCATACAGCGTACTAGAGATCCATGATGGATTTGTCACGCTGCGTGCGTTTAACAGTCGGGCTGTTTGGCAGCCTGCAACACGAGGTTAAGTACATGCAAACACTTTCATCGATTCTGCGCACGATTGCGCCGCTGGATAGCAAGGCAATGGCCCGAGCACAAGTGCGGTTGGATGGCTTACTGAAACCACCGGGTAGCTTAGGCCGCCTGGAGCAACTGGCGGTTCAACTGGCCGGTATGCGGGGGTTATATGGGCATCAGGTTGAGCGCAAACAAATTATTGTGATGGCAGCAGATCATGGCGTCTACGATGAAGGCGTGGCTATTTCACCTCGAGTAGTCACTCTGGTTCAGGCGTTGAACATGGTGAAAGGCGTAACGGGTGTTTGCGTGCTAGCGGCTAATGCCGGTGTTGAAGTGAAAATTGTCGATGTGGGTATTGATAGCGATACGCTACCCGGTGTGGTGGATATGAAAGTGGCGCGAGGCAGCGGCAATATCGCCCGTGAAGCGGCAATGACGCGCCAACAGGCGGAGGATCTACTTTGTGCCAGTGCACTGTTGACATTACGGCAGGCGGCTGAAGGCGTGAAAGTGTTTGGCGTTGGTGAGTTGGGTATGGCGAATACTACACCCGCAGCGGCGATGGTCAGCGTGTTTACTGACAGCGATCCCGAGTTGGTGGTAGGGATTGGGGCGAATTTTCCTAGCGCGCAGTTGCATCATAAAGTGGCGGTAGTGCGCCGAGCTATCGAAACCAATCATCCAGATGCCAGTGATGGTATTGATGTGTTGGCGAAAGTGGGGGGGTTTGATTTGGTAGGTATGACCGGCGTGATGCTTGGTGCGGCGGCGGCGGGGTTACCGGTGGTGTTGGATGGTTTTCTCTCATATGCCTCTGCGTTAGCGGCTTGCCGTATCGCACCGGGAGTCCGTGACTATTTGATCCCATCTCATCTATCAGCAGAAAAAGGTGCAGTCATTGCTCTAAGTCATCTGCAACTCGAGCCATACTTGCAAATGGGCATGCGGTTAGGTGAGGGCAGTGGTGCCGCAATTGCCATGCATTTAGTGGATGCCGCCTGTGCTATGTATAACAATATGGGGTTGTTGGCTGAAAGTAATATTGAATTACCCATCCCCCTTCGTCCTTGAAATTACAGGGGTGTTAGCTACGTTCATTCACCCGAATCACTTACATGAGTAAGCTCATCGGGGTTCATTCTCTTGCTGCCTACCTGTAATTCCAATGACTTTGGGGGGGCCTTCGTCCTTGAAATTACAGGGGTGTTAGCTACGCTCATTACTCGGCCCATCCTTGGGCCTCGTCTCGTTGAGGCCGCCGCAAGCGGCGTTCAAATCGGTTCCTGACCGATTTGTCACCCGAATCACTTACATGAGTAAGCTCATCGGGGTTCATTCTCTTGCTGCCTACCTGTAATTCCAATGACTTTGGGGGGCCTTAGTCCTTGAAATTACAGGGGGTGTTCCCTTCGTCCTCGAAGTTGCAGGGGATTCGCTATATCTACCTGCAACTCGAATGGCTTTGAATTGTTAAGGGGGTTTTTAGTCGTTGAATAATCAGATAGTGTTATTATCAAAAAATAAGTTAGGTTACGCATTAACATAATTGGATAGTGACATGCAGAAGCTTCTTTTTTCCGGTCGTATCAATTTGAAAATGATCCGCTATTTCTTAGCCGTATCAGAAGAACTGCACTTTGGAAAAGCCGCTGAACGCCTTCATATCTCGCAACCACCGTTAAGCCTGCAAATTAAAGAGCTGGAAGATGCTTTGGGTTTCCCTTTATTTATCCGGGACAGCCGTAATGTGGTATTAACTCTGGCGGGTGAGATGATGCAGGCTGAGATGAAAGAAGTCTTTGAGAATATAGAAAACTCACTAAGCCGCGTGTCTTATATTGCCCGCCATGAGCAAAGCCACCTCAATATAGGCATTATTGGTTCGGCGCTTTGGCACCAGTTATTAGAGAAATTCAAACTTTTTAAAACGCTTAACCCTAACACCACGTGGTCTTTGCATGAGTTTCCGCCCAGCAAACAGTATGAAGCGCTATTAAGTAAGAAGCTTGATATCGGCTTCTGGCGTTGTGCTTCCCTGGAGCAGAGCCCGGCGCTGGTCTATCAGTGCGTTGAGAAGCAGCGGGTTGCGGTTGCGGTGTCTAATGAGAGTGCGTTGGCTGATAAAAAAATGCTCTCGTTGAAAGAACTCTCCGGCCAGAATCTAATATTCCTCACTTTTGCTAATTCTGGCTACTCCAAGAATTTATATAATAGTTGCCTCGCCGCAGGTTGTAAGCCGCTGACTATTTATCAATTTGATGAGCCGCAAACCCAATTGGCTTTCGTAAACAGTAATCTTGGTATCGCTCTGGTGCCTGAAAGCATGCAGGAAATCCCATGGCCTAATATTAAGTTCATCCCGCTGATAGATAATCTCTCTGCCGATCTGTTTGCCGTTTATCATCCCGGCAGCATGACGCGGCCACTGGAGCGGTTGCTTGCGTTATTTTAATGCCGCTGTCACTTAGCCTTAACCAACATGACCATGGCAATAACCACTAAAGTGGCCCCTACGGCGATCTCCTGCCAATTTATTGCCTGCCCTAGCACCACATTGGTCGCAATCACCGACAGCGGTATCAGATACACATAACCTGATACTTTGGCCGGAGAGAGCACAACGCAAGCTTTTTGGAACAGGAAGAAACTTAACGCGGTGGCAAAGGTAGCGAGATAGAAAACCCCACTCCAGGTTATAACGCTAATATTTCGCCATTCAATTTCTGGCAGTTGATAGGCGACAACTGCGGTTAATAATAGTGTGGCACAGATCAAACTCCAGCCAGTGAGAACCAACGCCAGTTCGCCACGATGCAACTTTTTCACCACGATGGGATTAAGCGCCATTCCTAAGCAGCCGAACAGGAATAAATAATCAGACGGCATAAGCGACAAATGTAAAAGTTGAGACAAATCGCCCTTAAATATAATGAGCAACGCACCTAAAATCCCCATTAATAAAGCCGCCAGCACTGACCATGTCGATTTCGATTTAAGTAACAGCATGCTCATTATCAGGCTCATTAAAGGCACTGTGGTGTATAACGCACTCGAATTTAATGCGCTGGTGGTTTGAAGTGAAAATATCATGCAAGCAAAATAGAGTAATGGCGGCAAACTAATTAGCGTGTAGCGGCCTAAATCACGCAGTTTAGGTAATTTCAATAACCCCTGGCTTACCAGTAACACCATAAAAAGCAGGCTGGCAATGGCATATCTTAACCAGGTGATAACCATGGGAGGCAAGGCATTGCTGATGGTGGCGCTGGCAATAAAAGAGCCTCCTAGCAGGGCGGTAAACCCCAGCATTTGCAAATGTGCTTTAACTATTTTTGTTGTCATGTGCATACCTATTACCCTCTTGTGATCGACGATAATTGCGTGGAAATGCACCGTGAACCATTACCTTTTCAGTATGGATAAGCGGGATTTTAGTATTGGTTGTGTCATAACCCACTACATATGATGGAGAAGAATATCTATCTCTCTACCTATTTATTATTTAGCCGATTTATTGAATAACCCGGTTACTTGATAAATAAAAAATAATTAAGGGGTTTTATTATGACGACAGTAAATTCAAACAGTAATGCTGGTTTCAGTGAATTACCCTTTCAGGCTGCCGCGTATATTCAGAAAATAAAGCCCGGATTTAAGCCTCAGGCGGCGTTTATTTTAGGCTCAGGCTTGGGCGATTTGGTGGCACAAATTACCAATGAAACCACCCTCAGCTACGCCGATATTCCCGGTTTCCCGGTCAGTTCAGTGCATGGGCATGCGGGGGAGCTGGTTCTTGGTGATCTGTTTGGTGTCCCTGTGATGTGTATGAAAGGCCGTGGCCACTTCTATGAAGGGCAAGGCATGAGCATCATGACCAATCCGGTACGCACATTTAAACTGATGGGATGCGAGTTTTTATTCTGTACTAACGCCGCTGGTTCACTACGGCCAGAAGTCTTACCGGGTTCGGTGGTGATGCTTAAAGATCACATTAATACCATGCCGGGAACACCGCTGGTTGGTCCTAATGATGATCGCTTTGGTCCACGTTTCTTTAGCCTGGCGAATGCCTATGATAAAGGCTTGCGCGCCGATATGGCTAAGATTGCCCAACAGCTTGATATCCCTCTGACCGAAGGTGTGTTTGTCTCCTATCCTGGTCCTTGCTTTGAAACGCCAGCCGAAATCCGCATGATGCAAATCATAGGGGGTGATGTGGTGGGGATGTCGGTGGTGCCAGAGGTTCTGTCTGCGGCCCATTGCGGCTTAAAAGTGATTGCGTTAACCGCAATTACCAATCTGGCAGAAGGCTTGTCTGATGTGGTTCTGTCTCACGAACAAACCTTAAAATGCGCCAAATTGGCCTCGGTTAATTTCACCAAACTGATTGAAGTTTTCTTGAAAAGCAAAGCCTCAGCCGCTCGATAAATAAACTATCAACCTTTTGGTCAGTCCCCTACTGGCGTCATTGCGGCTCGCGGGCAGTAGGGGATACCGCTGAAGAGGGAAGTACCCTACAGACTCAATAAGCAAATAATATTCCCTCGACACCTTTGTATCACGGAGAATAAAAATGATAATAAAAAAACGGCTTAAAGTTATGTTCTTCCTCCAGTTCTTTATCTGGGGTGCCTGGCTGGTGACCTTGGGTGCCTATATGATGAATACCCTCCATTTTACCGGTGCGCAGGTGGGGCTAGTCTATGGTGCGAAGGGAATTGCCTGTATTTTAATGCCAAGTATTATCGGTATCATTGCTGACCGCTGGATTAAAGCCAATATTCTCTATGCCTGTTGCCACCTATTGGGTGCTGTTGCGCTGTTAATTGCGGCCAATGTTTCCGACCCTACTGTTATGTTCTTAGTGATGCTGTTTAATGCGATGGTTTATATGCCGACAATTGCATTAGCGAATACGATTTCTTATATCTGTCTGGAAAAGGCCGGGCTGGATACGATTAAAGATTTCCCTCCGGTACGCGTTTTTGGCACGGTGGGGTTTATTTTTGCCATGTGGGCTATCAGTTTATCCGGTTTTGAATTGAGCAATATTCAACTCTATATTGCTTCAGGTGCGGCGCTGGTATTGGCTATGTATGCACTTTCATTACCCAGTTGCCCCACCTCTAATGCTAAGAAAGATCGCTCATGGGTTAACCTTTTAGGGCTTGATGCTTTTGTTTTGTTTAAACAAAAGAAGATGGCTATTTTCTTCTTATTCGCCATGTTACTGGGTGCTTCATTACAGATTAGTCATACGTTTAGCAGCCCATTCCTGCACGATTTTGCCAAGAATCCACTTTATCAGGATAGCCTCGTGGTGCAGTACCCGTCGCTCTTGTTATCGATGGCGCAAATTGCCGAAGTCTTTTTCATTCTGACCATTCCCTTCTTCTTATCTCGCTTTGGTATTAAGCGTGTGATGATGATCAGTATGATTGCCTGGACTCTGCGTTTCACCTTGTTTGCCTATGGTGACCCGTCCGCCAGCGGCATTGTTTTATTGCTATTATCCATGGTGGTCTATGGCTGCGCCTTTGATTTCTTTAATATTTCAGGGGCGATTTATGTCGAGAAAGAAGTCGACCACAATATCAGAGGTAGCGCACAAGGCTTGTTTATGACGATGGTAAACGGCGTCGGGGCGTATGTTGGCGCGATAAGCAGCGGGCATGTGGTTGATTACTTTACAGTCGATGGCGTAAAAGATTGGAATAGTATTTGGTTATCCTTTGCTGCGTATACTGTCGTGCTGGCGATTGTTTTTGTCTTCGCATTTCACTATAAACATGACCCGACCGAGCTGAAAGAACGCCAATTATCTCATTGATTATATATTATATTTTAACTATTCCTGGCTCTGATTGAGGGGTGTGGCATAGAAACAAAAAAACCGCCAGGTAGGCGGTTTTTTTGTGCTGGTCAGGTAAGCGGCCTTTCCAGCAGGGCTTTGTTAGCAACGTAACGCAAGCGCAATCTAGTGTCGATATTTTGTCTGATTACCACTCACTGTCAATTTTAGTTCAAGAGAATAATTACTTACTCTTGTTCTGAATCCCGCGTGCACCTAAGTTGTTATTATCAACTTGTGGCAAACCAGTGGTTGCTGAAGAGGATAATAAACCGGTTTCAACATAGTTAAACAGCTTTTCACGGGTGTCGGTGATATCCAGGTTACGCATAGTCAACTGACCGATACGATCGTCAGGTGAGAATACGGAATCCCCTTTCTCCATGGTCAGGCGCTCTGGTTTGTAGGTCAGATTGTCAGATACAGTATTGAGAATCGAATAGTCATTGCCACGGCGCAGTTCCAGTGTCACTTCACCGGTAATTTCGCTCGCAACCCAACGTTGCGCAGAATCGCGCAGCATCAATGCTTGTGGATCAAACCAACGGCCCTGATACAGCAGACGACCCAACACCCGGCCATTGGCATGATATTGCTCGATAGTATCTTCGTTATGAATACCGGTCAGCAGACGCTCATAAGCGATATGCAGCAACGCCATCCCTGGGGCTTCATAAATGCCACGGCTCTTGGCTTCGATAATACGGTTCTCAATCTGGTCGCTCATCCCCAAACCGTGACGGCCACCAATACGGTTGGCTTCCATCATCAGCTCAACACTGTCGTCAAACACCACGCCATTTAGAGCAACCGGATACCCACGTTCAAAACGGATAGAGACTTCTTCCGCTTTCACTACTACGTTTTCATCCCAGAACTTCACGCCCATAATCGGGTTAACGATTTTGACACTGGAATTAAGGAATTCGAGGTCTTTGGCTTCGTGAGTGGCACCAAGCATATTGGAGTCAGTGGAATAGGCTTTCTCAGTCGACATTTTATAGTCGAAACCAGACTGAATCATAAACTCAGACATTTCATGACGACCGCCCAATTCATCAATGAAATCAGTATCCAGCCACGGTTTGTAAATTTTCAACTCAGCATTGGTCAACAGACCGTAACGATAGAAACGCTCGATATCGTTACCTTTATAGGTACTGCCATCACCCCAGATATTGACACCATCTTCTTTCATGGCGGCAACCAGCATGGTACCGGTGACAGCACGGCCCAGCGGCGTGGTATTAAAGTAGGTCACACCAGCGGTGGTGTTATGGAATGCACCACATTGAATGGCTGCGATACCCTCAGCAACCAGTTGTTTCCGGCAATCAATCAGACGGGCTTTCTCTGCACCATACTCCATTGCTTTACGCGGAATTGCATCGTAATCCTCTTCGTCAGGCTGCCCCAAATTGGCGGTATATGCATAAGGAATTGCGCCTTTTTTCTGCATCCACAACAGTGCTGCACTGGTGTCCAGGCCACCAGAAAAAGCAATACCAACACGCTGATTAATAGGGAGGTGTTTGAGAATAGTTGTCATCAATTAAATCCTGTATGAATTAGGTCTGTCTGGCAAAGGTTTCAATGCCTACATTGATATCGCAAAACCCCTATTCTAGTCAAAGACATTTTGCATATTTATGTATGTTTCATTGCATAAGTATTTCATCACCACTTTGGTGAAATGACGTTTCACTAAAATTTATCGCATGTTCTATTATGAGATCTGCAAGGGTTTTTTACCGAGGACAAAACGTTAAAATTTAACGCGGGCAATCACCATTGTAAATCAGCGCATCGGGATGTTTCACCATAGTGGTGGAAAGCGCTGATGTATGCAAATGGACGTGATTCCAGGGGCAGTTAAGTTGAAAATCTTTCACGCAAACGCGTGGTATAAAAAGCGAAAATCCTATCGGGTGCTGTTTTGGCGTGAGATAACGCCACTGGCTATCCCACTGTTTATTGAAGGACTTTGTGTGCTGCTGATGGGGGTGTTTAGCACACTGCTGGTGAGTTGGTTAGGTAAAGAGGCCATGGCGGCGGTGGGGCTGGCGGATAGCTTCAATATGTTGATTGTGGCCTTTTTTGCCTCTGTTGCGCTGGGAACATCGGTCGTGGTGTCATTTAGCCTCGGTCAGCGCAAACGCAAACAAGCACAAACGGCAGCACGTCAATCGATCTCTCTACTGGTGCTCATCTCATTATTTTTAGTGTTGCTGGTGCATTTTACCGGTGAGACGATTATTAATCTGATGGCCAGTCAAGCCGATCCCTCCGTTAAGGCGATGGCGCTAACCTATCTGCACCTGACCGTCTGGAATTATCCCGCAATGGCCATCACCTTGGTGGGTTGTGGTGCACTGCGCGGAGCCGGTAATACCCGATTACCGATGTTCATCAATATTATGATGAACATTCTCAATATTGCTATCAGCAGTGTATTGATTTACGGCCTATTTAGCTGGCAGGGCTTAGGCTTTATTGGTGCCGGTATCGGTATCACGCTTTCTCGCTATATTGGCGCGCTGGTGGTGGTACTAATGCTGATTTTTGGTGCCAATCACACCCTGCGCATCCCGTTCAAAGCGTATTTTATGCCGTTTACCTCGGCGATTATGTTTGAGGTTTTGAGTATTGGTATTCCCGCGAGTGTTGAGTCAGTGATGTTTAGCATTGGCAAACTGATTACTCAGCGTTTTGTGGCGGGGATGGGGACTGAAGTGATCGCCGGTAATTTCATCGCATTTTCAATTGTCGGGCTGATTAACTTGCCGGGCAATGCATTGGGCTATACCTCGACGATTATTATTGGTACGCGGTTAGGGAAAGGGCAGATTTTACAACCGATCCGCCAACTCAAGCATATCTTCTGGTTATCGACGGTTGGAGTGTGTTTTATCGCGCTGTTATCGATCCCCAGCGCAGGTTTTCTGGCTTCGTTGTATACCAACGAGCCGGGTGTCATTACTGTTGTTAAGCATCTCATCTGGATAAATGCACTATTTATGCCGATTTGGGCCGCCTCTTGGGTGTTACCGTCCGGCCTAAAAGGGGCGAAGGATGCCAGTTACACCATGTGGGTGGCACTGGCCGGGATGTGGGGTTGCCGGATTATCGCCGGTTACATTTTGGGGGTGACGCTGGGATTTGGCGTTATTGGCGTGTGGATGGGCATGTTCCTCGACTGGATAGTGCGCGGCGTGCTGTTTTATCGGCGAATGTCCTCTGGCCGCTGGCTATGGCGTTATCGGCCCACAGCCTGACCACTAAGGTTCATCTGCGCCCGCTTGCGGGCCAAGGCACGGCGACTATTATCGTTTTTTAGTGGCCGGAGGTGGCCGGTAAATGATGTGCAATAGCGATGCCAGGCAGCGCTCGGTAACGCACTTTTATCTTAAGTCGAATTATTAAGCATTTTCTCCCGCGTGCCGATAACACTATAAGTTCCACCATGGTGAGAATGAGAAAAGGCAATGGACAGGCGTGGGACGAGAGGGCACCGTGCGTACTGTACTTTCCTGTTCCCGAATGAAAGGGTGAAGCATTAGTTGCCGCTGAGCAGAATGTTATTCCTTATTTTCCGAATGGCTGATATCGCCTTGTTACTGCACATCAACAATTATTTGCATTGGGGAAAGTATGGATAATTTTCAAAAAGAGATTGAAGAGAGAACAAATCTCACCTCATCAAACCGATTTGAACTTTTGCTGTTCCGACTGGGGGTATCTCAAGAAGAAGAAGAGAAATCCGAATTATTCGGCATCAACGTGTTCAAATTGCGTGAAATTGTACCTATGCCTACGTTGACCAAAGCAGCGGGTATGGCATCGCCAATGATGGGTATCGCGAATATTCGCGGAGAAATCATCCCAGTGATTGATCTCCCGTCTATCGTCGGTTGCGTGCCAAAAACCGGATTAAATATCCTGCTGGTGACTGAGTACGCGCGGAGTACACAGGCTTTCGCCGTGGAGTCCGTTGACGATATCGTGCGCCTTGAATGGAGCCAGGTACTGGCCGCCGACGCAGGTGTTAAAAGCCGCAATATTACCAGTATCGCGCGTTTGGATAACGACTCTGCGAGCAACCGACTGGCGCTGGTACTGGATGTCGAACAGATTCTATATGACATTATTCCCGCGAATCGCAATGTTCAAATCGACACTGAGAAAACCAAGGCATTTCAACTTAAGCCAGGTTCAGTCGCGATTGTGGCTGAGGATTCTAAGGTGGCGCGTTCGATGCTTGAACAGGGCCTGAATATGATGAATATCCCTGCCGTGATGCATATCACTGGTCTGGAAGCGTGGAATAAGATCAAGAAAATGGCCGATGAGGCACGAGCCGAAGGGGTACCTATCTCGGATAAAATCGCCTTTGTCTTAACCGATTTAGAAATGCCGGAGATGGACGGTTTTACCTTGACGCTGAATATAAAACGCGATGAGTTTTTGAAAAATATTCCGGTGATAATCCATTCGTCATTATCGGGTAGTGCCAATGAAGACCATGTCCGCAAGGTAGGGGCAGATGCTTATGTGGCAAAATTTGAAGTCAATGAATTAGAAGCCGCTATTCACAGCGCTCTGGATTCAAAGAAAGCGATAAACGCGTAACCGCGATTATTCTTGCGGCCTGTTCCTGCATGCTTACATGAGCAGGAACAGGCCGACTGATCACGCTTGCCTAAAAACGTGATGGCATAGCGCTATTTAGCAACCCGCGATACTCTCCTCGATCGACAATTTTAACTCTCGCACATCTTCCTGTTGCGCTTTTTCCTGCGTGGTGACGAAGAAATATTTCCCACCCGGTAGTGCCATGTTAAACGGGGCGGTAAAGATCTGTTTATCGATAAAATCTTTCGCCAGCAAACTGCTGACAATGGCCACACCTTGCCCGGCGATGGCGGCTTGAATCGCGTGGGTTTCATCGGTAAAACGCAGACCCATCTCGATATTCAGCGCTCCCTTGGCATAATCCGGTGCGGAGAAGATCCGATCCGCACCCATCGTTTTCCTCACGTTTCTTTTCTCGCCAGAAATAGCCAATGGCAATAGTTTGAACTTCATCACGAAAACAACAAAACAAACAAAAACAACAAAATACCAATTTGCAAAATTTAATCACTCAGTATCTTAGTTTAAAGGAATATTAGTTTAACTTTATGATTATTTAATTAAATTACCAGCATTAATCACTATCATGTTAGTGGGGTTAATGGATGGTTTTATGTTGTTTAATGTTGCTTTGAATTGTTATTTCTGTGATGGTGAATTGCAGTTAAAAACATAATAACACTTTCTAACATTTCTTATCTTTTGAGGCCCGACATGAAAAATGTAGCAATACTCGGAAGCAGCGGGGGAAATCTGTTCAATCTCGGTGGTGCCTACCCCGAAAGACTTCTACAAGAAATCTATACCCAACTCCACTCCGCTGGGTTAGGTGTCAGTGCGGTGCAATTTATTGCTGCGGAAGAATCGATGGATGTGGCAAAGCCGACCACCGCCGCTGCTGTTTATTCAATAACCGCGGAGGAAGGGGATAAACCACGGATTAGCTTCCAGGGGAAACTCTCTGAGGTGAATGACGCGGTAAAATCATCGGATGCGGCCATTGCGGCACAAATCCGAGCTGGTGATATTGATGGCATCATTATCATGAGTGCAGACCCCGAACGCAGTAATAAAGACGCTATCTTGGCGGCGATAGAAAAGAAAATCCCCATTGTAGGCACTGGCGGTACCTCGATGGCGATTATCACTTCCAAAGGTGCCAATGTGATTGCCACTTCTGGCACCACTGGCACCAATAGCCGCACACGGGCCATCTCTTTTACCGCCTCGCTATGTAAACACTGGCAAATAAAATATACCCCAGTGCTGGGCAGTAGCGAGGCCAACATGCCAGGCAGTGACAAGAGCCTGCTAAAAAGAATCAATATCCGTAGCATCATGATCCCGGCATTGCCTGGTTTTATCGCCATGGCCATTGTGCTGGCGCTAAGCCATATCCCAGGGTTGCAATCACTGAATGCCATTTTTGAACTGCTATTGAAGGGGTTGCCGGTTATTGTCGCGGTTATTGCGGCTAAACAGGTTTCTGAACTAGATGAAGTGTCAATTGTGGCGGGGGTTGTTGCCGGGGTGCTATCGGTAGAAGGTGGCTTAATTGGCGGTATTTTGGGTGGGATCGGTGCCGGTATTATGGTGCGTTATTTGTTTGGGCTTTGCCTGAGATGGCAATTCCCAATGACCACCATCAATATTGTGGCGGGCGGTTTGTCCGGTTTATTCTCCGGTTTGGTGATGTACTACCTGCTTAGCCCATTGGCATTAGCCGCAGGTGACTATATTAAATTAGCCATTGAAGCCACTCTGGCCTTTAGCCCGATTTTAGCAGGATTACTGGCCGGTCTGGTTATTTGGCCAGCCATACTGGGTGGGGTCTATCACGCAGTTATATTGCCACTGGTATTACTGGAAATGGAAAAATCCGGTGTCAGCTTCCTCGGTGCGGTCGATATGGTCGGGCTGGTGATGGTGGCAGCCGGTATTAATCTGGCTAACGTGATTGCTCCGCGAGAAAAAAGTGAAGCTGCGGTAGCCGCCCCAGGGTTGTTAATTAACCTCGGCTTTGGGACGTTCGTCGAATCTGCTTACCCGTTCATGTTTTCTAATAAAGTCGTCTTTGCTGGTGCAATATTCTCCGCCGGCGTTGGCGGCATGTTGCTGGGATTATTAAATATTAAAGGCGTGGCATATGTACCTGCATTCGCCTCTCCATTCTTGTCGAATAACGCTTTTTATATGGCGATAGTCATGGCGGTAACATTGGTGTTGACCTGTGTAATCACCCTATTAGCCAACAAGTTTGTAGCAATTAAAAAAGCAGTACCCGAATCACCAACACCAGGGATATCGGGCTAAGAGTTAACAATTAAAAAAGCCGTTTTATATAAATCAAGTAGAGGTAAATATGTTCAACGCTGATATGAGTAAGAAACGTTCCGTCGCTATGGATAAAGTACGAAATGCAATTTCGTTACATGGCGGTCAAACTATTCTCAGTACTGGAATAACCGGAGATGATGCTCGCTTAGCGAAAGCAGTATGCGATTCAGGTGTTAAATTATTGGAACCTAATCACCCCGCGTTGGCGTTGGCTCGCGGCCATAATGGTGTGACGAATATGCATGCTGCGGAGCGTATTCGTCATGAGATAACCATCGACCAAATGGCACAAGCTGTGCGGGGGGTGCGTAATGTGGTGGCTGACGATATTTTTATTACCGTCGGGATCGCCGGAGGCTTTACTGAAACTGTACCTACGCCCGTGACGGAACAAGATATTTTATTGATAGCTCAATCAGGTGCTGATGGTTTACATACCCATAAGTCCAGTTTTGAAGATTTAAAGGAACTGGTGGATTTAGCCCATAAGTATGGTTTGACGGTAGATGCTTATATTGGCCACCCAAGTGATTTACATACCTTCGGCATTGCGGCTGAAACCCCCGCTGATGTTGCACAAGTGGCTAAAACGATGGAAATGCTGGGTGTTGATATGATTGGTTTAATGACTGGCATGAGCTACGAGGGTGTCAGCGCGGGTGATATTCCTGATGCTATCAAACAGCGGCTTCTGGCGTTAGTTGGTGCGGTTTCGGTACCAACATTAGCAGAAGGGGGGATCAATCTGGAAAATGCCAAAGCATTTAAAGATACCGGTGTAAATATTCTGGTGGTGGGCACTGCCATTGATAATGTTGTCTGCAATGCGGCAAAGGATGTGGTGTCACGCTTTATTACCCACTGATAGTATGATGTGAGTAAGGAGGGAGAGTGTATTAGCAATAATCTATTCTCCCTTTTTTATTGGAGTCAACGTATGTATAAGTTATTAGCGCTTGATCTTGATGGCACTTTACTCGATAAGGAAAACCAAATATCAGCTCAGAATATTAACGCGATAAAACGTATTATTCAGCAGCACTGCATGGTTGTTTTATGTTCAGCCAGGCCGGTTAAGGCTATTGCGGCCGTCATTTACAATACTGAATTAGAACATCTTATTCGTTACTTTATTTCATTTAATGGCGCATGGATATATGACGCTGTTGAGAGGGCAGATATTCGCTTTACACCACTCAGCCGCAAAGAGGTACAAACTGCCATTGCCATGCTGGCAGAAAATCAATTTCCACATCACTTTTTTACTCGCACTAACATGATGATTTGTTCACCGAATATCAGCTACTATACTCGCTATGAATCTGATATTTTTGCTATGGAAATAGTGTTTGCTGAGCCGGCTTATATTGCTCAGAGAGATGATATTGTTAAAATCTCTATGGTTGGCTCAACCGATTTTATTGATAATATCGCCAATAAAATAGATGAGCAGTTTCATCTTCAATACTCACTCAGTAAAACCAGCAACCATTATTATGAAATAATGAAACATGGCATCAATAAGGGGGATGCATTACATTACTTATCTCAACACTTAAATATCAGTGCTCAAGCCGTGGTCAGTATTGGCGATCAGGAGAATGATATCAGCATGTTTCAGTTTTCTGCTGTGGGTGTGGCAATGGGTAATGCCAGTGATTATGTCAAATCTTGTGCGGATAGGGTAAGTCAGGATAATAACCAACACGGAGTTGCTTTTGCCATTAATCAACTCTGGCCGGTGTGATGGAATCGCCTTTTGTTTCATAAAATTATTGCGTAGAATGACACTATGTATCGCACAGCTTCGGGCAGCTATTCTTATGAATCAGATCAAACGTAAACAGTTTATTTTAGAAAAGCTGGATAGTCTTGGTGAGGTTTCTGTTATTGGTCTTTCCGAGGAGTTGGGTGTGACGTCTGAAACCATCCGCCGGGATCTTTCCTATTTGGAAAAAAGCGGTGAGGTTACTAAAGTCCATGGCGGTGCGATAAAAGTTCAGAATATACAAGAGGGTAGTTTTGCCCAACGAATGGATTTAAATCGCCAGGAAAAAATACTAATTGGTCAATATGCTGCATCTCTGGTGACTGAAAACGATACTTTATTTATTGATTCTTGTACCACCACACTTATTTTTGCTTCATTCTTGCCATTAGTGAAGTTTACTGTTTTTACCAACTCATCATTAATTGCTGATCAAATTAAAAGTAAAAATAATATGGCTGTCGTGCATGTATTAGGGGGTGAATATAATCATACCTATAAAGCTAACTTAGGCATTCAGACCATTGAGCAAATGAACGATATTCATACTGATTTCACTTTTGTCGGGGTCGGCGGAATAGACAGTGATTTTGGCGTGATGGTAAAAAATCTGGATGAAGGGCGTATTGCCAAGAAAATGTTGGCGATGGGCAGGCAGAAAGTTATTTTATGTGACACCAGTAAATTTGGCCAAAGTGGGTTAATGAAAATAAGTGACATTAATGATATTGATATTATTGTCACTGATAAAAAGAAGAATATTCATAAACAAGCAATTGAAGCTATCTATTCAGATAAAATCATTTATGCCAATTAATATGGTATGGCCCTTTATGCACGATATTATGCCTAAATTTCGGGTATTTATCGATTTTCTTCGTAACAGGCTATTTGCGGGCAAATAGCCACTTAACCGATAGGCGAACGTTTTTGCAGAACGAGAGCTAAAAAAGCCACTTTGTGGTGACTTTTTTACATCTTTATTATGCGAAAATAATACTCGGCAGTTAATTCTAATTAATTGAATTATAGAAAATTATCTACCCGCAGATTCAGTCTACCTAAGGTGATAGCGTTAATGACTGATAACTATTTTTCCCACGTTTTGGCGTGAATCAAAACGCAACCAGGCCTGTTTAGCTTCGGCAAAAGGAAAAACGCTATCAATGACGGGTATGATTTTATGCTGCACCAACGCTCGGTTCATTTGTTCGAAATCTTCACGTGAGCCCACACTGATCACCCGAAAACGCGCGGCACTTTTAAACAGGCTGAAGAAATCTATTGCCACCGCATCCCGAGCGATAAATCCGATCAGCGCCAGTTCACCACCAATGCAAATGGAGCGAATGGACTGATTCAGCGTTCCAGGGCCACCGACCTCGACCACTCTATTAACCCCTTGCCCAGAGGTTAAGCGCAGAACTTCCTCACTCCATTCAGGGTGTTGAACATAATTGATGACTTCATCAGCACCCAGTGCTTTCAACTGCGCGCTTTTGGCTTCACTCGACGTGGTGGCGATAATCCTCGCACCCATTGCTTTTGCTAGCTGGATAGCAAACAAGGAAACGCCACCTGAGCCTAAAGTTAAAACCGTCTCACCGGCTTTAACGGGTCTATCGCCGTTAAGTGCTGCCCACGCGGTCACTGCTGCACAGGGAAGCGTTGCGCCTTGTTCGAAGTTAAGGTAGTCGGGTAATGATAATAGTGATTCCTCACTAACCACTTTATATTCAGTCAGCCAGCCGTCGCGATCACTACCATAAAGTTCATCGCGTGCTGAAGCCTGAAAAGCACCGCCAACCCAGCGTGGCATAAAGGTATTCACCACCCGATCGCCGACCTTAAAACGTTCGACCCGCTTGCCAATTTGAATCACTTCACCGGCGGCATCGGAGAGTGGAATATGCCCCGAGCTGGAAGGTAAGGTGTATTCACCATTCATAATGGCCAGATCACGATAATTCAGCGACGTGGCGCGCACCCGAATGAGTACTTCTCTGGCCTCTGGTACTGGCATATCTTCCTGATGAAGTTCTAAGTGTTCAAGATTGCCAAACTGGCTGAAACGATAACTTTGCATATGGGTATTTCCTATTAAGATAAACGTGATGTTTATAATCAGACGAAATTTAAATCTCGATCAGATACATGGCCTTAGATAAATAGGTTCAGGACAACCAGTGAGAAATTCTAGACAAGGTTGATTAATGAAACTAGATTGATAAATTCAATCTTAAATTCCGAATATGAAATCATGTTGGACGAATTAGCCCTATTTGTAAGTATTGTAGAAACGGGAAGTTTGCGGGCGGCAGCGGAAAAAGCCTCGATTCCAGCTTCTACGTTGACGCGACGTTTACAGAAGTTAGAGCAACATTTAGGTTGCCGCTTGCTGCACCGCAGCGCCCGGCGCATGACACCGACGAGTGAAGGTTGGCAATATTACGAACAGTGTCGCCCGCTAGTACATTCTTTACAGCAAGCAACGGCGAAGCTTGACGTTACATTGAATCAGATCAGTGGCCTGATCCGAATACTGGCTCCGGCGGATTTAGCCAATGATAATCTGGCTCCCGCGTGGGTGTCGTTTTTGACACGATACCCCGAAGTTAGGCTTGAGCTAGAACTGAACAATTACACCCAGGATCTGATTGGTAGCGGCGCTGATGTGGCGATCCGCGTGGGGGCTCAGCCGGATTCATTACTCAATATGAAAAAGCTGGGACACAGCAAGGAAATACTGCTCGTTGCCTCGCCTGATTATCTGGCGAAAAACGGTGTTCCTGAATCTATGGATGCGCTGAGGCTACGTGACTTAGTGATCAGTGCGCCACTATCAACCTGGGTGATACAACACAGTCAGAATGGGGAAACCATACGTTGGCAACCCCAAGGGAAATTCTGTGTTAACGGTATTCATCTGGCGCTACAGGCGGCGCTGGCCGGATTAGGGATCCTGTTTTGTCCATTGAGTTTGTGCCATAACCCACTTCAGCGCGGCGAACTGGTCAGGGTATTACCTGAGTGGCAGGGGGCCCCTCGGGAAATTTATGCGGTATGGTCGCAGCAACGGTACGTTCCGGCCAGAGTCCGGGCGCTGATTGATCATCTGGCCGACTTTTGTCAGCAGGACCCTTATTTGATGATGTGAGTCTTTTGCTTCATCACACTATCGATTAGCAGAATCGACTATTGGCAACCCTAGAGATAGTTTGCCGAACCTTATTATTCTCGGCAAACTTAATGGCTGGCCTGATATTCGAGCGCCTGTTCCCCCAACAAAATGCTATGTTCATTAGCATGATACTTGATCCTGACATTCGTCATTTTTTCTAAACCCCGTCCGATTTATTGATCCACATAATCGATTTCACAGACTCATTTTATGACCGTATTTTTACGGGTGCTGACACTGGGAACAGTAAGTTCTGCGCAGACAGGGCTATATTCAAACATAATATTCTGCCTGCATTCATTAAATATTGGAGATTCCGTTTCTCAACGTGAATGGGTTCATCTACATAAATTTACCGCTCACCTCTCTTGGTGGATTGACTGTAATAGCAATGTACAATGATATTATATATCGATAAGCCATTATTACGTTATTAACGGTTAACTGATTCATGGCAGTAATAGTTGGCTCTCTCTCGATCCTTTCTTGTTATAAAATATTTTTGATCCAGATCACACTCTTAAATAAATTAATTGTAGGACCTGGCCTACAGTGTATTTCGCTAATTCTTAGTTTAACTTTAATGATGATTTTTAACATGCTAAGACACAAGGTTTTTTCCCTGACATACAAGAAAGTTCTTGTTCTTCAATGCGATGTTGCATTTTTTCTGAAACAAAGCCGGTTACACTTTGTAACATTTAACCCATTGGTGTTGCCTAGCTAATGTTTTTACACTGCCGCCACTGGGTATTTAATAGATGCGTTTATGTGTGTGAAAAATACCTGTCAGATACCGTATTATACCATCCTGCGAATGCGAAGGTTATCTACGAACAATTGTTTTCTTATTTCATTGCACCCGAATCATTGGTGAGTGATAGCTATTGTGTCAGGTAATGTAGATTATTTTACGCAGCTTTTCAGGAATGGATTTCCTAAATTCTCGTCCTCTAACAAGGAAAGTCAATGGCCTCGTCAAGCTTCCAAAATGAGATACCCAAAGCGCGTATTAATATTAAATTAGACCTCCATACCGGCGGTGCCCAGAAGAAAGTCGAGTTACCTTTAAAACTTCTGGTGATGGGCGATTACAGCAACGGCCAGGAACAGCGCCCACTGTCTGAGCGTGAGAAACTCAATATTAACAAAAACAATTTCAACAGTGTGTTGGCCGAGCTCCAACCGAGCCTGAAATTAACGGTGCCTGATACCCTGGCTGGGGATGAATCCGATACCGCAGTATCCCTGACCTTCAACGACATGAAAGATTTCGAACCGGAAAGCGTGGCTCGCCAAATTCCACAACTGCGTGCCTTGCTGGCAATGCGCAATCTGCTGCGTGACCTCAAATCCAATCTGCTGGACAACGCCACTTTCCGCCGTGAGCTGGAAAACATCCTCAAAGACGAGGCACTGAGCGATGAGCTGCGTGCTGAACTGGCGGCATTGGCCCCCAAAGACTGTTAATCGCCAGATTGGCTGCTTGTAGAAAGAAGAAAAGGAACATGCTGATGTCTGTACAGGAAAACAGTGCGCAGGGTACTGCGACGACCGTATTAGAAAAGAATAACCCCGTAGTTCAAGGCGTTTATGCCTCTTTGTTTGAAAAAATCAATCTGAGTCCAGTCTCCTCATTGACGGGTCTGGATGCTTTCCAGAATAACGATACCATGGCGGAAGCGACCACTGATGAGCGTGTCACCGCCGCCGTCAGTGTCTTTTTAGACCTGCTGAAGCGATCGTCGAAAAAAGTGGAAAAGCTGGATAAAACCCTGCTGGATGGCCACATTGCGGCGCTGGATGATCAAATCAGTCGCCAGTTGGATGCGGTGATGCATCACCCTGATTTCCAACGGGTGGAATCGACCTGGCGCGGCGTAAAATCCCTTATCGATCAAACCGATTTCCGTCAAAACGTGCGTATCGAACTGCTGGACATCAGTAAAGATCATCTGGTGCAGGATTTTGAAGACGCCCCTGAAATCGTGCAAAGCGGTCTCTACACCCAGACTTACATTCAGGAATACGACACCCCCGGTGGCGAGCCGATTGCAGCAGCTATCTCCAACTACGAGTTTGACCGTAGCCCGCAAGATATCGCCTTATTGCGCAATATCTCCAAGGTGGCCGCAGCGGCCCATATGCCGTTTATCGGCTCAGTTGGCCCAGAGTTCTTTGGTAAAGAGAACATGGAAGACGTGGCGGCTATCAAAGATATCGGTAACTACTTTGACCGTGCCGAATACATCAAGTGGAAAGCTTTCCGCGACTCGGATGATTCACGTTATATCGGCTTGACCATGCCGCGCGTGTTGGGGCGCTTGCCTTACGGCCCGGACACGGTGCCAGTACGCAGCTTTAACTACGTAGAGCAGGTGAAAGGGCCGGACCACGACCGTTATCTGTGGACCAATGCCTCGTTTGCTTTTGCCGCCAATATGGTGAAAAGCTTCATCAAAAACGGCTGGTGTGTGCAGATCCGTGGCCCGCAGGCCGGTGGCGCGGTGACCAACCTGCCTATCCACTTGTACGATCTAGGTACCGGTAATCAGGTCAAAATCCCGTCAGAAGTGATGATCCCGGAAACGCGCGAATTTGAGTTTGCTAATCTGGGCTTTATTCCACTGTCGTACTACAAAAACCGTGATTACTCCTGCTTCTTCTCGGCCAACTCTACGCAGAAGCCCGCGCTGTATGACACCGCTGACGCGACTGCCAACAGCCGTATTAATGCCCGTCTACCGTATATCTTCCTGTTGTCACGCATTGCGCATTATCTGAAGTTGATCCAGCGCGAGAACATCGGTACTACCAAAGACCGCCGTCTGTTGGAGTTGGAGCTGAATAACTGGATCCGCACGCTGGTGACGGAAATGACTGATCCGGGCGACGATTTGCAGGCTTCCCATCCACTGCGTGATGCGAAAGTCACGGTAGAAGATATCGAAGACAACCCAGGTTTCTTCCGCGTGAAGCTGTATGCCGTACCGCACTTCCAGGTTGAAGGCATGGACGTGAATCTGTCATTGGTTTCGCAGATGCCGAAGGCGAAAGCCTGATTGCCCTTTGTCCTTGAAGTTGCAGCGTTGTTGGCTGCCTTCTCTCCCCAGTCATTGGCGTTAGTCAACGTCTGGGGGATTCGTTTAGTTGCCATCTAGCTGCAACACCAATGACGTTGGGCATGATTGTACGCAAGGAAGTACCGATGAAGATTTATCGTCCGCTATGGAATGACGGAGCCTTTTTAGCCCCGCAACAATTCCAGCAACAGGCCCGCTGGGACGCCTACGTGGCAGACGGAGTGGCACATATGACATTGGCATCCCCATGGGGTGTCATTGATGCGGCATTCGACAGTGGATCGTTGGCGCTTTCCCGTCTGAATGCACTTCGACTGGTGGTTCGCTTCCCTGATGGCACGCTGATTGATTCTGAACGGGCGGATAACCTGCCTCCCGCCTGCGATTTGTCTGTAATTTCAGACCGTGACGTGGTCGATGTGGTGCTGGCATTGCCGTTACTGTCGGCCAACGGCGGCAATCTGGATGATGGTCAGGACAGCGCGCGCCCTCGCCGCTGGCAGCAAGAGTGGGTCACGGTACAGGAGCTTGCCGGTCATGAGCGTACTGAGCTGGCGATAATGCGCCACGGGGTCACGCTGCGTTTTGCTCATCAGGAAAACAGTGCTTATCTGACCTGCCCAGTGGTGCGCTTGATGCGCAATGCCCAGGGGCAGTGGATGCAGGATGAGAATTTCATTCCACCGATGCTGTCGCTGGCGGCAAGTCAGGTGGTGCTGACTGAACTGGGGGATTTAATCCACCGTCTACAGGCGCGTCGACGTCGCCTGATGGCCATGCGGCGTGAAAGTAACGAACGGATGGCAGATTTTGCGGTGGCTGATGTGTCGCTGTTCTGGTTGCTGAATGCGTTAAACAGTGCCGAGCCGGTACTGATGGAACTGTATCAGACACCTTCCCGCCATCCCGAACTGTTTTATCGCGAACTGGTCCGCCTCGCTGGTAGTCTGCTGACATTTTCCCTTGAACATAAAGCTGAAGACATTCCGCTGTATCAGCATGACGCACCTGAGCAGGTTTTCCCGCCGTTGTTCACCTTGCTTGATGCCCTGCTCGAGGCCAGCTTGCCGTCCCGAATGGTGGCGATTGAACTGGCTCTCGAGGGGCAATTCTGGACCGGTTCATTGCATGATGCTCGTCTGCGTGAAGGGGCTGATTTCTATCTCTCGGTTCGCTCTTCGATCCCCAACCATCTGTTGCAAACTCAGTTCCCGCTGTTGTGTAAGGCTGGCAGCGTTGAGGATGTGTCAGATGTGGTTAACGTGGCACTCAACGGTGTGGCGATGAAACCGCTGTCTCATGTTCCGGCTGCTATCCCGCTGCGTCTGGAAAATCAGTACTTTGCCCTTGACCTCAAGGGGCCAGCCGCGCAGGCCATGCTGGATGCGGGGAACTGTGCTTTCTACACCCCAGGTTCGCTGGGTGATGTCAAACTCGAACTGTTTGCGGTGCTACGCTCATGAGCAAAATAAATACGTCTGTGGTTGATGCAGTCTTTTATCCCTGCTGGCTGATGGTCAGCCAGTTGCGTAACGGTCAGGAGGTTGAGGACGGAGAAGCCTTGTACCGCCGTGCCTGTGCGTGGATTGACAGCGCACGCGATACGCTGTCGCGTGCCGGTTTCAGCGAAATCAGTTGCGACCATATGCTGTACACCCAATGTGCGTTACTGGATGAAAGCGTCCTGAACCGTCAGAAACAGGACAGCGGTTATACCAAATGGCTGAAAGACCCGCTTCAGGCCCGCTACTTCAATACATTGAACGCGGGTGAAGAGTTGTGGGAGCGGATCCGCACGGTGTTGCAGGAACCGGCACCGGACACGGCGGTACTGACCTGCTTTTACCGTGCGCTAACCTTGGGATTTGCCGGTCGTTACCGCGAACAGGGTGACGAGCGCAGAGAAGATGTGGTGCGTAAGCTGAGTTTGCTGGTACCGCCGTTTGCCTCTTCACAGGAAACACCAGTGGTCTCACGCTCATTGCGTTTGCGCTCTGGGCGCAAGACCTATTGGCTCTTTTGGGGGGCGGGCGTCGTCATACTGGTTGCTCTGTGGTTCACGTTGTCCACTCGGTTGACGCACATGGTGTCTCAACTGACAGGGATGCACTAGCGGATGCGCGGATTAACACAGTTACTCCTGCTACTGCTGGGGGCATGCCTGGCACTGTGGCTTATCCTGGGTTTCTGGCCGTTGGGAATGGGCAGTCGTGTGGCACTGAGCATGTTGGTTGTCATCCTCTGTGCTGCGGTCGGTTACTTTCAGTGGCGCAAGTACAACGGCAATAAAGTGGCTCACCAATCCATTGCCGATTCAACACTGCCACCTGAAGATTTTCAGGGCGCGGTAATACTGGTTTGTGGTGACAGCGATGCCCTGTTTTCCACCTCGGCATCTTTTCGTGAAACGCGTCAGGGTTGGTATCTGGCAGTGAAGCTACCAGAACAACTGCCAATACTCGCGCAACATCTGGCGGCTGAACGCCCGGCGCTGATTGCGCAGATCTCGGTATTACTGGCTATCGTGCCAGAGCAACATCAGAGCCTGGATGATTTTTCACAATCCCTGCGTGCCTGGCAACGGGCTATCGTGCAGTGCAAAGGATGGCTTGGGGGGATCCCTCCGGTCTGGTTAGGCACCTGGCTTTCACCACCTGTGGCTTCATCTGCGCAGGCCGAACGGTGGTATACGGTCACTCCGGGGCAGAAAGGCATTCAGGTTCAAGAAGCGGGGGCAGGCATCATGCCGCTGGTTCAATGGAGTCAGTATCAAGAGTCCTGCAACGTTCAGGAAAGGTTGAGCTCCGTACTCTGGATGGAGAGTCTTCTGTCCTGGCTTGATGAACATGTTCTGAGCATCCTGACACAGCGGCAAGGGGATGTACCTGCGCTTACCCCGTGCACATGGGGCTGCTGCTTTACACCGGTTGCAGGGCGTCAGAATAACCTGTGGCAGGCACACATTAGTGAGGTAACCACGCTGACGCCGAGGGTTGCCACCCCAGAAGATAACCTGCCGTTGCCAGAGGTGTTACTACCTTATCTGCCTCGCCGCCGCGGCGTCTCACGTCTGATGCTGACCTGTCAGATGGCCGGTGTGCTGTGCGGTGTATTTTTACTCTTTGCCCTGCTGGCATCCTTTATCAATAACCAGCGTCTGGTGCAGAGCGTCAGCGATCATTTGTCGTTATACAACCGGCTTACGGGTACACCTCCTGCCCCTAAGGCTCTGGCTCAGCAGCAACTGCGTGCGGATGCACACTTGCTGGATGACTGGTTACGCCGTGGTGCACCCATGCGTTTGTCACTGGGTTTGTATCAAGGGCTGCGGCTTAGGGCTCCGCTGGATATCGCTATCAATAGCTGGACTCCGCCACTGCCACCACCACCGGTGATCAATCAAATCGTTCAGGGATCCCAAACCCTCCGTCTGGATAGCCTGTCGCTCTTTGACGTGGGTCAATCAATGCTCAAATCTGGCTCCACCAAAGTGCTTATCAATGCGCTGGTTGGGATTAAAGCCAAGCCGGGCTGGTTGATCGTGGTGGCGGGGCACACCGATATTACGGGTGATGATAAGTCGAATCAGGCTCTGTCGCTTAAGCGGGCGGAATCGGTACGCAACTGGATGCGCGATACCGGGGATATTCCAGAAAGCTGCTTTGCCGTCCAGGGCTATGGCCAGAGTCGTCCTCTGAAATCTAACGATACGGAAGCGGGCCGTGCGCTCAACCGCCGTGTCGAAATCAGTCTGGTACCGCAGGCCGATGCCTGTCGCCTGCCAGGCGTAAAAACAGCGTCACAGGATGAAAGTGACGTCTCAACTCAAGAAATGGAGAAGTAAACCATGGCAATTCCAGTATATCTGTGGCTGAAAGATGATGGCGGTGCGGACATTAAAGGTTCCGTAGATGTTAAAGATCGCGAAGGCAGCATTGAGATCGTAGCACAGGAACATAACCTGTATATCCCGACAGACAACAACACGGGCAAGCTGACCGGCACCCGTATCCATACCCCGTTCCTGTTCACCAAGGAAATCGACTCATCCAGCCCGTACCTGTACAAAGCGGTAACCACCGGCCAGACCCTGAAATCCGCTGAGTTCAAATGGTATCGCATTAACGATGCGGGCCAGGAAGTGGAATATTTCAATACCAAGCTTGAGAACGTGAAGCTGGTGAAAGTGGCACCGAAGATGCACGACATCAAGGATCCGGCCAAAGAGAAACACAATCACCTCGAAGCCATTGAGTTGCGTTACGAAAAAATCACCTGGACTTACAAAGACGGCAACATCATTCATTCCGATTCTTGGAACGAGCGTACTACCGCGTAATTACCCGTCATTCTTCGCGCCGCAGGTGCGTTGGCGACGTTCGCTCACCCTGGTCACATAGTTATCTATGCTCCCAGGGATTCGTTCACTTGCCGCCTGCCTGCAACACGAATTATTTAGGGTAACCCGCAGCAGCAGGCGGTTCGCCGTCTGCTTTTTGTGTTTTTAGCTGAGCATCGGCGCCTCGGTATTTCGCTAAACGCACTGACATTTTATCAGATGACCTTATGGGCCTTGGTTTATGGCTATGGGCGGTAGCGTGCCCGAAGCCAGCTTCATCTGGCTATTTTACTTGCCATTTTGCACCTGGGCAGTGCTCGGCGCCGTCACGTACTGCGTGTACGCTCCGGGCCTTGCGCGCTGTCCGTGTACAAACTGACGGCGACAATAACGCCAGTTGAAACCGGCTAACGTACTAGGTTTCGCATACAAGGAAGAAAATTTATGACAACGCATTCAGCACACTTATTACGTCGGTTAAATCCCTATTGCGCGCAGGCACTGGCCGGTGCTGCAACCCTGTGTCAGACCCGCGCCCATGCCGAGATAACCGTTGAACACTGGTTATTGAAATTGCTGGAACAGGGTGAAGGCGATATCACGGTGATTGCCCGGCGTTATGAGTGGGACATGGACAGCCTGTGGCAGGGGTTGCTGGCCCATCTGGATACGTTGCCGCGCACGGTGCAGGGCAAACCTCAGTTGTCAGCCGCGTTACAGCAACTGATCAAAAGTGCCTGGCTGGATGCCTCGTTGCAGGAAAATGCTGATGCGGTGCGTTCCGTTCATCTGTTATCTGCCCTGATAAATTCGCCATCATTATTGACCGCAGAGGCGGGATGGCCGTTGCTCAGCCTGAGCACCACCCAGTTACACCGCCTGTTACCGTTGCTGGACAGCCAATCCGACGAGCGCCCTGAAGTTCAGCAGGCTGCGGCACTGGCAGACAACCCGGTCAATCTGACCAATGAGGCAGCGACTACTCCCTCTACCAGCGGCCAGCAGCAACTCAATGACGCCCTGCAAGCGGCGCTGGATAAATTTACGTTGGACGTCACCGCCAAAGCGAAAACCGGGCAGATTGACCCAATTTTTGGTCGCGATACCGAGATCCGCCAGATGGTCGATATCCTGTCGCGCCGCCGTAAAAACAACCCGATTCTGGTCGGTGAACCGGGTGTGGGTAAAACCGCGCTGGTTGAAGGGCTGGCGCTGCGAATTGCCGAAGGTAACGTACCGGATAGCCTGAAAACCGTCAGCCTGCGCACCCTGGACTTGGGCCTGTTGCAAGCCGGGGCTGGGGTCAAAGGCGAGTTCGAACAGCGCCTGAAAAATGTTATCGAGGCGGTACAACAATCACCGACGCCAGTGCTGCTGTTTATCGACGAAGCCCATACCATCATCGGTGCCGGTAATCAGGCCGGTGGCGCAGATGCCGCCAACCTGCTGAAACCAGCACTGGCGCGTGGTGAACTGCGCACCATCGCTGCTACCACTTGGTCGGAATACAAACAGTATTTTGAACGGGATGCCGCTCTGGAACGCCGCTTCCAGATGGTGAAAGTTGACGAGCCGGACGATGCCAAAGCCAGCCTGATGCTGCGCGGCTTAAAAGGCCGTTACGCCCAGCACCACGGCGTGCACATTCTGGATTCTGCTATTACCGCTGCGGTTACCTTATCGCGGCGCTTCCTGACGGGCCGCCAACTGCCGGATAAAGCGGTGGACCTGCTCGACACTGCCGGTGCCCGCGTGCGGATGAGCATCGACACCCTGCCAGAAGCGCTGATGGAAATTAACGCCGAACTGGCTGCATTGGCGATGGAGCAACAGGCCATTGAACAGGATTTACTCCTGCTGCCGAACATCGGTTCAACGCGCTTATCTGAGATTGATCAACGTCGCACAGCACTGCTGGTTGGACAGCAGCAGCTTGCACAGCAATATGAAGCAGAGCAACGCCTCACCACCCTGATTATCGACGCGCGTCAGGATATCGCCAACGCGGCACATCTGGCCACGTTGCAGGCAGAACTCAGCCAGATTCAGGGCAATGCGCCGCTGCTGTCGCTGGATGTTGATGTGCGTACTGTGGCAACGGTTATCGCCGACTGGACCGGCGTGCCGCTGAGTAGCCTGCTGAAAGACGAACAGACCGATTTGTTGCAACTGGAAAACCATCTCGCGACCCGCGTGGTCGGTCAGGATGCAGCGCTGGTTGAGATGGCGCAACGCCTGCGCGCCGCCAAAACCGGTCTGACGTCCGAAAATGGCCCGCTGGGGGTGTTCCTGCTGGTCGGGCCAAGTGGGGTGGGTAAAACCGAAACCGCGCTGGCACTGGCCGACACACTGTTCGGTGGCGAGAAATCGCTGATCACCATCAACATGTCCGAATATCAGGAGGCGCACACCGTTTCCCAGCTCAAAGGCTCGCCACCGGGCTATGTCGGTTACGGTCAGGGTGGCATTCTGACCGAAGCAGTGCGTAAGCGCCCGTACAGCGTGGTGCTGCTCGATGAAGTTGAGAAAGCGCACGCCGATGTCATCAACCTGTTCTATCAGGTGTTTGACCGTGGCTTTATGCGCGACGGTGAAGGGCGCGAAATTGATTTTCGTAACACCGTGATCCTGATGACTGCCAATCTGGGCAGTGATCATCTTATGCAATTGCTCGATGAACAACCGGAAGCGACTCACAGTGATTTGCACGAACTGCTGTGCCCGATCCTGCGCGACCACTTCCAGCCTGCCTTGCTGGCCCGCTTCCAGACCCTGATCTACCGCCCACTGGATGCCACCGCGCTGCGTACCATCGTTGAAATGAAACTGGCACAGGTCGCTAAACGCCTGAACAAACATTACGGCCTGCAATGCACTATTGAAGAAAGCCTGTACGACACGCTGGTCGCTGCCTGCCTGCTGCCCGACACCGGCGCGCGCAACATCGACAGCCTGCTGAATCAGCAAATCTTGCCGGTGCTGAGCCAACAACTGTTAAGCCGTATGAGCGAGCAACAGCGCACTACCTCGTTGACGTTGGGCTGGGATGAAGCCGAAGGGATCACGTTGGAGTTTGGTGATGACTGAGGAAAATAAGGACACATTAAAGGAAGGGGGTATCCGGTTGCTGACCTCGGGAGAGACGGAGCTGGCGAGGTCAGTTTTCGGATCAACTATCGAGTACCACACTGTCTGGATCCATCATGGTAGTTACCTGCCTTTTAATCTGCAAGATGAACATACAGCAATGACGCCGAATGGTGAGATTTATTTCCGTAATGAGTACCGGGATGATTTCTCGCAGACAACAGATAATTTACAACATTTGTTCATTCATGAAATGAGCCATGTATGGCAGCGAGCCAAAGGAATGAATGTCATTGCGAGAGGGCTGGTTAGTTGGCTGGTCAGTTACAGATATAAACTCGATGGACGGCTGTTAAGCGAATATCCCATGGAGCAACAAGCGCAAATTATTGCGGATAACTTTACATTGCAGGCGCGTGATTATAGTGCCTGGAGGCGATTGAGAAGAAATAATATTATTACTCTAGATGGCGATATTTCTGAAATTGTAATAAGAAAATCATACCGAAATGTACTGCGAGGGTTTCCTTGGTGATAAGAAACAAACTGCGTTTCCTATTTTTCACGATGTTGTCTTTATTTTGCTTATTGATGTTAACAGGATGTCCATGGGGAAAAATGAAGTATTACCCCTCTGAGACGGCCAGCACCTACATGAATGGTGATTCGGTATGCTTCTTTATTCCTAATGCACAAGATTATCAGCCTGTTTTTATATCTATTAATCTCAGGAGTGCCCCCCCTAAAGAAGGGACATTCACAGATGAACCTAATCTAACAATTATAGATGGGAAACTTTGTATCCCACCTTCGTTTTATCATCTTCCTGATACCTCCACCGGACCTTTTATTGTTCAACTCGTTATTGAGTCCAAAGATAAGGGTAACCATCCAAGACATTTTGTATTGGGATTTGAAATGCTCAATAGAAGGGCTTATGACGTGCCGCTAACTAAACGCGAATATGATGAGCCATCCGTCGCCAGCAAAATTTAACGATAAAGGTAGGTTTTGCCTGTTTTGTACTTGAAATAAGCAGGTTATTACCACGGAGTAAAACCCATGAATCTTACTAATACGCTACAGAACACATTATCAAAACTCACCGGAACTACTCTGAATCGCTACCGCCTTGATATTCCTTCCTGCCTGTCACCATTGGACGTCGAAGATTTCAGCGGCAATGAGGGGCTCAGCAATACATATCACTACAATATACTGTTCACCAGCACAGACAAAAATATTGATGCGGACCAATTACTGCGCAAACCAGCAACGCTGACGATGGGAACTGGCTTGTTGCAGAGTTTGATGGAACAGAAAGTGGTACACGGTGTTATCACCGATTTTCGCCGGATATCGGGTTCAGCCGACCAGGTTAATTATCAGATCACGCTAGAACCTTTCATCGTATTATTGGATAACCAGTACCGAACACACCGTTTCTTTGTTAATAAATCGGTACCCGAAGTTGTCGAGCAGATACTTCAAGAACATGGCCTGAAGGACTGGGAATATGAGTTCACGCTGAAACAGACCTACCCAAAACGTGAGCAAATAAACCAGTATCAAGAGACAGACCTTAAATTTATTGAGCGGTTGCTCTCAGAGATGGGGATATTTTATTTCTTCACTTTGCAGCCAGACACCCAGACTGAAGTGGTGCATTTTGCTGATAAGCAGAGTGCCTATGAGTTTGGTAAATCTCTGCCGCTGAATAGCCCGTCAGGCATGAGTGACAGCGGAGTAGAGTCAGTCTGGGGACTGAATGTACATCACAATGTCGTTGAGGCCAGCGTTACTGCGAAAGATTACAACTACCGTGAAGCGCAGAAGGTGTTGCAGTCCACCCGAGCAGACATGACGCGCGGCGACGGTGAAGGGGTCACTTATGGTGAAGTGTATCACTACAAACCGCGCCATCTGGATACCGGCGATAAAATAGACCCTACAGCGGAAACCGCCAACTTCCTTGCCCGCCTCGATCATGAGCGTTTTTTATCAGCACAAACGCTGATCACCGGTCTTAGCACCGATCCAACATTACATCCTGCCCAGGTACTGACGGTAACCGACGCATCAATCCCATCTACCCTGCCGGAGTTGTTGACACAACCGATGGTCGTGGTTCGCACTGGGTTTAGCGCCAGCCGTAAAGATGCACTGAAAGTGACACTCGCCGCGGTTCCGTATAGTGAAACTCTGTGCTGGCGCCCGGCATTGCTTCCCCGTCCAAAAGTCAGCGGCACCATGATGGCGCGGGTGACCAGCGCGAAGGCCAACGATATTTATGCCTGGCAGGACACCTCCGGTTTGTATCGGGTGAAATTTGATGCAGATCAGGATGATAAAGCACAGGGGCAGGAGAGTATGCCGCTGCGACTTGCCAAACCTTACGGTGGCGATGTGTACGGCATTCACTTCCCGCTGATACAGGGCACCGAGGTAGCGATAGCCTTCCATGACGGTGACCCGGACCGCCCGTATATCGCTCATGCCCTGCACGACTCGCGTCATACCGACCATGTGACCGAAAAAAATAACACCCGCAACGTGATCCGTACTCCTGCGTTCAACAAGCTGCGCATGGAAGACAAACGCGGCGAAGAGCATATCAAGCTCAGCACCGAGTACGGCGGCAAGACCCAATTGAACCTCGGGCACAATGTAGATGCCCAGCGCAATCTACGGGGCGAAGGTGCCGAGCTGCGTACCGATGATTGGGTAGCGGTACGTGGGGGCAAAGGGGTGTTTATCAGTGCGGATAAACAGCCATCTGCGGGGGGGGAGATGCTGGATATGGCGGCTATGCAGGCATTGCTGTCTCAAGCTCTTAGCCGGATGGAGTCGCTTTCTCAATCGGCACAAGTGGCAAAGGCTCAAGTCTTACATTACGAGCAGCAACAGAAATTAATGGAGGAAAAGCTGCTTGAACTTAAACAGGCTGTGTTACTTGCAAGTGCCCCTGAAGGGGTTGCATTGGCGAGCGGTGGTCATTTTCAAGTGGCCGCCAGTGACAATATCTATATGACGTCAGGTCAAAGTGCCGAACTGGGAGCGATGCAAAATATCTCTTTAGCGGCGGTTAAGAAGATATCTCTCTTTACAGAAAGTGAGGGCGTCGAGACGATTGCGTCAAAAGGCGATCTTATTTCTCAGGCACAGTCAGGAAATATTGATATCGTTGCTAAGCATAATATTTCACTAACCAGTACCACTGATAATATCACCTTGACAGCAGCGAATACGGTGACGTTGAACTGTGCCGGTGGGGCTTATATTCGCCTTTCAGGTGGCAATATTGAATTGGGTTGCCCTGGTGATATCACCATGAAGCAAAGCAAACTTTTATACAGTGGCCCCGCATCTATAGAGTCGACTCTACCAGAGTTACCAGGCAGTGGCCCTCAGGCAATCAAGTTTATGTTATTAGATGCGCAGGGTAATGCAGCACCGTCAGTCATGAAGGTCAGGCTATTTGACAGTGATAATAAAGAAAACCTGTGGTCATCCACATTTGGTGATGGTGAAACTGGGGTTTTCGAGTTGCAGGATAACAAAAGTTTTCATGCCATTATTGGTGATGATGTATGGACTAGTCTCTTCACTGATGATGACGAGGCACCTGATGAAGAAACTGATGATGAGTCGTTTGATGATGATCATGGCCCGCAATACGATGAAGAGTTTAATACTTTGAAGGAGGAGTGATAATGGAGCAATATACTGTTCAACCGGGTGACAGTTTATGGAAGATTAGCCGTCGCTTTGGTGTTGAAATTAACGATCTTAATAGCATTAACGGTCTTAACACCAAGGCAAAACAACACATTATTCATCCAGGGCAGATGTTGGTGCTACCTTCAAAGGAAAAAACATATGATACACAGCTTAATTTAAATATTTGTGATCTCAGGTGGCGGCCACTTAAAGATACCAAGCTCAAACTGACTTTTGATGGTAAAACTCGCGACTATATTACCGATGGCAACGGTTCCGTGGCCGGGATCCTTATTGAGGACAGTACCAAAGGTATTAAGGTCGAATTACAGCACCTAGATAAAAAACAATTTATAGTTATTGCTAACCATCCCAAAGCACCATTAGGTAATAAAACCCTGAGAATAAGCTCAAGAGAGATGGTGGTCAAGGGAAGTACCTTGGTGAAAACAGGTACTCAGCAATCTACCAAGCAGCAGGAAAAAGAAAAAGCCAAAAACAATAATACCCCCCTAACCACACCGGCTACTCCCTCAAAGTCTACACCCAATAAGCTTCCAGCGAGCCAGACGCTACCGATCAATCAGACTACCCGCACTGAAGGTGGAATACCCACCAGTGTCAGTAATATAGGTAATGTCAGTGAGGGGCTGCTCCTACCTCCACTGGCGGAGAAGTATCGCAGTTATATTATTGAAACAGCAAAAAAATATGATTTCCTGCCGGAAGGTCTAGCTGCACTTATTTATGCTGAATCTAGGTGGAAGGCCAACGCAACTAATACAATAGGTTCGGGTGCAGTAGGCCTAGGGCAGTTTAAGCCAGTTACTTGGTTAGTTATGAGTACAAACGCACAATCTAAAGTATACAAATATTTGACCAAAAAATACGCTTATCAGACAATCATATATAAGAACGAGGGGCTCTACGGTACTGTGATTTCTCCTACTGGTGAGGTAAAAGAAGAGGAAATTAATAAAGAAGTGGTATTAAGTTTGCGTAGCAATGAAGAGTATAATATTGACATGATAGGCTTATATGATAGACAGGGTATTGATAATCTTAGCAAGAGATTATCAAGTGTATCATCGTTATGTCCTGACGAGTTAGTAAAACTAGCCTACTTGATCCACATGAATGGTGAAAGTGGTGCATATGATATTATAATGAATAAAAAAATCACGGGGGAAAAGTATAAAATTTATTCTGAGAGTTCTTTTCAAACTCGACTTCAGAGTAATGTAAATAATCGAGAAAAGGAAAAGAGATACCTTTCTATTGATGAAACATACAGAACAGCTTTTATTGCATGGATGGTGAATTTTTATAATGCCACTGTTGTTCCAGAGCATTTCAGGTTAAAACCAACAGGTAAAACTTATTCTATTAAAGATATCATAAAGAAACTAAATCCGGACTTTAATGTTAAAACTGATTTGCCAGCATTAAGGACGCAGACTTCTAGTAGTAATGCTAGAGTTAACCAGTCCGCAAACACTGGCACTCCAGCAAACACAAGCACAAGTAGTAGTACCGTAACAACATCTAATACCCCTGCTAGAGCTGATTCTAGTGCTATAATACAATGGCGTAACCCACTGGCTATATGTCGTATAAGAACCCATGGATTACGTAGTGCAAGAAGCGCAAGTTTTGGAAGTTCTGTCAGGATTGGTGCCAATGGGGCACCGAGAGCCCATCAAGGAGTTGATATTGCTGCGGAACCTGGAACACCTATTTATGCCGTGGCGGATGGGCGTGTAGCTTTTATCACTAATAGGGGTGATTATGGACAACAATTATGTATTGTTGTTCAGGCTGATGATTTGCCGCTATCAAAGAAATCCCTTTGTCATAATTTGAGGGAGGTTTATTTCTTCTATGCGCATCTTTCTGAAGTCAGCCTTAATCTATCGCTTCACAGTCCGATAAATAGCGGTGACTGCATTGGTAAAACTGGCAGTACTGGAAACGCTAGCCGGATGACCAGCATTGCTAGGGGAGCTCATCTGCATTTTGAGGTGAGAACACGTAACCCTTCAAGGGCTGGTATGCTTGATCGTATAGATCCCGTTCCTTTTATTGATGGTTTCAATTATCCCTGAGGGTTAATAATGAAATACTTAATGGCTATTTTTTTTATATTAGTAACACATGTTTGTTGGTCAAATGATAAATTTCCTGTAATCAGCAAGGAAACTTGGGGAAATAATTCAAGTGAACTTATGCAAAGTATATTCGATAATGAGCAGAAGCAAAAAAATACCCAATATAAAGATGAACAAAATAAATTACCCGATGATAAAAGAGAAAAGAGGTTATCTAAAAACCAGTATTGGCTTGTAAATAAAAAACAGGATCTATGGCTTGGTATCTTTGATGGTAAACAGGTGGTAGTGCCGGGTGGTATCTATGATGGTCTCCTTGAGAAAACCTCTCAGTATCAGCAGGTAATTCGGGTTAAAAGACATAATAGAATATCTCAATTTTTGCTAACTAATTTAACACAAAACGGAGTCGAATATCCTCTGCTTTGCATAGGGAAATTGGACTCTATTTTAAAAGACTCACCGGATTATTTACTTTTTTACTCAGCTTGTACATTTGAAGGTTTACAGCTAAATTCGCAACAGCATGAAGGCTATTATGATATTTTATTCTATAGTAAAACTTACGATACATTAATTAGATTGAATGGTTTTCCTTATTCAGCTAGTGGTGGAGATGTTGATTACTATGCTAAGGGTTTTAGAAAAATAAAAGATTACTATATGGACTCTAATATTGAAGTTGCATTTAAATTTATAGGGAAAGATCAGGTCGTTGAGGTAGACCCTAAAACTGGAACCTACAAAAAACCTGAAAAAATACAAGAAAGAAATTCTAGTGGCCAGTGGATAATGGTTGATGATCCTGAACAGTTTAAACCTGACCTGCTGAAAAGATTACCGGAAGTTGTTGTTAATAATTAGTATATTTGTTTTTGGAAGAGGTGTTATTTTATGAGGAAAACCATTTGTGTTGGAGATAAAACATCTCATGGTGGTGTGGTGTTAACTGGCTCAGCTCAAGTCTCTATTGATGGCAGGCTTGTTACTCGTAAATTAGATAGAGTTTCTTGCCCAAAACATGGCATAAATAGCATCATTGAAGGTGACGAAAACCATTGCGATAATGGGCTCCCCGTTGCGTTAGAGGGGCATTATTGTGCTTGTGGCGCTACGCTTATCTCCTCTGGTTCGCGTGTACTCAAGGAATAAGGGCATGCCAGTAAACATTTTCGATATACCTGCTGAGATAAAAACAACTACTAGGACACCATCTTTATGGCTATGGGGCTGTATCTTATTATTGATAACCATAGTTTATCTATGCATTTTTCTGGGTTTCTTTTCACAATATCTGTCTAAAAACCCTTATATTTTATGGTCAGAACTGTTGTTAATACCTTTGTTACTTTGGGGCGGGATTTTTACTTTTAGGTTATTATTATGGAATGGCAGTAACTTAGAGGAGGAATACTGGAATGCAACACGCACTGATTATTATCAAGCGTTACTGCAAAAAGGAAGAGTTCATCTTAAACTTATTGATATAAAGGTTAAGTTTCCTGATATTAGTGGGAACGCTACTGATGCAATGAATAACTATCTCTTACCGGTTAGATATACACCTAAATTTACGCATATGTCACGGTATCTCGCCTTTTCTTCACTTGTACATAACATTAATGAGAAAAAACAGTATGAAGAAAGGATGCAGTCCCTTTTTAATAAAATGATGCCTGAGTTGCTAGAAGATATCTATACACATATAACTCTGTTACCGCCAGGTGCTATGTTGACTATCATATCTGTCTTTTCTGATGATCTGAAACTGCAGTTGGAAAAATTGTGGGATAAGCGCTTTAATCTCATTTTCCCTTTTTCAAATATTCTGTTTGGTAATAGTGTATATGAATCGTTAGATTCATGGTTAGATGAGGGACAAAGTGAATATATTATTCTCATTGCTGCTCATTTGCATGGAAATGAACTGATCAGTGACAGTATTGACAATCAATCTGAGACAATTATTTTATTATTTGGAAAAAATAGCGAGAGCATTGAAAATAAAGGATTATCCTTTGACTCTCTCTATCGACCTGAAATTGGGTGGGATGGTATAGACAAATCAATTATTTGGGGCGAAGTATCCTGCAATAATCAGTTGTCAGGTGTTTTATATTCTGGTCTAAGTGACAAAGAAAAAAATGACATTGTGATAAAAACATCTGATTTCATGTCTGAGAGTGCATTGATGTCATTTAATTATATTAATACTGCTGATTACCTATGTTTATGTGAGCCGGTAACTGAGGTTTTACAGATTAAGTACGTGAAGGAGTTTCTTGAACCAGGACGTTACTTGCTTATAAATAAATACCATGATTCTTTAATTGTGTCCTATTTTCTCACTTTAGCCGCCGATGATAAGGGTGGGCTATAAAATGAAAGCTTTTATTATTAAATTTTCTGGTGTGTTTTTTGTTATTGTTTTCATGGCTTTTTTGTTTTTGCTTTTTTATTTTTGGGGGAATGAGTTGGGATGGACCTCCGCGAAAGATAAGTTACTGGTTGGAGGCGCCATTCTATCAGTTTCCTTTTTTCTCTCCTTAGCGCTTGCCAGTCGGCGTTCATTAATTGCTGTAGGTTCTAGGCTGAGATTCTTTCGGAAAGTAGATAATGAGCAAAAGAACGTAGCTGTTCAGAAAGTACAGTTAAAACATCTGGCTGTTAGTAGTGCCTGGATCCGTGAACTGCAACAGGCTCTCCAGAAGCTATACGGCCGCTTCTGGCCTCGTAAAGTGCGCATTCTCTTACTCACCGGCAGTGCGGCGGATGTGGAGCAACTGACTCCAGGCCTGACGTCGCAATACTGGCAGGAAGACAGTGGCACCGTGCTGTTGTGGGGCGGCGATCTGGGGGCGCAGGCCGATAGTGCCTGGCTGAGTGCTTTGCGTAAATTGCGCCGCCGGCCGCTGGATGGCGTGGTCTGGGTGACCTCAGCCTTGGCTCAACGCACTGCGCTAGGTCAGAAAGAATCTAAAACAACACTTTCCACCGATATGATGGACAGCGTGGCGCAGGCGTTCGCTTCACGCTATGAACTCCTCGGCTGGCGGCTACCGCTGTATGTCTGGTCATTGCATGCCGATGACGGGGCTGATCGCATCACGCAATCCGTGGGGTGTTTGCTGCCAGTAGGGTGTAAACCGGACGAACTGAGTACGCAACTTGCCGGGCTGTTGCCGTCGCTGATTGAGCAGGGTACACAACAGATTAGCCGCAACACGCAGCATCCATTCTTGTTGCAACTGGCCGATCAGTTAGCGCGTCAGCCAGATTCTGTCGCAGGCCCCCTTGCTACACTGCTGAATCCCTATCGCCCTTCACCGTTGGCGGGGGTTATCTTCAGCCCGGCATCTGTCGATGCAAAACGCAGCGTGAAGCACCACTGGGGCAAGGATAACCGCTGGGATGTGTTGATTGATTCACTGCCATTATTGCCCGCAGGCTTAGCCGCGAAAAAGCTGGGGTTTGCCTGGCGTAAAACGCTGGCGATGGCGATGGCTGGCATCATGGTATTGTGGGGCGCGGGTATGGTGATGTCATTCCTGGTCAACCGAGACACGATTAATGCCAGTGAATCTCAGGTCAAACGAGCAGCTAACGTACAGCAGCCTCTTCCGGCGCGTCTGCAAGCGCAACTGGATCTGCAACACACATTAGGCAGATTGCAGTATCGCCAGCAACAGGGCGCACCGTGGTACAGCCGGTTTGGTCTGAGCCAGAATGATGCTTTGCTGGCCGCACTCTGGCCACATTATTGGGCCAGCGCCACCCCTCTGCTGCGTGATGCCGCCGCTCGTCACCTGGAAAAACAACTCATCACCATGGCGCAGCTTCCCCCTGACTCTCCGCTGCGCGACACGCTGGTGAAACCCGCGTATGAGCAGTTAAAACTCTATTTGATGCTGGCGCGTCCGGAGAAAATGGATGCGCCATGGTTTAGCTCCGCGCTGCTTCATGACTGGCCACAGCGCAGTGGTGTGCCGGATAATCTCTGGCAGGGCAGTGGTCCGGCGCTGCTGGATTTTTATGCCCGTAATCTTTCCCTGCACCCAGCCTGGCGTCTGAAGTTGGATGAAAACCTGGTCAGTCAGGTACGTACCCGGCTGATCCGTCAGATGGGGGCGCGTAACAGTGAATCTTCGCTCTATCAGAAAATGCTAGCTCAGGTGGCGAATCAGTATGCTGATCTGCGCCTGTCTGATATGACGGGCGATACCGATGCTGAACGGATCTTTACCACCGATGCCGTCGTGCCAGGCATGTTCACCCGTAAAGCCTGGGATGATGCGGTAAAACCGGCGATTGAAAAAGTGGCCAGTGAGCGTCGGGAAGAGATGGACTGGGTGCTGAGTGACAGTAAAAATACCGCGTTGCAGCAGGATTCTCCCGAAGCTCTTCAGGCACGTTTGAAGGCGCGCTATTTCGCTGACTTTTCCACCCGTTGGCTGGATTTTCTCAACAGTCTGCACTGGCAGCAGGCACAGACGCTATCGGACTCCATCGACCAGCTCACCCTGATGGCCGACGTGCGTCAGTCCCCTCTGGTGGCGTTAATGAACACCCTGAGCGTACAGGGGAAAACCGGGCAAACCGGTGAGGCGTTGTCTGACTCGTTGGTGAAATCGGCCAAAAATCTGTTAAACCGCGATGGGCAGCCCGCCATTGATCAGCAAGCGGGGGCACAGGGGCCGCTGGATGCCACTTTCGGCCCGGTATTGGCGCTGATGGATGTCAAGGCCGGCGGACAGGGCAATACCCACCTCAGCCTACAAACCTTCCTGACCCGCGTTACTCAGGTACGGCTTAAACTTCAGCAGGTGGTGAATGCCGCCGATCCTCAGGCCATGACTCAGACTCTGGCGCAGACGGTATTTCAGGGTAAAGCGGTCGATCTGACCGAAACCCGCGATTACGGCAGCCTGGTTGCCGCCAGCCTCGGTCAGGAGTGGAGTGGATTTGGCCAGACGGTATTTGTCCAGCCGATGGAACAGGCGTGGCAGCAGGTATTAACGCCTGCGGCCCAGAGCCTGAATGCCCAGTGGCAGGCATCTATTGTCGATGACTGGAACAGTACCTTCGGCGGGCGTTATCCCTTAAAAGATACCAGCAGTGAAGTATCACTTCCGCTGCTGGCACGTTATCTCAACAGCGACAGTGGCCGTATCGCCCGCTTCCTGCAAACTCGGTTGAATGGCGTGCTGCACAAAGAGGGCAGCCATTGGGTACCGGACAGCATCAATGCTCAGGGGTTGACATTTAACCCGGCGTTCCTGAAAGCCGTAGATCAGTTGAGTTATTTGTCTGATGTGGTGTTTGCCGATGGTGAAGCGGGCATCCGCTTTGAACTGCGCCCCGGAACCGCTAAAGATGTGATGCAAACTGATCTGGTGATCGACAGCCAGAAGCTCAGCTATTACAACCAGTTGCCAGTTTGGAAACGTCTCACCTGGCCCCATGATACCGAAGCGCCTGGTGCCAGCCTGAGCTGGATAAGTACTCAGGCCGGTACCCGACAGTTTGCTGATCTCTCTGGGGCCTGGGGGTGGATCCGTTTACTGGACAAGGCTCAGGTCACACCGTATCAGGGGGTCAACAGCAGCTTTAATCTTACCTGGAAAGCGCCAGATGGCAGGCCGCTGAATTACACCCTACGAACCGAGGCCGGAGAAGGTCCGCTGGCGTTACTGAAACTGCGTAATTTTGTTTTACCGACGCAAATATTCAGCGTGGACGCCACCGGTGGCGCTCAGAAAATGGATACCGCAACAGAAGAGGGATACTGATGGCTACGTTGCACACCTTACTCAGCGCCTGCCATGCCGAACAGCAGGCGCTTTCGCAACCGGTACAGCAGCAGATCTTGCTCTGGGAAAAATGGTTGGTTCCCATTGCCCCGGACTTACCGGTAGGTGATGACCCCGGTTATGACGATGACTTTCAGCAGATGCGTGAAGAGGTGAACAAACTGTCCGGCGCAGACACCGGTTTGGTCTGTGCACTGGCAGAGAAGCTGCTGACCGGGGTGAGCAAGGATGTGCGCATCGCGACCTACTATATCTGGGCGCGGCTGCACATCGATGGCGAAAGCGGGTTAGCGGATGGTCTGGCCCTGCTAGCTGGGTTGATCCAACGTTTTGGTGATGCACTGCATCCGCAACGTGGCAACAGCCGCAAACTGGCACTGGAATGGTTGGCGGGGAGTCGGGTGCTGGATAGCCTGTCACTGTACCCAGAAGTTACAAAAGCTGACTTTGAACGCATTGTGGGTGCATTGGTGTTAACCGAGGAAAGTGTTGGTGGTTGGGATGAATCCACCCGCCCTCAGCTCGCAGCCCTTTACGCGGCATTGGAAAACCGGCTAATGCAGTCCGGCGGCCCTGATGCCGTTATCCCCCAAAACAGCAGTCTCCCTCGTCACGCTGCACCTAATACTCCGGCGTTGAAGGCCGTCACCTCCGGGCGTGATTTGCTCGATCAGGCAAAACTGCTGGCGGGTTTTTTGCGCGACCAGCCGAACGGCTGGCTGTCGGGCCATCATCTGATGAAAAGCATTCGTCTGGACACCTTGCATGAACTGCCGCCGCTGGCCGCTGACGGATGTACCCGTCTGGCTCCGCCGAAGCTGGAGAACCGCGCACTGCTGAAACGCCTTTATCTGCAACAAAGCTGGCTGGAGCTGCTTGAGCAAACTGACATCCTGTTTGCTCAGGGCGTCAATCACTTGTGGCTGGATCTCCAGTGGTATACCCATCAGGCACTGATCAAAATAGGTGGGCCGCACGAACGCTGGGCTGACATCATTAAGCAGGATTTGAATGGCCTACTGACCCGCTTGCCGGGGCTCGAAGGTCTGGCATTCAGTGATGGTACGCCTTTTGCTGATGAGGTGTCCTTGCACTGGATAAACCAGCACGTCATGGCCGCCGAAAGTTGGGGCAGTGAATCTGCCGCCTCTGCCAGCACGGCGGGTGATGACGATATTTTGCAACTGGAGCCGGAAGCACTGGCGCAGGCGGATAGCGAAGGTGTGGAAGCGGCGCTGAACTGGTTGCAGAACCGTCCAGGTGCCCGCACGCCACGCCATCAGTGGCTGATCCGGCTGCTGATGGCGCGGGTCGCCGAGCAGTATGGCAAAAATGACATGGCGCTGCATTTACTGGGTGAACTGGAGGGGAATGCCGCCCGGATGACGCTGACCCAATGGGAACCGGAATTGCTGTTTGAAGTGAAAGCCCGTCGCCTGAAATTGCTGCGCATGAAAGCCAGCCGGACAGAGTCGGACAAATCACGCCTGCATAGCGAGATGGAAAACCTGCTCGCTGGATTAGTTGCCCTCGACCCGGCACGGGCTGCGGTGCTGTGTGGTTAATCGATAACCCTATCCTGATAAAAAGAAAACGATGAAAGACCTTACCCTGCGTTATTACGACGCCGAAATGCGCTATTTGCGTGATGCGGCGAAAGAGTTTGCCCAAACTCACCCTGACCGGGCAGCCATGTTAGATCTGGATAAACCCGGTACGCCTGACCCTTATGTTGAACGCCTGTTTGAAGGTTTTGCCTTCTCCATGGGGCGATTGCGCGAAAAAATTGATGACGACCTGCCGGAGTTCACTGAAGGGCTGGTGAGCATGTTGTGGCCGCACTATCTGCGCACCATTCCCTCGCTGTCGGTGGTGGCGCTGACCCCCGATGTCCCGGCGATGAAAATGGCTGAAACCGTGCCCGCAGGAATGGAAATCTATTCCCGCCCCATAGGGCCGAAGAATACCGTCTGCCAGTACCGAACTACCCGCGATATGGTACTCAACCCGCTCGCCGTCTCAACCGTGGTGATGGCAACCGAACCAGACGGCCGTTCGGTGCTGCGCCTGCGCCTGGCATGCAGCCCGCAAGCTGACTGGTCGCAAGTGGATTTACGTCGCTTGTGTTTTTATCTGGCGGGAGAGGCGGCGGTCAGTAGTGCGTTACATCTGGCACTGACTCGGCGTCAGGCTGCGCTCTACTTGCGTCTGCCCAATCAGGCTGAGCGGATAAAACTGGATGGCTGGTTTTCTCCCGGTGGCTTTGCAGACCACGATCTGCTGTGGCCCAAAGGCGACAGCGCATTTAGCGGCTATCAGCTATTGCTGGAATATTTCACCTTCCGCGAGAAGTTTATGTTCGTGCATCTGAACGGGCTGGAAACCGTGACGCTGCCAGCGGGCATTGCCTGGTTTGATATCGACGTGGTGTTTGATTGCCAGTGGCAAAGTGATCTGCCGGTCAGGGATGACGCGCTTAACCTGCATTGTGTACCGGTGATTAATCTGTTCTCGCTGGAAGCTGACCCGCTAACCATCAATGGGCTGGAAAGTGAGTATATGCTGCGCCCGCGCCGCTTGCAGGATGGGCACACCGAAATTTACTCCGTGGACGCCGTGACCGGTTCGCAGCGAACATCCGATGCCACCTATGTTCCTTTTACCAGTTTTCGCCATCGCGGCGGAATGCAGCGACGTCATGCACCGGAACGCTATTACCATACCCGTGTAAAACGAGGTGTGACCGGACTGCATGATACCTGGCTTATCCTTGGGGGTCAGCAGTGGGAAGCGGACCGACTGTTTACCCGTGAGGCGGTGTCGCTGAAAATCACTGGCACCAATGGCCAGCTACCGCGCAAAGCGTTACAGAGCACGTTGTTGGACCGCTGCGAAGCGGTGTTACAGACGCCGCTGAAAGTGCGTAATCTCTGTAAGCCTACGCTACCCTCTTATCCCCCGGCGGAGGATCACTTCCAGTGGCGCGTATTGAGCCATCTGGGTTCAAGCTATCTCAACCTGATGAGCAGCGCACAAGTGCTGCGTGGGACGCTGGAGCTGTACAACTGGCAGGGGGATGAGCTCAATAACCGGCGTCTTGACGCCATTCAACAGGTGCAGCACCACCAGACTCAGCGTTTTGAAAAGGGGTTCCTGTTGCGGGGTATCGACATTGAAGTGACGTTAGATGGCAACGGTTTTACCGGTGAAGGCGACATTCACCTGTTCGGAGAGATGCTTAACCGTTTCTTTGCCCTTTACGCTGACATCCATTTGTTCAATCAGCTCACCCTTATCGTTCAGCCTGCCGGGAAATGTATCCGATGGAAAGAGAATCACAATCAGCGCCTGCCCGGCTAATCGAACAACTGTGGGATAAACTGCCGTATACCCAGTTTTATCGCTTCTGTCAGTTACTGGAGCAAAGCCAGCCAGATGCCCCCCCGTTGGGCAGTCATTGGCAGGTCAGGCACGATCCGGTGCGTTTTCGCCCCCATCCGGGGATGGGGTTTCCGGCCAGTGAATTTAAACGGGTGGAAATACCCGAGCATGCACACCTCCCGCCGACCATCCGCACCACCTTTATGGGGCTGTATGGTGTGGAGTCGCCGCTGCCTACCGCGTATATCGACGATATTACCCAGCGCAGGGAGGGGTATGAGGCGGTAAGCGACTTTCTGGATATCTTCAATCACCGACTGATCACGCAGTACTACCGCATCTGGCGTAAGTACTCTTATCCGGCCAGCTTTTCTCCCGGCGGTATGGATAAAACGTCTAAGTACCTGTTGAGCCTTTGTGGTCTGGGTATTGAGGGATGTGCACAGAATATCGCCACGCCGGTATCCCGCTTTCTGGCGCTAACCGGCATGATGCGCCTGCCCACGCGGACCAGTGAAGGCATTATTGCGTTGGTTCAGTTGCTGGCACCGGAAACCGATGCCCGTGTGATAGCCCATGACCGCTGCCGTATCCCCTTGCGCAATCCACTGGCTCTGAGCGCACGTTATCCCGTCAGCATGAGTAACAGCCCGGTAATGGGCAGTCACGCGGTGGATGTTAACAGTCAGGTATTACTGCAATTGAAGACGGATAACCCCGATGAAGCCCGCGAGTGGTTGCCCGGCGGGCAATTACACACGGATTTGATGGCGTTATTGCATGTGTATCTGGGACCGCGGTTGCATGTGCGTTTACAACTGTCGGTGTTACGCGCGCTACTGCCTGATGCGCAACTCTCCTGCCAGCCCAAAAGCACCGGTATTCTGTTAGGCAGAACCGCCGTAATGCGGACACAGCGCGTCGCATCAACCGCACCAGCCAACACTGAAATGATCACAATTAATCTGGGCCGCTATCAGCGTGTTCAGGAAAATCTTCACCGAAGGGAGACCGATGAACATGGCGATTATCGCTGGTAAGACACGCTTTTCATTACTGATGCTGATCATGATATCCACCCTGAGCGGATGCGGACTGACCCAGAAAGTGAGTGATGGCACCGTTGCGGTAACAAAATCCATTTTTTATAAGCAGGTGAAAATACTGCATCTGGATATACAGGCGCGGGACGCGGTAAACAACAATGCGGCAGGTGCCCCATTGGCTACGGTAGTGCGCATCTATCAGCTACAGGATCGCAAAACGTTTGACGGTACCGATTATCCCTCATTATTTGCCGAGGACAGCCAGGCCATCAAAGCCGATCTGCTTGCTGAAAAAGATATCCGCATTCGCCCGGGGGCTGCGGTGTCCGTTGATATGCCGCTGGACGAAAAAGCGCAGTATGTAGCGGTTGCAGCTATGTTTCTGGCACCCGATATCGCTAACAACACCTGGCGAGTGGTGTTGAACCGTGACGACCTCGACCCTGATAAGGCTCGTCGGATTGAACTGAATAATCATGGGATGACACTTTTACCCTTGAAGGATAAGTAATATGCCCCAGCCTTCTCTCTATGAAATGCTGTTCGGTAACGTCGCGGGTGGCCTCGACATCCATCAGGTGAGCGAAGCCAATCAAGGTGTTCTGTCGGTGCTCGACAATATGCAGCGCATTCTTAACTGCCGCGCCGGTACGCTTAGCCATCTGCCCGATTACGGTCTACCGGACATGAGCAAAATCCTGCAAGGGATGCCCGGCACGGCACATTCACTGCTGACCACGCTCTCTGCCACGCTGCTGAAATATGAGCCACGGCTGAAAAGTCTCAACGTGGTTCTGCTGCCACAAACCACACCAGGACATCTGGAATATGGAATTGATGCCGAGCTGAAAGAGTTCGGGCTGGTGCACTTTGGCACCGCATTTATGCCGGAAGGCAGGGTACTGATTCGCCATCTTAAACAACAACATTATCTCAATCCGGGCGACTCATTTTAACGCCTATTCAGGGAAGACAAACACATGATATCGAATACCGAGCGTACGGTTAAAACCGGCGGAGATCCCCGCCATTTTGCTGAATTTAGCGCCTTACGTGACGAAATCGGCAAATTACATCATCCCGCCCGCCCGGATGTTGACTGGGGGCGGGTCGAGCAGCTTTGTTTGGCGCTGTTTCGCCAGAATGGGGTTGAGTTGCAGACCACGGTTGATTTTACGCTGGCACGGACGCACATTGCCGGTCTTGCCGGGCTGTGTGAAGGGCTGGAGCTGCTGGCGGGGTTACTCTCCCATCAGTGGAGTGCATTATGGCCGCCGCAAACGCATGCCCGGGTGGCGTTATTGGCCTGGTTGAGTGACCGGTTGCAGCAAGTTTGGCGTACTATGACGCTGTGCTACGGTGACCTGGCTATGGTGTATCGGGCAGAGCGTGCGTTGGAACAACTGTGTACGCAGTTGCAAACGTTGGAACTTAAGCATCTAAGTAAATTGGACGGAGTGCGCCTGATGTTGCATAACGCCGCATTGCGGCTGGAAAGTGCCGAGGCCGCTACCGATACGCCAGACCGATTAAGTATTCCGCTACGGCACACCACTCTCTCTGAACCCCTGCCACAAGCGGCATTCGCGTCGGCTGCGGTCAGTGAACCACTGGTTTATATTGTCAACGAACCCGCCCCAACGCGTGTTCAGGTTGAATTGTCGCCGCCTTTGCCACCGCCACCACGTTGGAAGGCGGGCCACGGTTTTGTCGCCGGGTTATCACTGATGGCCGTGCTGATGGCAGGGAGTTTCTTTATCTGGCAGTCGCTGTCATCTAATCCATTGCGCGAGGCATTGCTAACCAGTGTCGCGCCATTACCTGCGCCACTGGCAGCCAAATCAATCGATGAACTGAGAAAACAGACTTCAGATGCTGAGTTGGCACGATTGGCTGGCCCGGTATTGCAAGGCAGTGGCACACAGTTGGAACAACTGACACAGTTACCGCCGTTATGGATGCAGGTTCAGGGGGATGCCTTGCTATCTCAGGCGCAACAACTGTGGCCCGCCAGTCAAGAAGTCAAACGGTTGAGTCGCTTGTGGCAACAACAGCGAGAAGCCGGGGCGGCCCCGCTGGTGGAGTTAAAACACTATGCCTTGGCACAAGAGCGTTTGCGGCAACTGGCAGACCGACTGAATGGATTGGATGAAAAGAAGGGGCGTTATATGACGGTATCGGAGCTTAAATCGGTAGTTTTTGCGATTCAGCAACCACTGACACAGTCATTACCTCTGGAAGAGTTGTTGCGTCAGTATCAGGTGCAGTCCGAGTCAGGGCAAACCCCGTCTTCGGTACTGCGCCAACAGATAGACAGCCGGTTTACCCAACTGCTAAATCGATATGCGTTGCTGGTCTCATCCTCTAACACTCAGTAAACCTTCATTTATTAGGGAAGATAGCCTGGTGAATGGAAAGAATATCCTCTCAGAACAACTTTCTTTGCTAGACAGGTATTCGGTTGTTTTTTCGCATCTGGATGCGGTGGAGTATAGCCATTGGCGGATGTAAAACTATCCCATCCCAGTGAGTATCCAGACTCAATTAATGCACAACACATCGGCGTGCGAAAACCATACGATTATTGGTAAAAACGAAATCGAATCCGCTTTATTCGCAAAAGGGTATAGTTTTGAGTGGTTTTTCGTGAACGAGGGTAAGCTGAAGAAAGAGATAACCAATTGATAAAATGCAAAAAAGCAGACGTTTGTAAACGTCTGCTTTCTTTAATTTGGCTCCTCTGACTGGACTCGAACCAGTGACATACGGATTAACAGTCCGCCGTTCTACCGACTGAACTACAGAGGAATCGTGTGAACGAGGCGAATAATAGCGAGGGTGGTGACGTTTGTCAAAGTAGAAAAACACTAAAAATGTGCGTTTGCTGAGAGAATGAGCTTATTGGCTTGTTTTTCAGCAAACTTGTTTGTTTTATCGTGAGTTTTACCGCGAAATGATGATTTTTTAATTAAGTTAGAGGCCCACATCCGTTAGGGTGGTGGGGGCTGTCAGGCTTTTGCCCGCCATCAGCAAGGCATTCTTGCTGCCGATACGGTTAATAATCCACGGTGCGCAGAACATTAACAGAGCATTGACCAACTCGCCGATGGTGGTGACGTAACCGAATATCTCGATGCCGCGCTGTTTTGAGGCGAGAACGATTTAAAAAAGCCAGCAAATGTTACGGTGTAACTTTAACTAACTGACTGTTTTTTAGCTGATTGCCAGCATCATCGAAATAACTATAGTTCAAAGTTACTGCGCCAGTGAGTGAGATAGGCTGCTGTTCAAAATGATATTGGCGCTCGGCAAATGGGGCGACCATCATGTCCATCTCTTGTGCTATCAGAAAACGTTGCTGTCGGTTTTCTAGCTGAATCTGGCCAAAAGAGACATAGTATGGAGTAGGGTTATGGGCGGTTAGAATGTATTCTCTATTTTTCTTCTGAAGGGTAAAACTGACTTTTTTCATGGCGTCAGCCGGTTTTGGCGTTAACCCATCAGGGCGATAGAATATCTTCATTTGGGTGTTCATCGCCATAGCAACCTGGGCCTGGGCATTGGTATTTTGTCGCGATTTAGGTGGGATTTCATACAAGTTTAGCCAATAAACAGACTCTCGATCCGTTGGCAGATCATCACCTTTATTGATAATGCGCAGACCCTGTGCCGCTCCTGCCTGCATTTTGAAAACGGCAGGTAAGACAATAAAGGGTGCTTTGCTTTGATCTGGCGTGCTGTCCACATCGCCATCATCAATCCAGGTCTGTACCACCACCGGGTAGTCATTGGTATTAGCCAACATCAAGGTGCGTTCGCGCGATTCGGGCTGATAAATTATGCGTGTTGAACCTGCCACTAAACCAGCCATGGTGTGTGGGCTGATACTCAATATCAGCAAAAACAGACAGAGGAGCCTCATTGTATCTTCACCAAAACGTAAGCCGTCGCATCGACCTTACCCGCAGTAGGGGTGCCGTTAGGCAGTTTTTTTAATGTAGCGGTAAAGTGATGTAAATAATTATTGTAACCTGCGCCATTGCTGCCATTAGAACTGGCCCCGGTAAGAACCGGATACCAACCTGCGCCAGTACTGGCGCTGCAATTGCTGGCACATCCGCCCCAACCAACAAAATTCATCGCCGCTCCACTGCTATCACTCAGGCTGATACCCACTCCCGTGGCAATATTTTTGTCAGTGCCATAGTTGTCTGATAGTAGATAACTCACGCCGCCGGCTGTGTTCACCAATCCGAGCCCTTGCGCCTTCAGATAACCCGGTAATGATGTTTGGATGCCCAGTGCAGTTTGCCCACTATTAATACCAGACTCAGTACCGGACTGGCATTCGATATCGACGGTGATATCTGCGCTACGTGATTGGTTATCGTTAAGTTCATTCACGGTAATAATGGGGAAAACCACATAAGGTGTGACGTTACGCACCACACAGGTATTTTTGCGTGTCAGGACTGAAACCGGCGCGGTATTCATGCCAAATGCCATATAGCGGCCACTTCCCCATGTTTGGTAATTGGTTGCTGAGTCATAGCCGGTTTCAGGTACTGGCATACCAGGCCCTTTGAATACCACATACCCATTGGGTTGATTGCAGGAATAGCTACCCGAATAGTTATCAGCCGCAGGACCAGAACATCCCCAACTGGAAGGGCCGGGCGTGCGGTCTACAGAACCTACTTTTTTTAGCTCAGCACGAATTTGGCTGAAATGTTTACCCTTAATTTGAATTTTATTCCCCACTACGTCGTACTTTCTCAACGGGACCTGCTGCCAGATGCGGGTGAATTCGACGCCAGTATCAACATGAATCAATTTCAATGCAGTATAGGGGAAGAAAGTCTGAAAATAGTTATCACCCATATTGCTGTAGCCGCCGACATTACTGTCGCCATTAGTCGCAAAAACTTCAAATAAACTGTCTTTATCGGCCACATCACATTCATAGATAACCGCTTCTGGGTCTGACCAGAAACGGGCGGGTACCAGGCTGATAATACTGGAGGCCAGCATTGAATCGACAGGCTGAATGTAATTACTGGTTATATTGATATTGCCTAATTGCAAGGACGCACCGTAGTTATCACCACCGATATTGGCGCCTTTCCAAACACATTGTGCATAACTGGGTAAGCTGATACTTAGCAACGTGAGTGAAAACAACAACCCCATATAGCGACGAAATAGGGGCTTGTATTGGTACAATCTGGTGTGGTGAGTCGTTATAGGTTTCATACTGTTTCTCTGATTCAATGCTGGGTAACGACACACAAGGCATCGAGTTTATATAACTGTTTATCGTTATTGGGCGTGCCTAAGTCGTAATCCAACTGGCAGCGTTCATTGGCTGCATCTCCCCATACGAGAATGAGCGTGCCACTCGCTCCTTCAGCTCGAACATAGGCCTGGCTGGCTTGACCGACCATGCCAACCTCATTCTGCTGTTGAGCAGCTTTGCCGCTCTCGGTGGTGGTGCTATACACCACTGCGCCCAGAGGCAGTTGGCTACCATCCGCCAGCCGGACAGTAATAAGCAGTGGATATCCACTGAGGGTGCGAAAAATGACTTTGACGGATGATCCGGCGTAGGGGGCAATTTGCCGTTCACCATCTTGAAGCTCAGTATTGAAATCCATACCATCAGGGCTGAGCGTGATGGTGTTGTAGCGATACGGGGTGAGTGTTGGCACCAGTGCATAGCCAAATCGGTCAATACTTGAACCTTGCCCATACATCACTTTGGCTCCACTGGCTCCTTTGGCCTCGATCAAGGCAAAAGTATCGCTTAGATAGGGCCCCAACGTGACACCGCCGCTATGAAAGGCCACCGCACCACGGGCACTGGCTGAACCTTGCCAATAACCGGGGCTGCTGGACGCGCTGCCACTCAAACTGGTTGAGGGGAGCCGTTTTTGTAAGCTGCCACTAAAGGTATTTTCTTTAGTTTGTTCACTGCGGGCAAAATCCATACTGTAACTGGCAGACTGCTCCTCACCCATCACACCGGATAATGAGGTTTGATAGCTGGCACCACTAATCTTACTGTTGACGGCACCGGCCGAGATATAGGGTGCATGCGCACTACCCCCCAGTGGGAATGAGACGGACATTTGCACTACAGTTTCACTGGTACCAAGAATATTTGCGCCATTGGCCGCAGGCATGCCACTGCCGGGGTCGACAAAGTAAGTTTCGTTGCTGACCCCCCCGGTTTTTTGTCGCGAAACGGCAATATTCAAACTGGTATCGCGCCACAGGGTATTGGCATAGCCTAGTTGTAACTGCGAATCCCGCTTGCGGTCATTACGATAATCCTGCGATGAGGCGGTTAAATACAGTGAACCGTAGCTGTTAAGATTTTGATTCAGCGATATTTCTGCTCGGCTGCGTTGCCGATAAGTATCTGAGTTCCAGACTTTGCCATTGTTGGCTGCCCGTACTCCTAATACATCACTTAAATCACGATAACCTTCCGTGGAATAACGGTAACCCGCCACGGATAGCGTGGTATTGGTTGTTTCAAACATGCGGCTGAAGGAGACTCGCGCCATCCAGCCACTCTGTCGTTCACTCGCGGAATCGTTGCTATCAGATAGCCTGGCATTCGAATAGGTGGCATCCAGCCCTAAAGCACCAATATAGTGGGTAAACACACCACCCAACATGATGGCCTGATAACCAGAGGCCATGCGTAGCCCGGTATTAGCGGTAATGGCGTTACTGATCCCACGTTGATAGGTCAGCTCACTGAACACTTCACTACTGTTCAGGTCACGCACCTGCCCGGCGGCGAAACTATAGCGGGAGTAACCGGGGCGCAAGGATTCTGGTACTGAGGAGAACGGCACCTGGAAGGTGCTGACACTGCCATCCGCTTCCTGAATTTCAATCGTCAGGTCACCACCGAAATTGGTGGCAGATAAATCATTAAATTCAAATGGCCCTGGCGACACCGTAGTTTGGTAAATAGGCCGATTGTTTTGATAAACCGTCACTTTGGCATTGGTTCTGGCAATCCCGCGCACAATAGGGGCATAGCCGCGTTGTGATTCAGGCAACATGCGGTCATCAGTTGCCAGTGCAATGCCGTTAAACCCCAAGCTGGAGAAAAACTGACCAGAGCTGAAGGTTTGGCCCAAGGTCACTTCACTGCCCATCGTGGGCAGTGCGCGTTGGCTATACAGTCGGTTGGAAGTCCAGTTGGTTCCTCGGGTCGGGTCGTAGCGCAATGAACCTTGTTGCCGCAAACGCCACATGCCAGCATTGATACCATTGGTCAGGCTGAGATAGGTTGAGTTGGTCGAACGCTTAATCCCATCTTTGTTATAGCCCACGTGATATTGGTTTAAGTTGTAATTGCTGAAACCAATGGTATCCCCTGAGGTTAAGTTCAGAGGATCAACATAACCGCGCGGCACTTTCTTAACGAACAGATGCGGCACCGATAAATCAAAACGTAATTTGGCGTAATCGAAACGGTAGTCACTGGCTGGCAAAATAGTTCTAAAATCCAGACAGTTGTCTTTGGGGTCGCTGTTTTTCAGCGCCTCTTCAGTGACACCGGCTTGTAGTAGCTGCGCGCCTGACAAACAGGGAATAACATCATTATTTTTTGCAATAAATTCTATTTCGACACGATCAACAAACTTGTTGTTAATGTAGAGATCAACCTGATACTTGCCTTCTTGATAGGCGTTTTTTTTATTAAAGCGAGAGATAGAACCTAAGCCGAGTGACGAACCGCGGACTAGCGCATCCTCAAACACATATTCGTCTTGATTACTCTGATCTGCTGCTGACACGAAATGGCTGGCCAGTATGCCGTGCGTTAGCAAATAGGATAACCAGGGAGCAAACCTCACTGGTTATCTCTATAGCTGGGCACGAACTGAATTATCATCACGGTTGAATTACAAATGATAATCAGTGGGAATAGTGGTGCCGTAATCATTAACCACATTCAGTGTCAGTAATTCGCCTTTTTTAGCTTTCACCCCTGCGGGTAAGACTAAATCAGTGGTCGAATTGGGTGGAAACATCTCACTGGTGGCGAACGAAATCGTTTTCCCATCGCTGACGAATTTGGCATCACGCAGGCTGATATAGTAACCCGTAGGGTTACTTATCTTGATTTTATCTCCACGAGTGTCGTCTAGCGTAACGCGTATTTTTTCACCTAATGTATCGACGTTTTCTTTTAATGCAGCAGGGCGGTAAAAAACTTTTATCCGGTTATTCACGATCAAAACCAGTTTGTTTTCAGTCTGCTTGTCTGCTTTTAATGCGGGGATCTGCAAAAAGTTAAGATAGAAAACTGACTCACGATCTTTGGGTAAATGGCGCTCAATGTATGACAACCGAACGACTTGCCCACTTTGGGCTTCCATACGAAATATCTGTGGTGTCAGTGTAAACGGGACGTCACTTTTTGAAGGTGAAGACTGGTTGTCACCATCATCCATCCATAATTGGACCAAATTTGGGTGTTCATCTTTATTGCTTAGTTGTATTACTTTTTCCCGCGTACCTTCAGGATAAATGATTCGGGTACCGGTCATGACAACACTGGCTTGCGTCCATAAGGGTACGCCGCTGAGCAGCAGCAACGAGCAGGCGATCATTCTGTGGGCAATCAGTGTCATAGCGCTTACTTATCCTTGATTATTCTGGTTTTGTTTAGGCTCCGTTACCGGTTGGCAACGTATTCATGAAACGGCTTGGATCTCATGAATAGTCAGGGGTAGGTGATCGCGTATTGTGCAGAAGCAATAACGCTCCCGGCAGTTGCGCGGCCTTCTTCCGTAATATATTGCGCAGCCAGATCTTGGGATGCTGAGGTTGCACCGGTGGCTAAGGTAATTCCAGGGACTTCAACGCTACCACCTGACATGCGAATCGGTGCACCATTGGTGTCAAGCAACTGAATAGCAACATTTTGTGCTGTACCCACATTGCCTAAATTACCCGCTGGAGTGACATTCATGCCTTGAAAAACCGAACTGATTTTAGTGTCTTGAATGGCAATGTTGCAGCCGGTTAGGTTAATCGTAAAATTGGTTTTACCGGCAACTGAATTAACCTGATTCAGGTTGCTGGTCGAAACGGTGGGTAGCAAAACGACAGGGGTGTTGGCTGTACCATTGATATCCACCATGCAAGTTTGTTCGGCCACCTCTCCTTGAAATTTGATCGTGTTATTTGACGTTGCAGCCAACGCTATGCCCGGTAGGGTAAGCAGCACCAACGTTATTAGAGTTTTTCCCATTTAATTCCTACTTAATTTTATAATTTATATTTTGGTGAACGGAGACCCTCAGCATTCATCAAAATGAGCGATCATTAAGTTGAATAAAGTCAGCCGTTGTTATTGAGTTGCGCTATTCGATATCTGGGCCGAGGCCAGTGTAGGGGGAAATAGAGTCGGGTAAAATGAGATGCGTCCTTGTTTTATATGTGAAATTTCCCACTATAGATGTAGGAAATCCATTCCTTAAGAAAGTGAAAATAATAAATTACTTCTATTCCAAAGACTTGGGGTTTTTTACGTCATTGGCGGTGAGATGTTTTTTTTGCAGATGGGCAAGAATAGTGATTATCTAAATAAGAAAGCCCACCAAGTTATACGGGTGGGCTTTAGATGAAAGGGCAATTTTAATATTTATTTAATCGGGCTAGCGCTATCAATTTCTGCGTATGCAGTAACTAACTTAGCTAATAACTGATTAGTGCCCGTTAACAGTTCAAGATAATCAGCCCCGAATGAAATGACTGCTGGTTTATCATTAGCGAGGATCATGGATTCGAATTTGATACAATATTCTACCAGATCTTGTGCATCGATCAGTTGTACCGCACCTTTGATCCGGTGCACTAAGCTTGCCATTTCTTTATAAGTATCGGTAGCCACCGTACTGCTCTCATCTGCCTTTAGCTGGCTGTACAGTGCCGTTAGTGCCGCCGCATCCTGCACATTGCTTTCCAGCAACGATTGCAATAACTGCACCTCTACCTCAGTTCGTCCACCTGAGAGCGACCTTAATTTATCTTGGGCTGCGGCGAAGGAAGTCTGTGGTACTTTTTGGTTTTCACTGTTGTCTGCCGCTGAGTGTGTGTTTTCCCGTTGGCTCATCTCCAATGGATTTACGCGATAGTCATCATTGGTGTGATGATAATTTGCCTCCAGATTGATATCGGCAACCTCTTGGCGCAACAGAACGGTACGTAAGGTGTCAATAGTCACTGGTTTAACCATACAATCATTCATACCCGCATCAGAACAACGTTCGGTGCTCTCTTGCCGTGCATCCGCAGTGCAACCAATGATGATCATATCTTTTATTGCCGGGCTATTGCGGATATGGGCGGCAAGTTCATAACCATTCATCAGTGGCATGTTGTAATCGGTGATGACGATATCAAAGCTGTAATGTTGCAATATTTGCCAGGCTTCAGCGCCATTTTCGGCGCTCATCACTTGCTCGATGCCGATAAAAGCCAATTGTTGTTGAAGCAACTGGCGGTTGGCGGGAAGGTCATCCACCACCAGAACCCGCAGGTTCTTCAATTGGCCCAACTGCTTTTCATCGGCATGGATAATGGTCGCATCAGGCGGTAAATCGTCTGTAGTGGCAATCGTCAATGGCAACGTAATAAACAAACTGGTGCCTTTACCAAGCTGGCTTTCCATAGCGACTTGCCCACCCATTTTATGAATCAATTGATGACAAATCCAAAGTCCCAGCCCCGACCCACCGAAACGAGGTGATTTACCTTCGTTAGCCTGGCTGAAGGGTTGGAACAGCGTTGCCTGTGCCGCTGGCGAAATACCAATACCCGTATCGGTAATATCGATATTCATGACACCCTGTTTGTCATCCGTCGGCTCCCAAGTGACATCCACTGAAACACCACCCTGTTCGGTAAATTTCAGTGCATTACCCAATAGATTCCCCATGACCTGCCTCACTCTGAGCATATCTGCCATCAGTAAGTGCGGGATTTGGTCATCCAACCAGCCAGAGAAGCGAAGTCCACGTTCATCTGCGATAGGTTGATAGATAGTGAGCATCCGCTCCATTTCTTGGCGGAAATCTACTGCGGCGGGATGAACACTCAGTTGCCCGGCTTCAATTTTGGCAGAATCGATGATGTCATCAAGCAGTAACATCAGCGATTGAGCTGATTTGGACACGGTAACCAGCGTATTTTTATCGACCGGCTGGGCACTACGTATCTCCAACTCCAGTAAGCCCATAATGGCGTACATTGGTGTGCGTAGTTCGTGACAGATGGTGGCCAGGAAAGTGCTTTTGGTCCGGTTGGCGCTTTCCGCTTCGAGGCGTGCGGCTTCCAACTCCCGCTCCACGGTTTTACGTTGACTAATATCCAGCCAGCCGCCCAGCAAACTGCGCTCAGCATTATCCAATGGGATAATCCACAGGAAGATATCCCGCAGATCACCATTGATCTCCAGAGATAAATCTACCATTTGTGGTTTTCTGTCCTTCAAGACATAACGGCAGTATTTATCTATTTCGCGATCAAGTGGGCTGGTCATTGGCCAGTTAGCTTGTTCAACGTTCTGATTGAGCAAGTCGTGAAGCTTATCGTGGTGGGCTGCTGCAAAGTGGTTGTTATAAACCGCCAGCTCGCCAGTGGTGGTACGAATAAATACCGCGAAGGGCAATGCATTGATAACCGATTCTTGCTGTAGCAAGCGGGCATGTAACAACTTGGCCTGACGACGTTTATTGAATACCAAGTAGCACAAGTATAAACCGAAGACCAATAATATCCCTGAGCTTATTTTCAACGCCAACATCAGCCATTCATTATCTAATGAGTCCTCATCAAAGCTTGTTGGCTTAGGTTTGAAGGTACTCCATTCGCTGATTAAGTTGTCTAACTCTTCCGGTGGAATAGATTCAATTACTTTATCAATGATGGCTTTTAATTCAGGCAGGTCTGGGCGGATGGCGAATGCCATCATCAGTGGTTCTTCGCCTGCCACGGCGACCGTTTTTATATCTGGGGTAAAGTTCTGGGCTGACAGATAGTTGGCTGTCATCATATTTTTGACGACAGCATCCACTTTGCCTTGCTGCAACCAACGTACCAGTGTCATGGTATCCGGGGCTTGAACAAAGGTGATTTTCTGGGCTAACAGGGGGTTACCAATAATTCCGCCAGAAGCACTACCCGATTGTATCCCCACCCGCTTTCCTGCCAGATCTGCCACATTATTGATATCCAGGCGGTCTTCGCGCGTCATTATGCCCCATAATGATTGAGCTACCGGTGAAGAATAAAGGCTGTTGCCATACATGCCGTTGCGAACGGCCACAATTGGCAGTAAATCAATTTTACCGGCAATAAAATCACGCACCCCTTCCCCGGTATCTTTGGTATAAACTGGCTCAAATTTAATCCCAGTTCGGCGCGCAATAATATCGATAAGATCGATTGAGAAACCAGCCATTCTCCCCGTTTGACGATCACGAAATATCAGTGGGGCCAGATCAAATGGGGCGACATAGGTCACTACCGGATGGCTCTGAATCCAGCTTACCTCTTGTTCGGTCAACAGCAACTTGGCATCAATGTTGTAATGATGCTTGCTACCAAACCAGCGCTGCTGAATATCACCCGTCGCACGGGTAGGTAATAATTCTAAAATCTGATTAATGTAGTTAATCAGCTTTTGATTACTTTCCTTTGCCAGAAAGGTGTAGGGGGCAGGGTGGTAAGGTGTAAAGTTGCGAATTTGCAACGTTAGCAATTGCAACTGATCGATAAGATAGTTAGCCGTTGTGGCATTAGCGACAAAGACATCGGCATTACCATAGGCGACAGCCAGTAACCCTTGTAATTGGTTAGGGTAGGCAACAATTTTATCGGCATGATAATTAAACAGAAACTCAGGTGATAATGGCTCATTATTGACGATAGCCACCGTCTCTGGGTGGGTACGTTTGGTCGGATCCCAATTCTTGCTGCGAACTTCGACATGCCGGTTAGTAAAGAAGGCATGAGACGCTATCAGCCCCGGCTGAGCGGGCATTGGCGTTCCTGCCATTAAGTCAATTTGGCCATTTTCCAGCGCATTCAACACTAACCCGTAATCGCAATAACCGATCATCTGGAAAGATAATTGGCTGGCATCACTGATTATTTTCAGGTAGTCCGCAACAATGCCTTCAATAGCATTATCATCACGGTTAACCACAAAAGGAGTATTGGCATCAATGACCACCCCCACTTTCACCGTACGCCGGCTTGATTGGCGAGTGTCTGTGGAAGGCGTAAGTAATAGGTCTTCACTGTAGCTATTAGCGATACTGTGTATCGTCAATGGTTGTCCAGTATCACACCCCTGACGACCGGTCATCATGGCAGCATTAAGCTGCCCGCTAAGCAACAGCAAACAGTAAAGAAGAATTCGCCAAGAGAACCTACTACGTAAAGATAGCGTTGTCAGCGCTAAAGCAGACCAGCCTGAATTATACCAAATTATGGGTATGTGCATAATCTGCCAGTTCAATTACAGAACTTAGCCCTAATTTGGTCAGGATACGGGTTTTATAGGTACTGACGGTTTTGTTACTGATAAACATTTCGTCAGCAATCTGTTTATTTGACAAACCATTCACCAGATAACGCAAAACATTAATTTCTCGCTCTGACAACAACCTCGCCCGATTGACAGGGTCATGGTTGGAAGGTTGCCCGGCTAATTGGGTCAACGTTTCAGAGGGGAAGAATGAATAGCCGCGTAATACGTTCTGCGCAGCAAAAAGAATTTCGCTAATATCTTTATTTTTACTGATAAAACCGTTAGCGCCTGCCTGTAATGCCCGCACTGCAAACACTTGCTCATTCTTGGCGGACAAGAATAATGATTTACCGGTAAATCCACGTTGCTGCAGTTTTTTCAACAACGAGAAACCATCAAAGTTAGGTAACTCAATATCAATAATAACCAAGTCTACAGGGTTATTTTTTAATATTTCTAAGGCTTCACTACCGTCAACTGATTCATAAATAGTTGAAAAGTCTTCACTTTGTGATAGTAATGCCCGAATGGCGACTCGAATAGCCGGGTGGTCATCAACTATCATCACTGATTTTGTCATGTTCTCTCCGTAAACCGTTATATCTTGGGATTCGCAGAGTTAATTCACTGCTACTCGCTTGCACCGATCGACTCCAAATGATTACCCAAGACGAGATAAACAAGAACCACTGCTGCCGATGCCCAAAGTACTATTTCGGTGATTCTAATCTCTAATTATAGATTATCAAGAAAAGATTCTTGTTCATGTTTAGATCACTTAAGCCAACTCAGCTCAGCAAGCTTATTCTACCTAGTGAATTGATTATAAACGAATTAGGATTTTTTTTATTAATTTTAAAATGGCTTATTCAGAAAAATAGAGAAGAAATAGTTAATTTATAATTCTAAATGTAAATATATACGATTTTTCAGCTCTGTGTGTAGGAAACTTCTATAATCCATCGCATGGATTATTCTGGTATGAATATCAGGGAGATAGGTCCTATCTGATAATGGTTTTTCAGGCAGTAACGTAATGTAATTAATGATAATACATTACGTATCTTAAAATTGCGGTAGAGCGTGAAAAACAGAATTAAAACAAGAAACCCGCTTAGTTTCCTAAGCGGGTTTCTCTAAATTTGGCTCCTCTGACTGGACTCGAACCAGTGACATACGGATTAACAGTCCGCCGTTCTACCGACTGAACTACAGAGGAATCGTGTGAACGGGGCGAATAATAGCGAGGTATGAGGAACATGTCAAAGGGGAAACAGCAAATTTGGATTGTTTGCTTACAGTTTGCGCAACTTATTGAGATTTTTGGCTTTTAGCTCAATGCTTGCGCAAAAAAATGTAGGCCATTCAACGTAAGGGGGCAGCGCATTTGCGCGCCGCCCACCAATGAGTTTACTGCGGTGTATCAGCCAGTACAAACATGCCATAGGGGTGGATTTGCAGATAGTAGCTGTCACCTGGGGCGGGTTGCAGTTGCGTGGCATTTACCTGCAAGAGCAAAGATTGGCCTTGCCAATCCACCAGAACTTCATACTGCGGCCCCATATAAGCTACTTTATTAATGGTGCAGCGCTGGCTTGGTTCACCTTGCTGACTCAGCGTGATAGCCTCTGGCCGCACACCCACGGTTGACTGTTGCCGTTGGGCTGCGAATCCCTGTGGTTTAGGAATATGATAACCAAAGATTTCAACACTGCTGCTGTGAATAGTAGCTGGGAAGACATTGGCATCCCCCATGAAACTGGCCATGAAATGTGAGGCGGGTTGACGGTACAGTTCTTGTGGCGCACCAATTTGCATTATTTTGCCTTTATTCATCACCAGCACGGTATCAGAAACGGCAAAGGCTTCACTTTGGTCGTGGGTGACATACAGTGAGGTAATATTAAACTGTTGCTGTAATTCACGAATTTTATCACGCATGCTGCGGCGCAAGTTAGCATCCAGATTACTGAGTGGTTCATCAAACAGTAGTACTTTAGGTTTGAGGATTAGCGCCCTTGCCAGCGCAACACGTTGCTGCTGCCCACCGGATATTTGATCCACGAAACGATCGGCAAAGCCGTCTAAATCCACTAACGCTAACGCTTCCTGCACACGATCGCGAATCTCATTTTTTGGTCGGCCCAGCATTTTCAGGCCATAACCAATATTCTCACCCAGCGACATATGCGGGAACAAGGCATAGGACTGGAACACCATGCAGATATCCCGCTGCTGGATAGATCGGTCAGTCACATCTTCACCATCGATAAAGATTTGTCCACCGGAAGGCTTCTCTAGCCCGGCAACCAACCGTAATACCGTGGTTTTACCACAGCCCGATGGCCCCAGCAGGGTAACCATTTCCCCTTTAGGGATAGCCAGGTTGAGACTGTCAATCACGATATTGCTGCCAAAGCGCTTGGTAACGTGCTTTAGCTCGACGAAATGTTTCTTATCGGTAGTCACTGTCTGTTGATCTGACAGGTTATTTTGAGTAGACACTGTATTTATAGTAGACATAACATTCAGCCTTATCAGTACGTCATTATTCAGCATTACTGGCTTTCGAGCGGGCAGTTCGTGCTTCGCCGACCAGATAATCAAACAGGAAGATGATGGCGAGCATGACCACTATCAGGATCGAACCATAAGCGATGGCAATGCCATATTCGCCATCTTCCACCCGGTTAAGGATGTAAGAGGTGGCGACCCGGGTATCGGGTGTTACCAGGAAGACGATGGCACTGACGGTCGTCATGGCGCGTACAAAACTGTAAATCAGCGCCGACAGAATCGCCGGGCGTAGCAACGGCAGCAGAATATAAATCACAGTACGCAGCGAACCTGCCCGCAGACTAAGCGATGCCTCATCCAATGACTTGTCCAGTTGCCCCAGCCCGGCAATCCCGGCGCGTATCCCTACCGGCACATTACGCATCACCATAGAGATAATAACGATGGCGGCAGTACCGGTCAGGTATACCGGCGCACTGTTAAAGGCCAAAATGTAGGAAACCCCTGCGACCGTTCCCGGTACCGCGAAGCACAACATGGTGCTGAATTCGATGGTTTTTTTACCACGGAACTGTTGGCGTACCACGATATAGGCAATCAGCAGACCAAAGGCGGCGGTGATAGGGGCAGCAATACCCGCATAGAGCAGCGTATCAAGCAGAGAAGGCCATGCGCCATCACTGAAACCTTGGCCAAATAGCTGATTAAAGTTATTTAACGTCAGGGTGTAATCGACCCCCCAGTTGACGGTGAAACTGCCGTAGAAAATGCTGCCATACAATAAAACGTTAAAGGCAATCCACACATACAGCATGGCGGTGGTCCCCCACACCAGTGATTCCGGTAATGGCTGAACATCGCCCCGAGAAGATTTGCCGGAAATGGTGACGTAAGAGCGTTTGCCTATCCACATATACTGAATACAGAAGATAAACAGTGAAAACATCAGCAAGATAACACCCAGTGTGGATGCCGCCGGATAGTCAAGCTGTGCGCCGGTAATATAGAAGTAGATTTGCGTGGCCAGCACGTCAAAGTTACCACCCAATACTAATGGGTTACTGAAGTCCGCCAGCGATTGCACAATGACTATCAGGAATGAGTTGGCCAGCGCAGGTTTTAGCAACGGTAAAAATACCTGCATAAAGGTCTGCCAACGGCTGGCGCGCAAGGTATAAGACGCTTCTTCCAACGACGGGTGAATAGTTTTGATTGCGCCATCGAGGATCATAAATGACATTGGCGTAAAGGCCAGAACTTGTGCCAGCCAGATGCCAGTGAAACCATATAACCAGTTAGTGTTGGTTAGCCCGAACCAGGTGACCATCAGTTCTGTTACATAGCCGGAGCGGCCCATCATCAAGGTTACGCCCAGCCCGACGACAAAAGGTGGGGTAACAATGGGCAGAATTGAGAAGATGCGCCCTAGCAACGCGGAACGTTTGGCAATCCGCGTGGTGTAGATAGCCAGTACCATGCCGAAGAAGGTACAACCTATGCCAACCGCCACTGACAGCAGGAACGAATTCCAGATAACTTGCAGGATATGCGCTTGTCCGAGGATTGCCATAAACTGCCATGGGGCAAAAGCACCACTCTCATCGGTAAATATTGGGACAAAAATGGCAATACTGGGGAACAGAATAAAAACAGTGATCAGCGCAATAATGGTGACCAGTGATCCGAGCACAAAACGGTCACCGCCGAGCCATTCAAGGCGTGCCAGCGCCAGGGTAATTATTGCCCCCAAGGCGATAAACAGCGCGATAGTGGCAAATCCTAGTCCGCGCCCGAGCCAGGCCGAGGTGACCACTACCAGCAGTGCGCAGAAGAGGGCATAACCTGCATCAAACAGGTGGCGGTAACGGTGTTCACGACCACCGGGTGACAATGGCCTGAAAAGCAGCAGTAACGGCAGACCAAACCACAGCATACTGATATTAAGACCGGACCAGCCATAAGACGCCAGTAGCTCGGAACGGCTGGCTTCAAGCAGGCCGTAATCCAGGCTAAAAGCGGGTAATAGGGCAAAAGCAGCCACGGCGAAAGCCAGCCAATAGAAAATGGCATCCCGTGTCTGCGCAAGCCGCAGAGCATGTGTATGTGTCATGGTGTTCCCTAGATACCCTTTGTCCCTGGCGTTGCAGCGATGTTCGCTTAGCTTGCGTGCGAGCATAAATGCTATTCAAACCGGCCCCCCGACCGATCTGTTATTCACTTGCTGCCTTGCTGCAACGCCAATGACTTGGTTATAGAAATAAATTATTTATATGAGTCGGAGTGCTTTGTGGGCTTTTATTGGCCCATCTTGACGTCGTTGACCCACTTGGTGATCAGCTTCTTACGCATATCAGTGGCACCATAAGTGTCCATGTCGTAGTTAATCAGCTTCAGATCATCCAACTTGAGCGAGTTAGGCGAGGTTGCCGCCGTGGTATTGGTCAGAATCTGGTAGGACTGGCCTTTCTGCCATGCCAGTTCCTGTGCTTCTTTTGATAACACCCAATCAACGAATAACTTGGCATTATCCAGATTGCGTGCGCCCTTCAGAATGCTTACTCCGCCAATTTCATAACCTGAACCCTCGCACGGCGAGATCAATTTCAGTGGTGCGCCTTTCTCTTTTTCCAGTGAGTAGTCATGCAGGAAGCCAATACCAATCGTGGTTTCGCCACGGGCAGCATTACGGGCTGGGGCAATACCGGATTTGGTGTATTGCGATACGTTGGCATTCAGTTTTTTCAGGTAGTCGAAGGCAGCATCTTCACCCCATAATTGTGAAAAAGTTGCCAATGCGGTGTAGGCGGTACCGGAACTTTGTGGGTCAGCAATCTGGATTTCACCTTTGTAGACCGGGTTGGTCAGGTCTTTCCAACATTTTGGCTCTGGCAGACCCTTTTCTTTCAAGCGGTCGGTATTCACCCCCATCCCCAAAATACCGATGTAAACTGCTGAGGAGTAGTTACCTTTGCGTTTTGCCGGATCACGGAATTGCGGCATGATTTGCGCCAGATTAGGCGATTGGTAAGGATAGAGCAGGTCCATTTCACCCGCTTGAGACTGCGGATCCAGCGTACCGCCATACCAAATATCGGCCTGCGGGTTCTTTTTCTCCGCATCCACTTTAGCCAACGTGCTGCCAGAACCATTACGAATAAAACTGGTTTTTACATCGTATTTTGCCCCAAAGGCTTTGGCTTCTTCTTCACACATCGCATTGGTGGCACTGCAATAAATCACCAGGCGGCCTTCGGCTTTAGCCACGGTAGTGAAGGCGCTCAGGGCGAGGCCGGCGGCAATCAGAGCTGAGAGTGGTGTAAGTTTCATAACATTATCCTTTTATCCCCTTCTGAACCCGAAACCGAGTGACATACGGGGTTGATATTGTAGGGTTGAGGTATTGTTGATATTTACTTAACGTATTGTTTTATTTTCTTTTTTGGTGCTACTAACCTGCGATCCATTGCGGGCTAAAGATTATTGTTGTCTCTTGGGGCGAATCTCTTCTCGGCAGGCTCAAACCCCAACAAATTCATACCGGTCATCAATAACGGCATCAGTAACAACCCGACGCAGGCTGAAGCCAGTGTCAACAAGGCAAAAAAGCCTTGCCAGCCATAATGTTGCAACACTTGTGCCAGTGGCCATCCCGCCAGCGCTGCACCGAGATAGGCAAATAATCCGAGAAATCCAGTGACGGTACCGGCGGCGTCTTTATGGGTATATTCCGTTGCCGCCAGTCCAATAAGCATTTGCGGTCCGAAAACAAAAAAACCGATACTGAAAAACGTCACTGACAGCAGCGGATAGTTATGTACCGGTGCCAGCCACAGAGCGGTCATCGTCAAAAATAACCCCAGTGCAAATAACAAAATCATCGGCGCACGCTGACCGCGAAATAACAAATCTGATCCCCAGCCAGCAAACAACGCGCCAAATAATCCACCTAACTCAAATAGTGATAACGTGGCGTTGGCACTGAGCAAATTGACCCCATGGCTCTCCGCCAGCCAGATATTGCCCCAGTCGTTGAGGGCAATGCGGATCAGATAGACCAGCACATAAGAGACCCCCAGCAACCAGATGGTGCGGTTACGTAAAATGGCATCACGAAAAATACGCCCCATCGGCATGGGCGGGCTTTGTTGCTCCTGCCATTGATCCTGTGGATCGCGCCGCCATTGGCCGATAGTCGGTAAACCTTGCTGTTGCGGCTTATCGCACAACTGCCAGCACAGCCAAATCCCTAATACGATGCCTATCGCACCCGGTACCAGTAGTGCGGCTTGCCAGCCATAGTGCGAGGCCAGAAAGGCAGACAGCAGAGGCACTGCCGCACCACCGATGCTGATCGAGGTATTCCAGCATCCCCACCAGCTACCGCGTTCACTGCGTGAATACCATGTGCTGAGTAATTTGGCGCATGGCGGCCAGCCCCACCCCTGAAAGAAGCCATTCAATGTCCACACAATTAACAGTGCGGGTAGGGTATGGCACAGGGTGAACACTACATTCAGCACCCCTGTCATCATCAGGCCGATACCCATAATCCAACGGGCTTGAGTACGGTCGCTGACGATACCGGAGACAAATTTAGAACCGCCGTACGCCAGGTAAAACAGGGTACCCAGTAAACCGATATCCCCTTTATCCAACCCCAGCTCCAGTTGCATCACTGGCATGGCGTAATTGACACTTTTGCGCGTTAAATAAAAGGCGGCGTAGCCCATCACCATGGCGGCCATCAGGCGCGGTCGCCAATAGCGATAACGCGCGTTTACCTGTTCTGGCGTCAAAGGCTCAGGGGGTAAAGTCTTTGATGACATGTGTGATGCAGGCATGGATTCCTCCAGTAAGTGAGTTGAGTGTAGGGAAGGCGCAAGTGAAAGAAATGAGACAAGGTTGTAGATGGCTAGGAATAATGCTTATTTATGAGGATGTTTGATCCAATTTTGTGGGCAGGTTCACAGTGTCATTGTTGCGGACATGTGTGGGCAGATTGACCACCACCCGAGTACCTAATCGCCGTTGCAGTAACCAGTCACCGCCCAGTGCGCGTACCCGTTCTTCAATACCGCGCAAGCCAAATCCGCCGCCGGGGGGTTGCACCGGAATGCCCATGCCATCATCGCGCACGTCCAGGGTGATAATGTTGTTACCCATGCGCAAGCTGACGTGAATATTGCGTGCCTTAGCATGTTTATTAATATTGTTCAGTAATTCCTGCACCAGCCGATACAGGGTAAATACCACCGCATCTTCACCAGGCTCAGGTGGCAGTGCATAATCCAGTTGGAAGTTGATACCTTGCTCGGCAAAGGCAAACTCTTCAGCCAGATGGTGCAGCGCCTGATCCAGCGGCATTTCATCCAATACGGGTGGGCGTAACTGCCGCAACAGTTGACGCGTGGTTTGATGAATGCGCTGTGACAGGGTGCTTATCTGATTCGCTGCGCATTGCGCTGCCGCAGAGGGGGCGCTGCGGTTGACTAACATCGCCTGGATTTGAATTGCGGTGATATTCTGGCCAATTTCATCATGCAATTCGCGCGCGATCTCTTTGCGAACATCTTCCTCGGTATGCACCAACCGCTCCATCAGCTTACGGCGGGTTTGCAGTTCTTGTTCTAACTGATTGCGGTAACGGTGCAGATGTTGGGTCAATTGCTGTTGGCGGCTGATGGCGATACCCAATGTCATTCCCAGTAAGGCTTGGGTCGAGAGAAACAGCTCCAGTTCCGCCAGATCATGAAATGCACCACTGGCCTGGCGGGTGACGGTTATCATCAGACTGCCTAATACCGCAGCCAATACCCCTCCTTGCCAACCGAATTTGTAGGCCATAAACACATTGGGCAGAAAAACAAAAATCAGTAACAGTCGCTCCATATTTGGCGTAATAGCGACCTGTATACACACGCCAATGGCAAAAATCAGCGAGCACCAAATCAGCAGCGAAGTGCGCAGCGGCGGATCAGGCATCTGTTGGGAAAACAGATTGCGGATGTGCTGCTGCTTGAGGTATTCGTAGATAAGATAGGTAAAGGGGACTAACAAAATACCGCCGGTAAAGGTGGCGAGCAGGGTTTGCGTTAGCGGCAAAGGTAACCACAAGCCCAGAAGGATGCCGTGCAGCAAGCTGTTACCCGTCACTGCGGTTAACAGCAGTAATAGCCGTTGCCAGTAAAGCGTGTAGTGATGCCAGAAGCGTTGAGTCAGCCAGGCGGGCAGTAAACTCAATGCTGGAGAAAGTATAATTAAGGCAGTAGCTTGCAACTCTTCGCTATGCAGCCACCACAATACCCCGCACTCGGCCAGCAGCAGTACCGGCCAATAACGGCGGGGTAGCAGAATCATTAAGGCCAGCCGTAGCCCTTGCGGCAGCAGTAAAACAGCGTGTAAGCCGTCATTACTGAGATAAAAACTGATGGTCCACAGGGCGAGCCAACTCAGAGAATAGAAGATAGTCAGAAACAACGACAGCCCCACCGACCGTAGCTGCAACATCCTTAGTTACCTACCAACAACTGATGCTGTAGGGCAAAATGCACCAGTTCGACAGTGGTTTCACAGTGGAGTTTGCCCAGAATATTGGCGCGATGGACGTGGACGGTTTTGTGGCTGAGTGACAATTGATCGGCAATGGATTTAACACTTACCCCGTTGATCAATAACTGGAAAACCTCTTTTTCGCGCGGTGTTAATATCGCCAGTTGTGGCGGATGTTGTGGCATATAGCGCAGCGCTCGCAATGCGTCAGCACACAGATATAAACCGCCGCCACTGACCGTCCGCAGCGCTTGAACCAATTCATCCGGGCCACAGCGCTTAGTCAGATAGCCGCTGGCACCGGCATCCATTGCACTTTGCACAAAGGCGGTGGTGTCATAAATACTTAGAATAATCGCGCGGAAATTCGGCATAGTTTGACGCAGGCGTTTGAGCAGACTTAGCCCACTTTCATCCGGCATCGAAATATCCATAACGGCAACATGTACATCGATAGTCGGTAGCTCGGCCCACGCCTGCGCCGCCGAGCCATATTCACCAATAATGCGAATATCTTTTTCCAGCGAGAGCAGTTGGGCAAAACCAGAGCGGACGACGACATGGTCATCTATCAATGCAACATTAATCATGATTTTTCTGTATTACGGAACCTAACCTGCATGATGCTCATCAATCTTTGTTGTAGCAATAATTGTTATCAAAAATGTTAGAGGCTTAACACATGTAGGAAAGAACTGACGATTAAGTAGACAGTTTTTATCTGAGCAATAAAGCGTTCCACGAGATTGACTGTGGAACGCATTTGCTGTCGAGTGCAGTACCGCGCCGACTACATTGATTTTTTACTGCGATAAATCCGCTGTGGCCGGCCCACCTTGCCATAAATAATTTCTGCCTGTAAGGTTTGATTAGTGGCACAGAACTCTAGATAACGGCGCGCTGTGGTACGGCTTAATCCCAGAATCTGGGCGACGTTTTCTGCGGTGTATTCCGCCGTGTTATTACTGAATAGGGTTTGTATTTTGTCCAGTGTCATCTGGTCTATGCCCAAGGGTAGCGTCACTTTCTGTTCGCCACGGGCATAGGTATTGTACATCTCATCGATCTGGCGCTGATTGACCTTGGTGCCATCTTGTAATACCTGATGGCGGTGGCTGTAACGGGCTAATGACTGCTCCAACCGCTCATAGGCTACCGGCTTAATCAGGTAATCAAAAACACCATAACGGATTGCTTCAGATACCGTCTCACTGTCGCTGGCAGCGGTGACAAAAATAATGCCGCCAGAGAAGCCCTGTAAGGTCATTTCACGCAGTAATTCCAGGCCACTACCATCAGGCAGATAGTTATCCAGCAAAATCAAATCAGGTTTGAAGCGTGTCACCATGCTGCGGGCTTGTTGCAAGTTACCTGCGAGCCAGACTTCATGGCAATAGCTGCTTTGCTTGATAAATTCTGCATGCATCTCTGCCAGCGGTGTTTCGTCTTCTACCACTAAAATATTAAGCCATTCCATGGGATCTCCTCGTCTTTGAGATCAACGCGTCTTCGGAATAAAGACCGTAAATAAGGTGCCGCGCGGCGGATTTTCTTCTATCGTAATGGTGCCACCACTTTGCTGAACATAGGTGGCAACCAGATACAGGCCAATCCCGTGTTCGTCCGAGTTTTTAGAACTGATACCGCGTTCGAATAAGTTATCTTGCAGTTGTGGATCGATACCGCAACCGTGGTCGGCAACCTCCAAAATCAAGCTATTACCTTCATCAGATAGATAAATCTCAATCTGTTTATCGCACTCTGGGTTCTTCAAGCTAGCCTCAAAAGCGTTATCAAGTAAATTCCCCATGATGGCGGCTAACTCGTTCTCCCCGATGGTGGGCGGCAGTATGCCTAACTGACAACCAGGAATAAAGTTCAAGCTCAGCCCTAACTCCTTGGCACGGTGGTATTTACCGAAGAGTAAAGCGGCAATTTGCCGGTTACTGAACGCAGTGCGTAACATATCGATCAGCGCCTGATGGGATGAAGACTCGGTTTTGACCATTTCAAGAGCCCGATCAAACTCTTTCATCTGCAATAACCCGCTCATGGTTGACATCCAGTTCAGGTGCTCGTGGCGCACGGTGCGCAGATTCTCGACATATTGTTTAATCTGGCTCAGTTGAGCACTGAGAGTATGGATATCGTCCTGGCTACGAAAGCTGACCACCCAACCTTGAAACACCCCTTCCTCAGACCAGATACCCGCGCGATTGGCAATAGTGTTCAAGCCATTAAAGGTACACAGCTCATCCTGTCGGTTATCGCCGGTTTGATCGAGGAAGAAATGGTCAGGTGAGACCACTTCACTGACGTTGCAACCAATTAACTGTTGTGGCGTGGCTGAGATGTGCAGCATTTTACGCGCATTTTGATTGATTGCAGTGATCCTTCCCTCAGGATCAACGGCCAGTAGCCCTTCAAATACGGCACCGAACAAAGCCTCTTGTTGGCGCAAAACCCGCGCTATCTCTTTCGGCTCCATCCCCATCATTTGGCGGCGGATGTGGTGCGCAAACAGCCATGACAGTAGCAGCAGTACGATCAGCACTATGATAAACGAGCGCGTAAGGGGTAGCAGATAAACGAGCCGCCAATGGTCTATCTTACTTATCAGGTAGCCCAGAGAAACTATCCCGATGATTTGCCCGTGTTCGTCGCGGATCGGGGTTTTAGCCCGCATCGCTTCCCCCATCGAGCCTTTACCGAAAATGATATAGCTTTCACCTCGTTCCAGTGCGCCGGGTTTAGTCCATTGCATCGGATAACCAATCATTTTCGGATTAGGGTGATACAGGCGAATTGATTTAGTATCGCCAATCACCAAGTAATCAAGATCTGAGGTATCACCCAGCCGACCCACAATTTCTGCTAACTGAGCTTTATCACGGCGTTTTACTGCATCCACCACCGAATCCATCGCCGCGATAATTTTGGCCTGATTCATCGCGGTTTTACTAACCTGATCCAGTAAATATTGTTCAAAACTGTGACTCAGAAAACGATCAAGTGCACCGACTAAAATGATCGAGACGGCTAATAGCAGCAAAAAGATGCGCAGCGGGAAGGCAATATTCTTCAAGCGATTCCATTTTAGGCCGCGCCATTTAAATTTGCGTAATGGGGAAAAACCTGAAGAGGAACTGGGCACGCTACTCACCTTAATTAACATATGAACCATTAGCACAGGCATTAACATAAGTGAATTTAAGCAATAATTAAATAGCTAAGAGAAATAAAAAACCATATTAATAATTAAAGAAATTAAAACCATTAAATAACTTATATTTACTCTCTTATATGTGAAATAGGTCAATTAACCACGCTATTTTTATGTTTAGCATGTGGTCGTAAATTAATTAAAATTAAAAATTAGTTTTTTAGTCTTTATTTTATATTGTTGTTTTTATGTGAATTTTTAATTTAAATCGCACGCTTTGGCTTGCCTGAACATCAGGAATTCAATTTGTGCTTTATTTGTTATGTAAACGTTATGCTAGAGAGTGAATTATGGATACGGTATTTAGTCAAATTAATCGTTCAGAGCATCAGCAAATTGCAGAAATAACACGTTTCTTGCGTGCTAACGATCTGAATATAGATACCACTGTTGACGTATTTATTACCGTAAGCCGTAATGAAAAACTCGTGGCCTGTGGTGGGATTGCAGGCAATATTATCAAATGTGTGGCAATCAGTGAGCAGGTTAGGGGGGAGGGATTGGCGCTGACCCTGGCGACAGAACTGGTCAATTTGGCCTATGAACGTCACCACAGCCATCTGTTTATTTATACCAAGACCAAGAATGAAGACTTATTTAAAGCCTGTGGCTTTTATCCGATAGCCAGTGCTCCGGGGATTGTGGTGCTGATGGAAAATAGCGCCTGCCGCTTGCAGCGATATGCCAAACAATTAAGCCAGTTACGCCAACCGGGGCAAAAAATTGGCAGCATCGTAATGAATGCCAACCCTTTTACCCGTGGACATCAATATCTAGTCCGCCAGGCAGCGGCACAGTGTGATTGGTTGCACCTGTTTTTGGTGAAAGAAGATAACTCGCGTTTCCCTTATGAAGACCGACTGCAATTAGTGCTCAGTGGTACTGAGGATATTGCCAATCTCACCGTGCATCCCGGCTCGGAATATATGATCTCTCGTGCCACCTTCCCGTGTTATTTCATTAAAGATCAAGGTGTGGCAGATGACTGTTATACCGAAATCGATCTGAAAATATTCCGCCAATATTTGGCCCCAGCATTGGGCGTTACTCATCGCTTTGTTGGTACCGAGCCGTTTTGTACCGTGACCGCCAAATATAACCATGACATGGGCTACTGGTTGGAAACCCCGTTATTAGCCTATCCCCCCATCTCACTGGTAGAAATTGAGCGCCTTAAATATCACAACACCGCCATTTCTGCTTCTTGGGTACGCAAATTACTGGCTCAGGGGGACGGCGAAACCATTCGCAAATTGGTCCCCCCCGCCACCTGCCACTACCTACAACGCCTGCTGGCGCAGCGTGCGAAAAAGGTAGTCGGTAGCGAAAGCATAACCTCAGCAAAGGATCCAGCTCTGTTTTAGCTGATAAAGCAGGGCGCAAAGATAGGTACAGATACGTAGATCAGAAACCTCGAATTTGATGACAAGTTAATCAGGTGAAAAATGAAAATTATCAGAGAGGCCGTCGCCGGAACACTGGAGTCGAGCGACGTGATGGTGCGCATTGCACCACTAAATCCACCCGAAATAGACCTGCAAATTCATAGCAGTGTGGATAAGCAGTTTGGTGAAGCTATTCGTTACAGCGTTTTGGCGTTGTTGGAACAGTATCGGGTAAGCGGAGTGCAACTGATTATTGACGATAAAGGCGCACTGGATTGCGTTTTGCAGGCACGGTTGGAAACCGCGCTGCTCAGGGCAAGTGACGAAAAAATTCTGCCATGGAGAGCATCGTGATGAAACCTGAAATGAAACACAGAATGCGTCGCAGCATGTTATTTGTTCCCGGTGCCAATGCGGCAATGGTAAGCAATGCCTTTATTTATCAGGCTGATGCGTTGATGTTCGATCTGGAAGACTCCGTTATTCTGCGCGAAAAAGATGCCGCCCGACGTTTGGTCTATCACGCTTTGCAACACCCGCTTTATCAAGATGTAGAAACCATTGTGCGAGTCAATGCGTTGGACTCAGCCTACGGCTTGGCCGATTTGGAAGCAGTGGTTCGAGGGGGGGCCGATATTGTGCGCCTGCCTAAAACTGACAGTGCGCAAGATGTGACCGATATGGCGCGGGAAATCAGTCGGATCGAGTCAGAATGCGGCCGCGAAGTTGGCAGTACGGGTCTGCTGGCCGCGATTGAATCGGCTCAGGGTATTACTCAGGCACTGGCTATCGCACAGGCATCTCCTCGCCTGATGGGTATTGCATTAGGTGCGGAGGATTATGTTCGTAACTTGCGTACCGAGCGCTCTCCAGAAGGTATTGAGTTGCTATTTGCGCGCTGTTCAATTTTGCAGGCGGCCCGTGCTGTTGGGATTCAGGCGTTTGATACCGTCTATTCCGATGCCAATAACGAAGCCGGTTTCTTGCAGGAAGCTGCATTGATCAAACAACTGGGCTTTGATGGCAAATCGCTGATTAACCCACGTCAAATTGAACTGCTACACAACCTTTACGCCCCAACCGAGAAAGAAGTCCACCACGCGCAACGAGTGGTGGATGCGGCGGCGGCTGCCGAAGCCGAAGGACGTGGCGTGGTCTCCCTGAACGGCAAGATGGTAGATAGCCCGGTGATTGAACGGGCGCGGTTGGTTTTGCAACGTGCAGTCAGTGGCCTGCGTGAGGAATAAAAGATGAATAGGCAACAACGAGTAGAAAGTTTAAGTCACAGTCAGGATAACGGCCCGATGTATCACCTGTATCAAAACACGTCAAAAGCCAATTTACAGGCACAGAAGCCGCGCGATATTAAAATATGTGACTCGCTGGAGACAGTTATCCGCCGTTCCGGGTTGCAGGATGGCATGACTATCTCCTTTCACCACGCTTTCCGTGCCGGTGACTTAACCCTGAATCTGGTGATGGATACCATTGCCGCCATGGGATTCAAAAACCTGCGCCTGGCCTCCAGCTCGCTGAGCGACTGCCATTCGCCGCTGGTGGATCATATTCGCAATGGCGTGGTCAGTGAGATATATACCTCCGGCCTGCGTGGGCCGTTGGCAGAGGAGGTTTCACGTGGGTTACTGGCTAAACCCGTACAGATCCACTCCCACGGTGGTCGGGTTAATCTGATTGAATCCGGCGAACTGACTATCGATATCGCCTTTATCGGCGTACCGGCCTGTGATGAATTTGGCAACGCTAATGGCTTTAGTGGCAATGCCTGTTGTGGCTCGTTGGGCTATGCCAGGGTCGATGCAGAATATGCACACTGTGTGGTGTTGCTGACAGAAGCGGTGGAGACCTATCCCCATCATCCGGCCAGTATTACCCAAGATCAAGTTGACCTGATTGTGCAGGTTGAAAAGGTCGGTGATGCCGACAAGATCGGTGCTGATACCACCCGAATGACCTCTAATCCCCGTGAATTACTGATTGCCCGCCGAGCCGCCGAGGTGATTGCCGGTTCCGGCTATTTTGTCGATGGATTTTCTTTGCAGACCGGGACTGGCGGGGCGTCGCTGGCGGTGACACGTTTCCTTGAGGATAAAATGCTGCGGCGCAACATTACTGCCGCTTTTGCCCTCGGTGGCATTACGTCAACGATGGTAGAACTGCACGAAAAAGGGCTGATTACCAAGTTGTTGGATGTGCAAAGCTTTGATCGGCAGGCCGCTGCCTCACTGGCTCGTAACCCACGTCATATCGAAATCAGTGCCAATCAATACGCCAATTTTAGTTCGAAAGGGGCGTCAGTCGACCGACTGGATGTGGTGGTGCTCAGTGCACTGGAGATTGATACCGGTTTTAACGTCAATGTACTGACCGGCTCCGATGGAGTGTTACGCGGTGCCTCTGGCGGTCATTGTGATACGGCGGTGGCCGCACGGCTGTCTATCATCGTCGCTCCTTTGGTTCGTGGCCGGATCCCGACGTTGGTCAATGAAGTCACCACCTGTGTGACCCCCGGTTCCAGTGTCGATATTTTAGTGACCGATCACGGTATTGCGGTTAATCCAGCCCGGCCCGAATTGGCGGAACGCTTGCAACAAGCCGGTTTACCTGTCGTCACCATTGAATGGCTGCATCAGCGCGCGTTGCTGCTGACTGGCGTGCCACAACCAATCGCATTTACTGATCGCGTCGTAGCGGTGGTGCGCTACCGCGACGGCTCAGTGATTGATGTTGTTCATCAGATACAGGAGTAGGCGATGAACACACTCTCTCCTGCGTTAGCGGCCAATCGGCCCATCAGCTTACCGGAGTTGCTTACCAGCCGTGAGTCCCGCCAGAGCAGGCAACAGGCGTGGCTGGCACGCCATCAGGTGACGCTGATTTCACTTACGCTGGTGGCACCCGGTGCGGTGAAAGATAACCCCTTAACGCGCAAATTATTTGCACTGGCATGGCAGGCAATAACTTCGCTAAGCCAACAGCAGTGCTGGCCCGTGTTGCAGCAAGAAATTTTTCCACTGCCGACCGGCTGTGAAGGTTTAATTGCGGTGGATTTACCTGCGGAACAGGTGAAGGACGCGGCGTTATTACTGGAGTTAAAGCACCCACAAGGCCGGTTATGGGATATCGATGTGCTTGATGCATCGGGTCAGATCTTGTCGCGCCGTGATGTGGGGTTAGCGCCGCGCCGCTGCCTGCTATGTCACCGCCCAGCCAATGTCTGTGCCCGCGCGCAAACCCACAGTATTGACCAATTATTGGTTCAGATGGAGTTGATGCTCAATGCCACAACTGCAACGCACTGACAACAGGGCGGCTCAATCGCCCGCTGTGTCGTCTGATTTTGCCAAAAAATATGGCGCACTGGCGTATCGCGCCATGCTGGCGGAGGTGAATCTGACACCAAAACCGGGCCTGGTGGACCGTTTCAATTGTGGGGCACATAAGGATATGGCGCTGATCGATTTTTATCACAGTGCTGATGCCATTGCGCCGTGGCTCCCGCGCTTTATCGAACAGGGTATCAACCACGCTCAGCTTGGTGGGCAGGCTGCACTGAATAGCCTGCGACCGCTGGGATTGGCGTGTGAGAACAGCATGTTCCACGCCACCGGGGGGGTGAATACCCATAAAGGTAGCGTTTTTTCGCTGGGGTTAATTTGCTGTGCGTTGGGCCGGCTGAAAGCGCGAGGTGAATGGATTAGTGCTGACACCATTTGCCAGGAGGCGGCACGCTTGTGTTGTGGGTTGACAGAGCGTGAGTTGCGCCAATCGAATTCACAACAAACAGCTGGCCAACGGTTGTTCTATCACTATGGACTGACCGGCGCACGCGGCGAGGCAGAATCTGGCTTCGCGACGGTGTTGAATCATGCCTTACCCGCTTACCAACGCTTATTAGCTGACGGGGCGGAGCCCGACCATGCCTTATTGCACACCTTGCTGATTTTGATGTCCGTCAATCGCGATACCAATGTGGTATCCCGTGGCGGTATGGCCGGGCTGCAATGGCTGCAACAACAGGCGACAGAGATTCTGGCTTCACTCTCATCGGCAGGGATGGGTTCTCCTCTCAGCCAGATGCGAGTGCGAATGTTTGATGCCCAATGTATCGCCCGCAACCTTAGCCCCGGCGGCAGTGCTGACCTGCTGATCCTAACCTGGTTTCTGGCGCAGTTCCCTCATCATCTCCCTCACAAAAATAATAGCGTTGCTATTGAACCAGTAACAGCTATAGGAGTAGCTCTATGTTGAAGTCGCAAGAGAAATTATGGAAAGCACTCGCGCCTTTTGTGGTGCTGGCTGTTCTGCTGTTGATTCCCACCCCAGAAGGTATGCCACCTCAAGCCTGGCGCTATTTTGCGATTTTTGTCGCCATGATTGTTGGGATGATTTTAGAACCGATTCCCGCTACCGCGATAAGTTTTATCGCCGTGACGATATGTGTACTGAGTTCAGACTGGGTGCTGTTTAGTGCGGCTGAAGTGGCCGATCCCAGCTTTAACGGTGGCAAAGAGTCTTTAAAATGGGGGCTGGCTGGATTCTCCAGTACCACCGTCTGGCTGGTCTTCGGGGCATTTATCTTTGCGCTGGGTTATGAAGCCACCGGACTTGGCCGCCGTATCGCCTTGTTCATGGTGAAATTCATGGGCAAACGCACACTGACATTGGGTTATGCCATTGTTATTATAGATATTCTGTTGGCACCGTTTACGCCATCGAATACGGCTCGTACCGGGGGTACGGTATTCCCGGTAGTAAAAAACCTGCCACCCTTGTTTGACTCATTCCCCAATGATCCGTCGTCCCGGCGTATCGGTGGTTACCTGATGTGGATGATGGTGATCGGTACCAGCATCAGCTCTTCGATGTTTGTTACTGGTGCAGCGCCTAACGTGCTGGGTATTGAGTTTGTGAATAAAATTGCCGGTGTTCATATCGGTTGGATGCAGTGGTTCCTGGCGTTTCTGCCTGTCGGGTTAATTTTACTGATCGTGGCTCCCTGGCTCTCTTATGTGTTGTATAAACCCGGCGTGACCAAGAGTGACGAAGTAGCCGCTTGGGCGCAAACAGCACTGGCTGAGATGGGCGCGTTGACGCGCAAAGAAGCAATTCTGATTGGTTTAGTACTGCTGAGCCTGTGCTTATGGGTGTTTGGCGGTAAATTTATTGATGCGACGGCGGTAGGCTTGCTGGCAGTATCTCTGATGTTGGCACTGCATGTGGTGTCATGGAGGGACATTACCAAATACTCAAGTGCCTGGAACACGCTGGTGAATCTGGCCACACTGGTAGTGATGGCCAATGGCCTGACGCGGTCGGGCTTCATTGATTGGTTCGCCAATACCATGAGTACCCATCTGGATGGTTACTCGCCGAATATGACAGTGGTGGCGCTGGTACTGGTGTTCTATTTCTCCCATTATCTGTTTGCCAGTTTGTCTGCCCATACGGCAACTATGCTGCCGGTTATTTTGGCGGTCGGTAAAGGCCTAAGTGGTGTGCCGATGGAGCACTTATCCATGCTGTTGGTGTTATCCATTGGGATTATGGGGGTTCTGACGCCATATGCGACTGGCCCTGGTGTGATTATCTATGGCTGCGGTTATGTGAAATCGAAAGATTACTGGCGGCTGGGTGGCATCATGGGGGTGTTCTACATCACGATGTTACTGCTGGTGGGTTGGCCAATCATGAGCCTGTGGTATTAATGACGAGCTAACCATGAGAAGGGCCGGTCAGCGGCCCGACTCATAATTATCGGTTTATCAGCCGGTGTAAACACCAAATACCCTTGGTAGCCACAGTGATATCTCAGGAATATAAGTGACCAACATCAGCACTAGCAGCAATGCACCATAGAACGGCAACATCGCTTTTACCACTTGTTCAATCTTCTGTTTACTCACCGCACTGGCCACAAACAGTACCGAACCTACCGGTGGCGTGATCAGACCAATTCCCAGATTAATCAACATAATCATACCGAAATGGACTGGATCAATACCTAATGAATTGGTCACTGGCATCAGTACCGGCGTTAGGATCAGAATCAACGGTGCCATATCCATCAGCGTGCCAATCAGCAGCAGCATGATGTTGATACACATCAGAATCACATACTTGTTATCAGAGACCGAGGTGAAAAATTCAGTGATACGTTCTGGCAACTGCATGTAGGTCATGATGGCACCGAAACTGGCAGCAAAACCGATCAAAATCATCACAATAGTGACGGTTTTTACTGTGCGGTACATCAGCTTAGGTAATTCGGACCATTTATAGTCGCGATAGATAAACATAGTGACGAAGAACGACCACAAACAGGCTATCGCGGCAGATTCTGTGGCGGTAAATATCCCGGAAAGAATTCCCCCCATGATGATGACAACCGTCATCAGCCCCCAAAGGGTGTCGACAAAGATTTTGAACGCCTGACGGAATGGCACCCGTTCACCTTTAGGGTAACCCCGTTTATAGGCAAAACCGACACACATTAACATCAAGGTAAAGCTCAGCAGCAAACCGGGCAAAATCCCGGCAATAAACAGTGCTGCGATGGAGACGGTGCCGCCAGTTGCCAGTGAATAAATCACCGAATTATGGCTGGGTGGGGTCAATATCGCCTGCACTGAACCACTGGCGGTGACTGCGGCAGCAAAGTCACGCGGATAGCCTTTTTTATCCATTTCCGGGATCATCACCGAGCCGATAGAGGCGGTATCTGCCACTGATGATCCTGAAATAGCGCCGAAGAATGTTGAAGCAACAATGTTAACCAGCGAAAGACCACCACGGATGAAACCAACGAAAATATAAGCGAAGCTCACCAGGCGGCGTGCAATGCCACCTTCGGCCATAATGGCTCCCGCCAAAATAAAGAATGGAATGGCCAGTAAGGAGAATTTGTTGACACCACTGGTGATTTGAATCATTACCGCTTCCAGCGGCAGATCAATCCAAAATGCACCGGCGATGGCACTTAAACCGACGGCATAAGCCACCGGGACACCAATAGCCAGCAAAATTGCCAGAGTAAAAACTAAAATAAATGCGTCCATAAGGCAAAGTTCCCTAAATTATGAATTGCCGATCATCACTACCGGGCGGTGGGTCTGCGGGCCAAAAAATAGCCGCTCGATGATAAACATCAGAGTAATCGCGGAGCCTATTGGCAGCGGAATATAGGTCTGCCCGGCTGTCAGTAATGGGAACTCAGCCACCGGTTGCGTCCAAAGCTCGCTACACAGAATGTAGCTGTAGACCAAAATAAAAAGACTTATCAGTACCATCAGCAAATCAACCAGTAACAGGCATCCTTTTTTACCGGCCCCAGAGAGTCGATCTGTGACCATACTGACTGCAATATGTGAACCAGACCGATAACTGGCGGCGGCACCAATAAAAGTAAATGTCACCATACATAATATGGCGACGGGTTCTGGCCAAGATAAACCATCGTTTTGGACATAACGGGCAAATATCCCCATAGGGATAACGGCAACCATGATGATTAAAGCAATACCGGCTACCCAGATTGACAGGCGATATAACGCATCCATCGTTGATAGATAATAGCGAGCCATAGCGGAGACCTCTGTGTACCCAAGGTCATTGGTTGCAACACCCATGACCTTGGGCAAATATCAGTAGTATTAAAATATTTAATACTGTCAGAAAGATGTTATTGCACGGCGGCAATCTGCTGGATCAGTTCTTGATGATCCTTGCCGAATTCATCACGAACGGGTTGAGTGGCTTTATAATAATAGTCATGATCCATTTCATGATATTGCACGCCACCGGCTTTCATTTTGTCATGAGACTGCTGTACATAGGCTTGCCATAATACGCGTTGCTCAGCTTGTGTTTCTTTTGCCAGTTTCAGAATGGTTTGTTGATCTTCAGCAGATAATTTATCCCATTTGGCTTTTGAATAAAGGAACAGCTCAGGAATAATAAAATGGCCACTCAAGGTATAGTTTTTGACAACCGGCAGGTAATTGTGGGCAACAAAGGTCGGTTCATTATTTTCGGTACCGTCAATAACCCCGGTTTGCATACCACTGAATACTTCGCTTACCCCCATGCTGAGTGAGTTAGCACCCATAGCTTTAAGGGTTGCCAGTGCAATTGGACTGCCCTGAACACGGATTTTCATACCTTTGAGATCTTCTGGTTTAATCACCGGTTCTTTGGTTATCAAGTTACGGGTACCGGCATCCATCCAACCGAGAAATACCAATTTTGAGTTCTTATTGTTAGTGATTTTATCACCGATTTCTTGGCCGATTTTACCATCAAGAACTTTATGTAAATGATCTTCATCACGGAACATATAGGGCAGAGTAAAGACACTTATCTCTGGCAAAATAGAGGCAACAGGGGTCATAGAAACACGGATAATATCAATTGCTCCCATTTGTGCCTGTTCTATCATTTGCTTTTCATCACCTAACACGCCCCCTGGGAATGTTTTAATTTCCAGGCGGCCATCCGTTGCGATCTTTAGTTTTTCGCCCATATTTTTAACAGCAACCACATTGGGATAATCTTTGGGATGAACATCGGCAGCTTTAATTTGTTGAGCAGAGGCCATTTGACTAAATAATATGGCAGAAATAGCCAGGCACAGTGTTGGCAAAGGCTTTGGGAATTTCATTCAGTGATCTCCAGAAGTCGCTATACAAAAGATAAAATGGATTATTCTTAATAATGGGATAGTTATATGCTCAAAAGATTTCAAGATGCAGGAAGCAGGTACACACCTGTAATCTGAAAGTGACGGATATATCAATATATAAAGAGAGGTTATTCATTTATCCCCCTGACAATTAACCTAGCGTTTTACTTTTGCTTTTAAATTGACCATTGTCACAGAAAAAGAAATATTAGGAACTGCGTTTCAATAATTGTGAAGTGACATTTTATAATGAATTACGCTAGCCTGCGTTATCCGCCAAAGGTATTGGTGTTTTGGCTTTTAGCTGTAACTGTGCTTTCACGAAGGGGGTTTTAGACGAAGGAAGAGGTTCTGATATTGTGGTGGTGTGGGTTAACTACTATTATAAAGGCCTATGAATCCAGATGATTAGGATAACGCGTGACGTCGGTATTTATTCGTAACTTTACCTTTGCCGCACTGCCAGCCAGCGGTTTAAATGCCCAGCCATTGTTTCACGGCCTGTTGGCAAAATGTGATTTTGATGTCAATGAATATCGGGATGAGTTGTTTGCCGTTTATGGTATTGCCTTTCCTGGCAGTTTACAAAAAGCAGTGGCAAAACGGCGTGCGGAATACCTGGCGGGCCGTTTTGTCGCCCGACAAGTGCTGAACATGCTAGAAGTACGTGATTATCCGTTGGCAAATGGGCTAGATCGCGCACCTCTATGGCCCGCCGGTTTGATTGGCAGTATCAGTCATAACAACCAACGTGCTCTGTGCACTGCGCAAATTATAACGCCTGCTATAGAGCATTCTGATGAAAGCGGCTATGTCCATGGCGTCGGGCTAGATATAGAAAGCCTGATTGCAGTTGAAAGGGCGAATGATTTATGGCCTGGTATCCTTAGTGAGGAGGAGTACCGCAATCTTCAGGAAGGCCCATTAGCATTCAACCATTTACTGACATTGGCTTTTTCAGCCAAAGAGAGTTTATTTAAAGCGGTGTATCCACAGCTCGGGCGTTATTTTGACTTCCTGGAGGCCCGTTTCCTGAGTTATTCCATGGCGTCTGGGCGTTTTGAATTGCAGTTATTGCGGGATCTGAGCAGTGACTTCCCCGCAGGCCGCATTTTTACGGGATGTTTCACTGTTAATGACAGTGATATTCAAACATTTATTGCTTACTAAGTTGGGCCTATCCACTTTTTGTAATAATGTTTCAAGTTGGAAATTCTAATCAAATACTGGCTGGGGTGCAATTTAATGAGTTCAGCCACTGCTCCCAACGAAGAGGGGGCGGTACCCCAGCTCACTTTTATTTTTTAACGCATGTACTCCGCCGCAAATCTAGACTCAGACAAACAGTTCACCAGAAAGTCATCCATGAAACTGTCAAAATCCCAATGAAATATTTTATTCTATTAATGATTTATTTTGAAATAAAAGAGTTATCTAAGTCACAAAAGTGTAAATTTTTTTTGTAATCACAACGTGAATAACTCGTTTGTCTCACTCCTGCTTTACATTTAATTTAATTATATATCAGTGAGTTATATTGTAATTTGGTGGTTGAATACACCAAGCATCCAAAACACCTTTATCTTTCAATGAAATCTAAATACCATATTGTGATCAATATGGAATTTTAATTTCAATTGAAGTGATATGTTGTGTCACAGTGAGTTAACATAATTATCAGTGATAACGCTAGTTCAGGATCGCCAGAAACAGCTAGCGAGCATTCATTGATATTCTATTTTGTCTCGTCAGGAGGATATAGATGAAAGAAGTCAGTTTTGGATTGATTGGCGTTACTCATTACAGTCAAGCCATCGGCTGGGTTCAGGCCGCAACCCTCGTTTCCGCTGTCGGCAAGATAAATGACGGATACTTCGGCTGAGGGGGTAGCGAAATATAACGTATTGCCAGTACGACAACGGTAGTCAGTACTTTTTAAAAATCGGGAGCATAAAAGGATCATGCAAAATAAAAAACTGGCAAGAGTCATATAATATCGCACTCTGGAATGAAATTTATTTGGCTTCAATAACTGTATTTATCTAATTAATAAATCAGAGTGTCAAAAAGTTCTTCATCACCTCCATTTTTCACGGTGGAGAAGGAGTCGTTTTTGTTTTTTAAACCCCTTTTTGACATTAAATGGATAATCAAATAAAAAGGTAACGATATGTCGTTAATGATGAATCTCAATGCACAACAGAGAAAACGATTACATCAAATAACATTAGTCGCTACGTTTGGTGGCTTGCTCTTTGGTTATGATACGGGTGTTATTAATGGTGCCTTTTCTTCATTGAAAGAAAATATGGCCCTGACGCCGACAACCGTAGGTCTGGTAATGAGTGTGTTGTTGGTCGGTGCCGCTATTGGTAGTGTTTTTGGCGGAAAACTGGCTGATTTCTTTGGCCGCAGAAAATACCTACTCTATCTCTCCTTTGTTTTCTTCTTTGGTGCGTTATTGTGTGCATTATCGCCTAATATCACCACTCTTTTGATTGCCAGATTTTTACTTGGTTATGCAGTGGGTGGGGCATCGGTTACTGCACCTACATTTATATCCGAGGTTGCACCGACAGAAATGCGGGGCAAACTTACGGGGTTGAATGAAGTCGCCATTGTTATCGGTCAATTGGCGGCATTTGCAGTAAATGCGATCATTGGCATTGTTTGGGGCCATCTGCCTGAGGTCTGGCGCTATATGTTACTGGTTCAAACCATTCCCGCTATTTGCTTGTTAGTCGGAATGTGGCGTTCGCCAGAAAGCCCTCGTTGGTTGATCAGTAAAAATCGGCGGGAAGAGGCATTAGCGATTTTAAAACAGATTCGTCCTGAGCCACGGGCGATTAAAGAGTTCAACGATATCGTAACGTTAATTGATATCGAAAATGAAAAGCGGTTGTACGCGAAAAACGATCTGGCCATTATTTTCCAAACGCCGTGGATCTTAAAATTAATCTTGGTGGGTATTGCCTGGGCAGCATTACAGCAAACCACTGGGGTCAATGTCATTATGTATTACGGTACCGAAATACTAAAAACTGCCGGATTCTCAGAAAGAATGTCGCTAATCTGTAACGTGTTAAATGGCGTCTTTTCTGTAGGGGGAATGGTTATTGGGGTTATGTTCCTGGTTGATCGTTTTAAACGAAAAACGCTGATTGTGTATGGTTTTGCCCTGATGGCAACGCTACACCTGATTATCGCTGGGGCGGATTATTATCTAGTCGGTGAAATAAAGGCCACCGTTATTTGGCTGCTGGGTGCACTGTTTGTTGGGGTTATGCAGGGTACGATGGGCTTTTTGACTTGGGTAGTATTAGCCGAACTGTTCCCATTAAAGATTCGCGGTTTATCTATGGGGATCTCAGTGTTTTTCATGTGGATCATGAATGCTATTGTGAGTTACTTGTTCCCCGTGCTTCAGGCGAAACTTGGCTTGGGCCCGGTCTTCTTGATTTTTGCTCTCATCAACTATTTGGCGATTATCTTTGTGGTTACCGCTTTACCAGAAACATCCAATAAATCATTAGAACAACTTGAAGAAGAACTGTCTGTCGGTAATTAGTAATATAGTGTTTTATATGAGAAAAAATAAGTCATATCTAAAAGGAGACAGGCAATGATTGATAATATTACTGCTGATAATCTACATCTAGGATGTCATGCAAAAAATAAGGCTGAAGTTTTAGCCATGATAGGAAAAGAGTTTAAATTGAAAGGTTATATTAACCAAGACTGTATCTCATTTCTTGCTGAAAGAGAGCAGCAAGTCTCCACGTTCTTGGGAAATGGTATTACCTTGCCTCATTTGCCTAAGTCGGCCACAAATATTATTGTCAAAACGGGTGTTGAGATTTTTCAATTCCCAGATGGAGTTATCTGGGATAGAAGCAATGTAATGTTTATTGCCATTGGAGTTATTGCTAAAGAAAAAGAACATATTGATGTGCTAAAGGACATAGCGTCGATCTTTAGTGATGAAATCATTGCCAATGCACTTTCATTAATCTCAAATAAGCAAGATTTTCTTCGTATCCTTAATCGTAAATAGTGATGATTTGCCATGTTAACGTGAATGCTTAACCAGAGCGCTGTTAGGGGGATCTGAGAGGGCTACTGGCCGTATCGTTACTCACAAAACGGTGTGGCTTCGATTGATTTTTAACAGACATGCATTGGCACAATGTAAGATACTATTGTTTTAAATGCCAAAAGCAGGCGCCTGTGGACGTCTGCTTTTCTAAAGTTGGCTCATCTGGTGTAATGTAGGGAAAACAGTTCTAATTAATTTAATGTCCCCCCTTAATCTATTAAGTTAGGTTCTCTTTATTTATTCAGCGAAGGGTGAAATCTTCCTTGCTTTAATTCATCTCTAATTATTGCGTGCTTATCTTCGGTGAATTTATATTTTCTCATAATAAGAATACGGATTACTGCACCCAATGCGGGCAGCAGAGAAATACAGAAGAATAAACCGTTTAATGTCCATTCTGACTGAGTCACATTAGGTATGTAGCCTAATATTGACAGGATCAAACCTGAGGCGCCACCCGCAACGGCAACTGATAATTTACCGACAAAAGTCTGTCCAGAGAAGGTGATGGCCGCACAACGTTTACCGGTGTGATAGTAGGAATACTCTACAGTATCAGCAATCATTGCGGAAATAAGTGGGTTGGTCATCATGAAAATTGCAGTGATTATGGTTAACCACACCATGACTGCCATCACGTTATTATACCCAGTGAACCAGAAACCAATACGCGCTATTATTTCCAATGCACAGAGTGCAATGAATAAGTCTCTCTTTTTAAAATGACGAGTTAAAAATGGCGTTCCCAGGCAAGCTAAAGCACAGATGAAAGTAATTAAACCTATAACAGAAACAAGTTCAGCATCTTTCATATTGTAAGTAAAAAAGAAAATATAAAATGCATTAATAATGTTCGAAAAAACGTTCATAAAAAAGGCACTAAGTATAAAAAATAGTGGTTTATTTTGCCAAACGACAATAAATGTCTGCTTTAAAGTTACTTTTTCAACAATAGTGACTTTGACACGTTCTTTGGTATGAAAAAATCCATTCAGCATCAGTATCACCCCTAAAACCATAAGAATGATAACGCCTGCCAGATAGCCACGATCTGCGCTGTTTTCAGCAAATAATCCACTAATATAAGGAAATAAAACCATTGTGGCACCAATACCTGCATTCACACCTAACATCGCACAGGTCGCTGTCTTGGCACGTTCTTGTGGTTCATCCGTCATTACTGTACTCATTGACCAGAACGGAATATCAGAAAGGGCATATAATGTCCCCCACAATATATAGGTGACACCTGCATATATTGTTTTGGTCATCAGACTGGCTTCAATATTATAAAACGCTGCTACGGTGACGATGAAAATCAAAAAGGGTGTAAACAGTAAGTATGGGCGAAATTTTCCACGCCGCATGTTAATCGTATCCATTATGCCAGCAATTAATGGGTCATGTACCGCATCCCACACTCTGGCGATCAAGAAAATCATACTTGCTGCTACCGGTGAGATTCCCATAATGTCAGTATAGAAAAAGAGAATAAAACTACCCACTAGCCCGAAACTAAAACACTGGCCCATGCCATACCCGAAATAAGAAGCGAGTTCTTTCATCGGGATTTTTGTACTTGAATGATTTATGTCCATTCTTAGCCTTTTATATTTTGTAGGATATAGATTTTTTAATTTAAGCTATGGCTATGTATAATATGTTGTGCCATATCCTAATGTGCCGTATTTATTTGTTCGTTAATGTTTTAATAAGTTCCATTTCAGATGGGTCGTAAGCAATGCCATTCTCATTAAAAACATCATGGAACCAACGGGCTGCATAGTTATTATCGATGCGTTTAATTTCAGGCCACGGAATATAAGTTTGGGTTTTCCCTTTGACTAATCCCCATTGGTAACAACCGATTCCTTCAGCTTTAAATAAAGGTAGTTGCTCATGCATTTTCGATTCGGCATGACGTGCCAACCATTCCGTACACAGCATTGGGCGGTTATATTCTTTTAGGATACTGATCGTTTTTTTCATTAAATCTAATGGCACGTAAGCATGAAATGAGATGATATCTGATAATTCCAATGCCCGTTGATCGGTCGGATGCTGATAAATAGGCGCGCTGAGATCCAAAATATTGGCGATATGCCAAGCCCCTACCGTTAATGGCTGTACCGGGTTGATTTCCCTTGCCCATATAAATGCTTTTTCCATTAGTTGGTGGCTGTATTCTTCCAGCGCCGAGTCAAAAGCATATTCCCCGGTTAAGGTGAAAATCATACGATTGGTAGGTTCGTTGTAAAGATCCCAGATAACGATTCGTTCATCGTGGGCGAAATGACCGATAATATCTTTGATATAATGTTCAACTTGCCCCCATAAATAAGGCTGCATAACGATATTGCGACCGGGACTGGCCGCTGCCTGGCTATTATGTAAACCAGCAATAGGTTGTTTTTGTTGCCCAATAAATGGATGGTCACCCGAAAATCCACAGTCATCCATTAGGGTTAACATCACTTTGATACCCGCACGTTGACAAATATTGAGGAAATCTTCAATTCGAGCCATTAATCCATCACGATCATGCTGCCAAACAACAAAGGGTAAATTGGTTCGTAACGTGTTGTACCCGACCTCGGTAGCCCATTGCAGCTCTTGAGCAATGCATGCGGGATCGAAAGTGTCTTGTTGCCACATTTCTGTCCAATTGATCGCAGTACGCGGTAAGTAGTTAAAGCCACGTAGCCATCCCTGCGCTTTGTGCCATTCCCATGATTTTTCTTCAGACCATTTGTTCATCATTACTTTTCACCTAATAATTAATTAACTCATTAGCTAATATATTAGCTAATGAGTTAATCTCAAACGACCGTATCATTAAAAGCGATGTGCATCACGAAATTATTTTTTGATAAAAAATAAAAATAGTTATATCTAATTGTATTTATTAGTGTTTATTCTATGCGTGGCGACTGAGATGTTAAGCGTGGAGTACCTCATTGAGGTATTAGTCTGGTAGGCGGCTAGGTCTCCAATTTTGTTAGGCTAAAATCTGTTAGTATAAAAAGAGATGAAGCATAGCCAGTATGAGTAAAATATGAGTAAAAAAACTAAAGTCACTATGAGCCACATAGCTGCCCAAGCTGGTGTTTCGCAATCGACGGTTTCCTTAGTGCTAAACGGGTCTTACAGCATCAAATTAGCCGATGACACCAGAGAAAAAGTGCTCCGCATTGCTCAGGAGATGGGTTATGTGCATAAGGCGGTGGAACGCCTGATCGTTAGAGAGAAAATAGCATTAATTATCAATGGGCTAATAAATCATGATCCCTTTATTGAAGCTATTAGTGCTGTTCAACAGGCCGCCTGGCAACATAACAAATTATTGGCAATTTTTGATCAAGAAAATGAACCAGAACATTGTGCCGCCCTCGAAGAAGAGATCCGTGGGGGAAGTTATCATGGGGTGATTTATGCGTCCTGCATGACCAGTCAACTGGCTCCAATGTTCCAGAACCTGTCTATTCCGATGGTAATGCTAAATGGTTACTGCCCAGAGTTACCCGATATCCCCTGTATTTTACCGGCCGATAAAATCGGTGCTTATAAGGCCACTAGCCATTTATTGCAGCAGGGATATAAACGGATTGCTATTCTGGCTGGTGAGCTGTGGATGGATGCTGCGAATGATCGTATCAGTGGTTACAGACAGGCATTGATCAACCATGATATTTGCCCAGATGAATGCTATATCCAGGTAACAAACTGGTCATTGAAAGAAGCTTATAAGAAGACACTGGAATTACTGGCGTTACCTTCCCGACCTGAGGCGATTTTTTGTAGTAGTGATTATATTGCATTGGGATGTTATCAAGCCATTTTGTCACAAGGATTGCATATTCCTGATGATATAGCTGTGATTGGTTATGATAACCAAAGTATTTCCTCTGAACTCACGCCAGAGTTAAGTTCAGTAGATTTACCTTATGGTGAAATGGGAGAAATGGCTCTACACACTCTGCTAAAAATAACTCAGCGACAACCGTTACTGTCGTTGAAAATGAAAGTTGAGGGTGAATTGATCATCCGGCAGTCTTCCCTAAGGCCAGTGAAATGATCTCCCCAGTCCAGTACGAACAAAAATAAAGGGCTCATCTTCCTTTTTTATTCTGTGTTCGAAATTACATATGTGTAATTAACTTTAGTTTTAGCTGCACTAAGATAACCTCAGTATTCAATCTTGGCGTGGCCATGACACAGTTGCACTATTGCTCAGCCAACGAGGTGAGATAGCTTCGCTGGCGAGACGCAATGATAATACCGATAGCCAGCGAAGCACTGGCATATCTATCTCACGTTGTAACGCCATTTTCGGGTGTGTAGGTCACCCTTTCTGCAATTTGGCTAATAACGTTTTCCGCGTGATCTTCAACCATTTCGCCGCTTCCGTTTTATTGCCATCTGTCTTCTCAAGTGCGGCCAGGATAGCTTGTTTTTCAACCTGCTCAAGGGGCTGTATTTCTTCATTTGTTGGGCTACTGTACGGATGCTGCTCAGCGAATTGATGGATGCACAATGGCAGTTCTTTCTCACTGATAAAATCGCCAGTCAGCAGAATAACTGCGCGCTCTACGGCATTCTCCAATTCGCGAACATTACCGGGCCAGTTGTATTTCAACAACAAATCCATGGCTTGTGGCGTAAAACCTTTAACTGACTTCCCATTTCTGCTGGTAAATTTCTCAAGGAAGTGCATGACCAGTGCGGGAATATCTTCACTTCTATCCTTGAGTGCGGGTGTGTCAATGGTCATTACGTTTAAGCGGTAATAGAGATCTTGGCGAAACTTGCCACTGTCTACATCGGCTTTCAGGTCACGGTTGGTTGCCGCGATCAGCCGGACATCGACAGTGAGTGTCTGATTGCTGCCAACGCGCTGAATTTCTCGTTCCTGGATCGCGCGCAACAGTTTTGCCTGCATTAACAATGAAATTTCGCCAATTTCATCCAGAAACAAAGTGCCTTTATCCGCAGCCATAAAGCGCCCCTCCCGGCGTTTATCCGCGCCGGTAAACGCCCCTTTTTCATGGCCAAACAGTTCTGACTCTAGGAGTGATTCGCTTAATGCAGCACAATTCACTATCACCAGCGGCTGATCCCGGCGAGCACTGTTAGCGTGTACTGAACGGGCGATCAACTCTTTACCTGTTCCCGATGCCCCGCAAATTAACACCGTAGCATCGGAAGGGGCAATCATGGCAACCATATCCATCAGCCGACGCATGGGCGGACTGCGGCCAATCATGTTTTGTGGTGAAACAGTCAATTGCTGTTTAAGCTGTTTATTCTCATTTTTAAGGCCTGTATGCTCAAGTGCTCGCGCCAGGGTCAGTTGAAGCATATCGAAATCAAGCGGCTTGGTGAGATAGTCGTAAGCCCCTGACTTTATGGCATCAACCGCCGATTCAATGTTTGAATAAGCGGTCATGATCAGAATAGGAATGGCCGGATTATAAGCTTTGATAGTTTTAAGCGCTTCGATACCGTCCATTTCAGACATGCGAACATCGGTCACGATCAGGTCGAAGGGGATTTCTTTTGTTCGTTCCACGGCTTCACGGCCATTATGGGCAAGACTCACCTGATATCCCCAGCCTGTCATCAGTGCCCGAATAATGGTGCAGTGGCTCAAATCATCATCAACCACCAGAATGTGTGCTTTATGCGTTGTCATTACGGGATACCTTTCTGAGGGTGACACGGTGCATGACCGGGATCGTCAGGCTAAAAATTGTACCCGACTGCGGGGTGCTCGTGACAGATATCTGGCCCTGATGCTCTTCGACCACTTTCTGTACAATAGCCAGACCAAGACCGGTTCCTGAGGCTTTGGTCGTGAAGTAAGGGTCAAAGATATGGGGCAGGTCGTCAGCAGTGATCCCTTTGCCTGAATCTTTAATACTGACTTTCAGGTGTATTCCTTCGACCAATTCGAGAGAAATTGCAAGGGTTCCATTTGCTCCAATGGCCTGGATTGCATTGAGATAGAGATTCAACAAAACTTGTGTAAAACGATCAGGGTCGAGTTCTACCCACGGCAGGTGTCTATCACCGGCGAACAGGATCTTAATGTGCTTGCTTTCCGCATCCTGTCGGACAAGATGCAGTGAATGTTCGATGATTTCATTTATATTGACCCGTTGGAAACGAAGGTCTGTGGGGCGAACCAGTTCGAGCAATTCGGAAATGACACGGTTCAATCGGTCCACTTCTTTGGCCATCACTTTCGCCAGCTCTTGCTCCTCGCTCCCTGGCAATGAACGGCTCTCAAAATACTTGGCAAAACCTTTAATAGAAGAGAGTGGGTTTCTGATTTCGTGGGCCACACCGGCAGCCAGATTCCCCATTACGGCCAGTTTGTCTTTACGCCGTACTTCTTCCTGCAATTCTCGGCTTGATTGCTGATATCGCCTGGCCCAATACAAGGCCAGAATACTCGCCAGTGCTAACAATAGCAGAATAGACACGAATATCAGGGTATTACGAATATCTCTGGCCTGGACCGTATCCAATGTTGTGGTGTCGAAAGCGGCGAAAATCACGTTATTCTCAGCGTCATCAGCCGTAATTGGCTCGGAACTGGCGACATTACGCCGATTCATATGCCCACGGTGCGCCTCGTCGTGTTTGGTGAGTTTAAAAATGCGATAGACCTCAAACGCATTCTGATTGCTGTGTGGTTCTCCCATCAATGTCGTCAGGCGCCATTGTTCGGAAGGCCCTGCATTTAACGATTTCATCACTTCTGGACTGTACAGTTGGGTGCCCACGCGAGTGGGATCACTGTGGGCCACTATCTTCCCTGAAGGGGTTGTCACTGCGATATAGAGCACGCCCGGTTGATAGGCCATTTCTTCCAACAGGGTCTGACGCAAATCGTGACGCCAGCGCATCCCCATGCCGGTTCGGGTACCTGATTCAAACGCGCGGATCAATACGGTACTTTTCTCCAGCAGGGTTTGGGTTTCAATCTCACGCCCACGATTCAGATCTTTTATTGCCATGGCGACGATGATTACCACAAATACCAGCACCGAACTGATAAAAAACCACGATGGAAGCAGGGGCAGTAATCCATGCTGACCTTTCAATTCCTTCACAACACTCTCCCGTTAGGCGTTACCCATCCAGTGATATTGTTTTGCGAGTCATAATGACTCACATGATAAGTTTTATGAGTAATTATTACCCGGTCTCACTTAACGAATAACACCAACAATTGTGACTATTTTGCCAATATGAGTGTATAGGAGGTGATTACCCGACAATGCCTTTAAACCACCAAGCGGCAGCCGGCGGCCTTTTGGCGGCGATTATCGATAAAAACGCATTGTTGCACTGACCTGATGAGTATCAAATTTCATGCCAGAAAAAGATGGCCTGGTTATTGCAAATCTCTTAGGGAGAAACAAAAAAACACCTTATTGATTGATAATCAGACCAAAGGAAAGTCATTATGAAATTCAATAGAACAGTGATCGTCACCCTCATTTCATTGAGCTCTCTGATGGGCATCAGTGGTTCGGTACTGGCTCAACCGGGTATGGGGAATAACATGATGAACAGGGGAGGCGGCTACGCGGCGAATTTGACGGCTGAACAACAAGCGATATATCAAAAGGCGTTTGATAATTTCCAGACAGCAACAGCAAATTTACATCAGCAATTGCTTTCTAAACAATATGAATACAACGCGCTGCTCACCCGTGCCCCTGTCGATGACCAGAAGGTTCTGGCAGTCAGCAAAGAGATTACAGCGTTGCGTGATAACATCTACCAACAACGTGTCACCATGGAGACCCAGTTAGCAAAAGACGGCGTGCCGTTGATGGGGCATCATCGTGGCATGATGGGCAATACTGCAAAAATGGGTGGTCAGGGCCCGCACTGTGGCAGAGCTTATCAATAAATATCCGTGTGGGTTAGGGATGATAAGCTGATGTTCCCTATACCCACATAAGTCTCAACAAAATTCGCAGGGCCAATCACTCGGCGACCTAAAGGCTATTTCACCGCCTGGCAAGTGGATGATGCGGCACGGGCTATTGCCGAGCTGGAACTGGCAAACACCCAAGTACGTGTGCTTCATGATGGTCGGGTGGTGGGGCTGACAATCTCTGCTGGGGAATTTGTTGTTCCGAATCAAGTCATAAGAATTTACCTATATAAACGAATCACTTATGTGGAGGATGATGGCAGCTAAAAATACGCATCTACGCCAAAATATGTTGTCTATATTTAATCGTGTTTGCTAATATTGCCTAATAAAATAAGTAATGAGGATATGAATAGTGTCAATATTTACTGATGTAGTTAATGGTATACTCGTTAATTCAATGTTTTTATTCTTGTCTTTTTTTGTTTTATTAGCATCCTCTGCATATATTGGAAAGTTTGTCTTTAAAAAAAGACATAACGAGAGCGCCATAGTGGATGATGAAACTAAAGTTATCCTTGGCGCTACCTTATCCCTTCTTGGTCTACTACTCGGATTTATATTATCAATTTCAATTAGTGGATATAATACCAGGCAACAATCACAAGAGATAGAGACGATTGCTATCGGGAATGCTTATCAACGTTCAGAATTATTGTCTGTTAATGACCAGGGAAAGGCTAAAGATATTTTAAAGCAGTATTTAGAAGCGAGAATCCAATTTTTTAAATCAGGCGTGAAAGATAATGATAATCAGTGGCGTGAATTATCTTTAGATAAACAAACGCAACTTTGGAATATTGCCTCTTCAGAGGCAATATCAAATCCTAACCCAGTGACTGTATCAGTGCTATCAGCTTACAGCGATTTATATACTTCTCAGCAAAAAACGATGGCAAGTTGGCGATACCAAATTCCGGTCGCTGCCTGGATTTTACTAATATTCTTTTCTGTGTCTTCAAATATATTAATTGGCTATAATATTAGAGGGCTACATGGTAGTAATATGCTAATGTTAGTTTTACCTTTTCTAACCACTCTTGCCCTTTTTATGATTGCTGAGATTGATATTCCAGGAGAAGGTATCATACATGTCACGCCCGATGATCTTGAAACATTAAAAATAGCAGTTTTTAAATAATGAAATTTATTTTCTATGCAACAATCTTTTTTATTCCCATGACTATTTACGGGCCTCCTAATCTTCCGAGGCCAATCGCCGCATGGCAATAGTGTACCTATTCAAACAGGTTATTTTTGCACTGTTTCAAGCTTTATTGCTTACTCAAACCATCAAGTTGATCTCAGTCGGAGCACTATCCTATTTTCTCATTAATCTCCACGGCCTGAGTATAATGCGTGCTCTGTTTATTACTTGATGAATAAAACCTGCTCACACAGCAATGACTTGAGTATGGGAAGATACTCATTTTGAGCGGTAATTTCTTAATTAAAAAAATCCAAAAATATATTTCATGTGTAGACGGATTGTGGTTCTCGGATTCTTAGTACCACAGATATTGAGAGGGATTTCAGTATTAATATACGTTGGGGAGAGTTAAAGGATATCCGTGGAGAGCGGCATTTGTGGCAGTATGCGCCTACCAGGGTAGGCGTGATGTATATTTTGATATAGTAAGCGCAGAAGGAGGGGAGTTACCCTCCCTTTTAACTCGTTATGCTGAAGGTGTAACAGGCTCAAATACAAACGGTTTTTCTGGTTGGAAATGTGCTGAAACATCGCCAGTATACTGAGCCGCTTGTGGGGTATTTAGCTTCAGTATTTTAACTTCACTAGATTTTGAAAAATCAATCTTATTAAAATCAACCCAAAATGTATTTGGCATTAAAGTGGATTCAAAATAGTAGATCTTGTTTTTCTGATCTGAGAGTGTTCTCCAGCGAGTAGATGAAATATTGGGTTCATCGGGGGTGCTGATACCATAAGGAACGGACACCGAGCGAATAACACTCAGTACACTCGCGGTAGCCAGTTGCTTATCAGTATATTTAGGGATCGCATTAATATAAAACTGCGCACGAACAAAACGATCACTGGAGCTATTGGTACCCGGTAGCATGTTAGTACCACCAATTTTTTGCCAATAGGAGTTGATGGCCAGTTGCTTATCATAGGTTGGTGAATTCGTGACAACCTGATACTCCCGGCTGTGGTGAATAATGAGTTTTCCATCAATATATTCAAATATAGCACTATCACCACTGGCATCGGACAGCGTGAGGTGAATAGTGCCAAGCCTTTCTTGACCGGGGACTTTACTGGTTAATACAGTAATAGGCTCTTTTTTAAAGGCATTAACGGCTTCATCGACGTTAGCAAAATTATCAAGAACATATTGCCCCCATGCTGCCAGCGAAATATTGGGTTTAGCGGGTGTTGGCTCTGGGTATTGGGATTCAGCCAACCACAACATATTAACCACCAAGCCCTTTTCATTCATCCCGTCAGTGGTGGCAATGTTGTAGGCTGCAGTGATCACGCTACCATATTTTGACGTCCAGGCCACCGAGTTAGGCCCTGCATTTCCTGTGCGCGCCATTCCTCGCGGGAAGACCCACAGATCGGAATGAAGATCCTCTTTCCAATCCATCGACCTACCGGTGATCACTAAATCGTCCGGCCCCAAATACACTGCTCTGGTACAGGCTTGTGCCGCAGGAATCAGTGTAATAGTGCCAATAAAGGCCATAACCCCCAACAGAATTTTAGATATCCGGTTTTTATTCATACATTACTTTTCCTATATTACAATAATCAAAATACTTTAATGGTAATCCGAAGCGGCAAACTTAAGCTAGTGTCATCAAATCTATCTCATCGCCAAGGTTTTAAGTAAGTCGAGGTCGATGAGTTCCTCTAATCGAGATATTGGTTGGCGGTTAACGATCAAGCATAATAAAGTTTTTAGCTGTTGCAAATTAACCGGTTTAAACAGGTGTAAATTCATCCCAACGGCGAGGTTGAGCTAATCCATCGGGAGTAGGTCAGCTATAAAAGCCACGCTTTAAAGGGAAACTATATGTTATCAGCAAGCGTTATATCCAGCGTATTACGCACGATCCACTGAGCTGATTAATACACCACAATGTATGCCCGCCCCCCTTAGCCGACCGCCAGAAACCACTAAAAGCAAAAAGCCCGCTTAGTTTCCTAAGCGGGCTTCTTTAATTTGGCTCTCTGACTGGGATCCCCTTTGCCAGTAACTGGCTAATAAGTAAGCCAAACCTGAATTGCTAGTCTGTCAAGACCACCAGAGTGACCACCAATCGACGCTGATGAGCGAATCAAGGGGCTGGGATATAGTTACTTATTGTTGGAATTGGGGACATGCTGCTGCATCAATTCAACGATCCAATCAATAAAAACTCGCAGTTTGGCGTTGACATGGCGGTTCGGCGGAAACGCCAGGTGCAGGGGCATTGGACTGATACGCCATTGTGCAAATAACGGAATTAAAGAGCCAACAGCCTGATGTGCTGCCGCCATATAGATTGGCAGCGCAATCACGCCTAACCCGGCTAACCCAGCTTCGAGGTAAGCATTGCCATCATCCACGGCAAGTACATAGCTGCCCGTGATTTCAATATGTTCACTCTCACTGCGCAGTACCAGAGGATCAATCTTACCGGTGCGTGAGGACAAGAATCCCACTATGCGATGGTCGGTGTTTTCCAGCTCTCGCGGATGCGCAGGGGCGCCAAGGCGTTCCACATAACTGGGGGCGACATAGACGCCGATTTGCAAATCCCCGACATGGCGTGCGATCAGGGACTGGTCGTTGATTTCGCCACCGCGCAGGACGCAATCTACGTTGTCGCCGATCAGATCCACCATCCGGTCGCTCACGCCCATGTCGAACTGGATATCAGGGTAGCGTGCGTGGAAAGCCGGTAGCGCCGGCACCAGGATGAGGCGGGCCAGTGGACTGGGCACATCCACCCGCAGCCGTCCTCTGGGCGTAATCGCCGCACTGGACAGGCTGTTTTCAGCATCCTCCATGTCCGCCAGCAGGCGGATGACGCGTTCATAGTAGACCGCGCCATCGGGAGTCACGCCGAGCTTGCGGGTGGTGCGATGGAGCAACTTGACGCGCAGGCGCGCTTCCAACTGCTGAATGAGTTGTGTCACCGTGGTTTTGCTCATATGAAGCGTTTGGGCAGCCTTTGTGAAGCTACCTGCCTCCACCACGCGAGCAAAGGCGCGCATCGCATCGAAACGATCCATTCCTTATCCTCTCTTTTCACCGATTGTTTGGATTTTACAAACAATGATGAACAAAGTCGCTTGTTTATCCGCCCGATCTAGCACCTGTAAAGTGTCTTTATGTTCACCGGGCAGATTTCGCCCCATTGCAAAGGTACAAACATGACAGTACGCGAAGCAGTTTTTCCCTTCAGTCGGCAGGCGCTCTATGAGCGTAATCGTTATTCACCGGCCATCAAATCCAACGGTTTCTTGTTCGTTTCGGGGCAGGTTGGTAGCCGCGAGGATGGTTCGCCTGAGCACGATCTAAAAGCGCAGGTCAGGCTGGCATTCGATAATCTTAATGCTGTTCTCGCAGCTGCGGGCTGCACGTTCGGTGACGTGGTTGACGTTACCCTCTTTGTCGTCGATCCCGAGTCAAACCTCGACGCTATCTGGAGTATCCTGCCAGAATATTGGGGGGAAGCGCCTTACCCTACGTTGACCGGGATCGGCGTGACGTGGCTTTACGGATTCAAGTTTGAGATTAAGGTGATTGCCCGGCTGCCCTAAGCGTTACGGGTCTTTATGCCAGTCGAAAATTCAACAGGGCAGCCCGCGCTACCTGTAGAGGCAACAGAGAGATTGCTGACGTGCTATATGCCAGATCGGGATGGTTTGCCAGACTGGTCTGGATTTACTGATGAGACAGAGGGAAATTTATGAAAGCAGCGGTTTATGACGTGGAAGGCGTTCCCGGCGTCCTGAAATATGTCGATATCCCAGAGCCGGTCACGGCCAGAGATACATCAGGATAGGCACCTAAGCCAAGGCGAGATTCTTTTTTGTTGATACGATATTTAAGATACCAGAGACGTGAACCGCTTGGATTGACTAAAAGGTATAGACCGTGGGAATCGGAAACTTTGAAAGGTTTTTCAGAAGGCTTGAGACTGCGGATTTTAGTGTCGTTCAGAAATATAGGGTGGTCACTCCATAATCGAACTGAAATGACCCAAATCAGACCACCAATCTTGCTCGATGCGGAGGGGGAAATGAAAATGCGTCGGGAAGACTTTTCACGCTAACTCGTTGAATCTAAATCTTATAAAGATTCGTGAAGATGCATGAAAACACAAATTTGGCTCCTCTGACTGGACTCGAACCAGTGACATACGGATTAACAGTCCGCCGTTCTACCGACTGAACTACAGAGGAATCGTGTGAACGGGGCGCATGATATCTAGCATGCCCGATACTGTCAACGCTAAATTAGTGCATTGCAGCTAACTGCTCAGCATCTGAGCAAAGGCGGTGTAAATAACCGTTGAATAGGGCAATACCGCCATTTTTTATTAGCCATCAGACCGCTACTGCCTCTGCAAATGACGAGGTAACTAGCTCTGCGGCGGTATATTATCGGTATCTTGATTATCCACTAAGGCATTTTCCCAACGTTTCAGCCGGGCGAGGGGATCTTGGTGATAGAATGCGCAGAAATGCTGATAAACAACAGGAAAACGGCTTTCTAATAGTTCAGGCGCACTGAAAAAGTACTCTGATAACACCGCGAAACATTCGGCCGGATCACTGGCGGCGTACGCATCCATACTGGCAGCCTCAACACCCACCATATCTATCTCGTCTTGAATGCTGTCCATTGCCTGATGCAGGTCATATTCCCATGCTGCCACATCACGCATGGCAATAGGGGGCACACCGTTAGCATTACCACCATTGCGCATATCCAGCTTATGCGCGGCCTCATGAATAACCAGATTAAAACCTGATAAATCAAATGAATCTTGAATATCTTGCCAGTTCAAGACAATCGGCCCTTGTTCCCAACTTTGGCCCGATTGTACTGTTTGACCTGAATGCACCAGGCCGAGATCATCTTGCCAGTTGTCATCAACCACAAACGGAGAAGGATAAATAAGGACTTCATGAAAGCCATCTAACCATTTGGCCCCAAGCTCCATGACGGGTAGTGCGAATAGCAGGCAAAGGCGGGCCTGCATCAACGGTGTTAACTCTAGCCCTTGCAATGGTACCAGCCGCTTTTGTTGCAGCAAATAACTGGCAACAGAAGCCAGCCGCTGTTGCTCCTGCTCATTCAGCGGAGCCAACAGTGGGATGTTCAGTGCTTCACGCCACTGTGCAAGCATCTCCGCTTGCGGTTGATTTGCTTTCCACAGCCACTTAATCATCAGGTTGCTCACAAAGTGATAATTCGAATATCTAAAGCAGGGAGGTGTTGCCATAAACATGCCGTAAAAAGGTGCATGATCGCAACCGTTTCATAGAGAGATACCGGAACGGCTGAAGAGGTTGCCCCGAAAATGACTGATAAGATAACCTTTCTGAGAGGGAAATCCCGCATGCTCCACCATTATTCAAGCACTTATAGAAAAAAAATTCAGCGATCCTTATCACACTAAGTCGGCGTAGCAAGATGATAAATAATAGATCTGGGTTGCTGATTGTTTGCTGATATTTAGGCCTATATTTAATAATGACATCAGGTAATTCTGGCTGATGAACCCAAGTGTAGGAGAAGGCTATTCGCGGCTTAACCGGATCCATTATAATACTGGCGGTACTTTTGATATCGGGCCGCGTTGCCTATGCAGCGATGGTGGCAGATGGAACGCGTGATGCCAGCATGATAGTCACGCCAATATCGGGTAGCCGCACATCTGACCCGATTAGGGTTGCGCAATACCATTTTGAGCTGATTGAATCCTATCAAGTTAGAGTTAGCTCCTTGTCAGCACAGGGTGATGCGACGGTAATTCGTTACAGCTACCGTAAGCCGGGATATGTGCGCATGGATTTTACTGAACCCCACAATGGAGCCGCGCTGATTTATAGCCCTGACAGCGGCCAGGTCAGATTATGGCCATTCGGAATGAACATGTTACCCGTACTGAGCCTTTTGCCCACGAATACCTTGATACGCGATAAGAGTGGTCACCGTGTGGATAAATCTGATATCGGAACGTTGTTACACAACATCCGTCTCCTGCAACAAGGCGGCAATACCGTTATTCTCGGTGATGAGGTTTTCGCGCACCAGCCGGTATCGCACCTCTCAATAACTGGCCCTGCCGGTTTCACGGTGGATAAGGTACATCGCTGCGACATCTGGTTAGATAATCGATCCCACTTCCCAGTCAAAGTGATCAGTTATGGGGTGGAACAACAGCAACTGGAAACGGTCATTATGGAGGCGATGATTATCAATCTGCATTTTCCTGAGCGTTTTTTCACCCCTTGATACGGAGTTCGACGGTATGGCTGAGTACCGGTTTTCCACCACTTGGCAGGTCAAGGCACCGCTTCAGACGGTATGGGATATTCTATGCCACCCGGATATGTGGCCACATTGGTGGAAAAGTCTGGAGCAAATCATTGAGATAGAAAAAGGTGATCTACAAGGTATCGGCGCATTGCATCGTTACACTTGGAAAGGTGTACTTCCTTATCGGATAACCTTTGATATTCATGTCTTAACCATTATGCCGTTACGCTTGCTAGAGGGGCAGGCGAGTGGTGAGGTTGAAGGGATTGGGCAGTGGTCATTATTTTTCAATGGCACCGACACTATTGTTCGTTACGATTGGCACATTCGAACCAATACGCGCTGGATGAACTGCCTGGCACCAATCGCAGCCCCATTATTTCGCTGGAATCATGACAGCGTCATGCGCGAAGGTGCCAAAGGTTTAGCGCGTAAATTAGGCACACGGGTGGAGATGCGGTGATGCTAGCCATCCCTTGTGTGGCCGACGGGCATTGCCTTATACCCAAGCATTCGTATTTTCACTAATCCCGCAGGTTGGATCAGTCATCTCACCGGCAGTGAATTACCTCAACGCATTCCTTTGTACCAAAGAGAGTTCGGTGGCATAAGTGCGGTACATATTATCCGCTCACTGCAATAACAGTGGGCGTGACATTATTTTTTGCTGTTTTATCTCATCATTGCTTTTTGGGGTGACATTCCCCCCAACTACGGGCTTTGCATGTCTTGTTCGGCGTAACCGAGGAGTTCTGTAAATAGAACACGATATTCAGTAGGTACAGAAGGACGCGGAGATGTACACCCCATAAAGCTGAGTTACAAGATATGATAACGAATGAGAATTACTACGGTTAATAATTTAATCTACATGGTTATTTTTGTTAACCATGTAGATGATTAATGTTAGTAATTATTGATTTTCGCAATAAACAAAATATTTTTTACTTTAAAATCGTTAATTATTTGTAAAGATAATTTTTGAATAAATTTATGTTTTCGATTATTCGATGCGATATATCGAATAGTCGTACTTTTTAAGATATTCTCATTTGCAAGGGTGGGAAAAATCCTACAATCCTGTTTTGTATTGTTTTTTTTATTTGTTAAATATTAGATGTATTAAATATCCCGCATAATCTAATTTTATATATAATTATTTCTTGTATGAATATTCCTACAGATTCGGAAATAAATCCTACAAACAACTCTACTATTCTTTTATTTATATTCATGGGTTCTAATTATTTAACAATGCATTTATAACTTTACGTTTTGGGCTGGATTGACAATATTCTAAATGCTGAAATAATAGCCACACTAAATCATACTTTACTGATTCAGGGTATTAATCCTAATTGATGTCATTAGTCATTACCTTATTTTAAAGTACGGGGAAATAAATATGAGAATTAAAACTAGCAATGCATTAATCGCGGCTATCGCCAGCGTATTTATTGCACAATCAGCATTCGCTGTTGATGGAACTATTACCATCAACGGTCAAATCACTGATACGACTTGTAGTATCGCTGTCAACAACGGCACTAACGATGGGACGGTTACCTTACCAACTGTTTCTGCAAATGCCCTGAGTAGTATTGGCTCGGTTGCGGGTACCACACCTTTCAATATCGTGTTGTCTGGCTGTGCTGGGTCGACACTGAATAACGCTTATGCCTACTTTGAACCAGGCCCTACTGTTGAGACCAGCACTGGCCGGTTGAACAACAGTAGTGGAACAGCGACGGGCGCTCAGGTTCGTTTGTTAGACAAAGTCAGCACGCCAATCGTGGTCGGCGGTACTAGCCAGGGCGGTGTGGTAGAAGATGTTTCCGGTGGTGGTGCGACATTGGGTTATTACGCACAATATTATGCTAATAGCGCTGTTACGGCGGGTGTTGTTGCAACACAAGTCAACTATACGATTGTTTACGATTAATCAAAACGTTTGATATAGCGTGGCTGATGGCGATGCGTTGTTTATAGCGAATGTTATCTGTTACCCCATGGGAGCTTAATGCTCCCTGTTTCATTCGCTCTATAATGGGAAGTTCTATGCGTAAAACATGTTTTATAGCTTTTTCTTTTGTCACATTACTGGTTGCTGCCACGGTTGCCCGCGCTGAAGTGATGATCACGGGTACGCGCGTTATATACGATGAGAAGCAACGTGAAGGCGTGGTTAAGGTTTCCAATACCGGTAATATGCCCGTTCTGCTGCAAGCCTGGATTGATAACGGTGATGCGAACGCGCGGCCTGATACTATCAAGGTGCCTTTTAGTGTTACGCCACCGGTGGTGCGTTTAGATCCTAAAAGAGATCAGACTATCCGTTTGTTCCGAACTGGCAGTGGTTTAGCGGCTGATCGTGAAACACTTTTTTGGTTTAACTTGTTAGAAATCCCGCCTAAACCTACTAAAAAAGCCGTGGGAGATGATAACAAATTGCAATTGGCTTTCCGTACCAGAATTAAAATGTTTTATCGCCCGGCAGAATTAGCCATGCCAATAGAACAGGCTATTATGAACGTGACCTTTTTTAAAAAGGGTAATCAACTGGTTATAAAAAATGCGTCACCCTATTATATTACTTTTAGAACACTGGAATTACGTGCATCAAAAGATAGCCCGATTGTGGCAAGTTTGAGCAAAATAAATAATAAGATGATTGCACCTTTTGCTGAGCTTAGCTTACCGGTTAATGCTAACGGCCCAATAAATAATACCACACAAGTTTTTTATTCTGTTATCAATGATCAAGGTGGCGAGACACCGGGTACTCAGAAGTTAGTGCAATAAAAACATAAATATAATTAATCAGTGTTTCTCTGTATCCACAGGGGGCACTTTTATTAAATGGCCTCGATATAATGCTTAATTATTACATGTATTATCAAAAACACGAGCGCCCGAAATATTTCCCGGTATTCTTCTCCCTGGTTATTTCTAGCTTGGGTGGCATGCTATTTAGTTTACCTGCCTGGGCTGAAGATTCTGAACATGTTGAGTTCAGTGACTCTTTCCTGCGATTTTCTGTTGATGCCAGCCGCTACAGTGATGGCAATCCTGTTGCTCCAGGTGAGCATAGCATTGATATCTATTTGAATGAACAGTGGATTGGGCGTCAGACTATGCGCTTTGAATTGCCGTCGCCAGAATCTAAAGTGGCCCTTCCGTGTTTTGATTTAAAGCTGTTTGATGAATTAGGGATTGATACTACTAAGGTTACGCCTGATGTACTGAAAAAACTCGCAAGTGCGGGTGTTTGCTCATCATTGAGCACTCTTCTTGACGGTGGCAATGCCATTTTTGATGAGAATATCCAACGGTTGGATATTCAGGTTCCACAAGCCTTTTTAATCCGTCAGGCGCGTGGCTATGTTAATCCTAAATATTGGGATGATGGCGTGACGGCGGCAACGTTGAAATATGACTACACCGGTTATCGCAGTAATCAGCGTGATGCCAGCAGCCAGACTTATCAATATCTCGGGTTGTTAGGCGGATTCAACTGGCAAAGTTGGCGTTTATATTATCGTAGTGCATTGAATCGCAGTGACAGTCAGGGGTTTGATTATCAAAATCTGGCCACCTACGCTGAGCGTGCGGTGCCATCTTTATACAGCAAAATGACGGTGGGTGATTCCAATACTGATGGTCAAGTATTCGACAGTATTAGCTATCGTGGTATTGCATTAAGTTCGGATGACCGCATGTTCGCTGATTCTCAGCGTGGTTATGCGCCAGTAGTGCGTGGCATTGCTCGTACTAACGCCCGCGTCGTTGTTCGCCAACAGGGCCAATCTATTTATGAAACTACGGTAACACCGGGGCCTTTTATCATCGACGATCTCTACCCTACAGGGCAGGGCGGTAATCTGATTGTCACTATTACCGAAGCTGATGGTAGCGAGCAGTCGTTTACCGTGCCATTTACATCGATTGCCGAGCTATTGCGGCCGGGAACCACTCGTTATTCCTTGATGGCCGGTGAATATCGCGACAATTCAATGGTGGAAAAACCGGCTCTCTTTATGGGGACGTTTCGCCATGGCTTATCCAATTTAATGACGGGTAACGGTGGAGTGGTTGCGGCCGAAGGGTATCTATCTGCTTCTGCCGGGCTGGCATTCAATACCCCGGTCGGGGCGGTGGCCTTTAATCTGACACAAGCGCAAACCAGGTTGCCCGGTGAAAATGACCAAAGCGGTCAGAGTATGGGGATAACCTATGCGAACTCATTGCCGGAAACGAATACCAGCCTGACCATCGCCAGTTACCATTATTCCAGCGACGGTTTTTACACGCCGTCAGAAGCGATGCGTATGCGTGACTATTTGCAACATGGCGAAGTTAATAACACTATTTTCAATTCAAGCCTGCCAAGTGATGGCACCCGCTACGATGACAGTTTTAAATATCGTCGCCGCAATCAGGCACAAATCAGTATTACCCAAGGTTTGCCCGAAGGTTATGGCTCGTTTTATGCCAATGCCAATGCGCAGGATTATTGGGGCGGGCAGCGCCGCGATATGAATTTCCAGTTCGGCTATAATAATAGCTATAAGTCACTGAGTTATAACGTGGCCCTTAATCGGCTGCGCAATATGTCCAGTGAGAACTGGGATAATCAACTGAGTATCTCTTTCTCCATCCCATTGGGGAGCAAACGGGGTTCACCACGTTTGAGTACCAGTTACACCAATACTCGTGATAGCAGTTCAGTTCAAACCGGGGTTTCAGGCTCTGCTGGCGACGATAATCAATTTAACTATGGTGTTTCGGCGGCAAGTAACCGCACTGATGTGAACGGCAATTACAACACCGTTGGCATGAGCGGTAGTTGGTTGGCTCCTAAAGCGACGCTTGGCGGCAGTTATTCTAAAAGTAAGGATTACGAGCAGGCCAGTGCCAGTGTGTCTGGTGGCCTCGTCGCATACCGTGGTGGCGTGGTTTTTGCCTCCTATTTGGGCGATACCGTAGGGATAGTGGAAGCACCCGATGCTGCGGGTGCCCGTGTCGCCAACTATTCGGGGATGCGTCTCGATGGCAGTGGCCGTGCAGTTGTGCCTTACTTAAGTCCTTACCGGCAGAATGATGTAGAACTGGATCCCAAAGGGTTATCGTCTGATGTGGAATTTAAAACCACCAGTCAGCGGGTTGCTCCTACTGCCGGTGCGGTGGCACTGGTGAAGTTTGAAACCTCCAGCGGTTATTCGATGTTATTGACCGGACATCGGGCGGATAACACGCCGTTACCGTTTGGTGCCGAGGTGAAAGATGCCAAGGGTACCAGCGTGGGCTATATCGCTCAGGGTGGGCAAGCCATGGTGCGGGTGAACCAGCAAGACGGGCATCTGCGCGTGATCTGGGGGGAAGGGGTTGGTGAGAGTTGCGGCTTTGATTATAAATTGCCCAGTAGCGCATTGGTTCAGGGTGAATTCCGGCAGTTAGAGGTGATATGCAAATGAGTTCTTATCGAAATATAGCGCAATATTACATCGATAGACTGTGTGGTGCCGTCAGGGATTCGACAGGGCGCGGGTACCGTCAACTCAAACAGTTTTTGCTGTGGTCACTGGTGATGAGTGGTTTAGCGATTAGCCATCATGCTAATGCGTTGGGCTATGCCATGGATTGTGACTATAGCGGGACTTACTATATTTATGGCCCGACAACCACATTGCGGGTTCCACCCAATACTGCGGTTGGCTCGCCGATTGGCTCATGGATAAGCTTCCCTGCAGGGGGCTGGGTGTGCCATATATTACCCGACTCAATGAGTGACAGTATTAAGGCTGGGGTAGGACTGTACGCGCCGTACAGTATTGATCGAACCATCAACATTGATGGTAATAGCCACAGTGTATTTTCCTATACTGGTAAAGCGGGCTTAGGGTATGCACTGCGTTTTCGCGTGACTGGCGCAGGTTTTAGCAGCGACTGGAAGCCGATGAATGGCTTTAGCGCGGCAAATATGGTTTATTCTTCACCGCTGTTAGGCCCCATTCCTTACAACAATGGGGCTAATTTTAACTTGAACGTAGAGCTACAAATCAAGTTTGTTAAAATTGCCACGACATTAACCAGTGGATGGGCTGCCGCTTTTGACCCTGCTTATGCCTATGATTACCGTACCTATAACAATGGCACCAGTAGTTATGTTGAAACAACCCGCTACCGATTATTTGATTTTGCGCCAAATTCCCTGAATATCCAATTAATGACACAAACCTGTACCACCCCGAATGTTATCGTCAATTTACCCGATGTCGCTACCAACAAATTTACCGGGATTGGCGATATCAAAGGGTTAAAATTGTTTAATCTCAACTTTAATAATTGCCCCGGTGGGTTGGCGGGCATTAATTATACGTTTGGTGCGACAACCAATGTGCTGAATGTGGCAAATGGGGTGGTAGCGCTGGATAGTGGATCCACCGCCAGAGGCGTGGGGTTAGTTTTGCGTAGCCAGACAAATACACCGATCGTGTTGAATACCGAATACACGTTGAGCGGCTATAATTCAGCTAGCACGCAGAGCTACACCGTGCCCATGAACGCAGGGCTTTATCAAACGGCAAGTACCGTGCAAAGTGGTTCCGTCAAAGGCGCATTTACTTTTACGTTGATTTATAAATGAAAACGTTATCTTACAGGCTCATGCCGTATATCCACAGGTTCACGCATCGGTATAACGTATATGCGGCGATGGCCCTTGCCACATTCTTGCTCAGTACCACTGCGCAGGCGGGTATTGCTATTGGTCTGACCCGGGTGGTGGTTACTGGGGGTGATAAATCAGGTAGCGTGCAGATCCTCAATAAGGGCAACCACCCCGCATTATTGCAACTGTGGGTTGATAATAATATTACTGAAATGGATAAATCCATTGAGCAGATAAAGGTGCCGTTTGTCGTTGAGACTCCGATTTTTCGTCTTGATCCTCAAACCAATAAATCTGTTCGTATTTACTATACCGGTACTGCCAGTCAACTGCCGCCGGATCGCGAATCGATGTTTTGGTTGAATGTATTAGAAGTGCCCCCGAAAAGCGCCTCGTCGCAGGCTGCCAACAATCAGGCTGCCAACAATGAAGTACAAATTGCCTTCCGCTCACGCATCAAACTGTTTTATCGCCCGGCGGGTATTCCAGCCAGTTCAGAGGGTGTGCTTAACCAACTCTCTTTCGGATGGATCCCCCAGGGGAGTGGAGGGATCTTTCGTGTAACCAATCCGACGCCATTTAATGTGACCTTCCAGACTCTGGAGATTGCGCAAAGTAAAAGTGCCACGAGAACCACGGTTAAGTTGGGGAATGACGATATGGTCGCACCGAAAAGTAGCACTGATGGCGTGCTGGTTGGTAACCAAGTCCCTGCAAAGAATATGACGGTATTCTTCTCAATTATCGATGATTTTGGCTCAACAATTGAAGGCCAACAGTCATTACAATAGCTAAGCTGGTTGTAGCATGCGGTTTGCCCTCACGGCGGTATTTGCTTATCGATACCGCGCCGCTGTTATTTCATTTATGGCCGGAACGTTGGTATGAATACAACAGTGAGCAATATCGTTTCCGCTTAGGGTTACGTTACACCTTCTGATAGATGATAAGATTGCAGTCACAAAAAAGACGGCACAGTGATGCGCCGTCTTACTCTATCAATACCCGTAATACTTCAAGCTGCATGTGTGTTGGCTGCGCTCACTACTCGGCCCATCTGTGGGCCTCACCACGTTGAGGCCGCTGTAACTTGAATTATTTAGGGTATATTCTGACAACTGAAAAGGTTAGCGGTCTTTCTTCTTACCAAAAATCTTCAGTAAAGCGCCAACAGCACAACCAATAACCACACCCAATATGACCCATTCAGTAAATGACATAATCAGACCTTTTGATTTGTTTGGCCTGATTATATAAATTATTGCTCACTTGTCCATGTCAGGCCACTTCTGTCCTTATAGCTTTGCCAGCATCTCACGGGTGACTAATACAATGCCGCTCTCTGAACGATAGAAACGGCGGGCATCTTCATCTGCATTCTCGCCAATCACCATTCCCTCGGGGATAGTACTTGCACGATCAACTACACAACGGTGCAGACGACAAGAGCGGCCGACATTGACATCAGGTAGCAATACGCAAGAGTCAATATTACAGAAGGAGTTGACCCGTACCCGAGAAAATAGCACGGAGTTGACTACCACTGAGCCGGAAATAAAACAGCCGCCAGAAACGAGTGTGTTCATGGTCATTCCGTGACTGCCTGAGCGGTCCTGAACAAATTTCGCTGGGGGTAAAGGTTCGGCATAGGTACGTATTGGCCAATGGGCGTCATACATATCCAGCTCTGGCGTGATAGCCGCTTGATCGAGGTTGGCCTGCCAATAGGCATCCAATGTGCCTACATCGCGCCAATAGTCAGGCGCATCGGGTGACGTAGAGACACAAGACAGTGAGAACGGATGCGCCCAGACATGGCCTTGTTCAGTGATTTTCGGCAGAATATCTTTGCCAAAATCATGACTACTGTGTTCATCAGCATGATCGCTCTCGAGTAACTTGAACAGGAACTCAGCGTTGAACACATAAATTCCCATACTGGCAAGGCTGCGATCGGGGTGACCGGGTAATGTCGGTGGATCTTCCGGTTTCTCCCAAAACATTTTCACTTGTAGATCTTCAGACACTTCCATTACACCGAAGGCCTTTGCTTCCTCTTTCGGGACTTCAATACACGCCACGGTACAGGCTGCTCCGCTTTCCACGTGATCCAACAGCATGCGTGAATAGTCCATTTTATATATATGGTCCCCCGCGAGGATCACCACATATTCAGAACGATAGCGGCGGATAATATCCAGATTCTGGAAGACGGCATCAGCGGTACCGGTATACCAGTGTTCCTGTCCTTGGCGCTGTTGTGCCGGTAACAAATCAACAAACTCATTCATCTCTTCGCTGAGAAATGACCAGCCATGCTGGATATGCTGCACCAAAGTATGTGATTGATACTGTGTTATCACGCCAATTCGACGAATACCCGAGTTGAGGCAGTTAGAGAGCGCGAAGTCGATAATGCGGTATTTCCCGCCAAAGTGAACTGCGGGTTTCGCCCGAACGGACGTAAGATCTTTAAGGCGTGAACCACGACCTCCTGCAAGAATCAGTGCTACGGCTTTGTTTGGCAGTTGTCTTGCCGACATGACTCTGTCGATATCGCCTGTTTTCCGCATGTCAGACTCCTTATGATTTGTATGTATAGCTACCGGATTACGGGCTATATTCTCCAATCCTAATGCGCCAAATGCTTTTATGCGCTAAATGCTTTTCGGACAATGGCCGGAATGATAAAACGGGTTTTTACCCTACCTCCTTTCAATATAAATATCGCTAATGACATCATCGGCTAATTACCGTTCTAACACTGAGAACCGAATCAAGTTTAGCGCCAATTGACATGTTTTTTTGCTCAATAGCACCAATTACCACTCCTATTGTTTATTGTTTTCACACATTGTGAGGTCAGCGATCGTCGACCATACTCGTTGAGGTAAAAATATTCGTAGTTTTAATAAGGATATAAAATTATGACAATAACAGTAGATAGTCTGCGATTATCCGCACTGACCTTGATACTCAGTAGTTATGCGATTAGTGCCGCGCCGGTTGCCATACAACCCACGGGCTATACATTGGAGCGAGTGGTTATTTTGAGCCGCCATGGTGTTCGCTCGCCAACCAAACAAACACAGTTAATGAATGATGTTACCCCTGACAAGTGGCCGCAATGGCCGGTCGCCGCAGGATACTTAACCCCCCGAGGTGCACAATTAGTGACATTGATGGGCGGATTCTATGGTGATTACTACCGTAGCCAAGGGTTACTCGCAGCAGGGTGCCCAACTGACGCGGTTATTTATGCGCAGGCCGATGTTGATCAACGAACGCGTTTAACGGGACAGGCATTCCTTGATGGAATAGCACCGGGGTGTGGACTGAAAGTACATTATCAGGCTGATTTAAAAAAAGTGGATCCGCTGTTTCACCCCGTCGACGCGGGGGTGTGTAAGTTAGATTCGACACAAACCCATAAGGCTGTTGAAGAGCGACTTGGTGCGCCATTAAGTGAACTGAGCAAACGCTATGCTAAGCCCTTTGCCCAGATGGGTGAGATTCTGAATTTTGCGGCATCTCCTTACTGTAAATCACTGCAACAGCAAGGAAAAGTATGTGATTTTGCCAACTTTGTAGCGAATAAGATCACGGTGAACAAGCCGGGGACAAAAGTTTCGCTCAGTGGACCATTGGCGCTATCATCAACCTTAGGTGAGATCTTTTTGCTACAAAATTCGCAAGCGATGCCTGATGTTGCCTGGCATCGGTTAACGGGAGAAGATAATTGGATCTCGTTATTATCGTTGCACAATGCGCAATTTGATTTAATGGCAAAAACACCTTATATCGCTCGTCATAAGGGCACACCGTTGCTGCAACAGATCGAGACTGCCCTTGTCCTTCAGCGTGATGCTCAGGGGCAAACATTGCCATTATCACCCCAAACCAAAATTCTGTTCCTAGGGGGACATGATACAAACATCGCCAATATTGCTGGAATGTTGGGGGCTAACTGGCAATTACCACAGCAGCCCGATAATACCCCTCCTGGGGGCGGATTGGTCTTCGAACTATGGCAAAACCCAGATAATCATCAACGTTATATCGCGGTGAAAATGTTCTATCAAACAATGGGCCAGTTACGAAATGCTGAGAAACTAGACCTGAAAAACAATCCGGCTGGTAGGGTCCCTGTTGCAATAGACGGTTGTGAAAATAGTGGTGATGACAAACTTTGTCAGCTTGATACCTTCCAAAAGAAAGTGGCTCAGGCGATTGAACCTGCTTGCCATATTTAAATAGCGCTTGTCCGGTTGGCAGTGATTAATGTCAGCCGGATATATTACTGGAGTTAATCGTAATACGTGTTAATTAGGATTTCACTCCCAGTTGTTATGGTTTTTATGGTTTTTATGGTTTTTATGGTTATTATAGTCGAGCCATCAAATACCGTAATTATATAGATGGTAAGGCCGGGGTAACCGTTTTAATATAGGCTTCCCCGGCGTATTAGTAGCCACTGCTAATACAGAATTATCTCATTTCTCGGCAAGCAAACTGCATGTTTAAATCTATTGGTTATATACACGCAGCACTATTAGCCTAGTCGGACTAAATCGAAAGGCACGTAACGCTCACCTGTATGCTGCAATTCAACCACTCTTTCCCGTTCGGCCTGCACTGGGGATAGCCCGTCGGCATGGATCGCTTTTGCTACGTCAATTTCCCCAGTTTGTGCGACCATGACACGTTTGCCTGGGATGATTTGGTTTCTGTTTCTATCATAGACCTTAACCATATTAACCTCCAATCGCCATCTGATCAGATTCCATGATTATAGGATGCGGTAATAATCTATATAATAAAACCGACATCTAAGATATATGCCTATAATTAGCGAAAACAGAGCAATAATATACCCTGTATCGATTGCGTACGATGAGGTGATTTTATTTACCTCAAGTCAACGTATGGTGGAGTTGGCTTACATAACGTGGGAGATTATATTTATTTTTTATCGAGGATCAAGCTTCAGAATGATTTTTTTGCTAATTCACTTGCGATATAACCAGTGAGGTTTGGTCAGCAGGCATTTAATATATAGCCCGCCATCTTGGCGGGTTAGCAACATGAATTATATTAGCGACTTGTGCATCAATGATTCCAGTATTTTTAGCGGGGATTGCTCTGGGTATTTCATGCCAGTAACAGGTAGCAGGAACGTTTGTTCTAACATATATTGCCCGCCCATTGCGGCGTGTGGGGTTTGATCTGAAAAACAGATCCAACTGCTACCTGATGGGAAGTCAATGGCTTGTTGCAGGCCATTTTTTTGATAATCCAAATCGGACTTCATCTTGTCGTGTAGCTGAAGCATCAGATAGTCGTAATGGCTACGGCGGCGTTTAGTGATACCTACTTTATTTTGCAGCCAACTACTGATAGGCGAATAGCGACCCAGTTGTGATAAATAGCGGCTGGCCAGTTGGGTAAAATCTTCACCTACACGCCATGACCGAGGTTCGCCGTGAGGGTTGATATTGGTGAATATACGGATGATACGTTCACCATAATTAGGGCGCGAAGGGAAAGCATCAATATGGAGGCGGCTATCGTCTTTACGCCACGATGTATTATCGCGCCAGGCAGTAACTGGGTGTAAACGTAAGCTGTTAGTTGGGTTGCGCAGGGCAGATTTATATTCTGGCAGTAATTGAGTAACTAAACTTAGGCAACTTTGGTAGTAGCGTTCAAGTAACTGACGGGTTAAGGCAACTTTGCTCTCATCAGTGACTCCGGTTAACGTGCCTTCCAGCGGCTTGAAACTGATATTTTTACGCTTAACATCAACTAAAGCAGGGTTCAGCAGTTGTTTTTCCTGCTCGCTTAGTTCAAAAGCCAGATGAGGTAAAAATAGCACTTTACCTTGTTCCAGAGCCTCAACAGCGCTGGCTCCTTCTGTTTCACACTGATCCCAATGGCTATTGGGGAGCGTTAGAATCAATGACTCTGACGCTTGACTTAGGGTTCCACTGCTCATCAACTATCCGTTTCTTGATATCTATCTAATGGTAGAAAGCATAACTCTTTATTATAAATAAAGTGAGTCTGGAGGCACAGATTTTAGATTTTTTCTCCCTGGGAGGGTTGCATTAATGGGGGTAGTCGCCGCATAACAGGGGATGATTTTACGATTGAGGTATGAATGTCGGCGTGCTCAGCCCAGCGGTCAGTGATGGTATCTAATTGCTCCAACGACTGAATGAATAGACGGCTAATGAAGCAATCGTCGCCGGTTATTTTGTCACATTCAACACATTCAGGTGTTTCCTGAATCATCTGTGCAACCCGGTGCAACATTCCCGTCTGTGGCTTTATACGAACAATGGCCTGCAAATTATAGCCGAAAGCTCTCTGGTCTAAGTCGAGAGTGTAGCTGCGGATGATCTGGCGCTCTTCAAGACGCCGCAGACGTTCGGATGTACTTGGAGACGATAGGTTTACTTGTTGTGACAGATCTTTTAGAGATATCCGAGAGTTTTCCGCTAAAATAGCTATCAGTTGCTCGTCAATTTTATCCATGTCTATCAGCCTCTTTTTATTAGGTATATTACGCTTATTATAGGCAATATTTTAATATATTAACTATATCTGCCTAACAAAACCAATGTACGTGATAGATAAAAAGGCTAATTAGATATTACGATTGAAAGCCCCTGGCGGGGCAACAGTGTTCTAAATACTGGCGTTTACTGCCCGATAACTGACGAACTGGCTAACGATGATATGACGTTTGACTCATTGAATTGTGCGGACTTTTTTTGTAAATAGGCCAAATCATAGACATCATAAAAATCTATTTCGCCTTTATTATTAATAATATGTTTAAAGCGAAGTTTAAAGTCATCACTGATATTTTTGTTATTCAATATTTCATCAATCGCTTGTGCCGATAACGCACGACTAAAGAACCATTCACCGTTGTAGCAAACGCGTAAGTCAAGGATGCCAATATCTTCAAACTTAAATACGGGCTTGATTTCCATCATTAGCACAGCGGACATTAGCGCAAAGAAAGCAGTAAATGCAATCATATATCCAGTGCCAAAATAGGGTGTTAAGTACATCAAAACTAAGACTAAAAAATATGACACCAGCATTGCCAGGCAAAGATAGGGATGTTTGTAGACAAAATCGCTGTTAAACTTTAACCGACCATCTCGTTTTTCTTTTTGATTTATTCTTGCGATGTCGTCAATTAATATTTTTTTAATTATGTCCATAATTATGACCTTGTGATTAATAACTCATAAAAACTAAACCATAATGGTTCGTTCTAGATTAGCACGGAAGGTTAAATCTAAAGTATATCAGTTGAATAAATTACTTGGTTAAACTGTTATAGGTCGATAAGGGCTAACAGCGAATGAATGTTAATAATAGCGGTATTTACAGTTCTGTGCCGTGTTAAACGGTCAAAACAATTTTCCCGATATGTGTGCTACTTTCCATTAGCTCATGTGCTTTTGACGCTTCTGCCAGTGGGAATGTTTGGCAGATTTGCGGTTTCATGTTGCCCTTACCCAGCATAGGCCAGACCTGTTGTTCCAGTTCTTGAGCAATCAGTGCTTTTTCTGCAACGCTGCGCGAGCGTAAAGTGGAACCGGTGTGTGTCAGGCGTTTTAGCAACATTAACATTAGGTTAAGATCTTTAGCGTTACCATTTTGTGTACCAATTTGAACAATACGTCCATTCATGGCTGCCGCTTCATAATTACGCTCGACATAATCTCCAGCAATTAAATCAACAATGACATCAGCGCCTTTACCTACAGTCACACGTTTAGTTTCAGCGACAAAGTCCTGAGTGTGGTAGTTAATAGCGACATCTGCCCCTAATTTCAGGCACGCTTGGCGTTTTTCCTCTGAACCCACAGTGACAATCACTGTCTGTGCGCCAAATGCTTTACTCAGTAATATTGCAGTCGTCCCAATACCCGAAGATCCACCATGAATTAAGACTGTTTCACCAGCGCTAAAATGGCCTCGTTGGAATAGGTTGGTCCATACGGTGAAGAATGTTTCTGGCAGCGCCGAAGCTTCGATATCAGTCAGGTTGGCGGGAATCGGTAAGGCATTGGTTTCATGTATGACGCAGTACTGAGCATAACCCCCGCCAGCTATCAACCCACACACGCGGTCTCCTATCTTAAAGCGGCTAACATCAGCCGCAATGGCGACTACTTCGCCGGCAACTTCCAATCCAGGAATATCTGAGGCTCCTGGCGGTGGCGCATACTGGCCACGGCGTTGCATTACATCAGGGCGGTTAACACCTGCGGCTGAAACTTTAACCAATATTTCGCCCGCAGCAGGCATAGGTGTTGGGCGCTGTACGGCGGCTAAGACTTCTGGCCCACCAGACTGAGTGATTTCAATCGCGACCATATTCGCCTGGAGGTGTGTTAACGATGTCATAATATTCCTCTTGTCGCCTAAAGGTGGTAACTCCGATGCTATGCCGATGATTACGAGAGTATCTTAGTCTGGTAATGGGAATAATTCATGACGAGAATGTGCTTAAGTGATTACAGGGGGGAAGCGTCAGAAAATATCAGTGAAGTAGAAAACAAAAAAGCGCCCAACGGTGTGGGCGCACAAATTTGCAAAGGAGTCGTGCATGTATGGCTTACTTGCAGGGCTACAATCAAGACTAAGAGATGTTTGGAACGCTTTGATTGTATGAACATTACTTTTCTTACGCTATAGGTATAAATCTGAAATTTTGGCCAAAAACCATCCCAAAGTACGGCTACGAGATAGCAGCCGTATTGTCAGCTAAACCTAGCCCTTATAGTGCCAGCAGACCTGATAGTGATAGCTTTCACCTGTTAGCAAGTGATCAGCGTGAACACTTGGACTCCATGAATCGTCACCACCGACCCCCATATGGAACCCATCGATATTCAACCAAGTACCTTGATCTGGTTTTAGTAAGTGCTGGTGGCTGGTTGTCATCAGTTGCTGCGTGCTGTAACGGCTGATACCAAAATGGAAGCGACCGGTTAATTGCCAGTTGCCGTAATGCAGGGTGTGGGTATTACAGCGTAAACCATTTTCACTTGGGAAAATGTAGGGGGTATGCATCTGCTCAAGCGGCTGTGACCACTGACCATATTGTGCCGAAAGCTGGCGGTCAGGGTAGTTTTCATGTGGCCCTAATCCTAGCCAGTCAACATGTGGAGCGAGATCTGATAGTTGGCAGCACATGCCGATTCTGGCCGGAGGGGGAAGTGATGTTGCCACTCTAACCTGAACATCAATGGTCATACGGCCTTGCTGATCAAAACGGTATAGCCAATGTGAATGCAATAGCGATTCATTGGCAAACTCATAGCTGTAGTCGGCACAGATTTGTATTGAATGGGAGAGGCTATCAGCGTGCAACGATAGACATCGTTGTTCCAATTGATACATCCCTGCTTTTTTCCAACGCTCCACCCAGGCATTGGGGTCGATACGGGTTGCTTCGCTAATACCGATGTCGTTATCCAGTGGCGCACGAACAAATTGATCGCACAGCGGGCTAAGTAACATCGGTAATTCACCCACCCACCATTGTTCCAACAAGCCAGTTTGGCGATTGAACTGCCAACGCTGCCGCTGGTGAGTCACCATAATAGCGTGTGCATCTTGGATGAGCTGAAGCTCGCTTGGCTCGGTACTGTTTAGCTCAGTGCTATTTGGCACAGAGCGGCAGGGTATAGATAACGCTTGAGGTAAACGCCATTGCTGCCAGGCGCTGCGATGGTTACTGGCTGACCAAGATGTTTTTGTTCTCAGCCTGACGTCGACGTTTAACCATAAATCACCGGGTTTAGTTGTAAGAGGTAATTGCTCTGCCAGCCTATAGTGCTGCGTAGCCTCAGGAGATAAATCAAGAGAAAAATCACCCTCCAGTATCGATTCGCCGTCTAATTCAATTCGCCAATAGAGCTGTTCATTATCACTGTGCCTGAACAGATATTCACTGGTAACACTTATCACCAGTGGCGTGGTGCTCAGTAATGAAAATTGGAAAAACTGCTGCGCGCATTGTGCTTCATACAAGCTGGGATGAGGGCTGCGGTCAGGGAAAACTAACCCGTTCATACAAAATTGACGGTCATTGGGGCTATCACCAAAATCACCACCATAAGCCCAATAAGGTTCGCCATTCTCATCATCGCGGACAAGGCTTTGGTCTACCCAATCCCAAATAAACCCCCCTTGCAACCGGGGATATTGGCGGAATGCCTGCCAGTAACGGGCAAATCCACCAAAACTATTCCCCATTGCATGAGCGTATTCACACAGTATCAATGGGCGAGATTCATCAGGCAAACCAATCCATTTCTTGATTGCCCATTTGGGCACCGCTGGGAAAGGTTGGTCCTCATCAACGCGAGCATACATTGGGCATACAATATCGGTCGCGGGCGTGTTTGCTCCGCCGCCTTCGTATTGCACCAGACGTGTTGGGTCATTGGTTTTAATCCAGCGATAGAGGGCATCATGGGTTGCGCCATGACCAGATTCGTTGCCCAAAGACCAAATAATGATACAAGGGTGATTACGGTCACGCTGAACCATGCGTGTGACTCGTTCGCTGAAAGCAGAGAACCACTGAGGATCGTTCGCTAACCGCCCCATAGGTTGCATACCGTGTGTTTCAATATTGGCTTCGTCCACAACATACAGGCCATAGTGATCACACAGGCGGTACCACAATGGATGGTTTGGATAGTGTGAGCAGCGCACGGCATTAAAGTTATGCTGTTTCATCAGAATGATGTCTTGTCGCATGCTCTCTTCATCTATGGTCTGACCGGTTTGCGGATGATGTTCATGACGATTCACCCCCCGAATTAATACCGCTTTACCATTAACCTTAAGCAAACCCTGATGGATGGCAACCTGTCGAAAGCCGACATCATAGGCTTCTGACTCAATCAATTCTTGTTGCTGCGTGAGCAGTGAAATCACAGCGCGATACAGCGTGGGCTGTTCTGCACTCCATAAAAAGGGGGATTCCACCCGCAGCTTAAGATGGGTACGATCAGTGTATTGCCCTCGCTCATCAATAGCTTGGGTACCTAGCGGTTGCAGCAAACTGCTAATTAACTTATCTGCCAGCCACAATTGTACGCGAACTTGGTAAGCCCCGGTAATGTGTGGGTCGTTGATGCTGAGGGCGGGGATATTTATTGCTGCCATTACTTCTAAATTAGCAGAGCTGAATTCTGGAGATAAATGAGTGGTGATATGAATATCCCGCAAATGAATCTCTGGTTTGTGAAGCAAGCTGACATCACGGAAAATGCCGCTCATGCGCCACATATCCTGATCTTCCAGATAACTACCGTCACTCCAGCGCAGAACCAGAACGGCGATGCGGTTATTACCGTCCTGTAAGTAAGGTGTGAGATCAAACTCTGCGGGCAGGCGGCTGTCTTGGGAATACCCCACCCATTTCCCATTACACCAAAGATAAAATGCGGAACTGACACCATCGAAAATAATGCGTGTTTGGCCAGATGACAGCCAATTTGGCTCTAAAGTGAAATTACGTGAATAACAACCGGTAGGGTTCTCTTGCGGTACTCGCGGCGGATCGACCGGAATAGGGTATTGGACATTGGTGTAAATAGGGGTGTCGTAACCATGGCGTTGCCAGTTGGCAGGGACGGGCAGCAGTGTCGCACCGGGTAAATCGTGCTCAACCCACTCATCTGGTACCCTTTCTGGCTGGTCGAAATAGCTGAATGACCATTGTCCGTTGAGTAAACACCGTTGTGGCGAAGGGATATCATTTTTTGCGCTATCGCTATCACGCCAACTGTAAAAGGGAGGATGTGCCTCAAGGCGGTGATATTGCGTCACCTGCGGGTTTTCCCAATCTCTACGCGACAAAATCTGTGCCAAGGGGGTTTGAACCTGCTGTTGAACCTTTTGCTGTGACGTCATGATATCAGCCTCATTTCTGCGATGTGCGTGGATACTTTTTAGCGCTGGCAAGTGATCAAATAGGAAAAATGTTATGCGCTCACAATTCTAATGCGGTAAAGATGAATTCAGCGGCAGGTAAAGTAAATAGCGGTTGGATAAATAGTCGAGAGCGATCGCATTTATTTGTTTTTAAGGATAGAGCGCTTAAAGCGTGCTGTTGTTTGGCGTATTGTCAGTTCAGTGGCTAACAAGAGAGACCCAGACGGTGGCTCAATGGTGTGGTGCAGCCTGACAATCAGGCGGGAAACGCTCTCTTCCCCTAATTGCTTGAAGTCCTGCCTAATCGTTGTCAGTGGCGGTTGGAAATAGGCGCTGTCTGCGGTGTCATCGTAACCAATGACCGAGACTTGCGCTGGCACGTTGATATTGTGCTCATGCAGCGCGCGTAATACACCAAGAGCCATTTGATCGTTAGCGACCAATATAGCGCTAAAAGGAATATTGCTGGCAATGAGCCTCTGTGTGGCCTGATAGCCGCTTCGGGCGTTCCATTCGCCGTAGTAGACCGCCTGAGGGGTTAACGAGGCGTCATTGAGTGCCTGTAGCCAGCCCTGATAACGTAACTGGGCTGAAATCGCGCTTTTCGGCCCACAGATAAAGGCAATCTGCTGGTGGCCTAAGGTAATGAGGTGCTCAGCTCCCTGAATGGCTCCAACCTTGGCGTCAAACAACACACTGAAAGCGGTGGATTGTGGATCCACATCCAGAAACAATACCGGAGTATCCGCACATTGCTGGGCAATTATCGCACTGGCTTTAGGTTTCAGAGGAATATTCACTAAGATGCCATCAACCCGTTGGGCTAGCAGTTCATTTATCGCTTGCTGGCAAGCAGGGGCAGTTTGATCATCGACCATGGCAATCACTACTGCGTATCCTAGCTCACGCGCTTTACTTTTTATTGCTGCGGCTATTTGAGAGGGGGCATGTAACGCGAGGTCTGTGGTTGCCAGCCCAAGCGTAAGGCTATGTTTCCCTGCCAATTGCTGTGCTACACGGTTAGGGACATAGTTTAAGTCAGCCATGGCCTGTTCGACCTTGCTGCGGGTTTTTGGTGAGACATGAGGTGCTTGGTTTAAAACACGTGATACGGTTTGATATGACACTCCCGCCTGGCGTGCGACATCATCTAAAGTGACAGACTTAGGCCTCATGTGTTCCTCTCAGGGGTAGGTGGGCGCATATCATAGCAAATTCATGAGATAAACTTTCAGTACCCGCTGGCAAACATGGCGTAAAACTGCCCATTTAACGCATTTTGTCCTTTTCATTACCATACGCGTTTGGTCAGCAGTAGTTTAGTAACAATAAAAATTATGATTATTCTGCGTAAAAACGGGCTGCAAGAGTATAATTAATAGCTTTTTTGGTTTTATTTTAGCCATGTAAACAAGAATCTACAGTTTGCCAGCTAAAAACAGTTGCTATTAAAAGCCGGTCATGAGTTAATGCGTCTCGGCCTGTGGTACAGACCTATTTATGCACGACATCTTGAGTAAAGTGGTTCATATTTAAAGCGTTATCGTTGATAGCTCTTCACTGACGAATTTCCTTCATAGTGCCTCCATAAGTAACGACTGATAACCGGCTATAACACGCCCATGGTGGCAAATTTTTTTAATAAAGGAAATACACATGTCTAACATGATGAAAGGTCAAGTAAAGTGGTTCAACGAGTCTAAAGGCTTCGGTTTCATCACTCCAGCTGATGGCAGCAAAGACGTGTTCGTTCACTTCTCTGCAATCCAAGATCAAGGCTTCAAGACCCTGGCTGAAGGCCAGAATGTACAGTTCTCTATCGAGAACGGTGCTAAAGGTCCGTCTGCAGCAAACGTAACTGCAATCTAATTGGCCTTTGGCTGATTATAAAAAAACCCGCTAAGGCGGGTTTTTTACTTTCTGCTATCCGGTAAGACCCTCTGCTTCATCTTCCTCTATTCTGATTCACTCAAGTTCCCTTATTAAGTAAACCGGCACGGCTATTATCCGCAATTATATTTAGCGAAAGCATACCGTTGTTTATACGTAAACCTTATCATTCTCACCTGATTCTGTACTACACTAGCAGCATTGATTTAATTGAAGGTAATATCATGAAAGTGAATGATCGGGTGACAGTAAAAACCGATGGTGGCCCACGACGCGAGGGGGTTGTGTTAGAGGTCGAGCAGTTTAGTGAGGGCATCATGTATTTGGTTTCGTTGGAAGATTACCCGGCAGGTGTCTGGTTCTTTAACGAGATTGATAGCCATGATGGTACCTTTGTCGAGCCGCTACACCAGTAACATTTGCACTCAGCCTGTTGTGCTGTGAGTAATGCAAAAAACCGGAGGAAGGTGAGTGCGCCTTGCCTCCGGTTTTGCTATCTAACTATCTAACTATCTAAATCATAGCTTGATTGAACGATTTTCTAGCGCTAACTCAGAATGTTTCCCAGTTTAGTGCGTCGTCACCGGACTTCTTATTCTTGGCCGCGTTGTTTTGCATGGCAGACATCGGTGCAGGTGTTTTAAGTGACGGGGCAGGGTTGTGACCCTTTAAATGGAATACTGCAACAGCTTGAGTCAATATTTCAGCTTGTTGTTCAAGAGAGGCTGCCGCCGCTGATGCTTCCTGAACTAAAGAGGCGTTCTGTTGCGTAACATTGTCCATTTCTGAAACTGCTTGGGCAACCTGGCTAATACCACGGCTCTGCTCATCAGAAGCGGATGCAATTTCACCCATAATATCAGTTACATGAGTAACGGCCGTTACAATCTGGTTCATCGCTTTACCGGCATCCGATACCAGAATTGATCCATCACCAATCAGATCAACTGAGGCCTCAATCAACGATTCTATCTCTTTGGCAGCATCGGCACTGCGTTGTGCCAGATTACGGACCTCACTGGCCACCACGGCAAAACCACGGCCTTGTTCACCCGCACGGGCAGCTTCAACCGCCGCATTCAGTGCCAGAATGTTGGTCTGGAAAGCAATGCTGTTAATTACATTGGTGATTTCAGCAATTTTCATGGAACTGAGGGATATTTTATCCATAGTACTAACAACATCATTAACAATATCGCCACCCTGAGCAGCTTTGCCTGAGGCATCAGCAGCCAACTGGCTTGCATGATGAGCATTCTCCGCATTTTGTTTCACAGTTGCGGTCAGTTGCTCCATACTGGCGGCTGTCTGTTCAAGTGATGCGGCTTGTTGCTCGGTACGGGCCGAAAGGTCGGTATTACCCAGAGCAATTTCACTAGAGCCTTGGTAAATAGATTCAGCACTGCTGCGCACGGCTCCAACAGTGATGGATAACGAATCCTGCATTTGCTGAATATTGTTACCCAGCACACCAATTTCGTTACGACCAAATGAGACCGACGTTTGTGTCAAATCCCCCTGAGCAATACGCTGGATACGTTCTACCAGCCAATTAATTGGCTTGATGATGACTTTGCTGATCACTAAAAAAGCCACGATTGTCAGCAAGATAGCAAGAATAAAAGCACCACCCATCAGCATGTAACCAAGCCGTGCTTCTTGTTGGGCTGCTTGATTAATTTGATTAGCCTGTTCGGTACGGTATTTAAGGGCTTTCAGCAGTGGCTCATTATAAGCATCATCTAACTGATTAAGTTTTTCAGTCTCAAGGGAGATAACTTCTTCAAAATGTCCTTCTTTCGTCGCGTCGAGCATGATTTTCATCCCCTCGTCGCGATACTGTTCGTAGGCTTTTTTCAATGGTACATCTAATGCGGTATCCGTTTGGGATTTAACCGGACGGTTATAGTAGAGATCAAACATTTGCTGCGATTGAGTAATACGACTCTCAGCGTTTTTTAGCCCTTGTTGATAACCCTCGGTATCACCGATGCGTGCCGCTGATGCTGCTTGAATCAGAATAAGGCGTGCAGTGCGCAGGTGGTTCGAGCTGTTGGACAGGCCAAGGCGGATATCCAGCTCTTGTGTCGCCTCTTCCAGTGATTGGTTACTCTGTTTTAAGAAATAGCCAGACGTCCCAATTGCGGCTGCAAATAAAAGCAGTATTCCTGCCAAGATGGCGATAAACAAAGTAACCAGACGCATGTTATTGATAAATAATACTTTCGTATCTTTATTCTGTTCTGGCGCTATTTTTATATCCAATGGCTGATGCGTACTTCCACGTTTCATTGTTAGTTCCGTTTCTATAGTCGCTCGAGGAAAGGTCCTGGCCTGATGTACCCGGTATATCTGATGCTATAGCCTTGTGCGCTGTAACACCGATTACTGCGGGTATAGGCATCGCTACTTAAAGTTAATCCACCCCTATATGTAAAAAAAATCTCAACAGTCCTTTAAGAACCTATCGGCAACGGTCCTAAAATAGTTAGGGTTATAAATGAGATCACGATCGCAATTTGGATTAAAGACTCATTATATTTTTGTAATTGCGTCAATGACTTGATGGGGAGATCACCGGAATAGGCGGTGCTGGCTGGATGAGGGGCTATAGACGTTATGCCTCAGCGACCTTTACGTTAAGGTCATTGAGCGAGGCGAGAAGGATATCGGCGTGAGTAACGGCGGGTGAGAGTGCTCAAATTGATTCTCGCATCCCTGCTTTCATTCTTATGCATACTTAATATAGGCTCAACGGCTTGATGATGGTGCGACACAAATAATCGATATATTATAAATATTAAGTTTATTATTTAATTCACTGGAGCTGGTTTAGGTTTTGTTTAGAAATATAGGCTTTACATAATTATCACACGCAACTATACTCTTGGAAAATTTAGGTGGAGAAATTAATGGATACGCAAAGTAGTAGTCAAATAAGCAAGGCAAGCTAACCTATCTCTCTACTGATTTGTTGCTTGCCGAAAATGGCGGGCAGCACCCTCTCTTATATCCTGAGTTGTGCATACCCAAGTAGATCCTAATTAGTTGAAGTTATAGTGGTGTTGATGGTGTTTATTCACTTAAAACACAAACTTGAGCCAGCCGTCGAGATTTATTCGTTTGTGGTCTGGTTATAACTTCAATTACTGTGGGTTTGATATATAACTCGATGTTTAATCATCGAGGGTATTGTTTCGGGTTTCTATTATGGTATTTAACAACCACGCACTATTCCCTCCGGGCATAAATACAGGCTATTGCTGATTCATAACTTTAGGTTATATGTTTCAGCACAATTACCTGTGTGCTAACTAGCACATGATTATTCTACCAATGATTAATTCATGGAGAGAATCATGGCATTAACTCCTTTTGTCGTAAATTTATTACTGGCGATGTGCTTGGGCGCATTAATTGGCGCAGAAAGACAATGGCGTCAGCGTATGGCGGGTTTACGTACTAATGCATTGGTTGCGACCGGTGCCGCAGTATTTATTCTCAGCTCTTATGCTACATCCCCTGATAGTCCTGGCCGTATTGCCGCTCAAGTTGTCTCTGGAATTGGTTTTCTGGGCGCGGGTGTCATTATGCGTGAAGGCATGAATATTCGTGGCTTGAATACCGCCGCAACGCTCTGGTGCTCGGCGGGGATCGGTGTGCTTTGTGGCCTGGGATTATATTGGAATGCGGTAGCTGCCACTGCGGTTATTCTGTGTGCCAATATATTATTACGTGAGGCGGCGCAACGGATTAATATGCAGCCTCAGCAACAAGCTATAGATTTAGAGGTTCGTTACCGGATTCAGGTCACTTGTGGTGCGGAAGATGAGATATTGGTTCGCACCCTTATTTTGCAGGCGTTAAATGGCGTCGCATTACGGTTACAGTCGCTTTGTAGTGCAGATATTGCTAAACCCGGCCAATTGGAAGTGTGCGCAGAAATAATGGCGACACCCGCAGCGCAAAAAGAAATTGAAGGTATTGTTTGCCGTGTCAGTCTGGAGCGGAGCGTCAGTGCAGTTCATTGGCGCATTGCATCTGAATTACCGGTTTAATTGTAAAGTAGTTTACTCACTAATAAGTGACTTAAATTCGCAGTAAATAATTAAATGCTGACCCATGTGGTAGTAAGGAGTTGTTATGGACGATCACCCCGGAGTTAACCAAATTAGCTGCTGCTAATTAAATATAAAATTGGCAGCGCAATAATAGTTCAGCACATTTATCTCTCGGCAATTGAGCGGATAAGCCCTGTGCGTTTAGAATTAAAAGAGAAGCGTTATGACCCAATTCAAAAAAACAGCCACTGGCCGTAGCAATAATAGAAAACCTTTTGCTATTGCGCAGGAAGCCAAAAACAGTCTGGATCAAACATTATCCAAGTTGAATGCTAATTTAAATGGTCTGACAGAAGAGGATGCCAGGGAGCGGCTGGAATTATACGGTATTAATCAGGTTGCGCATGAGAAAGCGCCCCCAGCATTGGTTCAGTTACTGGCGGCATTTAATAACCCCTTTATTTTTGTTTTGATGATATTGGCGGCAATCAGTTTCTTTACTGATTATTGGCTGCCATTACAACACGGAGAGGAAACTGATCTGGTTGGTGCCAGTATTATTGTGACAATGGTATTGATCAGTGGGTTACTGCGTTTTTGGCAGGAGTACCGGACCAATAAAGCGGCTGAAGCTCTGAAATCGATGGTGCGAACCACCGCCACAGTATTACGTCGTAGTAGCCATAGCGCCCAACCGGCAAAGCAAGAAATTGCGATTAAGCAGTTAGTGCCCGGCGATATTATTCTATTATCAGCCGGAGATATGATTCCAGCGGATTTACGGCTGATTAAATCCAAAGATTTGTTTATCAGCCAAGCGATTCTAACTGGAGAGGCTATCCCTATTGAAAAGTATGACGCAATGGGGACCATCAGTTCGAAGTCAGTCGATGCGGAGGTCAATAGTGAGAGTGAGTTACTTGAGCTATCCAATATCTGTCTGATGGGAACGAATGTTGCCAGTGGAACGGCAATGGCCGTGGTTGTGGCTACTGGCGGGCATACTTATTTCGGCTCGCTTGCTAAGTCGATTGTTGGTACGCGTGCGCAGACGGCATTTGATCGTGGCGTCAACAGTGTCAGTTGGTTATTGATCCGCTTTATGCTGGTAATGGTACCAATAGTATTGCTGATTAATGGTTTTACAAAAGGTGATTGGACTGAAGCGGCACTATTTGCACTGGCAGTGGCGGTTGGGTTAACCCCTGAAATGTTGCCGATGATTGTCAGTTCTAACCTGGCAAAAGGCGCCATTGCTATGTCGCGGCGTAAAGTTGTGGTTAAGCGATTGAATGCAATACAGAACTTTGGTGCTATGGATGTATTGTGCACGGATAAAACCGGCACATTAACCCAAGACCGCATCATTCTTGAACACCATCTGGATGCCAGTGGCAGCAATGACAGTAAAGTACTGCAATTGGCATGGCTTAACAGTTTCCATCAAAGTGGTATGCGAAATCTGATGGATCAGGCGGTGATGAAATTTAGCCGTGGTAAACCAGAAATCGATGCTTTGCGCAGCTTTAACAAAGTGGATGAGTTACCGTTTGATTTTATCCGTCGCCGTTTGTCAATTGTGGTAAAAGATGAGCAACAGCATCAGCGTTTAATCTGCAAAGGCGCGGTGGAAGAGATGCTGAGTATCTGCACCCAAGTTCGCGAGGGGGATAAGATATACCCACTGGATGACGCCCGCAGAGCCAAATTACTGGCGTTAGCTACACAATATAATGAAGACGGTTTTCGTGTTTTGTTACTGGCAACCCGTGAGTTAGGGACTCAGATTAGCGAATTACCGTTAAATATTGCTGATGAATGTGATTTGGTTGTTCAAGGGCTACTGACTTTCCTCGATCCGCCAAAAGAGAGCGCCGAGGCTGCTATTACCGCACTACGTGAAAATGGTGTTGCAGTTAAAGTCTTAACTGGCGATAACCCGATTATTACGGCAAAAATTTGCCGCGATGTTGGTTTGGAACCGGGGGAGCCGCTGAGTGGTCGTGACATTGAAGGTATGGATGATGAAACACTCGCGCGTGAAGTGGAGTTGCGCACGGTGTTTACCAAGCTCACCCCTTTGCAAAAATCACGGGTGCTAAAAATGCTGCAAAGCAATGGGCATACCGTTGGTTTTCTTGGCGATGGCATTAATGATGCACCGGCATTACGCGATGCTGATGTGGGGATATCGGTTGATACCGGCACCGATATCGCTAAAGAGTCGGCTGATATTATTCTGTTAGAAAAGAATCTGATGGTGCTGGAAGAGGGGGTTATTATAGGGCGTGAGACCTTCGGCAATATTATCAAATACCTGAATATGACGGCCAGCTCGAATTTCGGCAATGTGTTCTCAGTATTGGTTGCCAGTGCCTTTATTCCTTTTTTACCGATGTTAGCTATCCACCTGCTGTTACAAAACCTGATGTATGACATCTCCCAGCTCTCTTTACCGTGGGATAAAATGGACAAAGAATTTTTACGTAAACCACGTAAGTGGGATGCTAAGAATATTGGCCGCTTTATGCTATGGATTGGGCCGACCTCCTCAATTTTTGATATTACAACTTATGCACTGATGTGGTTTGTTTTTGCTGCGAACAGCGTTGAGCATCAGGCTTTATTCCAATCAGGTTGGTTTATTGAAGGTCTGTTATCGCAGACGTTGGTTGTCCATATGTTGCGCACGCAAAAAATACCGTTTATCCAAAGTACAGCCGCCTTGCCGGTGCTCTTGACGACCGGATTGGTCATGGCTATTGGTATCTATATTCCGTTCTCACCATTAGGAGCATTAGTCGGATTACAACCATTGCCGTGGCAATATTTCCCATGGTTAGCGGGTACATTGATAAGCTACTGCGTTGTTGCGCAAATGATGAAGCAGTTCTATATCCGCCGGTTCGGCGAGTGGCTGTAATTGCTTCGATTAATGTTTAGGTTTTATATCCGGCAAGGCTATTTGTTGCTATTAGGGTATTGATATAACAGTTTCCGGGGCGAGTTGGCCCCGGAATTATTTCGACTATTCGTTACTGACGCGAATCACCAGCTTGCCAAAGTTCTTGCCTTCCAGTAGGCCGATAAAGGCTTGTGGCGCATTTTCTAGTCCATCGACCAGGTCTTCACGGAACTTGATTTTGCCTTGATCAACCCATTGCGTCATTTGCTGTAAAAAATCACCAAAAAGATGGCCGTAGTCATCAAAGATGATGAACCCTTGCATTCTAATCCGCTTGCGCAAAATGATACTTTGCAACAGCGGCAAACGATCCGGGCCATCCGGTAATTCCGTGTCATTATAGCGTGCTATCAATCCACATACCGGGATACGGGCGCGTGGGTTCAACAATGGCAATACAGCGTCAAATACTGCGCCACCTACATTTTCATAATAAATATCAATACCTTCAACACATACCTTCTCCAATTGTTGCGCAAAGTCGGTTGCCTTGTGGTCAATACATGCGTCGAAACCTAGTTCTTCCACCACATAGCGGCATTTCTCCAACCCTCCGGCTATGCCGATAACTTTGCATCCTTTTAGTTTACCAATTTGTCCGACAACGGAGCCAACCGCACCGCTGGCTGCGGCAACGACCAGAGTTTCGCCTGCTTTGGGCTGACCAATATCTAATAGCCCCATGTAAGCGGTGAAACCAGGCATGCCCAAAACGCCCAGAGCGCGTGAAGGATGGGAGAGCTGTGGCCCCAAGTTGCGGACACCAGAACCATCCGATAGCGTGTAGTCTTGCCAGCCACTGTTGGCCAAAACCCAATCCCCCACTTGAAACTCTGGGTGATTAGAGGCTTCAACGCGTGAAACGGCCCCACCTACCATGACATCGCCAATTTCCACCGGCGCAGCATAAGAGGGGGCATCGCTCATGCGGCCACGCATATAAGGGTCAAGAGACAAATAGCGAGTGCGAAACAGCACCTGACCTGCTGCGGGTTGCGCAATAGGTTGAATATCTAATGCGAAATTTTCACTGCTAGGCGTACCATGCGGTCGAGAAGCCAGCAGAATACGGCGGTTATTGATTTTATCTTGAGGCATCAGATTCCCTTACTTGGACGTAGTAAAAAGGTAGGTAGTGAACATAGCAAATAGTGAACATAGCGAATGTTGAAAATAACGTGTGTTGAAAATAATAGTAGAACTTGGCGGGATGGTTTCAGCTAATAGTGCGACAAGACAGCGAAAGGTATCGCTGTGTTAATCGCATGGTTATCGCATGTGCAACTATGGGTCAATCAAAGTGGGACAATCAACACATCAACAGTACTGGTATTAATCAGCTTGGCAGCAGAGCAGGAGAATTTATTCATCAGCCGGGTACTGTGATTACCGCAGATAACCAAATCAATGTGCTGTTGCTGGCAAACATACGCCATGCTACCAGCGAACTCACCATGCACAATGGATCTATCCGTTATGGGATAATCAGCATTAATCGCCAATTCTTCCATAAATAGCTGCGCTTCTTCTTGTAACACAGATCGCAAATCACCCAACATGGGAGCGGCGTAACTGCTGTACATTTCCGGTTCGGTAGTCAGGGTAATTAACGAAACCTTCCCATTATAGGGCCGTACGATAGAAACGGCTTTATTAACCAACTGCTGACTATCGGGTGAAAGAGCAACTGCGACCAGTACATTCCTGTATCCCATCATTAAGCTCCCATAAGCACGGCTACAGATTAAAGGTTAGGGGAATACACATTTGATAAATGAGATGTCAGTCACATTTGGTTACGAGGTAGCAATAATATGAATTGTGATAGGAACTTAATTAAAATAATGGCAATTTAACGCATTTTGTAACTTATGCTTCAAACATTATTAATTAAGCACTATAACAATTTATTTACAATTAATTATCAAAGATGCATCTATGGACCAAAATTTAAAATGTGCCTAAATGAAATGTATACGCTAGCGTTGGTCTGAAACATGCAGTTACTTCTGTTGCCTTTTTTAATACGTGTTGTCAGGTTTATTAACGTTAAAAGTTGAGTGGGTTAATAAATAAGCGATAAACGTTTTTTTTGAAATCGCATAAATATTCGTTAAAGCAAAATAGTTTCGGATTGTTACTGACAGGATAACCGAGCTATAACGGGCTCAATTAGATCTTACCACTACAAATTTCGGGTTATGACAGATTTATGTGCTGCTATTTTGCTTTGGGAATACTTTTGTTCGAAATGATCTAAAAACGCTAAGAATTTGGCCTATATATCTAGTTTTTTAGCTCTTTTCTGACTTGTGAGTGTTTTTTAACCAGTGTGGTGGGTGAAAAATGAACGATTTTGGGGGTAAAAAATGACTTTATATTTTATTTTTGTGATGCATATCACATTACATTTAAAATGAATCACCAGTCACGTTGTATGTGCTAACGATTCGGGAGTAGAGTTGGGCCTCTTTAGGAATAATCCTAATATTTTGTAAGAAAAGTTTCACAGCAAGATGCACTATCAGAGCAGCGTTCAATAAAGCTGCCAAGTTTACGACATGTTATTTCATACCAAAATGGTATTTTTGTAATGTAACACCAGTAGGTTTTAATTACTTTTAGTTCTAAAGGGCTTAATTAACTGTCTATCGGGAAGGATCCCAGGTCTTGGGTGAAAAATACTATCATCCAACTTATGTTTTAAAACATAATCAGTCGGGATGTATAAAATGAGTACGTCTGAATTACTCAAACATATTTATGATATTAATTTGTCTTACTTGCTTTTAGCTCAACGGCTAATTAATGATGAGAAAGCTTCAGCGATGTTTCGTCTGGGTATTACAGATACTATGGCCGACGCATTAGCGCAGTTAACTTTGCCACAAATGGTTAAATTAGCTGAGACTAACCAGTTAGTCTGCCATTTCCGTTTTAGTGATCACAACACTATTCATCATCTGACGAAAGAGTCTCGTGTAGATGACTTGCAGCAAATCCATACAGGGATCCTTTTGTCGAGTCATTTACTCCACGAGCTATCGTTACAAAACGGTAGTGCGCCTAAAAAAAGAGCATGACTGATGGTTGAGAAAAGTATTGTCCAGGAAGCCAAAGATATTCATTTGGCAATGGAGTTAATCACTTTAGGTGCGCGTTTGCAGATGCTTGAAAGCGAAACGCAACTTAGCCGAGGGCGTTTAATTAAGCTCTACAAGGAGCTAAGAGGCAGTCCGCCGCCTAAAGGAATGTTGCCATTTTCGACTGATTGGTTTATGACCTGGGAACAGAATATTCATTCATCGATGTTTTATAACGCTTACAGCTTCTTGCTGAAAAGCGGGCAATGCACCGGTGTCGAGGCCGTTATTAAGGCCTATCGTCTTTATCTGGAACAGTGTCCTGACCAGTCTGGAGTGCCGCCATTACTGGCGTTAACTCGCGCCTGGACTCTGGTCCGATTCGTTGACAGTGGTATGTTGCAACTCTCTGGTTGCAATTGCTGTGGTGGGACTTTTATCACCCATGCGCATCAACCACGAAACAGCTTTGTTTGCAGTCTCTGCCAGCCACCTTCCCGCGCAGTAAAAAAACGTAAACTTTCTCCGCCATCTGCCGATATTACTTCACAACTGCTGGATGAGCAGGTTAGACGCGCAGTTTGAGTTTCTTTGAGTTGTCAGAGTTTTTGGTTGCAGCAGCGGTATGGATACCGTTCCTGTAGCCAGCTAATGGCAATTCATCGTACTCAAAGAGTGCTAACGCCTCACCTTCCACCCATACACTTTGCTAAGGATGTCGCGTGTTAGTTATTTTGGGTTATATCGTGGTCTTAGGTGCGGTCTTCGGTGGCTACATGATTGTTGGTGGCAACCTTGGCGCACTGTATCAGCCAGCCGAATTTTTAATTATCGGCGGTGCGGGTGTTGGTGCATTTATCGTGGGTAACAACGGTAAAGCCATAAAAGCCACAATAAAGGCCATGCCAAAATTGATGCGCCGTTCTAAATATAACAAAGTCCTGTATATGGACTTAATGGCGTTGCTTTACCGTTTATTAGCTAAATCCCGCCAACAGGGGATGCTGTCACTAGAACGGGATATAGAAAGTCCGCGTGAAAGTGAAATTTTCTCTAATTATCCTCGGATCTTGGCCGATAAGCTATTAGTGGAATTTATTACCGATTATTTACGGTTAATTGTCAGCGGAAATATGAATGCTTTTGAAATTGAAGCTCTGATGGATGAAGAGATCGAAACTCACGAGCAAGAATGTGAAGTTCCCGCAGGTAGCCTGGCGATGGTGGGGGATTCGTTACCCGCATTCGGTATTGTTGCTGCGGTTATGGGGGTGGTGCATGCCCTGGCTTCCGCCGACCGGCCAGCTGCAGAACTTGGGGCGCTAATTGCCCATGCAATGGTGGGGACGTTCTTGGGTATTTTGCTGGCATACGGATTTATTTCACCCTTGGCCACCTTGTTGCGTCAACAGAGTGCAGAAACCACCAAGATGATGCAGTGCATCAAGGTGACACTGCTTTCCAGTCTGAACGGATATGCGCCACAAATTGCCGTAGAGTTTGGCCGCAAAACGCTATACACCACTGAGCGTCCATCGTTCATTGAGCTGGAAGAGCATGTGCGCAGAGTGAAAGCTCCGGCACCGCAAGCGACAGAAGAGGACGCATGAAGCATCAGAACCACCCCGTTATTGTGGTCAGAAAGCGAAAAGCCAAGCATGGTGGCGGTCATCATGGTGGGTCATGGAAAATTGCTTACGCTGACTTTATGACAGCGATGATGGCCTTCTTTCTGGTGATGTGGTTGCTATCGGTTTCCAGCCCGCAACAACTGACACAAATTGCGGAATATTTTCGTACCCCATTGAAAGTAGCATTAACCAGTGGTGATAAGAGCAGTTCCAGTAGTAGCCCGATTCCGGGGGGCGGTGATGACCCAACTCAGCAAGTGGGTGAGGTACGCAAGCACATCGATTCGGAAGAAAGCCGCAAAGAAGAGTATCGACTTAATAAGTTGCGGGAAAAATTGGATCAATTAATCGAATCCGACCCGCGACTGAGAGCATTACGGCCACATCTTCTGATCAACATGATGGAAGAAGGGCTAAGAATTCAGATTATTGATAGCCAGAATCGGCCAATGTTTAAGATGGGCAGTGCGCAGGTAGAGCCGTATATGCGCGATATTTTACGTGCGATCGCGCCTATTTTGAATGACATACCAAACAAAATCAGTTTGTCTGGGCATACCGATGATTTGCCGTATGCCAATGGCGAACGAGGTTACAGCAACTGGGAATTGTCGGCTGATCGCGCTAATGCTTCACGGCGTGAATTACTCGTCGGTGGTTTGGATGAGGGAAAAGTGCTGCGGGTAGTGGGCATGGCCTCGACGATGCGCTTGAAAGAGCAACCAGGGGATGATCCGGTTAACCGTCGTATCAGTATTTTAGTGCTGAACAAACAGACGCAACATGATATTGAGCATGAGAATTTAGATAACAAAGCGCTGGATATAGAAAAAGCCGCGAGCTTAAAGCAGCTTGAGACCAGCGGTACTGCGCCAACCGCTACTCCCGCTGCTGCGAATGCAACAGCGCCAGCAGCGACGGGTACGGCAACGACCACTGAGCAACCTGTCGCTGCGGGGTCAACAACTGGGGCGGCAACAGTACCGGCGGTAACAGCACCGGTAACGGCAGCACCGGTAAAAACGATAGCGCAGCCGGCAACAGCACCACAAACACAACAATCGAGCACGGGGAACATCACTCGAGCTGCCACTGGACCAACGACATCGTTGCCTGCGGCACCTGCAAGTAATGCACCGGTCTCTCCGACAAGCCGCGACGCACAGTAGAGGTGACACCGTGAGCATGGATATTACCGCGTTTTATCAGACTTTCTTTGATGAAGCAGATGAATTACTGGCAGATATGGAACAGCACTTGCTATTGCTGGACCCGCTAGCACCAGATAAAGAACAACTCAATGCCATTTTCCGCGCAGCTCACTCGATTAAAGGTGGTGCCGCGACGTTTGGCTTTACGGTATTACAAGGGACAACTCATCTGTTGGAAAACCTGTTGGATGGTGCCCGCCGCGACGAAATGCGGTTGAGTACTGATATCATCAACCTGTTTTTGGAAACGAAAGATATTATGCAGGAACAGTTGGACGCTTATAAAACCTCACAGGAACCTAATGCGGAAAGCTATGAGTATATTTGCCACGCATTGCGCCAACTGGCCTTAGAGGCTTTAGAACAACAAAACCCGAGTAGCAGCGTGCCTGTAGCTCAAGGGAGCGGTGGCGCGGTAGCGACCGAAACCAAAGTTGGCGGTAAGTCACCGGCGCTGGTTCAGGGGGGCATGCGTATTCGCTTGTCTGGCCTGAAAGAACAAGAAATCCCGCTGATGTTGGAAGAACTGGGCAATCTGGGTGAAGTGAAAGATCCGCATCAAAGTGCTGATAGCCTGGAAGCTACCTTGATTACATCTGTCAGTGAAGATGATATCAGCGCGGTGCTCTGTTTTGTGCTGGAACCAGAACAGATCAGTTTTGTTCAAGCTGAGTTGCAACCAGAATCAGAGGCTGAAATTGCTGTGGTTGCACCGGTTCTCGCCGAATCACCGCAAACCGTAGCCGCGCCGGTTGCAGACATCAACAGTACGCCTAAAACGGCGGTTATTGCTGCACCGACCAGCCCGGAACATGTCAGACCAAAAGCGAAGGCTAGCGAGTCGACCAGTATCCGAGTGGCGGTTGAGAAAGTTGACCAGTTGATTAACCTGGTAGGCGAGTTAGTTATCACTCAATCGATGCTGGCACAGCGCTCCAGTACTCTGGACCCTGTTATCAACGGTGATCTGCTCAATAGCATGGGGCAGTTGGAACGCAATGCGCGCGACTTGCAAGAGTCGGTGATGTCTATCCGTATGATGCCGATGGAGTATGTGTTCAGCCGCTTCCCTCGCTTGGTGCGCGATTTAGCCAGCAAGCTCAATAAGCAAGTCGAGCTGACGCTGCTTGGCAGCTCAACGGAGCTGGATAAGAGCCTGATTGAACGCATTATTGACCCTCTAACCCATCTGGTTCGTAACAGTTTAGACCACGGTATTGAAGATGCGGCAACCCGTATTGCTGCGGGTAAACAGCCGGTCGGGAATCTGACACTCTCCGCAGAGCATCAGGGCGGGAATATCTGCATTGAAGTCTTGGATGATGGTGCAGGACTAAACCGGCAGAAGATTCTGGCAAAAGCCCAATCTCAAGGCATGGCTGTTAATGAACATATGAGCGATGAAGATGTGGGGATGCTGATTTTTGCCCCCGGATTCTCCACCGCCGAGCAAGTCACTGATGTTTCCGGCCGTGGTGTCGGTATGGATGTGGTTAAGCGAAATATTCAGGAAATGGGCGGCCATGTGCAAGTCAGTTTCCAGGCCGGTCTTGGCACGTCAATCCGTATTCTATTGCCATTGACGCTGGCTATTCTTGATGGAATGTCAGTAAAAGTCAGTGATGAAGTCTTCATTTTGCCATTGAATGCGGTAATGGAATCGCTGCAACCTTTGGCTGAAGATTTGCATCCGTTAGCCGGCGGTGAGCGGGTATTGCAAGTGCGCGGTGAATACTTACCTTTGGTTGAGTTATACCGGGTATTTGATGTTGAAAATGCCAAAACTGAAGCGACTCAGGGCATTGTTGTGATTCTGCAAAGTGCCGGGCGTCGCTATGCACTCTTGGTTGATCAATTGATTGGTCAGCATCAGGTGGTGGTGAAAAACCTTGAGAGTAACTATCGCAAGGTGCCAGGTATTTCTGCCGCAACCATATTGGGTGATGGCAGCGTAGCATTAATTGTTGATGTGTCGGCTTTGCAGGCATTAAACCGGGAAAAGCGCGTAACGGCTGATGATGTGGTCGCTGCCTAACAGGTGGACCTCTATGAAGCCTGTATTAAACCCGTATGAAAACAGGTATAGGGCGCGGAATTTATTCCGGTCCTGAAAACAAACATAAACTCAACCTATTGATTGAAGGGTGAAAACATGGCAGGACTAGCAACCGTCACGAAGCTGGCTGGCGAAACGGTAGGACAAGAGTTCCTGATTTTTACGCTGGGCGATGAAGAGTACGGAATTGATATTCTGAAAGTACAAGAGATCCGTGGTTACGATCAGGTGACCCGTATCGCTAACACCCCAACGTTTATTAAAGGTGTCACTAACTTACGTGGTGTCATTGTCCCCATTATTGATTTACGGGTTAAGTTTGCACAAAGCGGCGTGAGTTATAACGAAAATACCGTGGTGATCGTGCTGAATTTTGATCAGCGCGTGGTTGGTATTGTTGTTGATGGGGTGTCTGATGTGCTGTCATTAACCACTGAACAGATACGCCCAGCACCAGAATTTGCCGTCACTTTGGCAACTGAGTATCTAACAGGTTTAGGTTCACTCGGGGAAAGAATGCTGATTTTGGTTGATATTGAAAAGTTGTTAAGCAGTGAAGAGATGTCGTTGATTGACTCTGTCATTAAAGGGTAAGTTTAAGTTAGTCTGCCCAGAAGGTTTCGGTTGATATTCGTTCAGTGATCAGGTGATCACATGTCTCATATCAACCGAACCAATCACCATCGCGTTCTTCGCCGAAACAGCGGGCCGCTTTTAGCCGATCAAGCCTGATTAGCTCGGTTTCTACATCGATAATAACAAACGGCTAACACTCACACCCATCTCGTTAAAATAATGTCTCTCTCCGGTAAAGTTCCCCCTCCCAGTGCCGATAACACAGTTAATTAGACGTCCTATGTTTTGGCGTACCCGTGTTTTGACGTACTTATGAAGGGATAACATGTTTAAGCGTATGAGAGTGGTCACCAGCCTCCTGTTGGTGTTAGTGCTATTTGGTGCCTTGCAGCTCGTTTCCGGCGGGCTTTTCTTCAATTCCCTGAAAAATGACAAAGAGAACTTCGCGGTCTTACAAGTTATTCGTCAGCAACAGTCGGTGTTGAATGAAAGTTGGGTAAATCTGCTGCAAACCCGTAATACGCTGAACCGCGCAGGCATCCGTTACATGATGGATGTGAATCACACCGGTAGTGGCCCTACGGTGAATGACCTGTTGGCTTCAGCCAAAGGGACATTGGGTGTGGCGGCGGAGCGTTTTAAAAGTTACGAACAGATCCCGTTGGATAGCCAACAAGATGCTGAGTCAGCTAAAAAATTAAAACAGACTTATGACCAATACTTTGGTGCTTTGACCGAACTGATCCAATTGATGGAAGCTGGCAAGATCAATGAGTTCTTCGATCAACCCACCTCTAGCTTCCAAAATGCTTTTGAGCAGGACTACAACACTTACCTGACACAAAATGATCGCTTGTATGCCGCCGCAGTGGAAGACAGCAACCAATCATTTAGCTTCGCGATGGGTGTGATTATTACCGTACTGATTGTGGTATGTGCGGTGATTATTGTTGTTTGGCTTGGTATGCAACACATCTTGATTAATCCGCTTAAGCACTTGATCGAGCATATTAAACATATCGCTAACGGTGACTTAACCCAGACTATCGAAGTGCATAGTCGCAACGAAATGGGCACATTGGCAGCCAGCCTGAAACACATGCAAACGGAATTGATTACTACCGTCAGTGATGTGCGTTTAGGTGCCGATGCCATTTATAGCGGTGCCTCAGAAATTTCCGCCGGCAACAACGATCTGTCGGCGCGTACAGAACAACAAGCCGCCTCACTGGAAGAAACCGCCGCCAGCATGGAGCAGTTAACTGCCACCGTGAAACAGAATGCTGAGAATGCCCGTCAAGCTAGCCAACTGGCCTTGAGTGCGTCGGAAACGGCACAGAAAGGTGGCAAAGTGGTGGCGAATGTGGTGCAAACCATGCATGAAATTGCCGGCAGTTCGCAGAAGATTGCTGATATCACCAGCGTTATCGATGGTATCGCTTTCCAGACCAATATCCTGGCACTGAACGCCGCCGTTGAAGCTGCGCGAGCGGGTGAACAGGGCCGTGGTTTTGCTGTGGTGGCAGGTGAAGTTCGTAATCTGGCACAACGCAGTGCGCAAGCTGCAAAAGAGATTAAGGGCCTTATTGAAGACTCGGTTAGCCGTGTCGATATGGGGTCAGTACTGGTTGAAAGTGCGGGTGAAACCATGGGGGATATCGTTAATGCGGTAACACGCGTCACCGACATCATGGGGGAAATCGCTTCTGCTTCTGATGAACAAAGTCGCGGTATCGATCAAGTGGGTCAAGCGGTCACTGAAATGGACCGTGTCACCCAGCAAAACGCCTCTTTGGTGGAAGAGTCAGCCTCTGCCGCCGCCGCACTGGAAGAACAAGCCAGTATGTTAACCCAATCCATGTCTGTATTCGTTCTGCGTATGGATAACGGTAGTACTACACGAGATGCTAGAAAAATAAAACAGCCGGCACAGGATTTGAGCATCACGGCTAAAAAAACACTGGGAAGTGACCTGCAAGACAATTGGGAAACTTTCTAGACCCTACACAAAAAAATATACCCTAAATAATTCGAGTTGCAGGAAGGCGGCAAGTGAGTGACAAATTGGTTGTAAACCATTTTGAACAGCGCCAGCGCTGGCCCGTAGGGTGGGCCTCTGATGAGGCTCTTAATCCCCAAGAGCTGACACAAGTCAGTGACTGGGGTGATTGAGCGCAGCCAACGTGCAGCTTGAAGTATAACGGGAATAGATAAAGCCGGCCAATGAGCTGGCTGAGAAGAGGTTACGATGTTTGGCCGAATTCGGATTTCTACCAGCTTTTTCCTGTTACTGATATTGATTTGCTCGATACAGTTAATTTCAAGTGGTCTGTCATTTACTGCTTTTCGCTCAGACTACCAAAATTTGAACCGGGTGGATCTCAGTAGTCAGCAACGGGATGCATTAAGCCTCAGTTGGGTATCCTTGCTTCAGGCGCGTAATACCTTAAACCGGGCGGGGACGCGCTCGGCTCTCAAAGTACCTCAGGAGCAAGTCAACGCATTAATGGGCAATGCGCGCAGCTCATTACAGAAAGCTGACCTCTACTTCAATCAGTTTATTGCTGTGCCACGCCTTGATGAGAGTGATAACGGTAGTGAATTGTTGGATGCCACCAAAAACAGTTATCAGAACTTACGGACGTCGTTACGACAACTAATCGATTTTCTGGAAGCCGGTAATTTACAAGGCTTTATGGATCAACCCACCCAGAAAACACAAGATTTGTTCGAAGCCGATTTTTTACAGTATTTGCAGTACGCCAATGAAGTGATTGCTGAGGCCGGTACCCAAAACCAGCAGGCGTATCATCTCTCCATGTGGATATTTGGTGCTGCGATTGTCATGGTAATCGCCATGGCGATTTCGTCGCTTGTTTGGCTGCGCACCATGTTTGTCACGCCGCTGAAAATTATGCGCGCGCATTTTGACCGCATCGCGCGGGGGGATTTATCGGCGCAGATTTATGTCTCTGGGCGCAATGAAATTAGCGAGATGTTTGCCAGTTTACGCATCATGCAGCAGTCGTTGATCACCACCGTTAGCCATGTCCGAGATGGTACTGAAGCCATGCTGACGGGGATTCAGGAAATTTCTGCGGGTAACAATGATTTGTCGGCAAGAACCGAGCAACAAGCGGCATCGTTGGAACAAACAGCAGCCAGTATGGAACAACTGACCGCCACAGTGAAACAGAATGCAGATAATGCACGTCAGGCAACATTACTGGCAAAAGACGCATCAGGGACCGCCGCCAAAGGGGGCGAGTTGGCAGGCAGTGTGGTGACAACCATGCATGATATTGCCACCAGTTCACAGAAGATCGGTGCCATAACCAGTGTTATCGACGGTATTGCCTTCCAAACCAATATCCTGGCGTTAAATGCTGCTGTTGAGGCAGCTCGCGCCGGTGAGCAGGGGCGCGGTTTTGCTGTCGTCGCCGGTGAAGTCCGTAATCTGGCCCAGCGCAGTGCACAAGCAGCAAAAGAGATTAAAGGGTTGATTGATGAGTCGGTCAGCCGTGTTCGACAGGGATCCACTCTGGTCGAAAATGCGGGTACTACCATGGAAGAGATTGTTCGCTCAGTGACTCGGGTTACCGACATTATGGGTGAAATCGCTTCCGCCTCGGATGAACAAAGCCGAGGTATTGAGCAGGTTTCACTTGCAGTAACACAGATGGATCAGGTCACTCAGCAAAACGCCGCATTAGTGGAAGAGGCTGCGGCTGCGGCCAACGCACTGGAAGAGCAGGCAAGTAGGCTCTCCGATGCAGTGTCTGTCTTTCGTTTGGAGCAGGATAGCGACAGCGGGGAGGGGCAGGCAGCAGACGGCAGTGGTAAGCAACCGGCTGTTAAGGAAATTCCAGATTGTCAAACGGCGTAACGAAGACTTTGTTGTGGGGTGAGGCCGGATGAAACCATCATCGATGAAACAGCCATTACCCCAAGAGTCTGGGTCGATCCTGACTCAGATGATTCAACGGCTCCCGCTGTCGGATGTTCACTTCCGACGCATATGCCAACTTATTTATCAACGAGCCGGGATCGTACTGGCCGATCACAAACGGGAAATGGTCTACAACCGCCTGGTCAGGCGACTAAGATTGCTGGGAATTAATGACTTTGGTCAATACCTTGCTTTGCTGGAGTCCGACCCGAACAGCGCAGAGTGGCAAGCATTTGTTAATGCCTTGACCACTAACTTGACGGCATTTTTCCGTGAGGCGCACCATTTTCCGATTCTGGCTGAGCATGTTCGTCAGCGGCCGGGGAGTTATTCGGTGTGGAGTACGGCAGCATCGACGGGTGAAGAGCCTTATTCTATCGCGATGACACTTTCTGATGTGTTGGGAAATCGTGCGGGTTCGTGCCAGGTGCTAGCCAGTGATATTGATACCCAAGTACTGGAAAAAGCGACCAGTGGCATATACCGACAGGATGAATTGCGTTCATTGTCGGCACAGCAGATGCAGCGCTATTTCTTGCGTGGTACTGGTCCACATCAAGGCATGGTGCGAGTGCGCCCGGAATTGGCCAATATGATCCATTTCCAGCAACTCAATCTGTTGGCGCCTGAGTGGGCATTGCCTGGACAATTTGATGCAATTTTTTGTCGTAACGTGATGATTTATTTTGATAAAGAAACGCAGGAGCGCATTCTGCGTCGCTTTGTCCCTTTGCTAAAACCCGGCGGCCTGATGTTTGCAGGTCACTCGGAGAATTTCAGTCAAATTAGTCGGGAATTCTATTTGCGCGGGCAGACCGTTTATGGACTGACCAAGGAGAGGTGATGAGTAAAATCAGAGTATTGTGCGTTGATGATTCTGCATTGATGCGCCAGCTAATGACAGAGATTATAAACAGTCACCCAGACATGGAAATGGTTGCAGCGGCTCCCGATCCGTTGGTTGCCCGTGATTTGATCAAAAAATTTAATCCGCAAGTTTTGACGCTCGATGTTGAAATGCCGCGGATGGATGGTTTGGATTTTCTTGAAAAATTGATGCGGTTGCGGCCGATGCCGGTAGTGATGGTGTCATCACTAACCGGTAAGAACTCCGAGATAACCATGCGTGCGCTGGAATTGGGGGCGATTGATTTTGTCACCAAACCTCAGCTAGGTATCAGAGAGGGAATGCTGGCTTACAGCGAGTTGATTGCGGAGAAAATCCGTACCGCCGCTAAAGCCCGCCTGCCACAGCGCGGACCGGAAAATGCCCCGGTTATGCTTACGCATACGCCGCTGCTTAGTAGTGAGAAGTTAATTGCAATTGGTGCCTCTACCGGGGGGACGGAAGCTATCCGAATGGTATTGCAACCGTTACCACCAACCAGCCCGGCACTATTAATTACTCAACATATGCCGCCGGGTTTTACCCGTTCATTTGCTGAGCGGCTGAATAAACTGTGCCAAATCACCGTGAAGGAAGCAGAAGACGGTGAACGGGTATTACCGGGGCATGCCTATATTGCGCCCGGTGATCGGCATATGGAGCTGGCGCGTAGTGGGGCTAACTATCAGGTTCGCATTCATGATGGGCCTGCGGTTAATCGCCATCGTCCCTCGGTTGACGTTCTGTTTCGCTCAGTGGCGCAATATGCCGGGCGTAATGCCGTGGGGGTTATCTTGACGGGGATGGGCAATGATGGTGCAGCCGGATTATTGGAGATGCATCGCGCCGGTGCTTATACCATCGCGCAAAACGAGGCCAGTTGTGTGGTATTCGGCATGCCGCGTGAGGCGATTGGTATGGGGGGCGTTAATGAAGTTCTGGATTTGAACCAGATAAGCCAGCGTATGTTGGCGCAGATTAGCAGTGGTCAAGCCTTGCGGATCTAGTTCCCTTCGTCCTTGACGTTGCAGCAGTGTGTGCTCACCCGAATCACTGACTTGTGTCAGCTCATCGGGATTCGTTTACTTGCTGGTGTACTGTAACGCCAATGACGTTGGGGTGAAATTTTTCGGGCGTGTGTTTTTAATCGCTCAGCGGTGAGCAACAAACCTTAGGAGTTGGTATGGCGGATAAGAATCTCAGATTTTTGGTGGTAGACGATTTTTCGACCATGCGTCGTATTGTCAGAAACCTGCTGAAAGAGCTGGGTTTTAACAATGTGGAAGAGGCCGAAGATGGCGTCGATGCATTGAATAAATTACGCGCGGGTGGTTTTGATTTTGTGGTTTCTGACTGGAATATGCCAAATATGGATGGCCTTGACCTGTTAAAAACTATCCGTGCCGATGGTGCTCTTGCTACTTTGCCGGTTCTGATGGTAACCGCCGAAGCGAAAAAAGAGAATATCATCGCAGCAGCGCAAGCAGGCGCCAGTGGTTATGTAGTGAAACCTTTCACTGCCGCTACCTTGGAAGAGAAGCTCAATAAGATTTTTGAAAAGTTGGGTATGTAAGGAGGCGAGATGAGTAACCATCAAATGCCCGCAACAGATGCGGCATCAGCCAGTGATATAATAAGTCGCATTGGCCAATTGACGCGGATGTTACGCGACAGCCTACGCGAATTAGGTCTTGATCAGGCGATTGCACAGGCTGCGGAAGCCATTCCAGATGCCCGTGATCGACTGGATTACGTCGTTCATATGACGGCTCAAGCCGCAGAAAGAGCACTGAACTGTGTTGAGGCAGCACAGCCGCGCCAAAATGAGCTGGAGTCATCGGCGAAGGCGCTTAAAATTCGCTGGGACGAATGGTTTGCTAACCCTGTCGAGTTATCAGATGCACGTGCTCTGGTTGCTGATACCCGTGAATATTTGGATGTTGTGCCGCAACATACCTCATTTACCAACGCACAATTGTTGGAAATCATGATGGCGCAGGATTTCCAGGACCTTACCGGTCAGGTTATCAAACGCATGATGGATGTGGTGCAAGAGATTGAGAAGCAACTGTTAATGGTACTGATGGAAAATATTCCAGATATGCCCTCTAAACCGCAAAAACCTGCTGACAGTCTACTTAACGGGCCACAATTGGATAAGAATGGTGCTGGTGTTATTGCCAACCAGGATCAGGTTGATGACCTGTTGGACAGCTTAGGCTTTTAAGCCGGCTGTGGGTCATAATTGGCAGGTGAGGGGGATCTCTCATCTGCCGTTATTTCTCGCTGCATTGTTCTCGCGATAATTTCATTTGAAACAGCCTATTTCAGGCGTTGTGGCTGGTAGTATCCCCCCTTCATCCTCTATCACTGGTTGTGTGTTCTTGGCTAGCAGAATTTGACGACAGCTAGCACCCTACAGGCAACTGAAGTTGACACGACGTACTCATCCGAGAAATAACCCCCTAATTGCTGCTTTGTTCCATCCATAACCTTGCTGAATATTTGTCATGCTATACAGCAATTTTTCATTTCCTCATTATTTGACATGGGAACGCTTACGCTGAACAGGAAAACCTGCTGTGGCTGAAGATAGCGACGCGGAAAAGAGCGAGGAACCCACAGCCCACAAGCTGGAGAAGGCTCGCGAAAAAGGCCAAATACCGCGTTCGCGCGAACTGACCTCGATGCTGATGCTCGGGGCCGGTTTGGCGATCCTGTGGGTGTCTGGTGAGTCGATGGCTCGCCAACTGGCGGCTATGATTTCACAAGGGCTGCATTTCGATCATGGCATTATCAGCGATGATAAACAGATGTTGCGCCAGATAGGGATGCTGCTGAGCCAAACGATCATGGCATTGCTACCCATTTTTGCCGGATTGGTGATCGTGGCGTTGGCGGTGCCGATGCTGTTGGGTGGCGTGCTGTTCAGCGGCGAATCCATCAAGTTTGATTTGCAGCGGATGAGCCTGATTGCGGGTTTAAAGCGTATGTTTTCCTCGCAGGCATTGGCTGAACTGCTGAAGGCTATCCTCAAAGCCACGCTGGTCGGTTGGGTCACCGGTATATTCCTCTGGCATAACTGGCCAGATATGATGCGCTTGATGGCCGCCCCCCCGGTGGCTGCTTTGGGTGACGCTGTCCACTTGATTATTTTCTGTGGACTGGTGGTGGTATTGGGCCTGACTCCGATGGTTGGATTCGACGTGTTCTTCCAAATAACCAGCCACATTAAAAAATTACGTATGACCAAACAGGAAATACGTGATGAATTTAAAGATCAAGAAGGTGATCCGCATGTGAAAGGGCGCATTCGTCAGCAGCAACGGGCGATGGCTCGCCGCCGGATGATGGCTGATGTCCCTAAAGCTGATGTGATTGTGACCAACCCAACCCACTATGCTGTTGCCTTGCAATACAACGAAGCAAAAATGAGTGCGCCTAAGGTACTGGCGAAAGGGGCTGGTGCGGTGGCACTGCGTATCCGTGAGTTAGGTGCAGAGCACCGCATTCCGTTATTAGAAGCGCCGCCGCTGGCCAGGGCATTGTTCCGGCACAGCGAGGTGGGCCAACATATTCCCGCCACCCTGTATGCTGCGGTGGCAGAAGTCCTTGCCTGGGTATACCAATTGAAACGTTGGAAACGGGAAGGCGGGCTAATCCCGAAAAAACCTGAACATCTGCCAGTGCCGGAAGCGCTGGATTTTGCAACAGAGAGTGAGACTGACTAATGGCTAATTTGGCCGCCCTGCTACGTTTACCGGGCAATTTTAAAGATACGCAGTGGCAAATCCTTGCCGGGCCAATTCTGATCCTGATGATCTTGTCGATGATGGTGCTGCCGCTGCCGCCCTTCATCCTTGATTTACTGTTTACCTTTAATATCGCGCTGTCCATTATGGTGCTGTTGGTTGCCATGTTTACCCAACGCACGCTGGATTTTGCCGCATTCCCAACCATTCTGCTGTTTTCAACACTGCTGCGTCTATCCCTAAACGTAGCCTCCACCCGTATCATTCTGATGGATGGGCATACCGGTGCGGCGGCTGCGGGCCGCGTGGTGGAGGCATTTGGTCACTTTCTGGTTGGCGGCAACTTTGCCATCGGCATCGTGGTCTTTGTTATTTTGGTCATAATTAACTTTATGGTTATTACCAAAGGGGCGGGGCGTATTGCTGAAGTGGGGGCACGCTTTGTTTTGGATGGTATGCCCGGTAAGCAGATGGCGATCGATGCCGACTTAAATGCTGGCTTGATTGGCGAAGATGAAGCAAAAAAACGCCGTTCCGATGTTACGCAAGAAGCTGATTTCTACGGTTCTATGGACGGGGCCAGTAAATTTGTTCGTGGTGATGCGGTTGCCGGGTTACTGATCATGGTGATTAACGTGGTCGGCGGATTACTGGTGGGTGTGCTTCAGCACGATATGGGCGTGGGGCACGCAGCAGAAACCTATACATTGCTGACGATCGGTGATGGCCTGGTGGCACAAATCCCAGCATTGGTTATCTCGACGGCAGCGGGCGTTATCGTAACTCGCGTCAGTACCGACCAGGATGTTGGTCAGCAAATGGTCACCCAGTTGTTTAATAACCCACGCGTGATGGTGCTAAGTGCCAGTGTGCTAGGGTTACTGGGGATGGTGCCTGGCATGCCGAACTTTGTCTTCCTGCTGTTCACCGGCGCGCTGTTGGCATTAGCCTGGCGTTTACGTGGCAAACAAATGCAGCAACCCGTGGTGGCGGAATCACCGGTGGTGCAGGACCAGCAACAAGCCGCTGAAGCAACGTGGTCTGATGTCCAACTGGAAGATCCGCTGGGGATGGAAGTGGGGTATCGCCTCATTCCGATGGTGGATTTCCAGCAAAATGGCGAGTTGCTGGGTCGAATTCGCAGTATTCGTAAAAAGTTTGCTCAAGAGATGGGCTACCTGCCACCCGTGGTGCATATCAGAGATAATCTGGAACTGCCGCCAGCAAACTATCGGATATTAATGAAAGGGGTAGAGATTGGCAGTGGTGAAGCTCATCCTGGCCGTTGGTTAGCAATTAACCCCGGCAATGCGGTCGGCTCGTTACCGGGTGAGGCCACTCATGACCCCGCCTTTGGATTAGCGGCGGTTTGGATTGAAAGTGCATTGCGTGAGCAGGCGCAGATCCAAGGCTTTACCGTGGTTGAGGCCAGCACCGTAGTGGCGACCCATCTAAACCATTTGATCAGCCAATATGCCAGCGAACTGTTTGGCCGTCAGGAAACCCAGCAATTGCTGGACCGGGTTGCGCAAGAGATGCCGAAGCTGACGGAAGACTTTATTCCCGGTGTTGTCACCTTAACCACGCTGCATAAGGTACTGCAAAATCTGTTAGTGGAGCGGGTATCAATTCGCGATATGCGTACCATTATTGAGACGCTGGCTGAACATGCACCAAATCAGACTGACCCTTACGAATTAACGGCGGTAGTCCGAGTCGCATTAGGGCGTTCCATCGCACAACAATGGTTCCCTGGAACCGGCGAGATTCAGGTCATTGGGCTGGATGCAGCATTAGAGCGTTTGCTGTTACAAGCACTGCAAGGCGGTGGTGGTCTGGAACCGGGGTTGGCTGACCGCCTGTTGGATCAATCCAAACAAGCGCTACAACGTCAGGAAATGCTGGGTGCACCGCCGGTGTTGCTGGTTAACCATGCACTGCGCGCACTTTTAGCCCGTTTCTTGCGCCGTAGTTTGCCACAGATGGTGGTGCTATCTAATCTGGAAATTGGCGATAATCGCCAGATCCGTATGACATCTACGATAGGAGCTGCTTGATGCTGATTCGTCTCTCCCAGATAATGTTGGCTACGCTGCTTGCGGTGAGTGTATTGCCGTTGAATGCTGTCGCTTCAGGCACTTGGGTCGCGGACGATATCGGGGTTACACAGGGTTTGTGCGGGGTCGCCACCTCTTCGGCGGTACTAAAACCACCGGTGGCGTTGGCGTCGGAAAATGCGCGTATCGTGTCTGTTGGCTGGCGCTACCAATTGATGTCAACAGCGCCAGAGGGTTTACAGGTTAAATTATGCACCCCGAACCGCTGTATGCCACTTGAGGGGGGCAGCGGGCAGAGCCGAGGGCTGGCGGGGGAGGCTGCGGCAACTCAACTGACGTTTGTTTACTTTATTGCCGGTAAAGGCCGTGTGAACCCGCCGTTGCAAGTGATCAGCAATCAGGTGCTGGTCAATTATCGTTAAAACCAGACTAAGGGGTAATAGCAACTCACACAGAAATAGACCGGATGCTCTAACTGATTGTAGACCTCAACGGCTTGCACCGTTTGACTCATAGTTAGTGCTGCCGCACCACAGAAAACCCACCCCAATAACAGACTTAGATGCCGTTTTTTCATATCTCCTCCTTTAAACTAAGCACATTTGCTCAGTTTCAGCAGATTAATGCATCGGAGAAAAGCAGGAAAACCCATTTTTTGAGTAGGTAATAAGCATTGGAATTACGGCTGAATGGACATGGGAAAACCATACGGATATAAGCCTCGGCTGTGCGATGGGTTATATCCGTAGACATGGGATCTTAAATCCCGATCTTGCGCCCCAGTAGACTGGCACCTTTAGAATGACCATCAGGCCCATACAGTGACTGCCCGTGGCGGGTATTCAATACTGCCAGCGCCTGAGTATTATGCTCAATATGCTGTTGTAACAATAATCCATTGTGCAAATTGCTGTACTGAAGGTTCTCAGCCAACTGCAAGATACGTTGCCAACGCATCGCCAACTCTGGAACCTCATGATAAGGCGCCTGGAGATTGGCCGCAATTTCAGTGGTGAGCCGGGTTTGATCCAGATAAGCCAACGTAGCCAGTATTGAACTTTTTTGTTCAGTCACACCTTGCAAGACGACACCTTGAATCCGACCGGAGCAGAGTAATTGCTGCTCTTGCGCTACAACAGTCGTCAGTGACGCGAGAAGTTCCAGTTGCTGGTCCAGGTTGGTCTGTAATCTTTCCACCACCACGTATCCTTTTACGGTTAACGATTGTTCTAGGGTTAACGATTATTGTTACGTTTAGTTATTTTTCAAATCATCCGCGACATTCTTGAGCAAGGCATCGGCAATTTTACCGGTGTCCATCGTCAGTTGGCCTGAGCGGATTGCCTGTTTTAACGTTTCTACACGTTCTACATTGATGTCCTGGCTGCCCGGTTGCATCAGTTTTGCCTGCGCATCACTCAATTTAACCTCAGTGCCACTTACCTGCGCTTTTGTCTGGGCAGAAGACTTACGCATTTGTTGCGCAATGTCACTGGTTTCCCGTGGCTGCACTTGTGTTACCGGTAATAACGGCTGAGTGCGATCAATACTCATGTTGTGTTGCTCCCTTGATAGCGGGATTGACGTTTATCGACCCGCGAGACTTTTATCTTTTAACAAAAGAAGGGCGGGATAGCCGATGTTTCACCCGCAGATAACTGCATATCAGAGTTATCGGCAAAGGTTAAAAAAACTTTAATCACTATAGCATAATCCGGATTGTGCCATCTTCGCCTACGGTACCACTGACGATTTGGCCTGATGCCATGCGCACCCGAACGTTATCTTGTATGGCGGCGTTGTTCATCGCTTTACCATTACTGTTAACATTAAACCCTTCTCCCTGCGCTAAGACTTGCACTTCTTGCCCTGCTTTAATGACCCACAATCGCCGTAACATATTGCGCGTCAGAGGCTGACCGGCATTGATACGCCGCAAACTCACCGCGCCCTGGGCAAAATGAGGTTCCAGTAAAGCCCCTGGGGGGAGGGTATCCAACCGGCCTTGTTTCATCTGGATATCAGATGCGGCAATCTTCTCGCCAACAGCCAGTTGGCGGCCAGCTACCGCGTAATGCCCACTGACCTGCACTTGTGTCTGAATAAACCGCCGTACCCCTTCGCAGCGCACGGACAAACTGATATTGCCCCACGGGCGGGCATTGGCAGGCAGGGTGATGTCTGGCAATTCACATTGTGGCCATTGACTCTGTGGCGTTTTGATAACCACCTTAACCTGACTCTCTTTATCAGGATATTGCTGTTGGAAGAATTGATTTACCTGCGTTGATAAATCTGCCGCCATTGCTGGATGAGTGGCGGTCTGACTCAGCAACAGCACCCCCCACGCCAACTTTATGACGTCATTTTTTTTCATTGCCATCAATTTCCTCTCCGCCTGTGCAACCAGGTAATACAAGGGCGAACCCCTTTTGCATCTAGTGTACCCGTACCTCGATAAGGTTAAGGGGACAAATAGCGACGCATTTTGCTCTTATTCTGGCGATAGGCTTTCCTATACGGCGTTTATGCTGTCGACTCCAAATTCTAACCTTGCGGGGGGACTATGCTCGACAAACTGGACGGTGCTCTGCGTTTTCAACAAGAGGCGCTTAATTTACGCGCGCAACGGCAGGAGATCCTGTCGTCCAATATTGCAAATGCGGATACACCTGGCTTTCAGGCGCGTGATATCGATTTCTCCAGCCAACTGAAAAAAGTGATGGAGCAAGGGCGTGCCAATGGTACAGGGGTGTCGCTCAGTTTAACGTCAGCCCGTCATATCCCGGCAAGTACGGTTCAACCGCCTGACCTTGACCTCTTATTCCGCGTGCCAGATCAGCCAGCGATGGACGGTAACACGGTCGATATGGATCGTGAGCGTACTAATTTTGCCGATAACAGCCTGAAATATCAGACCGATCTAACCGTTCTTGGCGGCCAAATCAAAGGGATGATGTCAGTGTTACAACAAGGATAAGACGCATGTCTTTACTGAATATTTTTGATATTGCCGGTTCGGCATTATCAGCCCAATCGCAACGGTTGAACGTCAGCGCCAGTAACATGGCCAACGCCGATAGCGTTACCGGCCCGGATGGTCAGCCTTATCGTGCCAAGCAAGTGGTGTTTCAGGTAGCGGCTCAACCAGGGCAGGAAACCGGTGGTGTACGTGTATCCCAAATCGTTGACGACCCCGCACCAGATCGCTTGGTGTATCAGCCGGGTAACCCACTGGCCGATGCCAAGGGCTATGTCCGCATGCCTAACGTTGATGTGACAGGGGAAATGATTAACACCATTTCGGCCTCGCGTAGCTATCAAGCCAACGTTGAAGTGCTTAATACCACTAAATCTCTAATGCTCAAGACGCTGACACTAGGTCAATAACAGGAGCTTGCATATATGGCCATTACCAATTCTCTGACTGAGAGCGATTACGGTATTACCAACGCAACCGGGGCTAATTCCACCACCGGTAGCGGTAGCACCAGTCAGGATTTGCAGAACAGTTTCCTGACGTTGCTGGTTGCCCAGTTAAAGAACCAGGACCCGACTAACCCAATGCAAAACAACGAGTTGACAACGCAGTTGGCGCAAATCAACACCGTGAGTGGTATTGAAAAGTTGAATACCACACTAGGTTCCATTTCTGGACAGATTGATAGCAGTCAGTCACTGCAAGCCAGTAGCCTGATTGGTCACGGCGTGATGATCCCCGGCACTACGGTGTTGGCAGGCAGCAAAGATGGCACCGTCACCACCACGCCATTTGGTGTTGAGTTAGAACGTTCCGCAGACAAAGTGACGGCAACAATCAGCAACAAAGATGGTCTGGCAGTACGAACTATTGAGATTGGTGGCTTGTCAGCAGGTGTCCACTCCTTTACCTGGGATGGTTCACTGGATGCTGGCGGCAATGCGCCAGATGGTGCTTACACCGTGACGATTACCGCCAGCAGTGGTAACGAGTCACTGGTTGCCACTCCACTGAGCTACGCCGTTGTTAATGGTGTGACCCGTGGCAACGATGGTTCCAAACTGGATCTGGGTCTGGCGGGGACCATTACCCTGGATAAAGTCCGCCAGATTTTATAGGTCAGCTTGCAGTTTGCAGCAGTAATTAAATATATGCATGGTGAGTTAATGTATTGAAAATACTCACTTTAATTTTTAAAGATAGCGATTGATATACCATCAATGCTTAAGGTCTTTAATGGACCACGAATCTAACGGAGAAGAAAATGGGCTTTTCTCAAGCAGTCAGCGGTTTGAACGCAGCATCCAGCAATCTGGATGTGATCGGTAACAATATCGCCAACTCGGCGACATCAGGTTTTAAAGCCGGCTCAGTTTCTTTTGCCGATATGTTCGCAGGCTCTCAGACCGGTATGGGGGTTAAAGTTGCCGGGATTACTCAGGACTTTAACGATGGCACGCCAACGACCACCAACCGCCGTTTGGATTTGGCTATCAGCCAGAGTGGTTTCTTCCGCATGCAAGACAGCAGCGGCGGTGTGTTCTTTGCCCGTAACGGTCAGTTCAAACTCGATGAAAACCGCAATATCGTTAACATGCAAGGGCTGAGCCTGACCGGCTATCCGGCAACTGGCACTCCTCCTACCGTGCAGCAAGGGGCAAACCCGGTACCCCTGTCTATTCCTCAGGATATGATTGCCGCGAAAGCGACCACCTCAGGCAACATGGTCGCTAACCTGACCTCAACCCATGATGTTATTACCGCAACCTTTGACCCGCAAAAGCCAGACACTTACAGCTTTGTGAATAACATGACCACCTACGATAGCTTGGGTAACCGCCACGTTATCAATGTGTACTATGTGAAAACCGCTGAAGATGCAGTAAATGGTAATAGCTGGAATGTCTATACCAAGGACAGCAGCGGGACACTGGCCGATGCGACCAAACCGTTTGACCCTGCTGACCCCGCTGCCGCCTCTCTGCGCGGAACGATGGTATTTGATACCAATGGCGCACTGAAAAGCGTGAAAAATGGCGCGGGTACTACCGATTTCAATTTGACCGTCCCTATGGCGGTGGTAAACGGTGCTCCGGCGCAAACTTTCGCGCTGAATGTGGCGGGCAGCAAGCAGCAAAATACCGGTACTGACGGTATCGTGACACAGAATCAAACGGGCTATGCCGCAGGTGAGTTCACTGGCTTCCAGATCAACAACGACGGCTCGGTTGTAGGTACCTATTCAAACCAGCAGACCCAACTGCTCGGACAAATTGTGCTGGTTAACTTCTCTAACCCTGAAGGTTTGTCTCCTGAGGGCGATAACGTCTGGAAAGAAACCAAGTCTTCCGGTAACCCGATCCTCGGTACTGCAGGCGGCGGCGGTTTCGGCACCCTGACCAGTGGCGCGTTGGAGTCTTCTAACGTGGATTTGAGTAAGGAACTGGTGAATATGATCGTGGCGCAACGTAACTATCAGTCCAATGCGCAAACCATCAAAACCCAGGATCAAATCTTACAAACACTGGTTAACCTGCGTTAATCGAACTGACGGGATAAGCTCATGGATCACGCAATATATACCGCGATGGGGGCTGCCAGGCAGTCGCTGGAGCAGCAAGCGGTTACGGCTAACAATCTGGCTAACGCCTCGACGCCGGGTTTCCGTGCGCAGTTGTCAGCGATGCGTGCCGTACCTATCGACGGGCCGAGCATGGCAACCCGCACTATGGTGACGGCATCGACCCCCGGTGTGGATATTAGCCAGGGGACAATGAACTATAGCGGTCGCCCGTTGGATGTGGCTTTGCAGCAAGATGGCTATCTGGCAGTGCAACTGCCTGATGGCACTGAGGCTTATACCCGTAACGGGAATATTCAGGTTGCGGCTAACGGTCAAATGACCGTGCAGGGCTACCCACTGATGGGGGATAACGGCCCGATTGAAGTGCCACCGCAGGCCGCAGTGACCATTGCCGCCGACGGTACTATTTCGGCGCTGAATGCGGGTGACTCACCGAATACGATTGCTCAACTCGGTCAAATCAAACGCGTTAGGGCCAATGCCGGTGAAGTGATGCACGGTGATGACGGTTTATTCCATCTCACCCCGGCAACACAACAGGCGCGTGGTGCTCAGTTGGCCAATGACCCGTTGATTAAAATTATGCCGGGCGTACTGGAGGGCAGCAACGTGAAAGCGGTTGAAGCCATGACAGACATGATTGCCAATGCCCGCAGTTTCGAAATGCAGATGAAAGTCATCCACAGTGTGGATGAAAACGAACAGCGTGCTAATCAGTTGTTAGCAATGGGCTAAGCGCGCAGGCGCAGAGGAATAAACTGATGATCCGATCATTATGGATTGCCAAAACCGGTTTGGATGCACAGCAGACCAATATGGATGTTATCGCCAACAACCTGGCGAACGTCAGCACCAATGGCTTTAAACGCCAACGGGCGGTATTTGAAGATTTGCTTTACCAGACTATGCGCCAGCCGGGGGCACAATCCTCCGAGCAGACGACCCTACCTTCTGGTTTACAGATTGGTACCGGTGTTCGCCCGGTAGCGACTGAGCGTTTGCACAGCCAGGGCAACTTGTCCAAGACTGACAATACCAAAGATATTGCCATCAAAGGAGAAGGGTTCTTTCAGGTGCAAATGCCTGATGGCACTAATGCTTATACTCGCGACGGGTCTTTTCAGGTGGACCAAAACGGCCAGTTGGTGACATCCGGCGGTTTTCAGGTTCAACCGGCGATTACCATTCCGGCCAATGCCTTGAGCATGACGGTGGGGCGCGATGGGATAGTCAGTGTCACCTTGCAGGGGCAAACCGCCACGCAGCAAGTTGGGCAACTGACCCTGACCACATTTATCAATAACAGTGGCCTGGAAAGTATTGGCGAAAACCTGTATCAGGAAACCGCCAGTTCTGGTGCACCAAACGAAACCACGCCAGGTCTGAACGGCGGTGGCTTGCTGTATCAGGGGTATGTTGAGACCTCTAACGTCAATGTGGCGGAAGAGCTAGTCAATATGATCCAGACGCAACGGGCCTATGAAATCAACAGTAAAGCGGTTTCAACTTCAGACCAGATGTTGCAAAAACTGACCCAACTGTAAATCCGCTTTCAGGGGGCAATTTAGCCCCCTGACTGCAACAGAATAATGAGTATCTGAGGCCGACTGTGTGGCCTCTTACCGGTTACAGGACTGATAATCAGAGATGGACAAAAAGCCGCTGCGCACATCAGGTGGATTGAAATGGGTTTGTATGCCGTTGACGGCGATGCTACTCAATGGCTGCGCGTATATTCCGCATAAATCACTGGTAGATGGCACCACCTCGGCACAGCCGGCACCGGCCAGTGCGCCGTTGCCAAATGGCTCTATTTTCCAGGCGGCTCAGCCGATGAACTATGGTTATCAGCCTTTGTTCGAAGACCGTCGCCCGCGTAATGTCGGTGACACACTCACGATTACTTTGCAGGAAAATGTCAGCGCCAGCAAAAGCTCCTCTGCCAATGCCAGCCGCAATGGTGCAAGCAAATTTGGTGTGGCAACTTCGCCGCGTTATCTGGAAGGATTATTGGGTAATGCGCGGGCTGATATGGATATCTCGGGTGATAATACCTTTGGCGGTAAGGGGGGGGCGAATGCCAACAACACCTTCAGTGGCACGATCACCGTTACCGTCGATCGCGTGCTGGCTAACGGCAACCTGCATGTGGTCGGTGAAAAACAGATTGCAATCAACCAGGGGACCGAATTTATCCGCTTCTCTGGGGTAGTGAACCCACGCACCATCAGCGGCAGCAACACCGTGACCTCAACGCAGGTTGCAGATGCGCGCATCGAGTATGTGGGTAATGGTTATATCAATGAAGCGCAGACCATGGGCTGGTTGCAGCGGTTCTTCCTTAATATCTCACCGTACTAAGAGGCCGTCGATGCGTAAACAGTCACTTGTCACTCTATTTGTTATACAGCTTATTGCGCTGCTCACGCTGGTGTCCTTACCTGCAACGGCAGAGCGTATCCGCGATTTGGTGACCGTTCAGGGAGTGCGTGATAACGCATTAATCGGTTATGGCCTGGTGGTCGGCCTGGATGGTTCTGGTGACCAGACTATGCAAACGCCGTTTACCACGCAAAGTCTGAGTAACATGTTGTCACAGTTGGGCATTACCGTACCGCCAGGTACCAATATGCAGCTCAAAAACGTGGCTGCGGTGATGGTCACGGCCAAGTTGCCGGCATTCTCCCGTGCCGGGCAAACCATTGATATTGTGGTTTCTTCAATGGGTAATGCCAAAAGTATTCGTGGTGGTACCCTACTGATGACCCCATTGAAAGGGGTGGATAACCAAGTTTATGCTCTGGCGCAAGGTAACGTGCTGGTGGGCGGTGCAGGTGCGTCATCGGGGGGCAGTAGTGTACAGGTTAACCAACTGACCGGCGGGCGTATCAGCAATGGGGCCACTATCGAACGTGAGTTGCCCACTACCTTTGGCACTGATGGTGTGATTAATCTTCAATTGAATACCGAAGATTTCACCATGGCACAGCAGGTCAGTGATGCCATTAACCGCCAGCGCGGTTTTGGTTCTGCGACAGCGATTGATGCTCGCACCATTCAGGTTTTGGTTCCGCGTGGCAACAGCTCGCAGGTGCGTTTCCTGGCAGATATTCAGAATATCCCGGTGAATGTCGATGCGGGTGATGCCAAGGTGATTATCAACTCTCGTACCGGCTCGGTAGTGATGAACCGCAATGTGATGCTGGATTCTTGTGCCGTAGCGCAAGGGAACCTATCGGTGGTGATTGATAAACAAAATACCGTCAGCCAGCCAGATACCCCGTTGGGCGGCGGGCAGACCGTAGTCACCCCGAATACTCAGATCTCCGTTCAGCAGCAAGGTGGGGTATTGCAACGCGTCAATGCCAGCCCAAATCTGAATAATGTGGTTCGTGCTCTGAACTCGCTAGGGGCAACTCCAATCGATTTGATGTCTATTTTGCAGGCAATGCAAAGCGCTGGCTGCTTGCGGGCTAAATTGGAAATTATCTGATGAGTGATCTGATGGCAATGTCTGGGGCGGCCTATGACGCCCAATCACTGAATACCTTAAAGCGTGATGCGGCCAGAGATCCACAAGGCAACTTGCGGCAGGTTGCCCAGCAGGTCGAGGGGATGTTTGTGCAGATGATGCTGAAAAGCATGCGTTCTGCCTTACCGCAAGATGGCGTGATGAACAGTGATCAGACCCGGCTTTATACCTCTATGTATGATCAACAAGTCGCTCAGCAAATGTCGGCCAAGGGGTTGGGGCTGGCCGATATGATGGTGGAGCAGCTTTCAGGTTCTACCTCGCCAAGTGAAACGGCAGGGACGGTGCCAATGATGCTGGATAATGAAGTCCTGCAAACATTACCGGCACAGGCATTGGCACAAATGGTGCGTCGCGCCATGCCAACACCGCCCACCAACAACTCCGCGCCATTGCCACAAGGTACCGGTAATTTCGTGGCGCGGATGTCTATTCCAGCACAAATTGCCAGTCAGCAAAGTGGTATTCCCCATCAGCTTATTGTGGCTCAGGCAGCATTGGAATCAGGTTGGGGTCAGCGCGAAATTCCGACGGCAGATGGCAAAACCAGTTACAACGTGTTTGGCATCAAAGCGGGCAGTAACTGGGATGGCCCAGTCAGTGAGATTACTACTACCGAATATGAGCAAGGTGTGGCGAAGAAAACCAAAGCTCGCTTCCGGGTATATGGCTCCTATGTCGAGGCTGTCACTGATTATGTCAAATTACTGACGCAAAACCCGCGCTATGCCAACGTTGCCGCAGCACGCAGCCCTGAGCAGGGGGCACATGCGCTGCAACAAGCTGGTTACGCCACCGATCCGCAGTATGCGCAAAAATTAGTCAGTGTGATCCAGCAAATGAAAAATACTGGCGAACAAGCAGTGAAAGCTTATAGCAGTGACCTAAGCCAGTTGTTCTAAATAGGCTATTTTATTTGTCATTTTTGGGATTGGACAGTGCTTGGTGCCGTCACGTAGCCATAATTTACCAAGTCATGGTGTACGCACCGTTGCCTGTGCGCTGGCGCACCCAAACTGTCCGCGACAATACGCCTATTGGATTGGTGAGGATCGAGATTTACACCCATATTTTGACTCAAGTTTTCCAAAGTCGAGCCGATAATAATCACAGGCTGTGCGGAGGCTAAGGTCTCCTCAGGCAGTATCCCAATATTAATTAATGCAGGCGCTGCGATGCTCGTCGTCTGTGGTAAAAGGATTTCTTCATGTCCAACAGTTTAATGAATACTGCGATGAGTGGTCTGAGCGCAGCGCAATATGCCCTGAGCACCGTCAGTAATAACATCACCAATTTCCAAGTGGCTGGTTATAATCGCCAGAATACTATTTTTGCACAAAACGGTGGAACCCTAAGTCCCGCCGGTTTTATTGGTAATGGCGTTGCGGTAACCGGTGTTAACCGTGAATATAACTCCTTTATTACCAACCAATTACGGTCTTCACAAACCCAGAGCAGCGGGTTAACCACCTATTATCAGCAAATTTCGCAAATCGATAATTTGCTCTCTAATTCGTCCAATAACCTCTCCAGCACCATGCAGGATTTTTTCAGTAACTTACAAAATTTGGTGAGTAACTCCGGTGATGATGCGGCACGTAAAACGGTATTGGGCAAGGCTGAAGGGTTGGTTAATCAGTTCCAGAACGCGGATAAATATCTGCGTGATATGGATACCGGCGTAAACCAGAAGATCACCGAAAGCGTTACGCAAATAAATAACTATGCTGACCAAATTGCCAAGTTAAACGATCAAATTACCCGTTTGCGCGGCAGCAGTGGCAGTGAGCCAAATGCGTTACTCGATCAGCGTGACCAACTGGTCACCGAATTGAACCAGATTGTTGGCGTAACAGTGACCCAGCAAGATGGCGATGCTTACAACGTTTCTTTTGCCAATGGTTTGCCATTGGTGCAAGGGCCGGACTCTTATAAAGTTCAAGCAATACCTTCCAGTAGTGATGCCACTCGATTAACCATTGGCTATAAATATGGCAGTGGTGATGTGCTTGAAGTGGACGAAAGCCGCCTGACGACGGGCACCTTGGGCGGGACGCTGAAATTCCGCAGTGAAGCACTCGACAGTGCTCGTAACCAACTGGGCCAATTGGCATTGGTCATGGCGGATAGCTTCAATACTCAGCATAAAGCCGGGTTTGATACCAGTGGTGAGCCGGGTACAGATTTCTTCAGCTTTGCACAACCTAATGTGCTAAAAAACGCCAGAAATCAGGGTGATGCCAGCTTGACTGTGTCTTATACCGATACTTCAAAAGTCAAAGCCAGTGATTATAGCGTAGAGTTTGATGGAACTGACTGGCAGGTAACGCGCCTGTCGGATAACACCAAAGTGCCCGCTAACCCAGTGAAAGACGGCAGCGGTAACACGACGGGGTTGAGCTTTGATGGTGTCGCCGTCAGTGTTGATAACGGCACTACCGGTGCGCAAGCCAGAGATAAGTTTATCGTCAAAACGGTCTCTAGCGTGGCTGCTAATTTACAGGTCGAGATTACCGACTCAAGTAAAATTGCGGCTGCCGGTACCGCTGATGGTGGCGCGAGTGACAACGTTAATGCACAGGCATTGTTAAGTCTGCAAACCAAAAAACTGGTTGATGGCAAAGCCACGCTGTCTGGTGCTTATGCCGGTTTGGTCAGTAATGTGGGTAACCAAACCAGCACCGCGAAAACCAACAGCACAGCACAAGCCAATATCGTCAAACAATTGACCGCCGAGCAGCAGTCTATTTCCGGTGTGAACCTGGATGAAGAGTACGGCGATTTACAGCGTTTCCAGCAATATTATTTGGCGAATGCCCAGGTCATTCAGACGGCTTCGACGCTGTTTAATGCGTTGCTGAGCCTGCGCGGTTAATTTTTTGTCAGCGGCAGAGAGTACCTGCCGCTACTTATCTTATCTAGCGGTTAGTTAGCATCACTGTTTAGACAGATTGATTGTTGCGATAGGGTTGCGGGCTGAACGATTACTAAAAGGAACTGGCATCATGCGCTTAAGTACCAGCATGCTGTATCAGCAAAATATGCAGGGCGTGACTAACGCCCAGTCACTGTGGATGCAGTCGGGCCAACAACTCTCTTCCGGCAAGCGAGTCGTTAACCCCTCCGATGACCCGATGGCAGCATCTCAAGCGGTGATGGTGTCACAAGCTCAATCGGAAAATAGCCAATATACCTTGGCACGTAGTTTTGCTCGCCAGAGTTCATCGCTGGAAACCACGGTTCTGGCGCAGGCTACCAGCACTATTCAGTCAATTCAGACATTAGTGATCAGTGCCAAAAGCGACATATTGAGTGACGATGACCGTGCCTCTTATGCGACTCAGTTACAGGGTTTGAAAGACCAACTGGTCAACCAGGCCAACACCACTGATGGCAACGGCCGTTACATCTTTGCTGGCTTTAAAAGTGACAAACCGCCGTTTGCGGTCAGTGCGACCGGTGATGTGACTTATCAGGGGGGCAATGTTGCCATTGAACAGAAAGTCGATGCTAACCGCTCGATTACTGTTGGGCACACCGGCTCCAGTGTCTTTATGGCATTGACCAGTAATGCGAAACCCGAACCTGATGATGCCGGTGGTAAGCCGGTTGCGTCAGAAAGCAATATTTTCAATACCATCGATACCGTACTCAAGTCGCTGAAAGTCCCGTTACAAGGGGCGACTGATGCGGTTAAAGATCAAGCCACTGCCGATATGGATAAAGGTATCCGTGGGCTGTCCAACTCATTGAATAATGTGTTGTCGGTTCAAGCCGAAATCGGTACCCAACTGCAAGAGCTAGACAACCTGGACAGTTTGGGCAGTGATCGTAGTTTGATTAATAAACAGCGTTTGAGTGATTTGCAGGATGTGGATTGGACTGCTGCTATCTCTTCCTATGTGATGCAACAGGCAGCACTACAGGCCTCTTATACCACATTTACCGATATGCAGGGTTTGTCCCTGTTCCAGCTGAATAAGTAATCCGTCTTCTGCCTGTGGGCTTACCCCACAGGTCCCCTATTAAGTGTACTTAAACCGGGTGCACTTTTTGGTATGTCATCTTCTTCCACTAAGGTTTGGGGTGACATACCTTTTTTTTGTTACCAGTCAACTTTGTTCTATCACTCCCGCCCCAAGCTGGAAAACTTAGCTCGCCATTCCGCTCAATACGCCTGCTAACCGGTCAAATACCTCACCGAACAGGTGCTCTGCAAAGGGGGGCAGCAATGGCATTATCAGTCCGATTGAGATGATCCCGACGGTCAAGGTCAGTGGAAAACCGATAACGAACACCGAAAGCTGTGGGGTCATGCGGTTAAGCATACCTAACGCCATATTCAGGGTTAACAACAGCGTGATCAGCGGTAATGCCAGCATCAACCCATTCATAAAGATTAATGAGCCAGCCTGAGTCAAGGCCAGAAAACCATTACCATTGAGCGGTTCGAACTGAATGGGTAAGGTATGAAAACTGTCGGCCAACAATGAGATTAGCCATAAATGGCCATCAAAAGTGAGGAATAACAGCAGGGCGAGCAAGTTAAGTAACCGGGCTAAAACTGGCATGTTCGGCCCACCTGACGGGTCAAAGAAGGTGGCGAACGATAGCCCCATCTGTAAACCAATTACTTCACCAGCCAGCCGGATAGCGGCAAAAGCAAACTGCATGGTCAAGCCAATAGCGACGCCAATTAACACCTGCTGGGCGGCGACCCAGACAGCACCGGTTGAGACTAAAGGAATGTTGACCGGGGGCAGCGAAGGGGCAATCAGAAAGGTAATTAATAACGCTAAACCAACTTTGACTTTACGGTTGATCTGCTTTTCGCTTAACACTGGCGCGGTGGTGATTAGCGCCAGCACACGAATTAGCGGCCAGAAGTACTGGCTGACCCAGACGCTAAGTTGAGTGGTATCGAGGGAAAGCACCGTTAGCCAATCAACGTGGGCAGGCTGGTGAATAAATTACGCATATAATCCAGTATCAGATTTAGCATCCATGGGCCTGCAATCACCATAGTGGTGAACACCGCCAGTATTTTTGGAATGAATGACAATGTCATTTCGTTAATCTGCGTTGCTGCCTGCAACAGACTAACAATCAGGCCGCTTATCAGGGCGGCTAATAGCAAGGGGGCGGCCAGTGCAAGCGCAATTTTCATTGCCTCAACGCCGAGGGCCATTACCGATTCAGGGGTCATGATGAGCCTACCTTAGCTATAAAAACTCTGTGCCAGGGAACCCAGTAGTAGCTGCCAACCATCAACCAAGACAAATAGCATCAGTTTGAAGGGCAGTGAGATACTGGCGGGGGGGACCATCATCATCCCCAGGGCCATCAGTACGCTGGCTACCACCAGATCGATAATCAGGAACGGAATAAATACGGTAAAACCGATTTGAAAGGCCGTTTTTAGCTCACTGGTGACATAAGCGGGTAGCAGTATCCGCATCGGGACCACTTCCGGGCCTTCCAATGGTGGCAGATTTGCCAACCGTGCGTACAGGGCAAGATCCGATTCGCGGGTTTGGCGCAACATAAATTCACGCAAGGGTTGCGCGCCTTTATCTATTGCCACTTCCATGCTTATCTTGTCCTGACTGAAAGGCAGATAAGCATCCTGATACACCTTGTCAAATACCGGCGACATAATAAAGAAAGTCAGAAACAGCGCCAGGCCCAACATCACCTGATTGGGTGGTGCCGAGGGGGTGCCCAATGCGTTGCGCAGCAACCCGAGTACAATAATGATACGGGTAAAACTGGTCATCATCAGTAAGGCGGCGGGCAAGAAACTCAGCGTGGTGATAAAAACCAGTGTTTGCACCGGTAAAGACCAACTCTGTCCACCATTAGCCAAGGGTTGGCTGATGATGCCCGGCAGTTGAGCAAATACCGCCGGAGAGCAGAGTAAGCTCAATAGCAGCAGGGTGGTTTTATTGGTGAGTACCTTCAGAAAACGACGAAGCAGCAACTGATAATTAAAATCAGTGTTGTGCGTAGCGATTGCTACGATATTTGCTGAGGCAGCCACGGGGCGAAGAGACATCATGCCGATTTTCCCGGATGTTTCAATTTTTTGTTAAACAAATGGTTGTTCAGTAGCTGGCGAAAATCGGCCGGTTTCACATTGTCGGACGACGAAGCCGCGGTGGCTTCATCAACCACAGGGCGTGTCAGAGTGTGGAGTTGTGTTACCTGTTGTGCGGTTACGCCTAACACTAACCAGGTATTGTCGACTTCAACAATGACCACCCGTTCGCGCTGACCTACCTGACAACTGGCCTTCACATTCAATAATTTGTTGTTACGGGCCTGTGGGGCAAAACCTAAACGCCGCACCAGCCAGGCACCACATAAAATCAGCAGTAAAATACCCCCTAGCACGCTGCCAACCTGAGTTAACACCGATCCTGCGGGCATGGCGGGTGCTGCCTGCTGCGCCGTAGTGCCGGGGTGGCTGGCCGCAAAGCCAGTAACGGGGGTTTGCGGGGTGGGCACTGCGACATCGGCTGTAGGGGCGTGTGTCACCACCGCAATGGCAGCATCCGCTGGCGCAGTCACCTGTGTCGTAACAACGGGTGCTGTAACCGTGGACGTGGCAGTATCAACTTGCGCTACGGTCATTAGCGGCTCAGACGGCGCATACGTTCTGACGGGGTAATGATGTCAGTGATACGTACGCCGTATTTATCAGCGACCACCACGACTTCACCCTGCGCAATTAGATAGCCGTTAATCAAAATATCCAATGGTTCACCGGCCAGGCCATCAAGGGAGACCACCGAGCCTTGAGACAAGCGCAGTAACTCTTTGATAGTCATTTTGGTGCGGCCTAACTCAACGGTCAGCTTTACCGGGATATCCAGAATTAAATCGATATCCTGTAGGTTACCCATCGCATCCGGTGCTTCCAGTGATTTAAATACGCCCTCGGTGGTGGCCGTTGGTTTATCCGCTGCCTGCTGCTCATTAAACGCATCAGCCCACAGATCGTCCACGGATTCCTTTCCATCGTCAGACGGAAGCTTAGGGTCACTCATTGGGCTGTTCCTCATTCAGAGCATTCAAAATAGGGTTAATCAAATGTTCAACACGTAGGGCATATTGCCCGTTTAATGTCCCGTACTGACTGGTCAGTACCGGTACGCCGTCGACATGCGCAATCAGTCGATCCGGTTTATCTATGGGTAATACATCCCCCGGTTGCAGCTTGAGTATCTGCGACAGTCTCAGCGGGATATCGACAAAATTAGCCACCAGCTCCAGCTCGGAGTGTTGCACTTGCTTCACCAGCGTCTCACGCCAATGGCTATCTTCCTGACGGGAATTTTCCAACGGTGGATTGGTTAGCAGCTCACGCAACGGCTCAATCATGGCGAAGGGAATACAGATATTAAACTCACCACTCAGCGCCCCGATCTCCACATGGAAAGGGGTGGTGACCACGATATCGTTGGGGGAGGTGGTGATATTGGTGAATTTCACCTGTATTTCAGAACGGACATATTCCACATCAATTTTATAGATAGGCGCCCAGGCATCACGATAGGCATCCAGCGCCAGCCGTAACATGCGGTTAATCACACGTTGTTCGGTGTGGGTAAACTCGCGACCTTCTACTTTGGTTGGGAAACGACCATCACCACCAAATAAGTTATCAACCGCAATAAAAACCAGACTCGGGGCAAAAACGAATAGCGCGGTACCACGTAGCGGTTTGAGATGAATCAGGTTGAGATTGGTTGGTACTGGCAGATTACGGGCAAAATCGTGATATGGCTGAATTTTGATCGGGCCGACAGTGATATCAGGGCTGCGGCGTAATAGGTTAAACAGCCCCATGCGGAACTGACGGGCAAAACGTTCATTGATGATCTCCAGCGCTTGCAGGCGTTCACGCACCACACGTCGCTGGGTCGTCGGATCGTAAGGTTTAACGTCTGTTTCATTACCGGTAACCGCAACTGGCTCATCGCCACCGCTGTCACCGTTTAACAGTGCGTCAATCTCTGCTTGTGAAAGAATGCTATCGCCCATAATGATTATCGCAATATAAATGCGGTAAACAGCACATCGCTGACTACCTGATTAGGTTGGCCTTTAACCATTGGCGGGCTAAGTACGTTTTTAATTTCACCCACTAAACGTTGTTTGCCTTCTTCATTCGACAAGCTATCGGCGGACTGACGAGACAGCAGCAACAGCAAGCGGCTACGAACTTCCGGCAGATAGTCGTTGAGTTTTGCACGGGTGGCATCGTCAGGCAGTCTTAACGTTAATCCGATATAAAGCACACGGTCCAGATTGTTATCTGGCGTGATCAGATTGACCGTAAAGGTCTCAAGCGGCATAAACACCGGAATAACCGGAACGGCTTTCGCAGTGGTAGGTTTACTCTTATGGAGTACCCACCAGCTATAACCGCCACCTGCAGATGCTGCCACAGCAATCAGCACTAGCAGGATCACCCAGATCGAACTCTTACGCTTGGCCGGGAAGTTATTATCAGACATGGAGAAGACAAATTCCTGTTTCGGTATCAAACCGGTGAATCACGACAATAACCTGAGGTATATCATTGGTGGGTAGCACAAACAAACCGCTGACCACCGACAAATAAGCCCACGCTATCCGAATTATTACTGATGATTATCCCGCGTATCCATAATGCCAATAGGCAGAATAGATGGGGAAAAACGGCCTAACTTGCCCGTTTGTCACCTTTTGCTGAAACTAACAGCAACTTTAGGCGAAAATATCAACACCACCATTGCCATTAGCCAATGACTGCAATGCCGCTGGTGTCACCAACGGTGTGCTGGTCGGGGCATCTGTAGATGCGGTGCTACCGTATGCAGGTTGGCCGCGTGATGCGAAACCTTGCTGGTTTTGTTGGCTTTGCTGTTGCGCCTGCTGCCACTGTCCTTCACTGCCGACACTGCTTTGGCCCAACTGGATACCACTTTCAGCCAATGCCGAGCGTAAACTTGGCATCGCTGCTTCAATGGCTGCCCGAACCTGGCTGTGTGCTGAAGCAAAGTGCAATTGGGCCTGGTTATCTTCCATTTTCAGGCTGATTTGCAATGCGCCTAATTCTTGTGGATGTAGCCGCAGTTCGGCATTTTGCTGGCCGTTACGGCTAAACATCACCACTTGTTGCCCCAGTGATTGCTGCCATTCTTGGCTACCCAACTGAGCGCTTAAATGACCACTGACTGGCACGCTAACCGGGCCACTGGCTGCCGCTGGCAGAACAGGGCTGGAAACCGGGGGGAGTGATGGTGTCACGGTGGCTGAACTCACTGCTATTTTATCCACAGCGGCTGTGGCAATAGTTTTGTCAGCCTGTACTGCTACAGGAACGGCTTTCGCACTGAGGTTGCTATCTGCATCCTGTGCTGCTGTTAGGCGCACTAATTTATCTTGGGCTGTGGTGGTTTTAGCCTTACCGGGGGTGGCCGGTAGCAGTGCGTTGTTGGTGGCATTGTCGCTTTTCGCATTGCCGACAGTGCTGCCGATCAATGCCGCCAGACCTTTATCTTGTGAGGTTAGACTGGTCAGCGTGGCTAAGTCCTGCTTACTACTGGTTTTGCCACTTGTCAGGCCATTGTTGTCGGTTAGCAATGGTTTTTGCCCGTTGCTGGCGGTGCCCAGTGTGGTGGCAACTTGGTGAGGTAACATGGCTAATAACGACTGTAACGCACTGACGTCGACTTGCTCAGTCGTTTTATCCAGTTTGCCGTTATCATCTAACGTGGTTTTCTTCACATTATTGGCTTCCCCAGTCTGCCCTGCATGGGTCAGGCCGGCTGGCAGTGTGGCACTGATATCACCTAAGGCGGCCAATAACTGATTCAATTTACTGTTACCGCCGATTGATTTTCCACCGTCTACATCGGCAGTGATATCAGTGGTCGCCGCCAGCGATGATTTCAATGTCGAGGCATCCAGGGCAGTCAGCTCTTTACCCAGTTGGTCGCCCAATAATTTGGCAAAATCAGCCGGCAGCCCAGCATCAGTAAATAACGCAGCAATCGATGAAGAGGATGATGCGCCCTCAGTTTCACTGGCAGTTGCAGTGGCAGGCAATAGGGACAGATTCATGAATTAAGACTCCTTTGTGAGGCGCGCTGTGCGAACTCATCCATCAATTTTTGATCCAAACGGCTTTCTTGCAGACGCAGGGTAGTTTCAGCCCGCTCATTCAAGGTTTCAAATGCATTTAACCGTTGCTGCTTTTCTTGCCAATGCTTAACTGCCTGTTCAACTTTGACATTCCACTGAGCCAATTGATGGCGATGTTGGTCAATGGCTTGTTCCAGAGTTTGAATAAATTGCTGATAGTTTTGCCAACTGGAAGAGGCCATCCCGTTACTTAGCGTGTCATTCAACCGCACCCGGTATTCATCCTGATAAGTTAGCAACATCGTGAGTTGCTGCTCAGCATTCTGATATGACAGGCGAACCTGACCCAGTTGCGTACTTGCCTGTTCGACGGCCTTTTGGGCCAGATCGCGCAGGGTGATGAGAGGTGACTGACTTTTCATCGTATTCCTTATACCCTTCGTACTTGATGCTGCAGGGTTGTTGGCTACGTTCACTTACCAAAATCACTTAACTGTTTAATTTGGCTTTATCCACTTACCGCTTACCTGCAACGCCAATTTCTGTGGATAGGCGACAGGGGCTGTGGTTTGAGTCACTGGCTATCAACCCGGAAATAAACTCTTCAAATGCTGACATGCATCTTCGTAACTGCTGCGTTCAAACATGCCTTGCTGTAAGAAGATTTCCATTTGCGGGTAAAGGGCGATGGCCTTATCCAGTAGCGGATCACTACCGGCGGCATAGGCACCCACACTGACCAAATCACGGTTACGCTGATAACTGGCAAGGAGCTGTTTAAACTGGCGAACTTGACTGTAATGGTTCTCATCGATCAGCGATGTCATGGCACGGCTGATCGATGCTTCAATATCAATGGCCGGATAATGGCCGGATTCAGCCAAACGGCGTGATAACACCACATGCCCATCGAGAATGGCGCGTGCTGAGTCGGCAATCGGGTCTTGCTGGTCATCACCTTCGGTTAATACGGTATAAAATGCAGTAATCGAGCCACCTCCGGTGACACCATTACCCGCACGTTCCACCAGCGCCGGTAATTTGGCAAATACGGAGGGCGGATAACCTTTCGTTGCCGGTGGTTCGCCGATAGCCAGTGCAATTTCACGTTGCGCCATGGCATAGCGGGTCAGGGAATCCATAATCAGCAATACGTGCTGGCCACGGTCACGGAAATCCTCTGCAATGCGAGTTGCATAAGCAGCACCTTGCATACGCAGTAATGGCGACACGTCGGCAGGGGCAGCTATTACTACCGAACGGGCACGGCCTTCCGGCCCCAAAATATTCTCGATAAAGTCTTTTACTTCACGGCCACGTTCACCAATCAGACCCACCACAATCACATCTGCTTGGGTATAGCGCGCCATCATGCCAAGTAGCACACTTTTACCCACCCCCGAACCGGCGAACAGGCCCATACGCTGCCCTCGACCCACGGTGAGTAGGGCATTAATCGTTCTCACCCCCACATCCAAAACCTGCTCAATCGCGGTACGTTGCAGCGGGTTAATCGGCGGGGTGATCAATGGGGCGCGATAACTGGTTTCAGGTGCGGGTAGGCCATCAAGGGGTTTGGCACTGCCATCTAATACCCTGCCTAAAAGTTCCGGGCCGAGCGGCAGTTGTTTACTGGCTGAAGCACCGCCAGTGGTCACGCGAGCATAAACTCTGGCTCCTGGCACAATGCCTTCGACTTCTTCCAACGGCATCAGAAACAGGCGTTGGCCGTTAAAACCGACCACTTCACTTTCAACTTCCTGCACTGTGCCGTTATCGTGGCGTTCAATCAGGCAAGTTGCGCCCAATGGCAGTTGTAACCCTGTGGCTTCCAGGACTAAACCGGTGGCGCGAGTCAACCGTCCGTAGCGGCGGATAGTGGTTGACTGACTGATGCGCTCTTCGAATTTATCTAAAGAGGCGAGCCAACGGCCAAGGCGCGCGGTCATCATAATTCTCCCGGCGCAGCCAGGCGGCATAACTCATGCCAGCGGGTAGCCAAGCTGGCATCCAGATCACCCTCTTCAGCACTGACTTTGCAGCCACCCGGATGAATTTGACTATCACCCAGCAAGCGCCAGCCATGCAGGCTTAAGGTGCTGCCTAAGCGTTGCTCGACGACAGCCAGATCATTAGGATTAACCCGTAATTGTGGCTTACCGGTAAACATGGGTTCCTGCTGGATCAGTTGCTGTATTTGGGCCAATAACGCTGTGCCATCGCAGATTGCGGGTTGGCCCAGAATTTGTTTGGCGGCGGCCAAGGCCATTTGCATCAACCGTGAGGCAATCACGCTGTCGAGTGCATCAAGGGTACTTTGGAAGTCGTTTACCATCAGTTGCCAGTGGGCGGTCATCGGGTCCAATTGCTTTTGAGCATCGGCCAGTGCTTGCTGATGACCTTCCTCCAGACCTGTCTGGTAGCCTTTATCCAACCCTTCTTGTAACCCTTTGGCGAATCCTTGTTGGCGCCCCAGTTTCTCAGCTTCGAGTTGCAGATTGGCTAATGTTTGTTGCTCATTAACCGTGGTTGACTCGCTATCGCTACCCGTATCCGGTTCATCAGTAAACAGCATACTGAGATCCGGCGCTGCCGCTGCCGGCGTGGTATCTGATGTACTGGCAAAGTCGTTGAGTGACCAAGGTTGCCAGGGCAGGGCATTTATCCTGTCAGACATAGATATCCTCGCCACCGCCAATGACTACCTCGCCGCTTTCCGCCAGACGACGGACGATAAGCAAGATGGCTTTCTGTTCGTTTTCCACCAGTGACATACGTACCGGCCCACGGGTTGCCAGATCGTCGCGCAAGATTTCTGCTGCACGCAATGACATGTTGCTGAGGAAACGTTCGCGCAATGCTTGGTCGGCGCCTTTCAGAGCGATCAATAGTGATTCGTTGTCGATCTCTTGCAGTAAACGCTGAATGCTGCGGTCGTCGACACTGACCAAATTCTCGAACAGGAACATTTCGTCGATAATTTTTTGAGCCAATTCGCCGTCGTATTCGCGCACCGCGTCCATGACCGTCTCTTCCTGTTGTGTTTTCATCAGGTTGATAATCTCGGCCGCTGTGCGGATCCCGCCCATTTTGCTGCGTTTGAGGTTCTGGCCATCGAGCAGGTTGTTCAATACTTCAGTCAATTCAGCCAAGGCGGCTGGCTGGACACCACCAAAGGTGGCGATACGTAACATCACATCGTTGCGCAGGCGCTCGTCGAACAGCGCCAGAATATCGGCGGCCTGAGCGCGTTTCAGGTGGACCAGGATGGTGGCGATAATCTGCGGATGTTCGTCGCGGATCAGGTCGGCCGCCATCTGCGGTTCCATAAAGTTGAGGGTTTCCATCCCGCTGGTCGTTTCGCGTGACTCCAGAATATCTTCCAACAAGCTGGATGCGCGCTCTTCCCCCAAGGCTTTTATCAGCACACTGCGCAGGTAATCACTGGCGTTCACGCTCAGTGCGGCATATTGTTCAGCATCGTCTTCAAATTCAGCCAATACATCAATCAGTTGCTGGTGAGAAACCTGACGCATACTGGCCATGGTGGTACTGAGTTGCTGCACTTCGCGCGAGGAGAGGTGTTTAAACACCTCGGCGGCGTGGTCTTCACCCAGAGTCATCAGCATGATGGCGCTTTTTTCAGTTCCGGTCAGGCTCATTGGTCATTACTCATCCATTGACGGATAACCAGCGCAACAACACGTGGGTCTTTATCCGCAAGTTCGCGTATACGCTGGGCCTGAACTTCAGCACTCACCCGCTGCTGATTTTTCTTACGCAAGGCCAGCTCTTCTTTACTCTGTTTCGCATTTTCAGACGCTACCGCAGTCTGGACAATGTTATTGATTGATGCCGCAGCTTTATCAGCAACTTGTTTCTTGGCCATCATAGGGCGCACTAATTTGCGCCATAAGATCCAGGCCACCAGCAAGATAAGCAGATAACGGCCAGCGTTTAGCATCTGATCAAAGAACGACTGCTGCTGCCAGAATGGCAGTGTGTTACCGCTAGCATCGTCGGTGGCGCTAAATGGCGTATTCACCACATTTAATGTATCGCCACGATCAGTCGAGAAGCCCATCGCTTCGCGCGTCAGGGATTCCACTTGCGCCAATTGATCTTTCGTCAGCGCAACCGGCTTGCCTGCCTTATCACTGCCGTAATTAACGACGACGGCAACAGAGAGGCGCTGCACCATGCCAGCTTGTTGCTGGGTATGGCGGATTGTGCGGTCAACTTCAAAGTTAGTGGTTTGGTCATGGCGGCTATTGCTTGATGTCGCTGTCGATTTAGCAGCGGTGGTGGTGGCCGGGCGATTCGCCGCGTTGGCATTGTTCGCTGTGGCACCAGCAGCACCAGCAGCAGGCGTCGCTTGTGGGGTTTCAATGGGTGCGACCGGTGTGGCAGATGGCTGATTGGATAATGCTCCCGGTACACCGCCGACATTGGTTCCCCCCAGTTGTTCACTGGTACTAACTTGCTGTGAGCGGACCGCGCCTTTATCGGCAGCCTGGTTAGGCTTGTACTCTTCATCGGTCTGTTCACGGCTGGCAAAATCAACTTGTGCCGTGACCTGCGCATGCACATTACCGTTACCAACCATCGGGGCGAGTATGGTTTCAATACGGCGTTGGAAGCGGTTTTCAACTTCGTTAGTAAATTTGAGTTGTGCGGCGTTTAAATCACGACCCGCACTGTCTGATTGCGTCAACAAACGACCGGTCTGGTCAACGACAGTCACGTTACCCGGTGGTAAACCGGCCACACTGCTGGAAACCATGTACACAATGGCGTTAATTTGCCCATCATCAAGAGCGCGGCCTGGTTGCAACGCGAGTGTTACAGATGCGGTTGGGGATTTTTGTTCGCGGACAAAAAGTGAGGGTTTCGGCATTGCCAAGTGAACTCGGACATTCATCACTGGCCCAAGGGTGCTGATAGTTCTGGACAGCTCACCTTCCAATGCCCGTTGATAGTTAACTTGTTCACTGAACTGGCTGATGCCAAATTTTTCCTGGTCCAGCAGTTCAAAACCTACCGCCCCACCTTTCGGTAAGCCTTGTTGTGCCAGACGCAGACGGGTTTCATGCACCTTATCTGCCGGGATCAACAACGCGCCACCATTATCAGCGAAGCGGTAAGGGATATTCAGTTGTGTCAGTTGCGTAACGATATCACCACCGTCACGATCATTCAGGTTGCTATAAAGGACGCGATAATCCGGGCTTTTAGCCCATAACATCAGCGCGACAATAATAGCGACGGCCGCAGCCGCAGCAATCAGCAATGGAATTTTTGGATTCGCGCGTAGGCGTGCCAGTGTTGTCGTAAAAACATTTTCACGATTTTCACCGCCAGTTATCGAGGCATTCATACACGTCCTTGGCCAAGCTGAACAACGTTTGAGTTAGTATTTTTTATGTAAAAAATGTGTCGAAACAAAACAGACTCCCAAGTGCTGTGAGCGATAAAGCATCAATAGCTGATCTCCCCTTTTATGGGCATGCCATTATTTGCTGTAAGTGATGAATTCGATGGCTCAATAAGCCGGTATTTTTGTATCTAATTAGCGGCTTTAGTCCAAAAATGATGTGTTAGGGTGTCATCCTGAAAATAGTGATACGTGGCGAGTGGCGAATAACCGCATTAGCGTACTCACTTTCCATGTTGTTATTTGACTCACTACGTCGTCTGAGGATGAGCATGTCTGTTCAAGGTATTGAAGGGGTTTTACAGCAGTTGCAGGTCACTGCGTTGCAGGCATCAGGTTCGGCAAAAATGTTGCCAGCAGAGGCCGGTTTTGCCAGTGAGTTGAAAGCGGCCATCGGCAAAATCAGTGAAAACCAGCAGCATGCCCGCACTCAGGCGCAGAATTTTGAATTGGGTGTCCCCGGTGTTGGCCTAAATGATGTGATGGTAGATATGCAAAAGTCATCAGTATCTTTACAGCTGGGCATTCAGGTTCGTAATAAGTTGGTTGCGGCTTATCAGGATGTAATGAATATGGGGGTGTAAGGCGGCTTATACCGTCTCATGTGACAGTGCCCATAGATAGAGGGATGCGGTTGTTCCATAGGGGGTGTAACGGCGGCGGTAGCGTTCAAAACGTTCTCGTGGCAGCGTTTTATGACCATATAAATTCATCATGCCGCGCCGGATGGCTAGATCTCCCCAACTGACAACATCAGGTCGGGCAAGTGAGGAGATCAATAACATCTCTGCGGTCCAGATGCCGACACCACTGAGGTTTGATAGCTGCGCAATAACGTCGTTATCGGGCAGCAGGGATATAGCAGATAAATCCAGCGAGCCATTAAGTGCAGCATCCGCAGCGCCTTTAATATATCCCGCTTTCTTCATTGTCATACCGCATCCTTGAATCGCCTCTACAGAGGCAGCGGCAACAGTTATTGGCGTCACTGCGCCCAGTAATGTGAGCAGCCGTGCGTTGACTGTTAGTGCCGCCTTGACCGAAATCTGTTGGTCGACGATATTTCTGATCAATGCAGCAAACAAATCAGGGGATAGCGGGCGAGTTATCATCCCTAATCGCTCGATGGCTGCCGCCATCTTTTTATCGCGCCGTTTGAGATGGTTAATTTCTGTTTCACCGTAACGATAGAACATGCCAGATCCCCTGTTATATAGCTGAGAAAATGTACGACTGAACAGCATAACGTTAATTCTTGATGTGGCACACTCTGTTTGTTGCCGATGTTTTTTGCAATACCATTCAGATAAATAACGTGCCTTGCGGCTACGCTGTCTGCGCCAATGATATATCCTGGTGACCAATTCGTTGCAATAATACAGGTATATCAATTGGATCAATTTTATCTGCTTGCAGATGAACAACGGCATATTCATGCCAGATACCTGATTGCAGGAACAAGATGAACAGTTCGCGATCCAGGTGATTTTCATTCACCATATTGACCATGATATTGAGTGCTTCAGATAATAATTTCCCCGGTTTATAAGGGCGGTCGGCGGCTGTCAGGGCTTCAAATACATCGGCTATAGCCATCATCCTCACCGGAATACTCATTTGTTTATAGGTGAGCTGATAGGGGTATCCTTTGCCGTCCATGCGCTCATGATGCCCACCGGCAATAACCGGGACATTCGCCATGGTGCGCGGGAAAGGAAGTTTATTTAACATCACTATGGTCTGCATAATATGCTCATTTATTTTATAGCGGTCCTCGTCGGTTAGCGTGCCACGACGGATACTGAGGTTATAAATTTCACCTCGGTTATAGAGGAACGCGGGTTCCTGTACTTTAAAGTCATAATATTCTGGGTGTTTATTTTTATTATCGCGGTAAATAATATGTTCTTCTTTGTCCGCCAGCATCGGTTCTTGTACTGGCAGTGGAGTAGCGGGTTGTCTGGCTTTGCGTTCTCGCTCTTCATGGGAGATACCCGCATTATCATCTAAGGTGCGAGTCCAACGGTAACCGGCGATTTGCTGAATACGCGCAATGGCTTCATCAGACATAAACTCGCCACCGACATTGCAGTTGGCAATAAAGTAAAAATCTTCATCTAATTGGTGCAATTCATCAGCTAACAACCGTTGATCGGCTTCACTGGCGCTCACCGCACCATATTGGCGTAAGAAAGCGATTTCTTTCTCACGTTTTAATACTTCAAACCGCATGCGTATTTCGTGGATGCGATCATAAATCAGCTCCAATTTTGTTGATTTATCGACCACAAACTCTGGCGTGGTGATTTTGCCACAATCATGTAGCCAGCAGGCTGTATGTAACTCTTCCCACTCATTTTCTGATAACGTAAAGTTGGCGAAAGGCCCCTCTTTACTATTGACTGCGGCACGGGCGAGCATTTTGGTTATTTCAGGCACCCGCTGGCAGTGTCCACCGGTATAGGCACTTTTGGCATCGATGGCTCCAGCAATAAGCTCAATAAAGGCGTTGAGCAGGTTTTTCTGCTCTTGCAATAATCGCTGTGTTTCTACTGAAACAGATAAACTGCCCACGAGGGCATTAACCAATTGAATTTTTGAGCGTTCACGTTCAGCATTCAGCTCATAAGGATTAAATAGCAGCAGGAATCCGAGCAATTGATCATCATGTGTTTTCATGGGTACGGCAATAAAACGCAGCGGCAGATAAGGCTGTAGAAAATCATGTAGTTGGCTGAAAAAATTATCTTTATTGAGTGTTCCTACAATGGTTTTCCCTTCGAGTACGGGTAGGAAGGTAGCGAGATTATCTTCTTTGATCTGTAATGAAGACATTTCTGCTACCGGGATATTTTCACCATCCCAGCGAAATGCCGTCGGTGTAAAGGTTCCCTCATCTTTATCTGACAAGAAAATAATCCCACCAGTCATGGCTGCAATGTCCGTGGTTTCATTTAGTAGCCCTTGCATTTGACGGGAGAAATTACTTTCTGCTGTCAGCATATTGCCCATCGAAATAAACTGCTTCAGTGTTGACTTCATTTTTGACATTGATTTGTGGAGCTCATCAACTTCCTCAATAATGGAGTGTTCTAATGCACGCTCTTCAAAATAGAGGTTACTGATGGAATCAGCGTCTTGGCGTAGACGAATAAGGGGCTTGGATATTTTTCGAGAGAAATACCACACTAATGGCAAACTGAGCATTAACAGGATAAATGCGATAAAGGTTGAGTGATTACGGATAGAATTTGCATCGGCTGTCAGATAGCTTGCCGGTGTGGCAATAATCAACTGATAGGTATTACCGTTGCTATTAATCTCAACAACTGAGCCGAACCAATGCTGATTTTGTGCTTCAAACATGATACTACGATTAGTATTGTTTGCTGGTAACTTGCTGCCCGCCTGGTTGTTTTTTTGAGCATTGAGCAAAGCTTGCAATACAGGGATTTGCCGATCTGGATTGGTGCTATCTGCCACCTTATTTTTAGGTTTCGGCAGGCTAGCGATAACTTCACCCTGAGTGTTAGTAATAATGGCCTGGCTACCGGGTGGCAGATTTTGTTTTATTAAAAATTGCGAAAGTGAGGCCAAAGAAACATCCAATCCAATGATTGCTTGTTTATTCTCAGCCTGACGGCTATAAGTAAAACCGACTTCTCCGGTGCCTTTAAAAATATAAATAGGGGAGGTAATCAGAGTAGGACTTGCGGCGGCCAGAATAAACCAATCTCTGTGCCGTGGGTCGTAGCTATCATTGTCTCGTGGCATAACAGCGATGACCTGCTGCTGTTTATTCAAATAAATAAAACGTTTCTCCGGTAAACTATCGAGAAAACGATTACTTTGAACCACCCATTTGGCATCTTCAGGGGCATGGAATAATGCCCTGTTAGCGTCCGTCAAACGCCGTAACATAAAGAAATCACCGTTAGCATAAGCACTATAGACGGCACTGGCATAACTATTCTGATTCAGAATTTCAATAAATTTACCGACAAAGGCCATTCGCTGTTCAAGGGTCGCCAATTCGGTGATTTGCATGCTTGCCAGAATATTAACCGACATGATCATTGGCCGCGTTACGGCATCCAATTCTGCAGCAATTGCCTCACCGGTTTTTTGATACTGACGATTAGTGCTGATTTCAGTCAATTTAGTCAGTTGGCTATGACCGAAAATAATAATGACGGTGCCTATTGAGACGATCAGCAAGGTAAAGAGCGCTGCAATTTGAATATGTAAAGGATAGCGGTTTTTTAGCCCGAACAGATTACTTAGCATCGTAGCCATCCCGGAAGTTTATTATTTAATTACTTATAATCATAGAATGCACTGACATAATCAGCATATTCTCCTCTTTTTGGGTGTATTTACCATAACAGTATGATTTTAAATAATTTATTTTAACTTTCATCAGGATTTTGGATGAAAAAACTAATCACAGTCAGAAAAAAATAGTTTTAACGTGCAGAATATCTAAAAGCAGTATTTAGCAGTCCAGTTTTAGACTGTCAAAAGGACTTGGATGAGTTTGAATGGGATGCTACGGTTTTTACTGACAGGTGTTAAAAAAGCTATATCGGAAATTATCAAAATGATCATCTCAAAAAGGGTTATATTGAACCTAAATCAGGCGTATGAAGGCCTAAATAGCGATGATAGCTTTCAGGTGGTGGGTCAATATCTGCTGCATGTAAGCGATGATGCCCACGGATGGCGGTAGGAGCAAAGCCAAAACGTTTGCGGAAACGTTCAGCAAAACGTGATGCACTTTCGTAACCCACCTGGCTGGCGATTAATGAAATTGGCCAATCAGTACCTTGCAATAAACGCAATGCACTGGTCATGCGAACATCAATCATCAAATCACGTAATAATATTTTTTCGGCGGCTAACTTACGCCGTAATACAACTTCACTCATCGCCATATGATCTGCCACCTCTGATGCTGACCATATTTTGTGCGGGTCAACCGCCAGGCAACGGCGCACTCGCTCACTTAACGAGTCACTTTCATTTAATATGAATTTAACGCCACGCTGAGCCAACCAAAGCAACAATTCAAGCATACGGTGCCTGACGATAGTCGGTGGAATATCACCGGTATCAGATATTGCTTTAAATGTATTGCTAAAAGTATTAATGAATTCAGGTGCCAAATTACGCACGGGCATAACGCCGGTAACATACCCAAGACCAGCCGATGCTGGATGACTGGCAAAGGTTGCAATCAAGCGAGGATCACAGCGAAGTTGGTGGCTAAAAAATAGCCCGTCGTCAGATAAACCATTAATTACATCAACTGTTTGGCCACTGCTCACCGCAACTATTTCACCGGCTTGAATAATACATTCCTGATTATCCCAGCGAATGATCTTGTGTCCACGATTAACCATAATGAGCAAGGGGTGCTCAATATAGACTGAGGTGAGTAGTAGCTCTGTGTGTTGAATAACATGTGCCGAGCTACCCACACCGGGGCAAAAATTAATTGTACGTTCCATCGATATTCATTTCACAATTTTAGCCTGAGAATATCTTTACGCTTTGAGTGGCAGAGTAGCAACTCATTTTAATAGAAAATTTACAGTAACTGGCTATTTTAGCGAAAAAGATTAATGGTGAGAATAATAGCCAGCTCGATATGAGTGATTGTTACTGTCAATATAATCCCATGTTAAAAACAATGACAATAAAAATTAATTGGCATGTTAATAATTGCAGTGACATGTAATTGCTTTACAACAAAAGGTGTAATCGTTTTCGGCAACTGGCCGCTACTGTGTTTCACCCAGCAGCAATGCATGATCAGGGAATTGACCATAAGTATTATTAACAGCTTGCTGCCGGGTTGATTGCCCGACTAATTCACTGAGTGCATCCAGGCGTAACTGTAATAGACGTTTAATTTCTATTTCATTTTCCAATATAGCTCTCAATTTCTCACGTAACAGCTCTTGCAACACCTGAGATGAGCATGAGGATATAGTGACATTTGCCGTGCTTTCTACCGCTTTAAGGTAAGTCATTTCGAGATCAACCAGCGCATCCCAATTCCCCTCAATGGCTAATGCAAGCATTTGCTCACTGAGTGTCAGGATTTGTTGATATTCGGACAAAAGGTGCTGGTGACGTTCCATTAAATGGGGTCCTAATCAGGTTGATAATTGGGGCCGATCTGCCGCCAGGCGTCTGCAATATTTTCGAGCAAAGCAGACACTTCATTAATTGCCTGTTCGTCATTATGCAAATTGGCATGCAGCAAGCGCCGCGACATATAGTCATATAAAGCTGACAAATTCTGTGCCAGCTCACCGCCTTTTTCCATATCCAGTCCTGCACTCAGCCCATTATCAATAATATTAATGGCTTTTGACAACGCAGCACCTTTGGCCGGAATATCTCCCTGACTCATCAAGATGCGAGCACGAACCAGGGCGCTTTGCGCCCCGTCGAAGAGCATCACGATCAATTGATGAGGGCTGGCACTCATTACACCACTTTCGATCCCTACGGTTGCGTAAGCTTGAACCCCTGATCGGCTGTACATGCTCTATCCTTTTGAAGAGAATTGTTGAGTTAAGAAATTGCCGGTATTGGTTAATGAACTCACCAATTTGTCCAACTGGGTAAATTGTGCCTTATAGCGTTCAATAGTAGCATTAATGCTATCAGTGGTTGAGGTAACCTGTTTTTCTAATGATTTTAAGGTCTTGTTGATACCATCAGTGGCTGTTTTTAATGAGCCTTTGGTGGAATCTAATGCAGTATTTAGCAGGTTATCCATCTGGGTGGCGAAACCGGTGGTTTTACCGTCACCGACAAAAAATGTGGTTACACTATTAGGTTGGTCAGTCAACGCCTTATCAAGCTTTTTGGAGTCGATGACTAATTTTCCAGAAAGATCTTGAGTAATACCCATGGCAGCCAGAGTTTTTACATCTCCTCCCTGCGCTGAGGCCAATTGACTTTTTAGCTGTGTCTGAATACTACGCAAGGTCCCATCGCCAACTAACGCGCCATTACTGGTTGATTGATCCTTACCCGGTTCAACCGCAGTATATTTGGTTAAAGAAGCAAACGTGGTTTGTAATGAATTATAAGCATCGACAAATGATTGAATCGCCGCTTTGGTTGCGGAAGAGTCACGCGTAATTGTCAGTTGCTCAGGTTCATCTTTTTTGGTTAAGGCTTTCAGGCTGAGTGTAACGCCTTGCGGTGCATCAGTAATGGTATTGCTTTGGCGGGTAATGGATACGCCATTTACTGTTAGTGTTGCATCTTCAGCTTTTACTTTTTGCGTTAAAGCGCCACTACCACCGGTAGTGCTTGGTGTGTAGTTCAAAAAGTTGTTTAAGGTATCATCACCAGAAACACTGACTGTCATTTCTGACTTAGTCCCTGTTTCCTTGGAGGTTAATGCGAGGTAGTAAGTATCATCATCCGCTTTCATGATACTGGCGCTGACACTACCTTCTTGTTTATTAATCGCATCACGAATACCGGTCAACGAGGTCTGCTCACTGGTCAGTTTTACTTCCAGTGGTTTTGTTTGACCGGGTTGAGTGATAGTAATTGTCCGGCTGTCGTTACTATTACCCAGTTTATCTGTGGCATTCGGCACATCAGAAGAGAGTAATGATTGCGCTTTAGCCAGATTAGTCACTTCAACCGTATAATTTCCTGCTGTAGCACCACTACTGGTAGTGGCAGCGAAAGCGGTATTGGTGCTGTTAACAGATGTCGAGGCTAGGGTATCGGCTTTTTTTAGTGCTGCAGATGCCGTTTCGACTTTAGCCAGGGCACTTTGTAATACACCATAGGCAGTAAGCTTGCCTTTATAACTGGTCTGCTGGTTGGTTAGCGGAGTTAAGCGGGTTTGTTCCCCGGCACTTAATTTATCCAGTAAAGTGCCTAGCTCTAAATTTGAACCGATACCCAGAGAACTGATACTTGCCATGTCTAATCCTTAATATTCAAGTGTCGTTACAGGGTTATCGGCCAGAGAATTGAAAAGTTTACACATAAAATGGAATTTATGATGGCTGGAATAACGGGGGATAACAGGGCGCTATTTGCCCTATTGAATAGAGTGATAATTAAAGAAGAGAGAAAAAATAATTTTACCTAAATTTAAAATTATTTCACAGAATGGCTAAAGGTTCCTTAAAGAGCGCCGATACAAGTTGTGACGGTGATGAAGCCGTGGGCAGTAAGCCCAAACCATAACCCAACAGCATTTAAGGAATAACATTATGGCGGTAATTAACACTAACATTCTGTCTCTGACGACTCAGAACAACATGAACAAATCCCAGTCAGCTTTAGGTTCCGCCATTGAGCGTTTGTCCTCTGGTCAACGTATCAACAGTGCGAAAGACGATGCTGCGGGTCAGGCAATCGCTAACCGTTTCACTTCTAACATCAAAGGTCTGACTCAGGCTTCCCGTAACGCAAACGACGGTATCTCTCTGGCACAAACCACTGAAGGTGCGTTGGGCGAAATCAACAACAACTTGCAACGTGTGCGTGAGTTGAGTGTTCAGGCTGCTACCGGTTCTAACTCATCTTCTGACCTGAAATCAATCCAGGACGAAATTAAACAACGTCTGGACGAAATCGACCGTGTATCTGACCAAACTCAGTTCAACGGCGTGAAAGTTCTGGCTGGCAACAGTAGCATGAAAGTTCAGGTTGGCGCTAACGATGGCGAAACTATCAGCATCAATCTGGAAAAAATCGACTCAAAAAGTTTGGGTCTGCAAGGCTTCAACGTTGATGGTGCAAAACAAGCCTCTGTTGATGATCTGACTTCTCAGTTCAAAGCTACTGGTAGCACGAACTACAATGTTGGTAGTCCTGCTGTTGCTTATAAAGTGGATATTAACTCAGGTGCAGTGACTGATGGCTTGGGCGGCGTAGCGCAGTATATTGATGCGGGTACCGGTCTATTCTCCGGCACTGCGACTACGAATAACAGCCCAACTGCCTACACAACTACAGCAACCGCTGGTGCAGAAGCGACTTCTATCGCTGCTGCGTCTGTTGGTAAAGCAATAGGTGATAAATTCACTGCTCAAGGCATGGAATTTACTGTTAAGACTGCGGCTACCGCAAATGGTAACGGTGTTTTCAGTGCTACAGTTGATGGTAAAAGTGTTGATTTCACAACTTCAGCCAGTACTGCACCTGACGGCACCGCTGCTGAAGTGAAAACTTCTAGCGCTGTATTCACCTCTGTTGTTGGTGGTGGTTTAACCACAAAAGCTACTGAAGCCAACCGTGCTGCAACCTTAGCTGATCTGGATTTAAAAGGTGCTACCAAAACTGGCAGTACTTTGACTGTTAACGGTACTGCATACACCGCTAACGCCAAAGGTGATGAAATCACCCTCGGTGGCAAAGTAATGTACATGTCACGTACTGCTAACGGCAACACCACCCTGATCAATGAAGATGCTGCTGCATCTCAGAAATCAACTGATAACCAACTGGCGACTGTTGATAAAGCGCTGGCACAAGTTGATGCGCTGCGTAGTGGCCTGGGTGCGGTACAAAACCGTTTTGACTCAGCTATCACCAACTTGGGTAACACCATTAATAACCTGACTTCAGCTCGTAGCCGTATCCAGGATGCTGATTACTCTACTGAAGTTTCTAACATGAGCCGTGCTCAAATCCTGCAACAAGCAGGGACTTCAGTATTGGCACAAGCAAACCAAGTACCACAAACTGTGCTGTCTCTGCTGCGTTAATTCGCCAGAAAGACCACATTATGTCAACCCCGCTGCGGCGGGGTTTTTATATTACTCACTGGAAATAGAAAAGAGCGCTCTTTCCAGTGGGAATAAGTTTAAACCAGGCGCTAATGGCTTATTTTTAACGGTTTTCATCTCTATTTATCGCTCTATTTTTTCAATGACTGCAATAGGTTAACAGTAAAACTAATGGGCATAAGCCAAATAGCCGCCCTTTTATAGGCCTATTCAAGCGATTGTCTGGCTGACCTGACAGGATAATGGTACGACTCTCTTACCCTTAGGTGCCTGTCTAGTGAGCGATCTGTATACCGCCGAAGGCGTGATGGACAAAAATTCCCTCTGGCAACGCTATGTTCCTTTGGTTCGCCATGAGGCACTGCGTTTGCAGGTTCGCCTGCCGGCCAGCGTGGAGTTGGATGATTTGTTGCAGGCCGGAGGTATTGGTCTGCTGAATGCTGTCGAGCGTTATGACGCTTTGCAAGGGACTGCGTTTACCACTTATGCGGTACAGCGTATACGGGGTGCCATGCTAGATGAACTGCGTAGCCGAGATTGGGCTCCACGCAGTGTGCGGCGTAATGCACGTGAAGTTGCCAGTGCCATGCAAAAGGTTGAACAACGGGTGGGGCGCCCTGCAACTGAGCAGGAAGTCGCGCAAATTCTTGATATTGATTTGGCGGAATACCGCCAGATTTTGTTGGATACCAACAATAGCCAGCTTTTCTCCTATGACGAATGGCGGGAAGAGCATGGTGAAAGTGTCGAACCCTTGCTGGAAGGGCATGAGGATGCCAATCCATTGCAACATTTGTTGGAAGGAAATCTGCGTCAACGCGTGATTGAAGCGATCGAGGCATTGCCGGAGCGTGAAAAGATGGTGCTGACGTTGTATTACCAGGAAGAGCTGAACCTGAAAGAAATCGGAGCCGTGCTTGAAGTCGGGGAATCCCGTGTCAGTCAGCTTCATAGCCAGGCGATAAAACGCTTACGCGCCCGCTTGAATAACGACTCTTAATTCACTTCCGCTCACTGATATCACCGTTTCTATTTTATTAATGTAGGTCTTCTTATGCCAGGACTTCAGTTAAAAAAACGGCCACTGAGCCGTTATTTAAAAGATTATAAGCACGGCCAAACCCATTGTTCACATTGTCATAAAGAACTTGACCGTATGGCGTTGGTTTTCCGTGGACAAATCATTAATAAAGAAGCTATCTCCGGTATGGATCAGCCCATTGACGATCAAGTCTGGTCAAAGCTTCAGCATGAGTTGACCGCATTATGTCGTTTTTGCAGCGAAATATATTGTAATAGCACCCCAGGTTATTTTGATATTATGGCGTTCAAGCAGTATTTATTTGAACAAACTGAGATGAGCCATAGTACAGTGCGCGAATATGTTGTGCGCTTACGTCGCCTGGATGAAATGTTGGTTGCCACTAATTATCCGGCAGAAAAGTTTGCTAGTGAAACTATGCATCAGCGCATTATTGATGAATTGCCTAATGCGGCGCATAACAATTATCGTATTGCTTTGCGTAAATATGATCAGTATTTGGAATGGCAAAAGAATTACTGAGACTTGCGGGGCATTCAGGTAGTTGAGAAAACTCTGTATTTTTATTAACGACACCTTGTGTGCAATGCAAAACCCTCCAGTCATTATTTTACGCCCGGCAAGGTTCCCCGTGCCGGGTTAATACCCTTCACTCTGTACGCTGTAGGAGGGTTAGCAACCCTTGCTCACGTAAGTGACTTTCTGAGTTAAGCATTATCAATGCTGCCTTCTGCCGCTCGCAATCGATGAGTATCGTCTATTTATCCCGCATCTTACGTTATTCCCCTGTGTTATCGTCAACGACATCTATAATAAAAATAAGTGATTATTCGTGTTACATCTGATAAATCTATATTTCCCCTTGGTGCTTGTAGCCGTAGGGTGGCTAGTTACGTTGACTTATCCGAATCATTCGTTTGCTACCTACCAGTACGCCAAGTTCTTTGGGCAACAGTTGACTTATTAATTCCCCAGGGGGAAACGTGACGTTTCAACACAAACTGGCGCAATTTCCGCGTCTGGATCTGGTCGGTAACGCGACGCCATTGGAAAAACTATCTCGACTCTCCGATTATCTGGGGCGCGAAATTTATATCAAGCGTGATGATGTAACACCTCTGGCATTAGGGGGGAACAAATTACGTAAGTTAGAGTTTTTGGCCGCAGATGCGTTGAGTCAGGGGGCGGATACACTGGTTACCGCAGGCGCTATTCAGTCTAATCACGTTCGCCAAACGGCGGCAGTCGCGGCGAAATTAGGGCTGCGCTGTGTCGCATTGCTTGAGAATCCAATTGGCACGACTCAGGAAAATTATCTGACCAACGGCAATCGGTTGCTGTTGGATTTATTTAACGTTGATGTGGTGATGTGCGACGGGTTACATGACCCGAACCAACAACTAGCAGAGTTGGCAACTCGTCTGGAGGCTCAGGGCTTTCGGCCATACGTGGTGCCAGTTGGCGGTTCTAATGCCTTAGGCGCTTTGGGTTACGTGCAATGTGCATTAGAAATTGCGGCTCAGTCGGCCGGGAATGTTGCCTTTAGCTCGGTGGTTGTGGCATCGGGCAGTGCAGGTACCCATGCAGGTTTGGCGGTAGGGTTACAACAGTTATTGCCGGATACGAAACTGATTGGGGTAACGGTATCGCGTAAAGCGGCTGAGCAACGCCCTAAAGTGGCGCATATTCAGCAAGAGTTAGCTGTGTCTCTGGGGATTACAGGAGAGCAGGCAGAAATTATCTTGTGGGATGATTATTTCGCCCCGCAGTATGGCATGCCGAACGAAGAAGGGCTGGCGGCTATTGGGTTGCTGGCAAGGCTTGAGGGTATATTGCTCGATCCGGTGTATACCGGTAAAGCGATGGCAGGCTTACTTGATGGTATTGAGCAGAATAAGTTTGTTGATGATGGTCCAATTCTGTTTATCCACACCGGTGGTGCGCCAGCATTGTTTGCTTACCATCCACGGGTGTAACCTTTGGTTATGGCTTATTCCGTTTATAGCTATCGTTATTAGTTTATATTCCTTTATTCCATTAACAGCACTGATAAAGTGTTGAATATCAAAAAATAAACATGACAGTCGGGGTATTTATGGGTTTTTCAATGGTTCGTCGCCGGGTAGTTCTGGGCATGGTGGCAGTCGCACTGGCAACAGGCTTGAATGTGAAGTCTTATGCTGCAGGCGATTTGCTGAGTCAGGTCAAGGATCGAGGAACCCTGATTGTTGGGCTGGAGGGCACTTATCCGCCATTCAGTTTCCAAGGTGAAGATGGAAAACTCACTGGGTTTGAAGTGGATTTTGCCAATGCATTGGCAGAACACATGGGCGTTAAGGCCAAAATCACCCCGACTAAATGGGATGGCATGTTGGCTTCATTGGAATCCAAGCGTATTGATGTGGCGATTAACCAAGTCACCATTTCTGAAGAACGTAAGAAAAAATATGATTTCTCAACGCCTTATACCATCTCTGGCATTCAGGTATTGACTAAAAAAGGCAATGAAGGCAACTTCACCAAGCCTGAAGATTTGGAAGGCAAAAAAGTCGGTGTTGGTTTGGGCAGCAACTATGAGCAGTGGTTACGTGACAACCTGAAAGGTGTTGATATTCGTACCTATGATGATGACCCAACTAAATATCAGGATCTGCGTGTAGGCCGTACTGATGCCATTTTGGTTGACCGTTTAGCTGCATTGGATCTGGTGAAGAAAACCGGCGGTACTCTTGCTGTTGCTGGCTCGGCGTTCGCTCGTCAAGAGTCCGGTGTGGCATTGCGTAAAAACAACCCTGAGTTGTTAGCGGCAATCAATCAGGCAATCACTGAGATGCAAAAAGATGGCACGTTGGCCAAAATCTCTGAGAAATATTTTGGTGCGGACGTAACTAAATAATGCAAGAAAGTATTCAATTGGTGCTGGATTCAGCACCATTTTTATTGAAAGGTGCCTGGTTTACCCTCCAGCTCAGTCTGGGGGGGATGTTTTTTGGTCTGGCATTAGGTTTTATGTTGGCCATGATGCGGTTATCTCGTTTCTTGCCGTTATCACTCCTTTCTCGTTTCTATGTCTCCATTTTCCGTGGCACCCCATTAATTGCCCAACTGTTTATGATCTATTATGGTCTGCCACAGTTCGGCATTGAACTGGATCCTATGCCTGCTGCATTGATCGGCTTGTCACTTAATACTGCCGCTTATACATCAGAGACATTGCGTGCCGCTATTTCGTCAATTGAAAAAGGGCAGTGGGAAGCCGCCGCCAGTATCGGTATGACGCGTTGGCAGACTCTTTATCGGGTGATATTACCGCAAGCCGGGCGCACCGCATTACCCCCGCTAGGTAACAGTTTTATCGGTCTGGTCAAAGATACCTCTTTGGCGGCAACGATCCAGGTTCCTGAACTTTTCCGGCAGGCACAATTGGTCACTTCCCGTACATTGGAAGTTTTCACTATGTATCTGGCGGCTTCGTTGATTTATTGGATTATGGCGACGTTATTGTCAGCATTACAAAATCGGCTGGAAGCCCATGTTAATCGTCAGGATCAGGAGTAGCCATGAGTGCCATAGACATTAAACAACTGACTAAACAGTTTAAAGGTCAGCAGGTGCTGCACGGTATCTCACTTGAAGTAAATAGCGGTGAAGTGGTGGCGATCATCGGGCCGAGTGGCTCAGGTAAAACGACTTTATTGCGCAGTATTAATCTGCTGGAGGTCCCTGATTCAGGGATTATTCGTGTTGGTGATATTGAGATTGATGGCAGCATACCTATCAGCAAGCAGCAACGTCAGGTGCGAGCGCTGCGCCAACAAGTCGGGTTTGTGTTTCAGAGCTTCAATTTGTTTCCACACCGTTCGGTGCTGGAGAATATTATTGAAGGGCCGGTTATTGTTAAAGGCGAAAAACGAGCTTCTGCGGAGAAACGCGCTCGTGAACTGCTGGCAAAAGTAGGGCTAAGTGGCAAGGAAGATGCTTATCCACGCCGTTTATCCGGTGGTCAGCAACAGCGGGTTGCCATAGCACGAGCATTGGCCATGCAACCACAGGTTATTCTGTTTGATGAGCCGACGTCAGCGTTGGACCCTGAACTGGTGGGGGAGGTTCTCAACACTATCCGCGCACTGGCTGAGGAAAAACGCACCATGGTTATTGTGACGCATGAAATGAGCTTTGCCAGAGATGTGGCTGATAGGGCGATTTTTATGGACCATGGGCGGATTGTTGAACAAGGCCCAGCGAAAGAGTTGTTCGCCCACCCGCAACATGAGCGTACTCGGTTATTCCTTGATAAGTTTCTGAATAATCACTGAGCAGTTTTCTTGCGACGTTATAACCAAACCTATTGAAGTATGGGGGCATTTTGCCCCCAATTTTATCAAGCAATGCTACAAAAAAGCCTCCAACTTAAGGCGGAGCGCGGTGGCTTTAACCTCTTTCATCTGCCCATGGCCCGGTAATACTTTTTGTTCAACCGTGACTAAACCGGCCTTTTCCAAAATGGCTACATCACGAGTAACAGCACTGCGATCCCTTTTTAAACGTGTTGAAAGGGAGGTGATTGAGCCGGGGTACATTTTTACCGCCCGCAGTAGGACAATACGCGCAGCACTTAATGTCCTAACCATCTCTAAGGGATCTTCAAAAGTAATCGTGTGTTCTTCTGGCAAGGCTTTCCCCGCATCCGCCAAGGCTGCAAGTTGCTTGCCTCGTTTGAAAAAATCACCTTCCGTTGCTGTTTTGATGACAAGTTTGTCCATTAACTTCTCCTTAGTGAAGTCCAATCCTTCTGAAAGCAATCCTCTATCTGTTCAAAACTGACAAAATCAACTGTTTCAATACCGCCTAAGTAATGGCGATGGTGAAAACCATGCGCGTTGTCATAACCCACTACGCGGCCATTATCACCCTGTGATAAATGGTGATTGATATAGGCTAAATTATAGCGGGTGATAGTACCAACCCGGTTAGCCCATATTTCACGGCGTAATTGACCATTACCCCGTCGCTTAGCAATTTGATGAGTCTCATCGACAATTTTTTATCAGACATGAATATTATTATCACTCCTGAGGGGTTTGTACATAGAATCTTCACTAAGAAGAAAGCTAGGGACGTAGGCAGTCCAGTAATTTCTCAGGATTAATAATGGGTTAATTAGAGGGAAACACTCAAGAGAACGATAGGCAATGTGCGAGAGGCTGCCAGAAGAAAATAGTTTCATACCCATTTTACATCAGGGAATGCGGCACATATCGAATACTATCCCGCCAGTTGCTACCCAAGTCTATGTAAAGAATAAGGCCCCGAAGGACCTTATTGGTGAGCCGTGATTCAGTATTACATATGCGAAAAGGCGTGTGCTTATTAAGCTAGCCGATAGTCATCAGGCTGGCATTTCCTCCCGCTGCGGCGGTATTGACACTCAATGAGTGTTCAATTAGCAGGCGTTCCAGCAGTATATTTGTTTCACCACGGGCGAAGCCCTGTACCGAGACAATTGGCCCCTCAATTTGAGCTATCTGCTCACACAAGGTGCGCAATTGATCCGCATCACCGTGATAGATAACAGCATCAAACGTTACGTTGGCGGTTTGCCAGTCATGGGTAAGGGTAATTCGGGATTGCACTACCGCAGGTAATTGGCGTAACAGATCCTTTTGTATCCCCTGTTCTGGCCATAAGATCTCGCAGCCAATTGCCAGGACGGCTGCCAATTGTATTAGAGCATCAGCGTCATTATCCGCCAGACAAAGAACACGTTCACGTGGTAGTAGGGTATAACTGTTGCGTTCACCGGTTGGCCCTGGCAACAATTGGATGGTCCCACTTTGTGCCAGTTCACCATAGCGCTGCGCCAAGGGTACTAATTCACCGTATTGTTGTTTGTCAGCCCATTGTATTAGGGCGCGATAGGCTATTTGTAATGCTTCGCGACCCGCCATATTCTGTGGTTGCTCAATATTTTGATGTGCCAGCGTATTAAGAACAGCATCTTCTGGGCGGCTGCACAACAGGCGATACAGATACAGTGGACCACCGGCTTTAGGGCCGGTTCCTGACAACCCTTCACCACCAAAAGGTTGTACGCCAACCACCGCCCCGACCATATTGCGGTTAACGTAGAGGTTGCCTACTTTCGCTTTTTCAGTGACTTGAGCGATAGTTTCATCAATACGGGTGTGAATGCCCAAGGTTAATCCATAGCCAGATGCGTTGATTTGATCGACTAAGGAACTCAGGTCCTGACGTTGGAAACGCACGACATGCAGTACCGGCCCAAAGATCTCTTTTTTCAACTCATCAAAGCTATCCAGTTCTATTAATGTTGGCTTAATAAAGGTACCGCGTTGCCACTCTGTCTCGTCCTGACTGTTGGTGCGGGCAGCCTGGTAAACTTTACGCCCTTTGGCGCGCATGGCCTGAATATGGCGCTCAATCCCGGCTTTCGCCTCGGCATCAATCACCGGCCCGATATCCGTAGACAGGCGTTCTGGATTACCCATCCGGCACTCTGCCATCGCGCCGCGTAACATTTGCAATGTGTGTTCAGCAACATCCTCCTGAATACACAGAATACGCAAAGCCGAGCAACGTTGACCCGCGCTGTCAAAGGCTGAAGCGACGACATCGGTCACCACTTGTTCCGTCAATGCAGAGGAATCAACAATCATGGCATTGAGACCGCCGGTTTCGGCAATCAATGGTGTTGGGCGGCCTTGGGGGTCAAGACGGCCAGCAATACTGCGCTGCAAAATGGCGGCGACTTCGGTTGAACCGGTAAACATCACGCCGCGCACACGGTTATCATTGACCAGCGTCGCCCCGACACTGTCGCCTCGCCCAGGTAATAGTTGCAGCACGCCTTGAGGAATGCCGGCCTCTAGCAGGATACGTACAGCCTGAGCGGCTATCAGTGGCGTTTGTTCTGCCGGTTTTGCCAATACACTGTTACCGGCAGCTAATGCTGCGGCAATCTGGCCGGTAAATATTGCCAACGGGAAGTTCCACGGGCTGATACAAACCACAGGGCCAAGAGGGCGGTGGCTATCATTGGAGAAATCGTTTCGTACTATCCCAGCATAATAGTGCAGGAAATCAACAGCTTCACGTACTTCCGCAATGGCATTACTGAAGGTTTTACCCGCCTCTCGTACCAGTATCCCCATCAATGTTTGCATCTGACTTTCCATCAGTTCAGCGGCGCGAACTAAAATAGCCGCACGTTCGGCTGGTGGCGTTGCAAACCAGATAGCCCCGGCGCTGCCAGCTACATCCAGTGCACGATTGACTTCAACCTCCGTTGTTTCACGAACGTAGCCGACGATATCAGTAGGTTCTGCCGGGTTGATAACCGTTTGTTCGGTTAGGTTATCAACCACTATACCGCTATCACGCTCTGCACCAATGATGGGTTCTGCACGCCATATCTGGCTGGCACTGGTGAGTAGGGCGCTGGAGAGTGACGCCAGACGATGTTCGTTCGCTAAATCTAACCCGCTGGAATTAGCGCGAGCCTGACCGTATAACTCGCGTGGTAACGGGATCCGTGGATGAGGTAAACCGAGTTGTCCTTCACTTGCGGCGATGGCTTCAACCGCACTAACGGGATCTGCGACCAGCTCATCCAGTGGCAACGTGGCATCGGCAATGCGGTTTACAAACGACGTGTTGGCCCCATTCTCCAGCAGGCGGCGTACCAGATACGCCAGTAAGGTTTCGTGGGTACCTACCGGAGCATAGATGCGGCATGGGCGATTAAGCTTGCCATCGGCAACTTTTCCGACAACCTGTTCATACAGCGGTTCCCCCATGCCATGCAGGCATTGGAACTCATACTGGCCGGGGTAATAATTTTGCCCGGCAAGATGGTAGATGGCAGATAAGGTATGTGCGTTATGAGTGGCAAATTGTGGGTAAATCAGATTGGGTACGGCCAGTAATTTGCGTGCGCAAGCCAGATAAGAAACATCGGTATATACCTTACGGGTATAAACCGGATAACCTTCCAATCCATCAACTTGAGCGCGTTTAATTTCGCTGTCCCAGTATGCGCCTTTGACTAAGCGAATCATCAGCCGGCGGCGGCTGCGCTGGGCCATATCTATCACAGCATCAATAGTGGCGGGGCAACGTTTTTGGTATGCCTGAATGACAAAGCCGATACCGTTCCAACCCGCCAATTTGGGTTCGAAACAGAGTTTTTCCAGCAGATCGAGGGAGATTTCCAGACGATCGGCTTCTTCTGCATCAATGTTAATACCGATGTCATACTGCCGCGCTTGTAAGGTCAGCGATAATAGCCGTGGATACAACTCATCCATTACCCGTTCATATTGGGCACGGCTATAGCGAGGGTGCAGGGCAGATAGCTTAATTGAGATGCCCGGCCCTTCATAGATACCTCGGCCATTTGAGGCTTTGCCAATAGCATGGATTGCTTGCTGATAAGAGAGCAGATAAGCCTGAGCATCAACCTCTGTCAGTGCCGCTTCACCCAGCATATCGTAAGAGTAACGGAACCCTTTATCTTCCAGTTTGTTCGCGTTCGCCAATGCTTCGGCAATGGTTTCACCGGTCACAAATTGCTCGCCCATCAGGCGCATAGCCATATCCACACCTTTGCGGATTAATGGCTCACCACCTTTACCAATAATACGATTTAATGAACCGGAGAGCTTCGCCTCATTATGAGTAGAAACCAGATGGCCGGTAAAGAGCAGCCCCCAGGTCGCCGCATTAACAAACATCGATGGGCTGCGCCCCAGATGAGAGTGCCAGTTACCGTTGCTAATTTTATCGCGGATCAGTGCATCACGAGTGGGTTTGTCAGGAATACGCAGCAGCGCTTCTGCGAGGCACATCAATGCCACGCCTTCCTGTGAAGAGAGAGAGAACTCTTGCAGTAAACCTTGCACGATACCCGCGCGGCCATTGGCACTTTTCTGATTACGTAACTTCTCGGCAATGGAATAGGCCAGTTTGTGTGTTTCTTGTGCTAAATCTGCCGGTAAACGAGCCTGTTCCAATAACATCGGAATGGCTTCAGTTTCTGGGCGGCGATAGGCCGCAGTGATGGCCGCTCGAATAACGGACTGCGGCAACACTTGCTCCGCAAAATCTAAAAATGGTTGGTGGGCGCTTTCAGTGACTTGCGGCATAATATCGTCCGCTTCTGCGATAGGGGTCACATGCGTTGTTGGCAGCTCGGGTAGCACACTGCCATTTTCCAGTCTTTCCAAATAGTTAAAAATGGCCTGCTTAATCAGCCAGTGTGGTGTGCGGTCGATACGCTGTGCTGCGCCCTTGATACGGTCGCGTGTTGCTTCATCGAGTTTCACGCCCATTGTGGTGCTACCCATGCTGTCCGGCTCCTTTTAATAAGGGTGATTATGATTTGATTCCTGACAATATCAGGCATGTTGCAACTTTGTGCAACTGTGTTAAATCAGGGCGTGAATGAAGTGTGAATTGCGTCTTGTTTTTAACAATTAAGGGGAGTGACGGATTATTCGGATATTATGTTTGATAGAGGCTAATGCTAACAATAGTAGGGAAGATGAGGCATTAACCTTAGGTGTAACTCATTTTTCAATGGAAGGTGTAACTTCCAGCATAGCTTAATGTGATGTGGCGTGAATTTTTTGTAAAAAATTTGTTTAATTTGTTGTGGGTGAGGAAACTCCTCCACTAGGATAGCAACCGCGAGATAGCCGCTCACCAGCGAATAGTTGCGCTGGTAGTTTATCTGAGGTTCTACATTCATCTCTGGTGCCACTCAGTGTCACGTTCCGACGATCCAGAGTGAATACATGACACCGCACTGAGCGGAAAGAACTCAAAATAGCGGGATATATTAAAACGATAATACGCACTATGGAGACGTTGCATGACCATGAATACACCAATGCTGGTGACTTTTTTAGTTTACATTTTTGGGATGATATTTATTGGCCTCATGGCCTACCGGGCCACCAATAACTTTGATGATTATATTCTGGGCGGGCGGAGTTTAGGCAGTGTTGTGACTGCATTATCTGCTGGTGCTTCTGATATGAGTGGTTGGTTATTAATGGGGCTACCAGGGGCCATTTTCCTATCAGGTATTTCCGAGAGTTGGATAGCCATTGGTTTAACGATTGGTGCTTATCTTAACTGGAAGTTGGTTGCAGGTCGTTTGCGGGTCCATACCGAAGCCAATGATAATGCTCTGACATTACCGGATTATTTCACTAGCCGTTTTGAAGATAAGAGTAAATTACTGCGAGTGATATCAGCCGTAGTTATTTTAGTCTTCTTTACTATTTATTGTGCTTCAGGGATCGTTGCCGGTGCGCGTTTATTCGAAAGCACGTTTGATATGAGCTACGGCACTGCATTGTGGGCAGGTGCTGCCGCAACCATCGCTTATACCTTTATTGGCGGCTTCCTCGCGGTAAGCTGGACGGATACTGTGCAAGCGACGCTGATGATTTTTGCTCTGATCCTGACCCCGATTATCGTTATTCTGGCCGTGGGCGGTATCGACACTTCCGTGATGATCATTGCCGCGAAAAATCCCGCGAATATCGATATGTTTAAAGGGCTGAATCTGGTTGCTATCCTCTCTCTGCTTGGTTGGGGATTGGGTTATTTTGGTCAGCCACATATTCTGGCGCGTTTTATGGCCGCAGACTCTCACCGTACCATTCGTAGCGCCCGCCGTATCAGCATGACCTGGATGATCCTCTGTCTGGCGGGGACCATTGCAGTCGGCTTCTTTGGTATTGCTTACTTTGAAAACCATCCTGAGCAAGCAGGGAACGTGAGCCAGAATGGTGAGCGTGTCTTCATCGAACTGGCTAAATTACTGTTCAACCCATGGATTGCTGGTATTTTACTGTCCGCCATTCTTGCGGCAGTGATGAGTACCTTAAGCTGCCAGTTGCTGGTGTGTTCTAGTGCGTTGACCGAAGATCTGTACAAAGCATTCTTGCGTAAAAAGGCCAGCCAGAAAGAGTTAGTATGGGTAGGTCGTGCCATGGTGTTATTGGTGGCATTGATAGCTATCGCACTGGCAGCGAACCCTGATAACCGGGTTCTTGGTTTGGTTAGCTATGCATGGGCAGGTTTTGGTGCTGCATTTGGTCCAGTCGTTCTTATCTCGGTGATATGGCCGCGAATGACTCGTAATGGTGCGCTGGTGGGGATGTTGATCGGCGCGATTACAGTTATCGTCTGGAAGCAATATGCCTGGTTAGGCTTGTATGAAATTATCCCTGGTTTCTTATTTGCGAGTATCGCCATTGTGGTGGTGAGCTTGCTGGGGCGTGAGCCAACTAACACCATTACAGAACGTTTCCATAATGCCGAAGCGGAGTTTAAAACCGTTTAATAGCCTGCACGGGTTGTTATTAATCGTTTTTACGTTTGCTTAATATCGCCTCCTGTTACACAGGAGGCTTTTTTTTGCTGGAAATTTCACCTGATACCGCTAAACCGGCGAAGAGAACGGTGTGATGTAAAAATTCATATCCTAATGAATTTACTCGTTATTTAACTTGACGGAAACAACTTGCCACAGTTTGCTTAACAATATTCTTATTCAGCTACTTGAATTTCTTTTTTCCAGAATGATAATCACTATCGTTCTTAGTTTTACTTTTCTTTACGTAAATTGACGCTACTTATAATTACACCTTTATACCCATATCCAGCGCAGGGGTGCTTAGTATGTTTGTCCCATTTCTTATTATGTTTCGTGAAGGGCTGGAAGCCGCGCTGATTGTTAGTTTGATCGCCAGTTATCTTAAACGTACTCAACGCGGTCACTGGATGGGGGCGGTGTGGATTGGCGTGATAACAGCGGCAGCGCTGTGCCTGGCTATCGGCATCTTTATTAATGAAACCACCGGTGAGTTTCCGCAGAAACAGCAAGAGCTGTTTGAAGGCATTATCGCGGTGGTCGCAGTTTGCATTTTAACTTATATGGTGTTCTGGATGCGCAAGGTATCCAAATCAGTCAAAGTCCATTTGGAAGGGGCAATTGATCATGCACTTAATTCAGGCCGTAGTCAGGGCTGGGCATTAGTGGCGATGGTCTTTTTTGCTGTCGCCCGAGAAGGGCTTGAATCCGTGTTCTTCTTACTGGCGGCTTTCCAGCAAGATGTTGGGATTGGTGCACCTATTGGCGCAATACTTGGCCTGGCCTGCGCTATTTTGGTGGGCATGGCGATCTACTGGGGTGGCGTTAAGTTGCATCTGGCTAAATTCTTCAAATGGACCAGCCTATTCATTCTGTTTGTCGCCGCGGGCTTGGCCGCCGGAGCCATTAGAGCTTTCCATGAAGCCGGTCTGTGGAATCATTTTCAGGATATCGCATTCGATTTGACTAATGTGCTCTCCACTCACTCATTACTTGGCACCTTCCTTGAAGGCATGTTTGGCTATCAGGAGGCTCCGACAGTCAGTGAAGTCGCAGCCTATTTTATCTACCTGCTTCCGGCGCTGATCCTATTTTTCCTTCCACCACGCACCACTGCAGCCACAACTGCCTCTGTTGCGCGGAAAACTAACCAATAATTCAGGGATTTTCACATGTCTAACCGGTTCTTCCGTCGCACCGCCTTGCACGCTGCACTATTGGCACTACCTGTTGTTGCTAGCAACGTACATGCGGCTGATATTCCACAAATTAAAATTACCGTTAACGACAAGCAGTGTGAGCCAATGGTGCTGTCTGTTCCTGCCGGTAAAACTCAATTTATTGTTCATAATGCCAGCCAGAAAGGGCTGGAGTGGGAGATCCTCAAAGGCGTTATGGTGGTTGAGGAGCGTGAAAATATTGCACCGGGCTTTACTCAGAAGATGACGGCTAATCTGGAGCCGGGTGAATACGATATGACCTGCGGTTTACTCAGCAATCCGAAAGGCAAATTGACTGTGACTGCGGCAGGGGATCAGACTGCGGTAAAACCAGATGCGATGGCATTGGTTGGGCCGATTGCAGAATACAAAGTCTATGTGACACAAGAAGTTGCCCAATTAGTGACGCAAACTAAAGCTTTTACTGATGCAATCAAGAAAGGCGATCTGGCTCTGGCCCGTAAGTTGTATGCGCCAACCCGCCAGCATTATGAGCGCATCGAACCTATTGCTGAATTGTTCTCAGATTTGGATGGCAGTATCGATGCTCGTGAAGACGATTTTGAGCAGAAAGCTGCTGATCCTAAATTTACCGGTTTCCACCGTTTAGAGAAGATCCTGTTTGGTGACAACACCACCAAAGGTGCGGATAAATTTGCCGACCAACTGTATAAGGACACCCTTGAATTACAACAGCGCATCAGTGGCCTGACATTTGCGCCAAATAAAGTGGTCGGCGGTGCTGCGGGCTTAATCGAAGAGGTTGCGGCCAGCAAAATCAGTGGCGAAGAAGACCGTTACAGCCGTACTGACTTGTGGGATTTCCAGGCTAACGTTGATGGTGCACAGAAAATTGTTAATCTGCTGCGGCCATTGCTGGAAAAAGCCGATCAACCGCTGCTGCAAAAAATTGATGCTAATTTCAAAACCGTCGATAGCGTATTGGCAAAATATCGTACGAAAGCGGGCTATGAGTCTTACGAGAAATTAACTGATGCTGATCGCAATGCCATGAAGGGCCCGATTACGGCACTGGCGGAAGACCTTGCTCAGCTTCGTGGCGTATTAGGTTTGGATTGAGGCGTTCAGATGAGTAAGAAAACCGGCCCGCAACACGGGCCGTATCCACATGATAACGGGGCGGCCTTGCTGTCCCGCCGGCGTTTATTGCTGGGTATGGGCATGATGAGTGGCACTTTGGCGCTTGGTGGGGCAAAAATAGCCCGTGCCGCTGATTGCCCGGCACCTGAAGCCGCGCTTGCGCAAGATGAACGCTGGCAGAAGCAGCCCTTTTATGGTCAGCATCAGTCAGGGGTATTAACCCCACAGCAAGCGGCTATGATGCTGGTAGCGTTTGATGTACTGGCCACCGATAAGGCGGCTTTGACCCGATTATTCAAACTGCTGACTGAGCGACTGGCCTTCCTGACCAGTGGCGGGCATGCACCTTCGG